>NZ_JABLTE010000055.1 GCF_013315795.1 Nocardia barduliensis
CAGCCGCCCCGCCCAACGCCACGTCCAAAGTCCCCAGCTGCGTCGACACAGATCGCGAACAACCCGCTGATGCAGCTAACCGATCACCAACTCGATGAGCACATCAGACAACTCCAGCTCAGCATCGCACTCACCGACACCGACGCCTTCATCTACGGCCCACCTGTACTCCGACCAGACCGACCCGACCCCGCAGACCAAGCTCGCCGCCACGGAACCGCCCACGATGCAATCCGCACCGCCCAGCAAGCCGACCAACACCTACAGGCGGCGATCCAAGACCTGCACACCATCACCACGGCGCTTCACGAAGCCCGCACCGAACTTTCGACAACACCCCGCTACCGCCGCGGACAGCGCCGACAACTACAAACACGCATCGACGCACTGCTCACCGAACGCATCAACCGCGACCGGCACCACACCACCGCTCACGACTCCGCCCGCCGCGCGCACCGCACCGCGATCCTGCTCGCCGGAGCAGAACACGAGTGGGACCAGATACTCGCCAACCACGTAAGGCCCCCATGCGCGGAACCGAGTGCCAGCAGCCAATCCCGAGGTTTCGGCGACCAACAAGCCTGCGAAAACGGCACCCATCTGCAGCGCGAACTCGATGGATACCACGCCGAATTGGACCGTCGTGCCGCACTGAACCCAACCCAACGGAACTTCGAAGACTTACTCCGAGAAGACACCGCACGACCCGATGAGAACGACTTCAGCGCCGACGAGTCGATGGAGTTCTCCGAATGGCAGCTTGACACCGGTCTCGAACTATGACTCGGTAGGCACTCGTACGTTGTCGGATCGCGTGGACGCCCACGATCACGAAACAGCCTGCCACATTACGGCCCTGTCGCCGGTTCGCAACGATTGGATGCGATGCCGCAGCTGTTCGGCTGCCGCGGTTTTGGTCGGCGCGAGCCGGATGTAGGCGCCGAGCGAGTGCAATTCGATGATGTCGCGCAGCAAGGTCCATCCGGGCCAGTCGAGCAGGTCGTACCCGTAGGCCGCTGCGAAGCGTGCCCGCTCGTGTTGTGGTTGATGAAAGTGATCGGGCAAGCCGTTCACCAGGTCGAGTTCGCGTGGCCCGATGCTGCATTGGTCCCAGTCGATCAGCAGCCACTGCCCGTCATCGCAGACGGCGTTCTCGCTGTGGACATCGGCATGCACCAGGCCCTCCCCGAGCGGGAATTCGGTCTGCGTGAACTGGCCGACCAGTGCTTCGGCACGGGCGCGCACCCACGCGCTGTCAGAGTCGGTAAGTGCGGGTGTCGTCCGCTCGTCATCAAGAGCCAGGGCTTCGAACAGCCGCCGCAACGGCTGGTATCGCGGCACGGGGAACGGTGGCCGCGCCACCGAGTGCAGCCGCCGTACCAGTGTGCCGAGGTCGGCCGGACCTGGCCGACCTGGCGAGGGGCGGTAGGGCCAGAACGTAGCGATTGCGCCGTTGGCGGTGACTGGCTGGGCTCCGGCCGTTGGAGTGAGCGCGATGGATTGGGCTTCGGCCGCCAGCCACCGTGTGACCGCGACGGCGGTGTGAGCGCGCTCGCACCGGTAGGCGGTGTCGGGGGCCAGGCGCACGACAAGATCAGCGTGGGGCAGCAACCACACTGCGTTCGACCGATGATGCAATAGTCGTGCATCGCGGTCGTCGACACCGAACTCTTCACAGGCGGCGCGCACGGCGGCGCGACCGGGAAGCTGGCTCTCGGTGGTCATGAGGCCGCAGTGGCGAGGACCGCTCTTAGATCGCTGCGCAAGTCAGCGACGATCGGGTCGCCGTCGTGTCGGGTGGCGATACCGTCCAGGTCGCGGAGGCGGACGTAGCAGCGGGGTGAAGACAGCTCGTTGATCGCCGTGATCGCCTCACGCCCGTACTGGTTGGCCGACTCGAAATCACCCGCCTGCAAGCAAGCGCCGGCAAGGGTGGGCAAGGCGACTGCGCGGCTGCGCGCATGTTCGCTGGCGTGTCCAGTGATCGCTGTGGACAGACGCTCGACCGCCGATGACGCGAACTTAGGATCTGAGAGCGACAGCAGATACATCGCATGGCCGTGTTGAGCGGCGATTTCCGCGGGCGTCACGAACCATGCCCAGGAAGGAGTGGTGTCGGGTTCGGCTGCGGCGTAGCGGTCTTCGGACAGTCTAAGGGCGCGCTGGGTGGCTGCGGAGTCGTTCAGGGATGCCCAGCACCAGCCCATTACCGTGGCGATGTACCCGGCGGTGATGGTGCTGATCGGATGGCGCCTGTTGGCGGCGGTCGATGAGGCGAGCTGAACGAATTTCAGTGCTTCGTCAGGTCGTTTCAGGTGCAGGGACTGGTGGGCCATGTCGAGCAGAATGCTGACCGTGAGGTCGGTGCTGCGCGGATGGTCTTCGCCACGGTGCGCGGTGTGCAGGGCGTATGTCCATAGTTTGCGGGCCGAGTCGTGTTCTTCGATGTCGTAGGCCAGCCAGCCGGCCATGCTTGCCAGGTCGGCGGTGGCGATCCATAGACGTGTTCGAATGTCCGTGCTGCATGCGGCGCTTTCCAGGGCGCGGACTTGGTGCAGTTGGGTGAGTGCTGCGGTCCGGCAGAGTCCGCCGCCGTGTGCGAGGTCCCATCGCCGGAATCCTTCGGTGATGGCTTCGATGGCGTCGATGTCGGCGGATCCGATGTGTGGTCGGGTGACTGGCTCTAGCCGGTCAGGGAGGATGCTGCCCAGCCGGTCGAGTTGCGGGTGAAGATGGGAACCGAGTGCGGCTGCGGTTGCCAGGGTGATGAAGTCTCTGCGTTCCACCCACGTCACCTCCTCGCGGGCCAGATTACTCGCAGACCCGGGGCCGAACCCGAGCAGCGAAGCGGGGATCGCGAAGGTATCGGCGATTCTGGCGACCAGCTTGGCGCTGGTGAGGCGGCGTTCTCTACGTTCGACGGCTGACACTCTGGACTGCGTGAGGTCGAGCAACGCGGCCAGCTGAAGTTGTGAGAGGCCGGTTGCTTCGCGAATCAGGGTGAACACGACGCTGAAGTCGTGGTCCGCGAGCGCCGCGCGGATCGTGGGGTCGTCGAAGAAGTCGGCGGTGAGCGCGTGCTTGAACCCGGCAGCTGAGGCGCAGTCGGGGCAGAGGTTTCCGGCGTGTCTTGTGGGCAGCGCCGTGCGGCATGTGCGGCAGATACGTCCCCCAGTATTCATATCTCACCTCAGTCGGTTGACCGCAGTTTGTCTCACAGTATGCGGTGGATGGCTTTTACGTGCACAAATGCCCCTTTCGCCTGATCCCGGCCCCTTGTTGGCGATGCGCAAGCCCCAGTGGGGCTAGCCCTGTCGGGCGTTGGGATGGCAAGGCGCGGCCGCGAATCTGGGACCAGCACCCGATGCCGGGGCATGCGGTCGACGCTGTTCCGCCCTTCGCGAGTGATCAGCAGTGAGCGGAGCCGGATTCGGGCGCGTGCACCTGGGCCCGGCATCGGCGTGCCCACCCACCGACTGTCAGGGAGCTGTCGTGAGAATTTCGCAGAACACACGGGATCTGTGGGCCGTGCAGTATCGCGACTGCGCGGCCGAGCCCACCGATTTGGATCTGGACCGCGCCCGCTTCATTCTCCACGCTCATGCCGCCCACGGCGGCGGATGCCTGCCCTACCTCGCGGCGATGGCCTACTCGTTCGGAACCGAGGTGTAGCCCGAGCATGCCCACCGAACGCCACACACCCATACTTACGCGTTCGTCGCAGATGACAGCGGCTGTGCGACAAGTTTTCTCGCTCTCCGGGGCCGATTCTCGGCTGCCTCGGATTCCGGACTGGCACCAGCTCTGCGCGGCATTCCGCGGCGCGACGGGTCACAACCCGGGCGACCATCTGATCACCCGGTGGGCGCAAGCGCTGGCGCATCTGCACCGCACCCGACGCGTCATTCCCGAACGCGCGGTCGGAGTCGACCGACGCCGAGACGATGTCGTCACGCTGATCGACAACTGGGTCAGCACCCACATTCAGCCACGACGCGGCACCGAACGCATAGGGCCAGCCATGGATGCCCTGGCCGCCGCGTACGTCGATGCCGAACTGATCCTCGCGACTGCCGAGCACGCCGCCGAACCCGCCGTGCGTGAGGCATGGATCCACGTCAGTGCCCTGGCTGTCGACTGGGCTGACCTGATCACCGAAGTCGTCGACGGCCAACCGCCCGCACCGCGGCCTGCCGGGTCCACCACTCCGATACGTCTCTGATCGAAAGGACACGCCAATGTTCACCCTCGCAAGAGATCCTCAGTTCATCGCCACCTGTCAGGCCGAAGACCTCGACCCTGACACCGCCGCCCGCAGGGTCGAAAGCGGCACCCTGGTGTTCCTGCGGTCGCACGCGAGTCGGCACATGACGGCCTTCAAACCGCTGCTCGTCGGTGAGGACACCCGCCGGAAAGTTGCCGCTCTCGTCGGGCTGGGGCCGCGTGACCGCGACCGGCAGACCATCGTGGAAAGCATGGCGGTCGTCCTCGCCGCTGGACCCGACGCTGTCATGGACCTGACCACCAACCCTGAAGGGGTGGCGCTGCGCGCGGATCTGAAGGAAGTCATGGGCGTACCGCTCGGCGCATGCCTGACATATGACCTGTTCGCTGATCCCCGGAAGAAGTTGAGCCGCAATGAATTCCTGAACCGATTCGAGCTCGGGTTGGCCGCTGGTGTCGACTTCGTCCTTATCCATGCAGGCATCAACCCTGCCCTCGCGCGGATGAGCGAGCAATCCGGCCGGATCATGCCCACGACCTCACGAGGCGGTGGGTTGCTGGCCCGCTACATGCGCATCCACCACTGCGACAACCCTCTGATCGAGTACTTCGAGGGGATCCTCGACATCTGCCGCCGCCACGAAGTCGTCCTCGACCTCGGCGACATCTTCCGCCCCGGCGCCACCGCCGATGCGGGCGACGAGCTGAAATGGCGCGAGATCCAATTGCTGGCCGAACTCCGCAAGGACGCGTTGAGCGCCGGAGTGCAGGTGTTGTGCGAAAGCGGCGGGCACATGCCGCTGCACCGCATTCCCGAACTGATCCCCGCCTACAAAGAAGCACTGGGCGGTGCGCCGCTGTGGCTGGCCGGACCGATGGTCATCGACAACGGCGTCACCCTCGACGACACCGTCAACGCCCTCGGTGTCGCGGCGGCCGGACAGTGCGGCGGCGACATGTTCGCCTCGATCACCCACAACGAGCACTACGCCATGCCCACCGCGCCCGACACCGCCACCTCCATCCGCATGGTCCGTGTCGCCATCACAGCGCTCGACCTGGTGCGCGGCTGGGAACCCGAAATCGCACGGCAACGCGCTATCAGCGTGGCCCGCCGCGCCAACGACTGGGACATCCAGCAAGGCCACGCCCTCTACCCCGGCCTGGCAGGCAACGCGTTCATCACCCACGGCCTGCGCAAAGGCGCGTCCTGCACCATCTGCGGCTCACTGTGCCCGCACATCACCGCGAAAAAGGTCCACGAGGAAACACCTGTCCCCGCCCACCAGCCCGGACCCGTCCTGCTGCCCATGCCTACGCCTTCCAGCGAACCGGAGGCATGAAGTGGACACCACCACCTTGGCCGAACGCATCACCTCCCGACTCCCCCACGCCGCCGCCGTCGCCCGGGAAGCCCTCGATATCGCCGAAGACCTCCGCACGCTCGGGCACTGCGTACCCGCCGACGACTGGCTGATCGTCGGCGGCTCCCTCGCCCGCGGCGAACCCACCTTCATCCGCCACGACGGCAAGCCGCTGCTGATCAGCGACGTCGATCTCCTCTACGTCCACTACGGAGACCGCCCCTCAACCCAAGTCCACGACCTTATGGCCATCGCGGAGAGATACTTCGACACAGTGGATTTGATGACCTTGTCGCTCGGCGACTACCGCGCCATCCAAACCTCTCTTGGGCACGACTTCAAAAACCTCGGCCTGCCCGCCACCGACCGCGGCCTGCCCGACCACCACCCCGTCACACTCGACGCCCGCGATGCCTACGAAATCCTGCTCTACTACACCCAGGCCTACTTCTGGCTCGGCCTCCACGACCAGTGGTCGACCGGAGCGGCTTCCACGCGCTTCCACCTGCTCATCAGCCGACTGTGCGTGAAGATCCTGCGAGCTACCGCCATGCTTGAGGGCGCCTACGCCCACCACGACTTCGGCCAAATGGCGCCGCACCTCGCCGAGCAGATGCGCGCTGAGTTGCGTTGGCGCGCCGACCCCACCCAACCGCCCATGGATCCGGGACGATTCTGGACCTACCTCCACCACGCCTTCACCCGGTTCGACACCGAGTTCGGACAACCACGCCCCGACGCGGTCAACTACACCCGCTACGCCGTCACCAGCAGCGGCCGAATCGTCGCCCGCCACCACCAAACCGTCCACGCCCTCGCACGCGCCATGGCCGAGGCATGGCACACCACACCCGACCCGACCGCGTTGACTACGGTGAAGCAGCGCGCCTGGGAACGCATCACCGGCTGGACCGGCAGCGCACGCCGAGAAAGCCCCGAAGACCACTTCCGCGCGCACAAACAAACCATCCACGACCACCTACTCGCCATGAAAGTGCAGGTCAGATGAAAATCTTGGTCACCGGGGGCGCAGGATTCATCGGCGCCACCGTCACACGACTGCTCCTCGACGCCGGACACAAAGTCACCGTCATCGACGACCTCTCCCGCAACGACGACCGCCAAATCCCCCACGACGCCGAATTCATCAAACTCCGCGTCCACGACATCGCCCAAATCCTCACCCCCGCCTCCGGCTACGACGCCGTCCTGCACTTCGCCGGCCTCATCGCCGCAGGCGAATCCATGCACCACCCCGAATGGCACTGGGACAACAACACCCGCGCCTCCCTCGCCCTACTCGACGCCATGCACACCGCCCACGTCGGCAAGCTCGTCTTCTCCTCCACCGCCGCCGTCTACGGCGAACCCACCCACCTGCCCCTGCTGGAAACCTCACCCACCAACCCGGTCAACACCTACGGCGACACCAAACTCGCCATCGACAAAGCCATCACCACCTACACCCGCGCCTCCGCGCTCGGCGCGATCTCCCTGCGCTACTTCAACGTCGCAGGCGCACACGACTGCGGCGACGGCACCATGATCGGCGAACGCCACAACCCCGAAACCCACCTCATCCCCCTCGCCCTCGACACCGCCCTCGGCCACCGCGACAAATTCACCCTCTACGGCGACGACTACCCCACCCCCGACGGCACCTGCATCCGCGATTACATCCACATCACCGACCTCGCCCAAGCCCACCTCCTCGCCCTCGACAACATCCACCCCGGCGAACACAAGATCTACAACCTCGGCAACGGCATCGGCTACTCCAACCACCAAGTCATCCAAGCAATCCGCGACGTCACAAGTGTCGCGTTCGACATCGAGACCGCACCACGACGACCAGGCGACCCCGCAACCCTCTACGCCTCCTCCCAACTTGCACAACGCGAACTCGGCTGGACACCACAGAAACCAGGCATCACCGACATCGTCCGTGATGCGTGGAAGTTCCACAGTCAGCATTCGACGCATTAGCTTCAGCGCGACGGCGCGCAGCGAATCCGCCGCGCCGGTACCGCACGCCGCAGGGATGCCAGAGCCGTTAGATCCACAAGTCCCCGGTCGCCTGCTAGAGTTTTCTGCTCGTTGCCAAGCTACGCATACATGTGTCTCGCCCGCGCGGAGCGACAAAGAGAATTGGGGCTACGTGATCGATTCTATGAGCGGTTTGGTGTCGGAGGACTCGCCGCCGCTCGATGGCGAGGACACTGTCGAGCCGGTGAAGGCGATCAGCCCGTATGCAGGTGGGGGCGGGGGCTCAACGTTTGCCCACTACGTCGCTGCCACGTATGTCGCACGGATGCTGCTGGGCGAGGGTCGTCTCGAGCTCGATGAGTTGCCCGTCACGGAGGTCCATTTTCAAACTTCCGGCCGAGATGTCGATGATCTGCTGATAGTCGGCGGAACTGATGAGGACAAGGTCCAGCTACTGGTGGCCGCGCGACGATCACCGAGTTTTGTACGTAGCCATGCGAAAACTCGACAGCTCGTGGCTTCGTTGGTTCGCCAAGTATCGCGCACAGGCGACGACAATAAGATTCGCGTTGCTGTTGCTGTCGCCGATTGGACCGACCAGTTCAACCAAGTTCAAGAACTTGCCGTCCTGGCACGCCACAACCTCGATGACGAGGAGTCGTTCTATCGACAGGTGCACACGCCTGGTCGCAGGAATGAACCTCTCCGAAAACGCTACCGACATCTGTCGGACCTCATCAGAGACAGCAGACCTTCGCCCCTGCCCGAACAGCAAATCCGGTTGCTCGCGTGGCGTTTGCTCACGTGCTTGTGGGTCCTCCAGTTCCGGGTAGAAGTCGCCAACGAGGCGGACTGGTCCGCTATGGCCAACGCGTTGGGCCCGATAGCGCGCCCACCATATTCCGGTGTCCATGTGCGGGATCGTCTATTCACGTTGTGCGCGAAGTGGGACCTTTTGGGGGTAGAGGTCAACGAGAGAGTCGCTCGCCGACACCTTCGTACTCTTCTCGGTGATCACGCTCGATCGTCGAATCGGCTACAGGCAGCTTTGGATGACGCGGAAAGCTTCGCGTACCGCTCCGTTCGGTCGACCATTGGCGTAGCGACCGATGACGAACCGGCTGTTCGAGTCGAGCGCGCCGTTCTCTCGGTGGAACTCGGCGATGTCCTGCTGGGTGCTGGAACGAACGGTGGCGCTCTCGTTGTCACTGGTGAATCCGGCACGGGGAAAAGCTCTTTGGTTCTGTCGACGGTTCGCCGGTTGGCATCTCGCGACTCCGACAGGTTCGAGGCCGTTGTGGTGAACCTTCGGTATCTGCTCGATTCGATCGGCGCACTGCGGTCGTCGTTGGAACGTGGCATCGTCGACGCGCTGAAAAACTCGCCTGTCGAGGCTCGGATCGTTGTGGTGGATGCTGCCGACGCCGTACTTGAGGGTGGCAGCGTTGTCTTCGGTGAGTTGATCCGCGCTGCGCGTGCAGCGAATGCCGGACTGGTCGTCGTGTCGGCTGATACTGCGGTCAGCCAAGTACGTGATCAAATGACTACGCTGTTCAGCGCTGTTCGCGCCTTCGAGGTACCGCCTCTCAACGATGAGGAGATTACGCGAATCGCCGGTGAGGTCATCTCACTGACTGGCCTGCTCCGAAACTTGCCCCCACGGTCACTCTTGCGGCGATTGGTCGTATTGGACCTGCTGGTCCGTGCGAGGCTCACACTTGAGGGGTCTTTGACGGGGTGGGGTTGCCTCGAGATCGTCTGGCGGGGGCTCGTCCGACGCAACGAGAACAACGCGTTCGGATCACCGGAGGGACGCGAGCACGCTCTCCTCGCACTCGCCGAGCGCGAACTCGGCCTACCGGCCGCATCACACCCGAACGTGACCGATCCATCCGCGGTCGACGCGTTGCGTCGCGATCATCTGCTCGCTCCTTTCAACATCTACGATCCGCAACCGCGGTTCGCACATGACGAGGTCCGGCGTTACGCCGTAGCGCTTGTACTCTTCCGTTCCGGCGCGATCGCTCGAACCCTTGAGCATGCTGAAGTACCTCGATGGGCGATGTCGGCCGCGCAGTTGGCCTGCCAGGGGTATCTACTCCACGCGGAAATCGCTCCGTCGGCAGGCTTCGAGCGGGTCGCGCAGGGATTTCTTGATATTGGTGCCCGATTCGGGTCGAGGTGGGCCGATGTACCCATCGAAGCGGCGCTGGAGTCTCCACGCGCGTATGAGCATCTGCGGGGGCTCCCGTTGACCGCGTCCGAGAACTCGGTCCAAGGGCTCGACGACGTTATCCGCGTGGTGGGACAGCGACAGACCTTTGACGGTCTGATAGACATCGACCGCGGCGAACCTGTGGTGCGAGTTCTCCTCGAACACGACCGATCCTGGTTGCGGTCAGAATCGATCTTCACCTGCATCACCGCATGGCTGCAGGCGCTCGTTGCCATCAAGACGCCAGCTGGCAATCCCACGCGCCAGCTCTTGCGCGCACAACTCATCGACTACTGGCAAGAACACTACGAACCTCCCAGCGATGTCTCCGATACCGAGCAGCCGCACCTGGTGAACCGTTGGCTCGGGCCGGCGGGTCGCGGACGTCGTCGGCAACGCGGCTACCTAAACTACAAGCTGACCAACGAGAAACTCGTCGAGTTGTATGCCGCGCTCGGCGCCGATATCGACGCCCACGTCGAGCAGATCCTCACCGAGATCAGCGAGTGCGCACCCGCAGACCTTGCGCCGGCGGTGGACTCACCGTGGAGTGCACGCGCCGTCGCCCAGCGCAGCACCGACTTGCTTCAGATTCTGATGGAACGCTACTACATCGACCTCGAACCCGACAGTGGAGGGCTACGCGAGGACGGGATCCGCGAGCACTGGGGGCGATGGTCCCCGATCGAGCCTCCCTTCGCCGCTTTCTGGTTCGGCGGGTTCTGGCAACTGTTTAACCGTGTTCGCCTGAATCACTCGGCGTCACTGCTGAACAAGATCCTGAACCACGCTGCGCGCTACCGCGTCGACGATCACTATCGCTTCACATCGGACACGACCTCCGAGCGCACGCACGACTCCACGCACTCCATGTGCCTCTCCGGTCGAGAGCGCCACTATGTGGGCGATGGTGGAGTGTGGAATTGGTATCGCGGCGCGGCCGGCGGGCCATACCCGTGCATGAGCGCCCTCCAAGCAATGGAACGACTGCTCGACCAACTCCTCGAGGCAGGCGTACCCATGTCGGCGATCGTCCACGTCCTTCTCAAGGACTGCGAGAACCTCGCCGTTCCCGCCCTCCTACTGGGCATCATGATCCGGCACATCGAAGTCTCCCAAGAGGCAATCGAGCCTTTTCTCGCAGAGCCGATGATCTGGATTCTGGACTCCAGCCGGGTAACTCACGAGCACATCGACGTGCATGCCCCCTATTCCGATCAGCTTGTCCATTCCGAACGTCGTACGACCACGCTGCGAGAGGTGTGCATGCGGATGGTCCTCGGCGGCGACCAGGACAGGCAGGATCGCCTGCGTGCGGTCGGTCACCAACTCGCGGACAAAGGGAATGCGATCGGTATGGGCACCGAAGCAGCGGGCTGGGCCGCCTGTCTCGATGTCGACAGGTTCAGAGGTTATCGATCGGGTGATCAGTTCTTGGTCGAGGTCGAGCCACCTGAGCAGGTGGTGAAGTGGCAAGCGCAGTGGGAACCCGATCTGGAACGCACGAATACACTCCTGCGTCTCCAGAACCGCTACGCGGCTTTCTCGCGTCGCTCGGGTGGGGACTATGTCCCGCCGACGGCCGAGGAGATCTCCGTCGACCTGGTCGTGGCCGAGGACCTGCTGCAGCTGCCACCCTCGATGGCCGCGTCCGACCCCCTTGATGCCGCCGCACACGTGGCATCGACAGCCATCCGGTACGCGGCCGACGGAACTGGCCAGATGTTCGGTTCCGGGATAGTGTTCGCGCTGAAGCTGGTCATGTCGATCGTCTCTGCCTTCGAAGACGGTGCAGATCACAGCAACGAGAACCAGTACTACGCCCTCGGCGCTGATCGAGCCGCGGCGACAGCACTTCCTCTACTCTTACTTCCCGATCTTTCCGAAGGCCTGGCTGCTGCTGGATTCACAGTGGCCGATGTCGATCGCGCTGCGTACGCTCTGACGCGCAAATCCTCGCCAGAGACACGCCTGTATCTCGCGCGGGGATGTGATCGCCTCTGGTCGAGCACGTGTCATGGGAACCCCTGCTTCCACCACATTGCCTTCGACTGGCTCACGGACACCGCGCGAAATGCCGAAATCGGGCCGTGGGATGCAGAGGGGCAAACCCGCGCCCAGATACGCATCACCGCCGACCCGACTGAGCGACTCACCGAACTCGACGACGATTCCATCGACTCGGACGCACTCGGCTCGGCAATCCGCGGATTCGGTGCCGCCGCCGCATCGAGCAGTTGCATATCCGCACAAGCAATTACCCAACTGGATATTCTGCTCCTAACACATCGGCGCGCGATGGTTGCCCACGACAAGCAAGGATGGTCGGTCGACCACAATCAAACTCAATCCCTCGTAGCGGCACGCGCCCTTGCCTACACCGCAACCGTCACTGGTATCGAGCCTTTGACTGTCCACCTCACCGCACTCCGCGGAAACTCTCACCTGCTCGCCAGTTTCCTGCACATGCTCGCAGCCGTCGGAGCCGAAACACCGAAACTCGGACAAAGCGTTCGGACCGCGTGGCCCGCTCTTGTCGAACATGCCCTGACACTCTCGGTCGGAACACCCAATCCCTACACCGACCGCACCTGGGGCGACTGGGCATTGGCATCGCTGATGCCTCGCCCCGCCGCTTGGACCGAAGGGCTCTACAACGAGATCGAAGTCGAACCTTTCGACTGGGTAGTCGCCGACGAACTGATCGACGTAATCCCGCGATGGGTGACGCTCGCCCGCGGACACAAAAAATGCGTCGACGACCTCATCAGCCTTCTGCACCGGCTCACCCCCAGCCGCCAAGCCACCTTTGGCCTGCACTGGGTCGAAGAACTGTGTGTGCATAACGATCAAGTCAGGGTCCACTCTTCTCCCGTACTCAACGAGTGGTTGATCGGTCTGTACCGGGACGCGGAAGCACAGGGGCAACTCCAGCGCTGGCAAAAGCTCGTGGACCGGCTAGTCGCCGCCGGCAATAGACAACTGGCACCCTACTCGGTTTGACAGCCGCGCCGAGCCCTCCTCTGCCCAGTGCAAGCTGGGGCCAGTCTCCGTGCTTCTCACCGCTCCGCTTCGAACCTGTCGCTGCGGACCGTGTCTATGTCAGCCTCAACCAAGCTGCTGCCCTTTCGCATGAACAAGTCCAAACCGCAACCCAGAACCGTTCGAGGGCGACGTCTGTACTGGTAATTCGCGCGACTACTGCTGTCGGTCATGAGACGATCGTGTGCCATGACGCACCTGCGGACGAGCCCGCTCCCGGGTGAGCGACGCGACGAGTACGCCGCTCGCCTCATAGTTGAGGCGAACACCGAGCACACCCTCGAAGTCATTGATGACGGCAGCGCCAACAATCTCGTCGACTATCGAGTACTCGGTCTCGATGGTAAGGCTGTAGGAGCGATGGAAGTTGGTCGGAACACCGTGCCAGCGGCCCGCATGGCCGAGAACGCTTACGGCAAGAATGCCGCTGGCCCCCGCCGTATCACCGGGTTGGATAGGACTTGGTTGGTGCTGTGTGAGCGGGATGCAACCAGGTTCAACCGGTTGCTCGATCGGCTGGCGCCCCTCCTGCGCGAACTGGAATCGACAGGGCGCACCAAGGCAGACACATTTGGTGCATACCCCTACGGTGGGCAGCATCTGACCGTTGAATGGAGGCTGAGAGAACTCGGAGTAGTACACGTTTCGTCCTTCGACGCTCGCGAGGGCCGCCCGGAAGTCCATGTCGCGCACTCCCACGGATACACGAGCGGTCTCGGAGCTGAAGTGGCAGTCGCCGAGGCCGAGAACTGGCTACTCAGCAGCGACGCGGACCAACAGGGTGCGCGAAACAAGTTGCTAGATGCGGGCATGCCCGAGAGGCACATGTTCGTATGGGTCGATCGACACAACGTTCCAGCTTCCCGCGGCTTGGCCGAACCTAGGCTCCCTACCCGCAGCCCCGTCCTGCCACCCGAGATCACTCACCTGTGGTTAGCCGCCGACTCCGGGCTTCGGGGACTCGGCGGCTGGTACTGGTCACCCACCCACGGCTGGACGCAACTTGTCGAGGTGGAGTCATCAGTCCTGCAAGCCCTTGCGCAGTTCACTCGTGAGTGACTCAGACCCGTACCCTCCCTTTCGCAGGTCGATCCGTGTGGTTAGCGCATGTGTCCCCCTCCGGACACTGTTTTGTCATGCATCCTCCGCAAATTTGCAGAGGGTGCATTCTTTTTCGGTTCTCCGAGGTGGTCTGGACACCGGAGATCTGCAAATCTGCGCAGGTATCCGTTCGAAAGCGCGGCGCTGGCGCGGATGGGCGGGCCGGGCGGTGATGGGAAGTGAAGGCGCCAGTCGGAGCGCAGAACGATCTTGCCCACGCAGAGCGTGTCACCGAGTGGCGGCGGTTGTGTTCTTCCGGTCGGGCGCCGTGACGGCGTCGATATTCGGCCACGGACTCGCTGGCCGGGCAAGTCGGTCGGACGGCGAAGTTGTGACAGCGGGAGCGCGGCCCGGGCTGGCGGTGTCAGCGTATCGCTGCGGGTCGACGCTTCGTCGTTTCGAGGGCTCCGCCGCCGTCTGGGTGGTGATAGGTCGGCTTCGTCTGCCGAAGCCGACGAGATCACCCAGTGTGGCCGCCGTCTCACTCTTCAGTGATGGCAGGCGCCCGATGGGTGCATCGCGCCGCGAGGTCGTAGAAGGTGGATGCCTACTTGATCTTGATTCGCCTGCGTTGTGTCGCAAACGCAGACTCGGAATCTGAGGTGCCTGCGGCTTGTGGCGGGTCCCGGCGTCGGCAGATGGAGCTGTCCAGGGCCGGGGCCGCCGGTCGTGTGCGGCCCGGGATATGGGGATAGCAGGGCGGGTGCGAGCTCGTCGCGTGGTGGATCGTTGACAGGATCGAGAAGGAGCTATTGAAGCGTGGACACTACGTCTGGAAAGTTGTCATTTGATCATGTTCGGGGACCCGGAGGCGTCTCGAACCCTGAGTCGAGGTCCTCGACGTTTGACCGTGCAGATGGTGTCGTGGACGCCTCGACAGTGGCCCAGGAGACCGGGGCGGCAGCGATCCCGTTCGCGTTCCCTGTCGAGTTGGCGGTGCCGCCGATGGGTGAGTTCACTTGCGCGACGACGACGATCGATCCGGCGGGCCGGTTGGGTGACCGATCGGTGATCAAAAGCCTCGGATGGCAGGTCGGTCAACCGGTATCGATCCAGCCCAGCCAGGGGCTGCTGCACGTCACCCGCGTTCCCGAGAGCGAGTCATCGGTGGCGGCGAACGGTTATCTGTTCCTCCCGGTTTCGGCGCGGCGCGCCTCGCGTCTGCGCACCGGCCAGCGGGTTTTGATGGCCGGCGGGCTCGACAGCGATGTTCTGATCATCTACCCGCTTCGAGCGGTCGGTGCGGCACTGTGGTCGTATCGCCCGGAACTGTTCGAGGCGGTAGGCGAGTGAAGCACGATGATGTAGAAGCCGCGCTCCGGTTCGTGGCCTCGCTCGGGCTGACCCTCGACGATCTGGCGACCGAGCAAGCCGATCGAGCACGCATACCGACGATCAGTCAGTACATCCAGCGACTCGCCATCACGAAACCAGAAGGCATGAATCATCACCGCTCCTACTGGCCGGTCATCGAAACAGAATGGGGTCATAGACCTCTCGACTCGCTGACCGCAGCGGAAATCGAGGATGTCGCGTCCCAGCACCGGCGCCGAGCTGCCAGGCGAGCCAACAGTAGAGGGGGTCGCGGGGCGGAAGCCAACTTCATCTCCGCGCTACGGTTCCTCTACCAGAACGCAGAGACTGACGGCCTGATCCAGCCGGATGCGAACCCGGCCGTCGAAGCCCGCAAGACATCCCAGGTTTCCGGCAAGGCCCGCGCATTGAGTCTCGACCAGATCGCAGACCTCGGCCGGGTGGCCTCGACCACCGGCGATGACACCGAACTCGACGCGCTCATCCTCCGGCTACACATCGAAACAGCCTGCCGGAGAAGCTCCGTCCTCACGCTGGACATCGAAGACCTCGAACGCGACGACTGCCTTGTCAGACTTCACGAACGAGGTGGGGCGATCCGGTGGCAGCCCATCTCCCCCACCCTGATGAATCGCCTGCTCGATCATGTGAGAAACCGCGGTGGCCGGAATGTCACCGAACGGGTATTGCGGTACGACGACGGCACACCGGTCGCTCTTGCGCGTTACCAGTACCTCGTCCGCCGGTTCCGTGATGAACTCCCATGGGCTGAAGAACTACAGGTGAACATGGACTGGATCGGCCACACCACAAGCGAGTTCGTCAAGAACCGATTCGGGCGCTCTGCTGCGACCCTGTTCAAGCGCGGAACCTCACACATCGACGGTACCCAGGTTCACCATCGGTACGATCCTCGGCGACTGGCGACAGTGGCCGAGGTGCTGGTCGCGCTCACCGGCGAGCCCCACCCTCTCGCCCGCCTGTAGTGACAGGTGGCTGTGCTCACCACCTGCGGGCGGCCTTCCCGCACCGCACCTACGCGATCCGGGGGTGTCGCGCGCATCGAGAGACCGACGCCGACGAACGGGACGTCGAAGTGTTCGCTCATGCCCGCGCCCTTTTCGCGTCGCGGGCGCGCAGGCGGCGCTCCAGCAGCGTGACCACACGGTAGTAGTGGGTGGGTGTCACCCGCGCCTGGGCATCGCACAGGTAGGCGTCGGGACCGACCAGGATCCGAGGCTTGCCGTGTTCGACTCCGCGGTAGACGATTTCGGCTGCCTTATTCGGTATGGTCAGCGCCAGCGTCGAATTCCGCGGCCATCTGCTCGTGTGTCCGGCCCCGGCCCGGCTCGGGCTTCTTGCGGCGGGCCGGGAGGAAGCCCAGCAAGCTGCGGTCGGCGCGGGGGTTCGGAGCGGACCTGCGCCGCATAGTGTCCGCCGCGTGCGCCCCGGAACTGCTGCCAGCACCGAGACCAGAATCGATGCCGGCCTGCTCGGCGGTGGTCTGTCACGCGTCGTGGATTATCGAGCCGGACAACTGCATGGTGATCGAAGTCGCGTTCGACAAGTCGGTTGTCGAGGGGGTCGACCGTGATGTTCCATCCGGCGAAGGGCGTCGGTTCGAAGTAGGCGTAGCTCACCTCATGATCGAGGGCGCCGTCGACATCGACGTAACCGTACGTTCCGTCGTCGAAGCTCCAGTCGGGTGATCCGTTCTTCTTGGCGGCAACCCGGTACTCGAAGTCGAGGTCCGGCGGTTTGGAGGTGAACTGATAGGTTCTCTCCACGGTAGGGGACTGCTGCACGATCAGGTGACAGGTTGACCTGCCCTACTCCTCGGGTTCCAGTTCTGGTGGCTAACTGACGGTCTTCACGAAAGGCTGATCGACATGCCACGTCCTTATCCTCCCGAGTTCCGTGCACGAGCGGTCGCGCTTGTGCGTGCTGGTAAGCAGGCCAAGCAGACGGCTGTGGAGCTGGGTATTCATCCGGCGACATTGTCGAAATAGTTGCGACAGGACGAGATCGACCGCGGTCTGCGGCCCGGTAGGTCATCGATCGAGTCCGCTGAGCTGCGCGCTGCCCGCAGGCGGATCCAGGAACTGGAAAAGCGAGTTGGCGATCATCCGGCAGGCCGCGAAGTTCCTGGGCGAGGACAAGCCGCGCCCAAAAAGGATCTACCCGGTGATCGACCGTCTCGTCGATGCCGGGGCTCCGGTGGACAGGTGTTGCCGGATCCTCGGAGTTTCCCGGCAGAACTATTACAAGCACAAGCGAGGGACATGTGGAACATATCCCGACCAAGCTGGGCTTTACCTCGCGCCCAGATCGCGGCGTGGGCCGCTGAGCATCGCGAACCCTGAACAGACCGATTTCACGGCCAACAATCGCGATGGCGCTATGGCCCGAGGAAAAGTCGTTCATTCGGCAAACGAGTATCGGGAATGCTTTCCTCCGGAGTGTGAACAATCAACTCTATAGTACACCAGCGCTTTCGGCGCCAATCAAGAATCAGATTGGCTGCCGCGCATGCGGCAGCCCGATAGTTGAAGGCAGTTTCGCCCAGCCAAATCCGCACGTGCACATCACCGGGCGCCGGTACCGTGCGCGGCCGAAACGAATCCGGCGGCGAGCGACGTCCTGAACCCCACAACACACCCCGCTCGCTGAGGCCGCCTACAGCAGTGGCTTCAGAAGCGCGCGCCCCTGCTCCGGCGACAATTTACGGCGAAAGAATCCCTCAGGTGGTTACATCGATTCGTTGAACGCGAGACCCATACAACGCTTTCTCTCTGATGGCGGGTAACCAGGGACCGCCCTGGAGCAGGTCATGAGGCCACCGGGACCCGCCCGCACATGAAGGCAATTGTCGACGCCGCACGCACCGTGCAGGCAAGGGTATTCTTCGTCCCGCCCCGCCACTACGTTCCTGGTGACTTCGATCAGTGGAGTTCCCCAACCATTCGCAGAACAGCGCTGGCCAGAGCCAACTGTTCCCGAAGGACAGCCGGGGGTGGAACTTTCCATGAGGATTTCCAAGTTCAGGACGGCGATGCCGTCGTGGCCGAGCATGGGCCCAGTCGGGGTTCGCGAATACGACCTGGATCCGCAACTCGAGCAACAGGGCGTCGATTATGTGATCGTCATCGGCCCGCTCACGAACACCTGCGGCGAATCGACCGCTCGCTTCCCCGTGAAACTCGCCTATCACGTCGCCGTTGTCCCCGATGCGACCGTCGCATTCAGCGCCGAACACATGCACGCCGCGCACGTTCTCAACGCGCCACCTCTGCGCACGAGATCCTCACCACAGTTCGCGTCGTCAAGCTACTGCACCTGGGCGAGCGTCATTGACGACGTCGCCTGAAGTGACGACTGAGACTCTTACCAAGCAATCCGCAACTTCGACGCCCACAGTCTTACTTGGCGTGGTCCACGATCCAGGCCGCGATCTGCGCACGGGAGGTGAAGCCGAGTTTGGTCAGAATGTGTTCGACATGGCCATCGGCTGTGCGTTGCGAAATCACCAAGCTGGCGGCGATCTGCTTGTTGGTGAGTCCTCGGGTAACGAGTCAGCGACCTGCCATTCACGTTTGGTCAATTTCGGTTCCGAAGCGCGCTGGGTGCCAGTTGACGGCTCCCCAAGCGCGTTGGCCACCGCAGCGTTCATTTCCATAACCTGGCCGCGCCGGAACGCCGCATCGAATCTTTGTACACCGAGCACCCGACGCACTATGCGCTCACATTCCTCGTGCGCGTGGGATAACTCGGGGAAGAAGATCGAAACACCTGAGGTCGGCCTCAGCAGACTCTCAGCGGCACCCATCAGTACGGCCGCGCGCTCACTATCGTCGTCGGCGACAGTCCACGCCAGCCCCTCGAGATCGAACGCCACAATCACCGGGCTGCATACGCGCCGGTTGACCCGTAGCGATTCCTGCAGCAACTCTTGTGCGCGGGACCGCTGGCCCTGCTGCCATACGGCAATGCCCAGTCCCCACAGCGCGGTCGATCGATACAGCGATTCGCCGCATGCTTCAGTGATGGAGATAATCCGCTCGTGACACTTGATCGCCTGGCTGATGTCGCCCTGCCGGGTATGGGCCCAACCGAGCAACATCAATGCGCTGAGATGAAGATACCCCTGTCGATTCGAGCCGAGCATATCGACCGCGTTCTCCAAGAACGAGACCGCATGGGCTGGTTCGTCTCGATATAGCGCCACAAGGCCATCGGCGTAGGCAATCAGCGCCTGGTTCGTGGGGGTGAGATCCTGCTCGGCGAGTGCGTGCGCCTGCTCCAGCCGCGAATCCGCCGACTGCAGGTCCCGCTGCGACGCGGCCATGGCAATGCTCGCATTCAGCGCTCGGATACGGTCGGGTATCGAGCGCGCGGCGGGGTGGGCGAGGGCGCGATCGAGACAGCGCCTGCCTTCACCGTACAGACCCCGGAAAGTCCAGAGCATCCACAACGCCGCGGCGGTGCGGAGCGCGGCCTCACCCGACTCCCGGGTGTCATCGGCCATGCAGAATTCGAGCGCCGCCCGCAGATTCGGTTGCGCGCGGTCGAGCCGGGCCAGCCAGTCTAGCTGTCGTTCGCTGATCCACCCGGCCTCGGCATCCAGCGCCAGCCGCTGATACCAGTCACGGTGTCGTCGACGCAGATCCAGGTCTTCGCCGGACTCCTGTAGCTGCTCGCGCCCGTAGTCGCGTACGGTCCCGAGCATCCGGAAACGCACGACGCCGTCGAGTTCCTCCCGGAGCACGATCGACTTGTCCACCAGAGAGGATAACGCGTCCAGCAAACTCTCTGGCACCAGGTCAGCACCGCATATCTGCTCGGCGGCATCGAGTTCGAAGGTACAGGCAAAAACCGACAACCGGGCCCACAGTCGCTGCTCGACCGGTGTGCACAACTCGTGGCTCCAGTCGATGCACCACCGCAGCGTCTGCTGCCGCCTCGGCGCGGTGCGGCTGCTGGTACTGCGGGTCAGCAACGCATACCGGTCCGTGAGCCGCGCCAGGATCTGCTCCGGCGACATCGTGCGCATCCGCGCGGCGGCGAGTTCGATCGCCAACGGCAATCCCTCCAACCGGGAACAAATCCCCGCCACAGCCGTCTTGTTATCCTCGGAGACCTCAAAACCTGGCACGACCGCAGCCGCGCGAGCGGCGAACAACGTCACCGCGTCATATTTGGGCAACCCGCGCAGCGTTGGCTCACCGTCGGTGCCCGGAACGGTCAGCGGCGCCACCCGCAGCACCGATTCCCCGGCGATATCCAACAGCTCACGGCTGGTGACGAGAGTCCGCAGACCTGGGCATGCCAGCAACAACGTCTCGACCAGGCTCGCCAAAGCCTCCACTACCTGCTCGCCATTGTCCAAAACCAGTAGTGTCTCTCGCGAACGCAGAAATTCCACCAGCACTTCCCGCATCGGCCGGGCCGAATCGTCCCGCAAGCCCAGGGCAGCCGCCACGACGTCGGCCAGCAGTGCCGGGTCGCGCACGCTGGCCAGCTCGATCATCCATACTCCGTCGGCGAAATCGCGTCGGGCACTCGACGCGGCGCGCAAGGCCAACCGGGTCTTGCCGACACCACCGATCCCGGCCAGTGTCACCAGCCGCGACACCGACAACAGGTTCCTTATCTTCGTCATCTCGGCGCGGCGGTTGACGAAACTCGTCAGCTCGAGCGGCAGCTCACCGTTGCTGCCGCGATTCCCCGCAGTCTCAGGAGGGACCGATCCCAGCTGCTGGTCGAACAGCAGCCCCGAAGCCACCCCCGGTTTCCTGTGCTGCACGGCTACATCCCCGGCCTGGTATCCGTGGTGCCGCTGCACGCCTCGGATCGCTTCGCCCAGCCGCGCCGCCGAGGGCCGCGCATGCCGATCCCGGTTCATCGCCGATTCCACCACCGCCGCCACATCCTCGGGAATACCACCCGCCCGCAGGTCCGGCACCGGCGCAACGGTGATCCGCAAGAACTGCGCCACCACCTGCTCACCACTACCACGCTCGAACGCCGCGTGCCCGGTCAACGCGGCGAACAGCGTCGCACCCAGCCCGTACACGTCCGCGGCGAGTGTCACGGCCTCCCCCGACAGCACCTCGGGTGCGGTGAACGCCGGCGACCCGGTCACCACGCCCGTGGGCGTATGAAACCTTCCCGCGATCCGGGCGATACCGAAATCGGTCAACGCCGGCTCGCCGTACTCGCTCAGCAGAATATTGCCCGGCTTCACATCCCGATGCACGATCCCCAGCCGATGCGCACTCTCCAGCGCACCCGCGATCTTCACCCCCACCCACAGCGCCGTCTCGATCGGCACCGGCCCCTCCCGCCGGATCCACGCATCCAACGAACCCAACCGGTGATACGGCATCACCAGATACGGCCGCCCACTCGCGGTCACACCCGCCTGCAACACCGTGACGATGTTCGGATGCTCGGTCAACCGGCCCATCACCTGCTGCTCACGGAAAAACCGCGCCTGATTGTCGGCATCCAACTCCGCGGTCAGCACCTTCACCGCCACCGTGCGATCCAGCCCCACCTGCGTGCACCGGAACACCACACCGAAACCACCGTGCCCGATCTCCTCGGCATCCTCGAAACCCGACGCGCTCAACTCCACCGCGACAGGCAGATTCACATCGCGGCGAGTCCGCAGCGGATCCTCCTTAGCCATCAACGGCCCGGGATCCACCGCACCTGTGCACGCACACAGGACACCATGCGGTCATCTTCCGGCAACATCGAGCGTATCGCAAGCGATGATGCACAACTCGCGCGTTCCCGCCGCGAATTGTCGGTGTCTACACCAGCCACCACCACCCGACACACGATCAGATCCCGCCACGCCCGCGACACCGACTCCCTCAAATGACTCTTCAGCCCGCGCACCGCAACACTGTCGCGACGTCGCGGGTGGAGCGGCTCGGGGTCACGCAGCATCCGGTTCTCGCGGACACCGTAGAGGAACACATCCAGTGTCGTCACCGACGGGGCGAACGCCTTGTCTGGGGTCTTAAAACTCACCTCGACGTCGGCGAGCGAGGATGGCACGGTCGCGTCCTCGAGAATCTGCCGAACGTAACGGGATTGTGGTGACGGCGTCACCGCCTCAGCCCCGGATGAGGCTTGCGCCTGCTGCCTGGATTTCACGACTTATCTATGCGCCAGCGGCGGTTCGTGGTCGGGTTTGCTATCCGTCGCCTGCCGAGCACACCGGCACTCTTCGTGAGGCGATGCTGATCTGGTCTTTGAGACTGTCCGGTATCACCATCGCACTGTTCGCGAGCGTTGCGGAAGGCACCGCACCTGCGCGAGGTTGGACGCGGGCGGTACTGACCAGCAGCATCCGCGACCCGCCGCGAGCCGATGGACCGCGGATGCGCAGGCGAGGAGGTCTTGCCGACGCCGCCTCCGCCGGTGAAGAACACAGAGCACGGGAGCCACAGCAATGCCACCCCCGCCGGTGCCGTGCCCGGGCCGGGATCGGTGATCCCAGCCAAGGTCGCCAACTGGGCGGTGCTCGGGTAGCGGCCGGGTCAGCGCGGCGCCCCGCCACCGAGCGGGGTGCCGATGCCACCGATGTCGGTGATGGTCCAGTTGTTGCCGCTGTCGACGCTGAGCTGATAGGTCGCGGTCGATTGGATGCCTTCCGGGGCCTGGCTGTTCTTGGTGAGGATGCGGACGAAGCAGTCGACGGAGTAGACGCCGTCGTCCGTGGAGCGGACCTTGGCGGCGATCGGCTGGGCGGTCGAGACCCATTGCAGCGGGACGATGATCTGCTCCATGGAGGTCGCCGCCTGGGTGAGCCGGGCTGTCAGTTCCGGGCTCGTGCCCTGGGTGAGCCGGGTTCGCCAGGCCGCCAGATCGTGGAAGTTCATCTCCGCGGCCGCGGTGGCGTAGTCGAGAGCGACCTGCTCGGCGTGCGCGGTGTCGGCGGCGGTGGCGTGCATTGCGTCGATCTCGCCGTTCCGAGCGTGCAGTTGCACGCCGAGCACGCCGACGGTGATCGCCGGTATCAGCAGCAGGATCGCGGTGAACAGGGTGCTGATCTTGATAGCGAAATCGCCCGCGCGGCGGCCACGGTGCAGCGCTGCCCGCCACCCCGAGGTGTCGGCGGCTGGTTCCGCGGGCTGATCGGTTGTTTCGGGCTCCAGAACGTCGGTGGTCCGGGTCATGGGTGTCACTCCTTCGGGTCAGCGGCCGGGCAGCTGGATGCGGACGGTGACGGCGTCACCGGTGCCGGTGGCGGCGAGGGCGTTGTCGAGCAGTTGGCCGATGTTCACCGTGGACAGCGCCGCGCCGCCGGCCTGCACGCCGGGGAGCAGGTCGGTGCCGAGGGTGTCCAGGTCGGCGGCGGTGTCGTCGAGGAAGGCCTGCAATTGGTCGATGAGCGGGCCCGCGCCGAATTCGATGCCATCCTTCAGCGGGCCGAAGGAGGCGGCGAAGTGGATACCGGCGAGGGTGCCGCGGAAACCGGAGCCGAAGTCGGTGACGATCGGGGTGGTGGCGGCGAGCGCGCCGGGCACCGAGCCGGTTTCGCGGAGCAGCGGTTGCACCGTGTGCAGCAGGGTGGTGAGGTTGCTGGACTGCTGTAGCAGCATCGAGGCCAGGATCTCGCCGGCGCGGTGCAGGTCATTGAGCACCCACGGGTCCTCGGGCAGCGCGGTGTCGATGGTGGCGAAGATGGCGCGGATCTGGTCGGGGTGGACCTGTTCGAGCATGGTGGTGAGCCGTTGGGAGAGCTGGTCGAAGGTGGTCGGCACCACGACCTGCTCGGCGGGGATCTCGGCACCGTCGGGTAGGTACGGTCCAGCCGACGACGGCGGCAGCACGGCCAGGTAGGTTTCGCCGAGGGCGGAGAGATTGTCGATCCGGAAGCGGCTTCCGACGGGAATACTGGTGTCCCGGTGATAGTTCCACTCGACCGAGATCCCCGCCGCCGAGCTGTGCACGGCGGTCACCTGCCCGACCGGCACCCCGCGCAGCAGCACCCGGGACCCGGCGACCAGGCCGTTGGTTTCGGGAATCGCCATGCTCGCGGTGTTGAGTTCGGCGAAGGCGTCGTGTTCGAGCCCGATCTCGCCCAGGTACAGCAGCGAGCCGGCGGCCAGGGTGACCATGCCGAGCACCGACAGTGGCGTTCCGAGTTTCATCGCACGGCTCCCAGCATGCGCAGCAGGTTCTCGACATCGGCGATCACCTGATCGCCGGAGGCGGTCTCGACCGACCGAATGTTCACCGCCGGGTTCTCGGCGAAGGGCAGCACGGTCAGGCGCAGGAAATCGGCGATCCGGGCGGTGTCGGCCGGGCCGCGGTCCCAGATGTCGCGGAGCACGCCGCCGGTGTCCGCCAGCGCGTTCAGCATCGGCACCAGCCACAGGCCGCCCTCGTAGACGCTGCCGACCGAGGGCAGGATCTGGCTGATGTAGGAGACGATGTTGACTGCCACCCGGCGCCAGTAGTGCTCGGCCTCCTGGGAGAACACCGTGGCCAGGGTCTGCGCCCGGCTGTCCACGGCCACCGCAGTGGCGTCGAAACCGGTCAGCAGCCGATCGATCTCCTCCGTCCCGCCGGCCAGGTCGCGCAGATCGGTGGAGACGACCGAGGCCAGCCGCCGCACGTCGCCGGGCACCGGCACGACGGCGTTGATCCGGCTCATGGCGTCCTGGATGCGCTGGATGCTGCCGCCGTTGACGAAGTAGGCCAGCACGGCCATCGTGTCCTCGAGCTGCGGCGGCGAACTGGTGCGGTCGACGGTGACGGTGCCGCCGGGCGTCAGGAATTCCTCGCCGGGCGCGATCGCGTCGTGGTCGAGGGCGATGTAGGTGTCACCGAGCAGCGTGTTCTGCCGGATGACCGCGCGCACATCGGACGGTACCCGGCTGCCTTCCTTCAACTCCGCGGTGATCCGGACCGAGTCCGGCTGGACGGCGACCGTGCGGACCTCGCCGATGCGCAGCCCGTCCATGACGACATCCGCTCCGCTGGGCAGGTTCATCACCCCGGCGAACTCCAGGTGCACCTCGTAGCCGTCGCCGACCCCGCCGCGCACCGAGGGCAGATCGTCCGGGCCCAGCGAGCAGGCGCTCGTGGCGAGCACGGCGCAGCACAGCGTGGCGAGCAGGGCGCTGCGGACAGGTGAGCGTCGATTCATCGCGGGCCTCCCTGGAACAGCAGGTCCAAGGGGCCGCCGGGCGTCGGCTGGTAGGCGAGGACCATGGCGCCGTCGGTCCCGGTCTGCTGCCGCAGCAGCGCGGCGACCGCGGGGATCGACTCGATGAGACCGCGGATGTCCCCGGAGCGCCCGGCAGCCAGGTGGATGGCGTCGGCGAGCGGACCGCGCAGCGCGGGCCACAGCAGATCGCCGTAGCCGGTGTGCACGTCGTGCAGCACGTTGACCAGCCAGCCGACGCCGACGCAGACGTCGATCACGCCCGGCCACAAGTCGATTCCGGCGGCGACCACCGCGGGCATCTGATCGAGGATCGACCGGATGGCGGGCCAGTTGCGCAGTGCCTCGTCGGTGAGCGGGGCCATGTCGCGGATGATGGCCCCGATATCGGCGATCAGCCGGTCGGGGCTGTTGGCCGCCGCGGCGGCGTGCAGCATGAGTTCGCGGGCGCGGGGGCCCTGTCCGCGCAGCGCTTCGGCGAAGCCGGCGACCGCGGTCTCGAAGCTCCGTTGCCCGTTGTCCGGGCTGAGTTCGGCGATGAAGTCGGCGGCCGAACCGGTGATCTCGGAGATGCTTTTCGGGGTGTGGCCGCGGTCGAGCGGGATGCAGCTGCCCGCGGCGAGTTCCGGGCCCACCTCGGCGCCGACGAGTTCGAGGCTGCGGTCGGCCAGGATGGATTTCGAGCGGGTCACCGCCGCGACGTCGGCGGGGATGCGGTGTCCGGCCTCGATGGTGAAACCCACCTCGACGTGCCCGCCTGCGGCCTCGATGCGGTCGATGGTGCCGATCGGCACGCCCATCCGGGTGACCGGGTTGCCCGCGTAGAGCCCGATCGCGTCGGGCAGCTGCGCGCAGTAGGCGGTGGGCTCTGGCTCGGTGTCCGCGACGGCGAATCCCACCGCCGCCAGTCCGGCCACGGTGAGGATGCCGACGATCCGGGTTCTGTTCCGCTGCATGTCAGCACGTCCGTCCGGGAAGGGGGAGGCAGATGTCGGAGGCCAGCAGCGACCCGCCCTGTACGGTCGCCAGGCCCTCCGGGGTGAGCCAGGCCGCGAGCTGTTCGCGCAGGGCGAGCAGCTGGTCGATGGCCGGGCCCATGTGGGTACGGAAGTCGGCGATGGCGGTGCGCACTTGATCGGCGGCGTCGAGGACCTCCTGCCGGTGGTCCAGGTAGTACTTCTCGATCGGCTGGATCCGCATCAGCACCTCGCCGAGCAGCCGGTAGGCCTCGTTGAAGCCGACGTGGGTGTTGTTATAGGTGGACAGGACTATGTCGACCTGCCGGATGAGGTCGAAGACGAATTCTCGGTCGGCCTCGAAGGTTCTCAGGTACTCCGAGGCGAGTCCGGTGATCTCGCGGACCTGGGCGCGCTGCCGGTCCATCACCGCCGCGATGCTGCTCATGCCCGAGATCAGTGAACTCATCGAGGTGGTGTTGTGTTCCAGTGCGGCGGCGACCTGCTCGATGTCGGCGTCGGCCAGGGCGCCGTCGACGTGCTCGGTGACCTGCGGGGCGGCCTGCAGTACGTCGCCGATCGAGTACGGGACGGTCACCTGGGCACTGGGGATCGGGTTGTTCCCGAGCGGGGTGTCGCCGAGCGGGATCAGGGTGACGGCGTACCCGCCGACCGGGGTCAGCATCCGCACCTCCACCCGCGAGTCCCGGCCGACGAAGGTGTCTTCGGCGACGCGGGTCTCGACGGTGACCGCCGACGCGCCCAGCGTGACCGCGGTGACCTTGCCGACGGTGATGCCGGCGACCCGGACCTCGAGACCGGGCGAGATCGCGGAGGCGTCGGTGGTCTCGAAGACGACGGTGCGCTGGCCGACCGGCCGCAGGTAGAGCACGGTGGTCGCGGCGAGCAGCAGCACCGCCGCCAGGACCACGACCAGGCCGAGCCCGGTCTCGCTGTGGGACAGGCGGCTGAGGGCCGCACGCGGTTTCACGACGATGGCGCGCATACCACGACCTCGCTTCCGTTGAGCAGCACGCGGACATCGGTGGGGAGCCGGGCGACGCCATTGCTGCATTGCATGCCGCCGGCGGCGGGAGTGGTCAGCTGTGGCAGCTGCAGCCCGGCCAGTGCGGGCGGGAGCAGCCGCAACGCCTCGGCCGCGTCCGGGATCGACGCGAACGCCTGCGCGGCCAGCGCCTCGATGTCGAGGTCGCGCTCCAGGCCGAGCTGGGTGATCAGCCGGTGCACCGGCGTCAGGAACTCCGGGCCGAACGTCGCGGTCTTGGGGAACTCGCCGAGTACCGTCATCGCCTTGGCGATCGGGAAACTGAGCGAGCGCAGGAATTCCATCACCTGCGGGGAGCGCCCGCCCATGGTGTCGGCGATCCGGGACATGTTGGTCACCAGGGTGGCGATGACCTGCTCGCGGTCGTGGGCCAGGTCTGCCAGCCGCTGGGCGTGGTCGAGCATCGGTGTGAGCCCGGAGCCGTCGCCCTGCAGCAGCATCAGGGCGTTGTCCATGAATGTGTTGATCTCGTCGGTGCTCATGGTGCTCAGCACCGGCTGCAGCCCGTTGAACAGCTGGGTGATGTCGAAGGAGGGCTTGGTCACGTCGGCGGAGAGGTGCCGCACGGGGGCGCCGGGGTTGTCGGGGGTCTGCAGGTCGATGAACCGCACGCCGGTGAGGTTCTGGTACTTCACCGCCAGGATCGTGTTCTCGTGCAGCCGGTAGGCGCGGTCGAGGGTGAACTCGACCTCGGCGACGGAGCGGCCGAGCCGGTGCACCAGCTCGATCCCGGTGACCTTGCCTATCCGCACGCCCTTGGTGCGCACGTCGCCGTTGACGTGCAGACCGGAGGCGTCGGTGAATTCGGCGGTGTAGCTGTCGGTCTCGGCGGTGACCGGGTTCCTGATCGCACTCAGTACGACCGCGAACAGGGCGGCCGCCACGACCACGGCGACAGCGAGTTTGCCGAGGGTGATCAGCATTCTGGTGTGCGGGCTCATCGCGGCTCCTCCCCTGCGGGGGAGGGGACGCCGGTCGGCGCCGGGGGTGCGGCGATCACCGGCAGGCCGTCGAGGACCAGGCGCAGGTTCAGCGTCTTCGCCCCGTCGGGGCCGGTGAACGCCGCGTCGTAGCGGTCGATCAGCTCCCGCAGTTTCGCCGGCGCTGCCCCGCCGTCGAGCATGTGTGGCAGCGCGTCGGTGAGCGCCTTCACCAGCAGCGTGACCGGGGTGAGCTCGGTGCCGTGCGAGGCGAGCAGCGCGCCCGCCTTGCCGAACAGGCTGTTGGCGGCAAGGCCGAGCCCGGCGTCGCTGTAGTCCATGAATGCGTCGTCGACGCCGATCGAGCCGTCCGGGCGCCGGTTGTAGTCGCTGTGGTACACGATGTCGAGGGTGTCGATCGCCTCGGCGCTGAAGCCGGGCAGCACCGCGAGGATGTCGTTGACCGCGCGCAGCTGGACGCTCGGCAGATCCTGCTGGGTGGCGGCGACCCGGTCGGCGAACACGATGCCGGACTCGATCAGCGGGGTCAGCCCGTCGGTGTAGCGCACCGCCTCGTCCAGGGCCGCGACCATCGAGGTGGTCAGTGTCCCGTCGATGGCGACCGAACCCTTCTCCAGCATTGTGGACATGGTGAAGTCACCCACTGGGGTGCGGTCGAGGGTGCGGCCCGCGGTGAGCTCGGATCCGCCCGGGCGGGCGATCAGGTTGACCGCGGTGATGCCGAAGTAGTTCTGCGGCCGGAAGTCCAGCTCGAAACTGTCTGTCAGCCCGTCGATCCCGGCCGGATCGAGCAGCAGGCCCATCCGCACCGTGCCAGGGTCGGGCCGTTCCAGGGCGGTGACCTCGCCGACCTCGTTGCCGTGCAGCAGCACCTTGGTGCCGTCGCTGACGCCGGGCCCGACATACGGCACCTCGACGTCGAGGGCGAGTCCGTCCGGCTCGTCGACCAGCGGCCGGACCCAGACGGCGCCGACCAGAGTCAGTGCGGCCAGTGCGAGGACCGCGACCCCCGCGCCGTGCACGACGCGGGTCTGCCGGGCATCACTGCCTCGGACGAAATCCTGATGTGGTGTTCTTCCCATCGACCTATCCCTTGAAGACCAGCAACGGGCTCAGCCCCCAGATCGCGACGGTCATCGCGAAATTGAGCACGACGATCGCGACGAGGCTGGCGCGGATGGCCCGCCCCGATGCCGCCCCGACGCCGGCGGGGCCGCCCGTGGCGAAGTAGCCGTAATAGCAGTGGATGATCGTGACGACAGCGCAGAAGGTGACCGCTTTGATCACCGAGGCCGCCAGATCCGGAAAGCTGAGGAACTGCGCGAAATAGTGGTCGTAGGTGCCGCCGGGTTGGCGGTGGAAAACCTTGACGATGAGCGCTCCGGTAAAGAAGCTGACCACCAGGCCCATCAGATAGCCCGGCAGCACGACCAGCATGCTGCCGACCAGGCGGGTGCCGACCACGAACGGAATCGCTTGCAGGCCCATGGCTTCGGTGGCGTCGATCTCCTCGGAGATCCGCATGGCGCCGATCTCGGCGGTCATCCGGCAGCCGGCCTGGGCGGCGAACCCGATCCCGGTGATGATCGGGGCGATCACCCGGATATTGCCGAACGAACCGATGATGCCGGTCAGCGGGCCGAAGCCGAGCAGGTTCAGCGCCATGAACGCCTCGATGGCGACCACCGCGCCGACCGCGACGCCGAGGAAGAACATCAGGCTGATCACGCCGCCGTCGACGACCAGCGAGCCGCTCCCCCACGCCATGTCGTTCATGGTCTTGACCGTCTGCCGCCGGTAGTGCCGGATCGTCTTCGGTAGCAGCCAGATCACCTTCGCGGTGAAGACGGTGATCCGGCCGAGCTCGCCGAGGAAGCCGCCGGTGGCGTGTCGTGTCACGCGCAGGATGGCCATGGCGGTCACGCCAGCCGAGCCGGGAAGAACATCATCTGCAACTGGCTCACCAGCAGATTGGTGAGGAAGATGCAGAAGACGCTCAGCACGACCGAGGCGTTCACCGCGTTCGCCACGCCCTTCGGCCCGCCCTTGGCCTCGAGCCCGCGCAGCCCGGCGATCAGCACGACGATGGCGGCGAAGATCAGTGCCTTCAGGATGGAGAAGGCCAAATCGGTGGGAGTGGCGAAGGCGCCGAAGGACTGCCAGAAGCTGCCCGGCACCACGTTGTTGACGTTGGCCGAGATCAGCAGCCCGGCGAAGACGCCGGCGAAGATGATGATGATGCACAGGATCGGCGCGATCGCGATCATCGCCAGGAAACGCGGCATGACCAGCCGCTCTACCGGGTCGACGCCCATCACCCGCATGGCGTCGATCTCCTCGCGGACCGCCCTGGCACCGAGATCCGAGGCGATGGCCGACGCCGCGGCGCCGCTCATCAGCAGCCCGGCGGCCATCGGCGCGCCCTGGCCGACCACCCCGAGCCCACTGGCCGCACCGGCCAGCGAGTTGGCGCCGACCTGGTTCATGATGCCGCCCACCTGCACCGATACCTCGGCGCCGATCGGGATCGCCATGAGCAGCGCGGGCAGCGCGGTGACCTTGAGCAGGGTCCACATCTGCTCGACCAGCTCCTGCACCGGCATCCGCAGTCGCACCGTGTCGACCACGGAATATCGGATCACCGCCGCGGCCAGCTGCGCCGAGCGTCCCAGGGTCGCCAGGCTCCGCGCCGGTGTGGTCACGAGGTAGTCGGCAGCGCGTGTGGCGAACGGTATCGCGGCAGTACTCACTCCCGGCACCTCCTTCCTTGGAAGTCGTTCTCGCCGTGATGAATCAGGGATTTCCGGGCCGAACGCTCGCCCGTCGGGGGCGTCGGTTCGCGCTGGCGACCGCGGATGCGGGCGGCGAACTGTGATACAAACAACGCCTGACGTCATATGTTAATTGGATCACCATGCGCGCGCAAGAGGTTCGGTGACCTGGATTACACCGAATCGGCGACGACCCCGCGCGAACGGCGCTCCGCAGGGAAGCCGTCCGCCGGGGTCGCCGGAAATCAGTCGAACAGGGCGGGCAGGCCCGCGGCGATCGAGTCGGTGAACTGCGGTTCCCGCTTCGCCAGGAAGGCGTCGACGCCTTCCCGGACATCGGAATCCCGGGCGCGGAAGTAGATTCCCCGGGAGTCGGCACGGTGCGCCGCCTCCGGCCCGTCGGCGCCGAGCATCCGCCACAGCAGCTGCCTGGTCAGTGCCACGGAGACCGGCGCGGTACCGGTGACCAGCGAACGCGCGATCTCGACAGCGCGGGGCAGCACCTGCCCGACAGGGACGACCTCGCGCACGAGCCCGCGCTCTGCCGCCTCCTCGACCGGCACCGTCCGCCCGCTCAGCATCCACTCCAGCGCGGTGTCGATGCCGACGATCCGGGGCAGGAACCACGACGAGCACGCCTCCGGCACCAGCCCCCTGCGGGTGAAGACGAACCCGAAACGTGCTGTCTCCGAGGCGATCCGGATATCGGCCGGTAGCGTGCTGGTGACTCCGACGCCCGCCGCAGGGCCGTTGATCGCGGCCACGACGGGTTTGGTGCACCGATGGATCCGAAGCGCCACTTCCCCGCCCGAGTCCGGCGGGACCTCGCCGGACTCCGGATCCGCCTCGGCGCGGAAGACGTCCGCCCCGGCTGCTAGATCGGCACCCGCGCAGTAGGCGCGCCCGGAGCCGGTGAGTACGACCGCGCGCACGCTGTCGTCCGCGTCGACGGCGTCGAAGGCCGCCAGCAGCTCGTCGCGCATCTGCAGGGTGAAGGCGTTGAGGCGGTCGGGGCGGTGCAGCCGCACGACGGCGATCTCGCCGTCACGCTCGAGCCGTACCACCCGCTCGCCGGAGACCGCTTCGGGCGCCGTCACCGCAGCTTCTCGAAACGGTCGGTCACGTCGCGGTATTCGGCGCGGATCGCGGTCTTGGACAGCTTGCCGCTGGGCAGCCGGGGCAGCGGCTCGTCGCGGATCACGACGTAGCGCGGCACCTTGTAGTCGGCGACCAACCGGTTGCAGTGCTCGATGATCGCCGCCTCGTCCACGTCGCCGGAGACCTTCACGATGGCCGCAGGAGTCTCACCGAACCGGTCGTCCCCGGCGGCGATGACCGCGACCTCCTCCACGCCTTCGAGCGAGCCGATCACCCGCTCCAGTTCCACCGGCGAGATGTTGATACCGCCGGTGATGATCAGATCCTTGAGCCGGTCGACGAACTTCAGCCTGCCCTCCTCGTCCCGGACACCCAGGTCACCGCTGTGCAGCCAGCCGTCCCGCAGCGCCGCCGCCGTGGTCTCCGGATCGTTCCAGTAGCCGGGGGTGACGCCGGGGCCGCGCAGCAGGATCTCCCCCTCCTCGCCCGGCGCGGCCTCGGTGCCGTCGCTGCGCGCAACCTTCAGCTCGGTGAAGATCGAGCCGTTCCCGCAGGTGTCGGGGTGGTCGGCAGCCTCATGCACCAGGGTGGCGGTGGCGACGCCGCCGGCCTCGGTCATGCCGTAGATCTGGCGCAGCGCGACACCCTTCTTCGCCCAGCGTTCCAGCAGCGACACCGGCACCGCGGCGCCGCCGACGATGGCTGTACGCAGCGACCCGAGATCGACCTCGTCGAACTCGGGAGCCCGCGAGATCGCCTCGAAGATCAGCGGCACGCCGAAGATGGCCTGCACATCGCGCTCGCCGAGCAGCCGCGCGGCCCGGGACGGGACGAGCTCCTTCTCGATGATGATGGTGCCGCCGAGCACGATCGTCATGATCAGTCCCCAGACCAGGCCCGGGGTGAAGACCAGTGGCAGCACGAGCAGCGTGGTGGCGCCGGGCCGCAGCCCCTCCTCCACCAGGGAGGCCTCGAACACGATGTTGAGCAGGGTGCGGTTGGTGCAGACGACACCTTTCGACACCCCGGTTGAGCCGCTGGTGAACAGCAATGCGGACGGGTCGTCGGGCTCCGGGTCCACCCGGAAGTCGTCCGGCTCGCCGGTTCGCAGCGCGGCGAGTTCCTCGAAGCCGATGGCGGCGAAGTCGGCGCCCAGCCCGCGGGTCTCCTCGACAGCACCGGCGTATCCGGGCGGGTAAACGACCGTCTCCACACCGGCGTCGTCGAGGACTTTGCGCAGTTCGGCGGGCTTGAGCCGCGGGTTGAGCGGCACCAGGACCCCGCCGGTCTTGAGCACGGCCAGCGCGATGACCGGCCATTCCAGTGAGTTCGGCCCGAGCACGCCCACCCGTGCGCCGGGCCGTACTCCGCGCTCGGCCAGCAGCCGCGCGATCCGGCTGGACCAGTGGTGCAGGTTCCGGTAGGTCAGCGACTCGTCGTCCACGACGATCGCGGTCCGCTCGCCCTTCGACCGAGCCCACCAGGCGAGTGCAGATCCGATGGTCGCTGCCATGTCGTCCTCGACTTTCTTGTTGCGCCTCGATGCGCCGTTGCACAGACGTGACGGCCGTCACGTGTTTAACTAATGCACGTAGTTTAAGCCCGGGGTCACGCGCACGCCAGTCCCAGTCCTGAAACAAATGACAAATGACGATTGACGTCATCCGTATTGCAACTGTAGCGTCTGCTGTGACGCACGGCACTCGATTCGGACTCCGACGTCACGATCCAGGGCGCTGCCCGTCTTTCTCTCTCGATTCCCGACAGTGGAGATTCCTCATGAAGCTCGAAGGCAAAGTCGCCGTCATCACCGGTGGCGGTTCCGGATTCGGCCGTCAGTGCGCCCAGCTGTTCGCGGCCGAAGGCGCGCGCATCGCCGTGGTCGACATCGACGCCGATCGCGCCGCGCAGACCGTGAAACTCGTGGACGAGCAGGGCGGCACCGCCATCGCCCTCACCGCCGACGTGGCGGTCGAATCCCAGGTGGTCGCCGCCGTCGACGCCACCGTCGAGGAGTTCGGCAAGCTCGACATCATGTTCGCCAACGCCGGCGTCGTCTCCCGCGGCGGCGTCCCCTCGGTCGCAGGCGGCGAGCAGGTCGACTTCCAGGACCTCACCGACGCCGACTGGCAGCACGTACTCGGCGTCAACCTGTCCGGAGTGTTCTACAGCGCCAAGGCCGCGGTGCCCGCGCTGCGCGCCAACGGCGGCGGCACCATCCTGGCCACGTCCTCGGCCGCCTCGTTGGTGGCCTACCACAACATCGCGATGTACTCCGCCACCAAGGCCGGCGTCAACGGCCTGGTCCGCGGGCTCAGCCTCGACCTGGGCAAATACGGCATCCGGGTCAACGCCATCGCGCCGACGCACGGCATGTCGCCGAACTTCCTCATGCCCCCCGGCAGCCCCGTCGTCGGCCAGTCCTACGAGCAGGTCGCCGGCGAGTGGGACCCGGCGATCTCGCCCATCCCGCTCAAGCTGCAGCGCCCGCCCGCCCTCACCGACAACGCCAAGGTCGCGCTCTTCCTCGTCTCCGACGACTCCGCCTACCTCAGCGGCGTCGTCCTGCCCTCCACCGACGGCGGCACCCTCGCCCGGGTCGGTATGTGGTTCGCCGAGGACAAGGGCTCGCCCGGCGACCTCTGACCCGATCGATCTTCCTACGACCGAAAGTGAGGAACCTGCCATGACCTCTGTGGCCGAAGTGCCCGCCGAACTCATCGTGGACTTCGACGTCTACGACCCCGCCATCGCCGCGCCCGTCGACACCTTCCAGGACCGCGCGGCCGAACTGGCCGCCAAGGGTCCGGTGGTGTGGTCCACCGCCCACGGCGGGCACTGGATCGTGACCGGCTACCGGGAGATCCACGAGGTCTTCCGCAATCACGAGACCTTCTCCAGCTACCCGAACAACCTGGTGACCACCGGCGCCGGCTTCGGAAAGTTCATTCCGATCGAGCTGGACCCGCCGGAGCACACCGGCTACCGGCTCGCGCTGCAGCCGCTGTTCAGCCCGCTGCGGATGAAGGCGCTGGAGGACAGCATCCGGGAGGTGATCAACGAACTCATCGACGGCTTCGCCGGCCGGGGCGAGGCGGAGTTCATCTCCGAGTTCGCCCACGAGCTGCCCGCCCGGGTGTTCCTGGCTCTGATGGACTGGCCCCTCGCGGACGCCCCGCTGTTCACCGCGGCCACCGACACCATCCTCACCGGTGTCCCCGGCGGCACCGAGGAGGAGTCGAACGCGGCCCGCGGCGAAGCCGCCTTCAAGATGTTCGGCTACTTCCAGAACGTGCTGGACGAACGCCGCAGGAATCCGGGCGAGGACGTCACCTCGAAGATCATCAACTCGGAATTCGAACTCTCCGACGGCAAGCGCCCGCTCACCGACGAAGAACTCAACCGCATGTTCTTCCTGCTGCTCATCGCCGGCCTGCACACCGTGCAGGGCTCGCTGGCCTGGAGCATCATCCACCTCGCGGCCAATCCCGAGCAGCGGCAGCAGCTCGTCGAGGACGAGGACGTGATCCCGGCCGCGGTGGAGGAGATCCTGCGGATCGAGGCCGCGGTGGTCCCGGGCCGCAGGGCCACCCGGGCCACTGAGCTCGGCGGAGTGCGGATCGCCGAGGGTGACCAGCTGATCATGCTGCTCTGCTCGGCCAACCGCGACGCCGCGGAGTTCGAGGCGCCGACCGAGCTGCAACTGCACCGCAGCCCGAACCGGCATCTGTCGTTCGGCTCGGGCCCGCACCGGTGCATCGGCTCGCACCTGGCGCGCATCGAATTGCGACTGGCACTGGAGGAGATCCACCGCCGCATCCCCGACTACCGGCTGGTGGACGGCGATCCGCCGGTCATGCACGGCAGTCAGGTGCGCGGCTGCGTCCGGTTGCCGATCGTGTTCACTCCGGAATCCTGAGTTACGGCGAAAGGGGCGGCGAGATCTTCTCGCCGCCCCTTTCGCCGTGCCCGGACCCGGTCAGCGCACCCGCGGGTGGGTGCCGGGGATATCGGTGTATTCGTCGCGCAGGGCGCGCTTGTCGATCTTGCCGCTGGCCATGCGGGGCAGCGGCTCGGAGCGGAACACCACGTAGCGCGGCACCTTGTAGTCGGCGAGGCGGCTGTCGCAGAACGCCACGACATCGGCGCCGGTGAGCTCCGGCGAGGCGGTGATCAGGGCGGCGGGCGTCTCGCCGAACTTCTCGTCCGGCACGCTGATCACCGCGACCTCCTCGACCCCGGGCAGCGCCTCAATAACCGCTTCGACCTCGGCGGGCGCGATATTGAGCCCGCCCGAGATGATCAGGTCCTTGAGCCGGTCGACGAACGTCAGGTAGCCGTCGCCGTCGAGCGTGCCGAGATCGCCGGTGTGCAGCCAGCCGTCGACGATGGTCGCCCGGGTCGCCTCCTCGTCCCGCCAGTAGCCGGCCATCATGCCGGGGCCACGCAGCAGGATTTCGCCGATCTCGCCGGGGGCGCAGTCCCGGCCGTCGTCGTCCACCACCCGGATCCGGCTGAAAACTGTTCCACGACCGCATGATTCGGGGCGGGCGGCGGCGTCCCGGTGCGATGTCACGGTGATCGAGCCGCCGATCTCGGTCTGCCCGTACAGCTGCCGCAGCGCCACGCCGCGCCGCGCCCACGTCCGCAGCAGCTCCACCGGAACCCGCGCGCCGCCGACGTGCGCGGTGGTCAGGTGGCCCAGTTCGGCCCGCTCGAACCCCGGCACCCGGGCGATCTGCTCCCACAGGATCGGCGGGCCGGTGAAGGTATCAGGCTTGTCCTGCTCGAGCACCCGCAGCGCGGCGACCGGGTCGAAGCGGGGCTGCAGCAGCAGCGTCCCCCCATTCAGGACGGTGCGGGCCACGCCCCAGATGATGCCCGCCGCGCTGAAAAGCGGCAGCACCAGCAGGATCCGCAGCGCGTGCGGCGCCACCGATTCCACCAGCGCCCAGTCGTGGAACATCCCCGCGATGCTCGCGTGGGTGAAGACCACGCCCTTGGGGCGCCCGGTGGTGCCGCTGGTGAAGACGACCGCCGTCGCATCGCCGGCGTCGGCGGCGGGAACCGGGAACCGCTCGTGTGTCAACGCGCGCAGCGGGGCGACGTCACGCTCCAAAATCGCGGCCGAAAAGTCCGGGCGGGCCGACCGCGATCCGTCGAGCGGGATCGCGCGCACCTCGTCCAGTCGATCCGCCAGGCGCTCGTCGCAGAAGATCAGGGCGGGTTCGCACTTCTCGACCAAGGCCGCCAGTTCGCTTGCGAGCAGCCGCTGATTGAAAGGGGCGACGATAGCGCCCGCCTTCCACGCACCGAGCGCGGCCACGCACCACGCCGGCGAGTTGCCGCCGAGAAAGCCGACCCGGTCACCGGGCCGGACGCCGCGGGCACGCAGGGCGTGCGCGACGCCGTCGGCCCAGGTGTTCAGCTCCCCGTAGCCGATGACGTCACCGGCGAAGTCGAGGGCGGTGGCATCAGGGCGATGCCGGGCCCAGTAGGCCAGGGCGTCGGGGACAGTGCTGCTCATCGTCGGGCTACTCCGTCTCGGTTGGTCGATCGGCGGGAAGGGCCCGGGTGATCCGCACCCGGATGCCGTTGAAGATCGGCGCGCCGGTGAGCGCCTCCAGGTCGACGGAGTCGTCGACCAGCGCGTTGTAGTCGGCGCCGGGCGCGGCCGTCGCGTGCCGGGCGTGCAGCCCGGGGCCGTGGTGGCCCCACCCGTGCGGCATGCTCACCACCCCGGGGCGCAGCGCGTCGTCGACCCGCAGTTCGGCGTGCACCGCGCCGGTGGCCGAGCGCACCTCGATCCGGTCGCCGTCCACCAGACCCCGGGTTGCGGCGTCGGCGGGCGCCATCAGCAGGGCGCACTGGCTCTCGTCGGGCTGCGGCAGCGCGTTGTGCAGCCAGGAGTTCATCCCCCGCGGCTGCCTGCGGTTGATCAGCAGCAGGTCCGGGTCGTGCCGGTGCAGGGCGGCACGCAGCCGCGGCAGGTCGCCGACAACGAGCGAGGGGACCAGGTCGATCCGGCCGCCCGGCGTGCGCAGCACCTCCGGCAGCCGCGGCCGCAGCGGGCCCAGGTCGATGCCGTCCGGGCAGGCTTCCAGGCGGGCCAGCGACAGCCCGTCGGGGTCCGCGCCGAACCGGTCGCCGTAGGGCCCGCTGCGCAGCCGCAGGTCGAGCAGCCGCAGCGGGCCGGAGCGCTCGGCCACCGCCGCTGCCGCCGCGGCGGGTTCGCATCCGGCGAGCCCGGCAGCCCGCCGGGCCGCGACCGCCGCGACCGCGTCGTCCATCGCCGCGACATCCTCGTCTGTCGCCACCCGGCCGGTGGCCGCCGCCGCCAGCCGGAGCAGGATCTGCCACTCGCCGAGCTCGCCATCGGCGAGCTCGAGCAACGGCGGGCTGTAGCGGGCCACGTTGCGCACCTGGAAGTGCGCCAGCGTGACGTCGTGGTGGCCGCGGGTGGCCAGCGGCGGAGGCGGCAGGATCACATCGGCGTGCCGGGTGGTCTCGTTCAGCTGGCCGTCGACCGACACCATGAACTCCAGCCCGGCCAGCGCCCGCTCCACGGCGGCGGTGTTCGGCACGGTCCGCGCGGGGTTGCCCGCCACGGTGATCAGCGCGCGGACCTGACCGGGCCCCGGGGTGCTGATCTCCTCGGCCAGGCAGACCGCCGGGAGTTCGCCCAGGGCCTCGGGCAGCCCGCGCACCCGGGACCGCCACCGGTCGAACATCAACGCTGGTGGCCGGCGAGACGGCCAGGTGTTCGGGCCGCCGCAGGGCGGCAGCGAGAACATGGCGCCGCCGGGACGGTCCAGGTTGCCGGTGACGATGGTGAGGACCTCGACCAGCCAGTTGGCGAGGGTGCCGAACTCCTGCATGCAGGTCCCGATCCGGCTGTGCGCCACCGCGGACGATGCTCCGGCGAACAGGCGGGCCACGGTGACGATGGTCGCGCTGTCGATACCGCACCGCTGCGCCACGACCTCCGGACCGAACCCCTCGGTGAGCGCGAGGACGGCATCGACGCCGTCGACCTCGCCGGGGATCCGATCGGGCCGTGTCAGCCCCTCCGCGGCCACCACCGCGAGCACGCCGAGCAGGAAATAGGCATCGGTGCCGGGCAGGATCGGGACGTGCAGGTCGGCCACCTCCGCGGTGCGGGTACGCACCGGGTCGACCACGATCAGCGTGCCGCCCCGCTCGCGCAGCGCGCGCAGCCTGCGGTGCATGCCCGGTGCGGTGACGGTGCTTCCGTTGGACACCAGCGGATTCGAGCCGAGCACGAGCAGACAGTCGGTGCGATCGATATCGGGCAGGCTCAGTCCGAGGCCGGTGCCGTAGAGCAGCATGTGGGCGAGATTCTTGGGCCAGGTGTCGATGCTGGCGGGCGAGTAGACCTGCCGGGTGCGCAGCGCCGCGATCACCTCACCGAGGTAGAAGGTGGCATCGAGGTGGTGCGCGGCCGGATTGCCGTGGTAGACGGCGCAGCTGCCCGGATCGTCCGCCACGTGGGCGGGCAGTCGGTCCGCGATCACGGCGAACGCCTCCTGCCAGGACGCCTCCCGGAAGTCGCCCGCCGCGGTCCGCACCAGCGGCGTCCGGATGCGGTCCGGATCGTTCTCGACCCGGGTCAGCCCGATCCCTTTCGCGCAGCTGTGCCCGGCGCTGAAGATGTCGCGCGAGTTGGCCTCGATCCCCACCACGCGGCGATCGCGCAACGTCCAGATCAGCCCGCAGGTCGACTCGCACAGCGGGCAGATGCGATGCCCCGTCACCCCGGGTGCCCGGGTTCCGTTCTGCTCATCTGTCATGCTGCGCATCCCTTGTCGCGATCGGCTATCACTAATCTAAATACGTTAGATATAGGCGTCAAGGAGTGTCCTGCTGGACCGGCGCGTGCAGCGAAAACTACCCTTGCTAGATGGCGCGAGACAGCCTCGCGGGAAGGCGGAGTGATGGCGAGACCGGCGAAACCGCTGATCAGCCGGGAGACGGCGGTTCAGGCGTCGATCGACATCATCGATTCGGAGGGCCTCGAAGCGTTCAGCCTGCCCCGGCTGGCCAAGTACCTCGGGGTGCGCGCGCCCTCGCTGTATTACCACTTCGCGGACAAGAACGAGATCCTGACCGAGGTTGCCCACTACATCGCGGGCACCTCCGTGAGCCGCCCGCGTCGCCGCCCCGGCCCGGACTGGCCAGAGTACTTCGTGACGCTCGCGCTGAACTGGCGGCAGTCGATCCTGCAGCATCGCAATGCCGCCACCGTTCTGCTACAGCACCTTCCGCGCGATCTGTTCATCGGCACCTACGAGGACACCGCCCGGTTCCTGCTGGACTCGGGCGTCCCGACCGAACTGCACGTGCGCATTCTCGACGGCATGGAGACCCTGGCCATCGGGGCGGTGCTGATGGAGGCCGTGCGCGGGCCGAGCACCCGGTCGACGATCTTCCCGAACGTCGACCCAGAGGCGCAGCCGCTGCTCGCCGAGGCGCTCGAGGCGAACCCGCTGACGCAGAAGCAGCTGTTCGAGGAGATGGTGCGCAGCTTCCTACACGGCATCATGCGCGATCACGAATTGTCCGCACCCGCCCGCACAGGGTCCGGCTGACACCGGGGCGGGGCGATCAGCGCGGGTACACCGGCGGCTCCGACCACTCCCCCACCTGGTAGCAGGCGTGGGCGTCCTCCTGCTCGAAGGACAGCAGCCGCACCGTGCGCAGCGCGCCCTCGTCGTCCGGGTCCATCCGCATCCGGGCCACTTGCGCCCCGCCCGCGCGTAGTTCGGTCAGTGCGCGGCCGAGCAGGTCGGCGCCGAGTCCACTGCCCCGCGCCGACGAAGTGAGCACCAGCGCGCGCACGGTGGCGGTCCGCAGTTCCAGGTGGTCGCGCAAACGCGGGTCGTACCAGGCGAATCCGAGGTCGGCGCCCCGCGGGCCGGTGGCGAGCAGCACGCGGCCGATGTCGCCGGAGAAGTCGGACAGCGCCCGGTCCCGATGCGACGGCGGCAGTTCGGCGCGACCGAGCACCGCCCGCACCCGGTCGGCCGCCTCGGCCGCCTCGTGCGCGGTGACCGTCACTCCCGCGCGCGGCTCCGGTAGCTCCAGCGGCGCCGCGAACGGGCCGGTTAGCGGCCGCAGCACTGTCCACAGCCGGGCCACGGCGAGCACCCCGAACCGGCGGGTGAGCCGCTCGGAGGCGGGATGGCTGCCGTAGGCCCAGCCGCGCAGCGCATGCGCCCCCGTGCCGCACCAGCCACCGGGAGCCCCGGTGTCGAGCCCGAGTTCCTCGACCAGCGCGGTGGCCACGCCCCGGGATCGGTAGCGCGGGTGCACGACCAGCGCGGCAATGCCCTGCCCGTGCCGGTCGACGGTCAGGTGCAGGTAGGCCACCAGCTCGAGCGGGGCGTCCTCGCGCATCGAGAAGTCGCGGCGAGCCTTGATCGGCAGGTGCCACACCACCGTTGCGGCGTCGGAGACAGCGGACGCGGCGCGCGGATCGATGGTCGTGAAGCCGGCTTCCTCGTCGTACTCCGCCGCGTGCGTCACCAGCGCCGCCGCGTCCTCGCGGTCTTGATCGTCGAGGCGCTCGGACCATGCGTACGAGATCATCCCTATCCCTCCCGGCTCAGCGTCCGGTCCAGCGCGGCGGGCGCTTCTCAGCGAAGGCGAGCGGGCCCTCCTTGGCGTCCGCGCTCGTCATGACGATCCGGGCGGCGGCCCGGTTGACCGCCCATTCCTCGGCGGACCAGCCGATCTGCCCGACCGCGCTGTCCTGTAGCACGGCCTTGCTCTGCTGGACGGCCAGCGGGGCGTTGGCCGCGATCGTCGCAGCGAGTTCGAACGCCACCGCCTGCGCGGTGCCCGCGGGCGCGACCCGGTTGACCAGCCCCAGATCGTAGGCGCGGACCGCGGAGATCGGCGCCCCGGTGAGCGCGATCTCCGCCGCCACCTTGGCCGGGACCTGCCGGTGGATCCGGAGCAGCCCGCCCGCGGCCGCGATCAGCCCGCGCCGGACCTCGGGCAGCCCGAGCGAGGCGCCCTCGTCGATGACCGCGAGGTCGGCGGCGAGCACGATTTCCGTGCCACCGCCCAGGGCGAAACCGTTGACGGCGGCGATCACGGGCTTCGGGATCCGGTACCGGACGATGCCGGCGAAATCGCGATCCCGGTGCTCGGGGTCGTAGATGTTGTTGCCCGCCGCGATCTCCTTCAGGTCGGCGCCGGCGCAGAACGCCCGCCCCGCGCCGGTGATGATCACCGCCCGCACCTCCGGATCGGCGGCCGCGCGCTCGAGCGCCGCGCCCGCGGCGGCCGAGAGCGCCGCGTTCACAGCGTTCAGGGCGTCGGGCCGGTTCAGCGTGACGAGCGCGACGTGATCGCGGACCTCGTACAGCGCCGCGGGCTCGGATGGGGACACAGTGCCTCCTGGAGATTCGGGACGAAGAATCAGAGATCGAGCACCAGCCGCGGGGTGCGGCTGCGGGAGACGCAGATCATCATGACGTCGTTCGCAGCCTGCTCATCCTCGGTCAGCACCGAATCCCGGTGCTCGGGGCTGCCGCCGAGAACGGCGACCTCGCAGGTGCCGCAGGTGCCCTCGCGACAGGAGAAGTCGACGTCCGCGCCGCCACGCTGCACCGCATCCAGAACGGACTCCGACTCACCGACCCGCACGACAGTGCCGCTGCGTGCCAGCTCCACCTCGAACGCACCAGCGGGCCCGGCCTCGACCGGCTTCGGCGCGAAGCGCTCGACGTGCAGTTCCAGCGCGGCGCGGCCGCGGCATTCGTCCTCGATCGCCGCGAGCAGCGGTTCCGGCCCACAGCAGTACACCGCGGCGCCGCTGTCGGTGGCGTCCAGTGCGGCGCGCAGATCGAGCAGGCCGTATTCGTCCTGCGGTCGCAGGGCGACCCGGTCGGGATACTGCCCGGCCAGCTCGTCCGCGAAGGCCATGCTCGCCCGGGAGCGGCCGCCGTAGAGCAGCCGCCAGGGCCTGCCGTCGCGGTGCACCTGCCGCAGCATCGGCAGCAGTGGCGTGATGCCGATGCCGCCGGCGACGAACAGGTAGGACGGGGCGGTGACGAGGGCGAAGTTGTTGCGCGGTCCCACGACATCGATCTCGTCGCCGACGGCGAGCTTGTCGTGCACGTGCACCGAGCCGCCCCGGCCGTCCGGCTCACGCAGCACCGAGATCCGGAGTGCACCGCGGTCGTCCGGGTCGCCGCAGAGCGAGTACTGCCGGGTGATGTCGCCGAGCACCAGGTCGATGTGCGCCCCCGGTTCCCAAGCCGGGGCCTGCTCGCCCGCCGGGTGCGCCAGCGTCAGCGTGACGACACCCTCGGCCGCCGGCTCTTTGCCGGTCACCAGCATCCGCTGCGCCATCCGGTCCACCTCCATCCCGTTCTTCCCCCGACTCGACGTACCATAAATCTTATGTCTTTAGTTAAACTAGGAGCAAGCCCGCGCCGGCGCGGGTGCGCGACGACCAGCGACGAGGAGCTTCGATGACCGCCGACACAGCGCCGAGCGATTCGGTACTCGACCTGTTCCGGCTCGGCGGCCGCGTCGCCGTGGTGACCGGTGCGGGCAGCGGCCTCGGCGCGGGCATCGCGCGCGCCCTGGCTGAGGCGGGCGCCGATATCGTCGTCGCGGGCCGCCGCCGCGACCGGATCGAACAGACCGCGGCGACGGTCACCGCGCTGGGGCGGCGCTGCCTGGCCCACCCGACCGACGTCACCGACCCGGAGGAGTGCGAGGCCCTGGTCCGGGCGGCGATGAGCGAGTTCGGCCGGATCGACGTCCTGGTCAACAACGCCGGTGTCAGCCACACGGCTCCCGCCACCAGGGAAGACCCGGCCGACTACCGCGCCGTGGTCGAGGTCAACCTGTTCGGGGCGTACTGGGCGGCCCGAGCCTGCGCGCGGGTGATGCGCCCCGGGTCGAGCATCGTCAATGTGGCCAGCATGCTCGGCCTGGTCAAATCGGTACTGCCGCAGGCCGCCTACGCCTCGAGCAAGGCCGGGCTGATCGGGCTCACCCGGGATCTGTCCAACCAGTGGTCCGGGCGCAAGGGCATCCGGGTCAACGCCATCGCTCCCGGGTTCGTCGAGACCGACATGATCGAGGAGATGTCGCGCGAGACACTGGCGGAGTTCCTGCGCGGCTGCTCGCTCGGCCGCACCGCGACCCAGCGCGAGATCGACGCCGCGGTGCTCTTCCTGGCCTCCCCGGCCTCCGGTTACGTCACCGGCTCGACACTCGCCGTCGACGGCGGCACATCCGGACACTGAACGGAGGCACCGAATGCCGATCCGAACCGGTACCGTCGTCCGCCTGCCCGGCGATGGCGTCACCCTGACCGCCGAGCGGTTCGACCCCGAGCCCGCGGCGGAGCGCGGAAGCGTCCTGCTCCTGCACGGTGGCGGCCAGACCCGGCACTCCTGGAAGCGCACCGGGCACCGGCTGGCCGCGCACGGCTGGACCGCGCTGGCCCTGGACGCGCGCGGGCACGGGGACAGCGACTGGGCGGGCGACGGTGACTATTCGATCGAGGCGCACGCCAGGGATCTCACCGCGGTCGTCACCGCGCTCGGCCGCCGCCCGATCCTGGTCGGCGCCTCGATGGGCGGGCTCGCTGCATTGACCGCGGAGGGCACCGCCCCCGGCCTGGTGCGCGGCCTGGTGCTGGTCGACATCACCCCGCGCGCCGAACCCTGCGGCGTCGACCGGATAATTACCTTCATGCGCGACGGCCTGGCCGGTTTCGACTCGCTGGAGACCGCGGCCGCCGCGATCAGCGCCTACAATCCGCACCGGCAGCACCCGCCCCGGCCCGGCGGGTTGCGCAAGAACCTGCGCGAGCGCGAGGGCCGCTGGTACTGGCACTGGGATCCGCGGATGCTCAGCCACCCGGACAACGGCCCGGACCGGGCCGCGGACCGGGAACAGCGGGCCCGGTCCGCCGCGCGCCGCGTCACTGTGCCCACCCTGCTGATCCAGGGCCTGCGCTCCGATGTGGTGAGCGACGACGGCGTGCGTGATCTGCTCGAGCTCATCCCGCACGCCCGGCACGTCGGAGTGGACGATGCCGGGCACATGGTCGGCGGCGACGACAACGATGTGCTGACCGCCGGGCTGCTCGCGTTCCTCGACGAGACGGCCGACGGGTGACGCCGGGGACGGCACGGGCACACGCCCGTGCCGTCCCCGCGCTCAGCGGTTGTTGTAGCCGGCGTCGACGGGCAGCGTCACGCCGGTGATGTACCTGGCCTCGTCGGAGGCGAGGAACACCAGCGCGTTGCTGACGTCCACCGCCTCGATCAGCTCGACCGGCATCGGATTCTTGTAGGCGTCGTCGGCCGCCACCTCCGGATGCGCGTCGATGAACGCGCCGTACTCGGCGTTCGCCACCATCGGGGTGTTGACCCCGGTCGGGTGAATGGTGTTCACCCGGATCAAGTGCTTGGCCAGCTGCTTGGAGTACAGCCGCATCAGCCCGACCACGCCGTGCTTGGACGCGGAGTACCCGGCCTGGCCGGGGAAGGTGTTGAGCCCGATGCTGCGCAGCCCGGCCGCGGAGCTGGTGATCGCGATCGATCCGCCCGCACCGCGCTCGATCATGCCGGGAACAGTCACCTCGAGCGTGTGCCAGACCCCGGTGAGCATGGTGTCGACCGCGTCGTGCCAGGCCTGCGGCTCGCTGCCCTGCTCGATCACCGGCATGATGCCCGCGTTGGCGGCGACGATGTCGACGTACCCGAACTCGGCGATCCCGGCCTCGTAGGCTCGCTGCACGTCCGCCCGGTCCCGGACGTCGCCGACGCTGGTGACGATCCGGCCGCCGGCCTTCTCGACCAGTTCGGCGGTCTCGCCGAGGTCGGCTTCGGTCGGCATCGGATAGAACACCGACGGGATCTGGGCGCAGATGTCCATGGCGATGATCGCGGCGCCTTCCTCGGCCAGCCGGACGGCGTGCGAGCGACCCTGCCCGCGCGCGGCTCCGGTGATGAAAGCGACTTTGCCTTCCAGACGGGTCATTGTTTCCTCTTCTCTCGGTGAATTCCGGTCGTCGTCGCACCGGCGCGCGCCACCTCGACGGTGATGCCGGTGAGCTGGGATTGGTTGCTGAGCGGGTCGAAACCGGCACGGCCGGTGGGGGCGAGCACGTTCGCGTTCGCCCCGCCCTTGTCGCGGGCGACGCCGAGCCCGCGGGCGCCCTGCTGGCCCCAGCCATGGGAGAGCGCGACCACGCCGCGCCGCAGCCCGGCGTCGTGCCGCAGCGTCGCCTCGAGCGATCCGAACCGGTTGCGCACGGTGACCAGGTCGCCCTCGACGAGGTCGCGCCGCCGGGCGTCGGCGGGGTGCATCCACAGCGGGTTGCCCCGGTCGATCTCCCGGTCGAAGACCGGCAAATTGTGCAGCCAGCTGTTCACCATGTGGTGGGTACGCCGGGTGATGAGCTCGAGCCGGTCCGGGTCGGCGGCCGCGAGGTCGGCGTGCACGGCCTCGATCGCGCCGAGGGAACGGGCGAACAGGTCGGGGCAGCAGTCGATCAGCCCGTCGTCGTGGCGGACCGCGATGTCGAAGACGTGCGCGGGGTCGGGCTCCGGCAGCACGCGGGTGCCGCACGGCTGCGCGGCGAGGTCGGCCAGGCCGGTGCCCGCCGCGCGCAGGGTGGCCTCGATCGGGGCGAAGGGGTCGGGTTCGGGGTCGTCCAGCAGGGTCGGAACGCCGAGTTCCTGCTGGATCCGGGACAGGATCCACCAGTCGTCGCGCCGCTGCGCCGCCGGCGGCACCACCGCGGGGGTGTACTGCACGTAGGGTTCGAGCGCCACGCCCAGTGTGCTCAGGTAGTTGACGTCGGCGCGCTCGAGCCAGTCGGTGGCGGGCAGCAGGTAGTCGGCCAGTTCACCGGTCAGCGTGCGGTACAGGTCGACGGTGACCAGCAGGTCCAGCTCGGCGAAGGCGCGCCGCAGCCGGTCCTCGCCGCCGACCGACAGCAGCGGGTTGCCGGAGACGACGATCAGGGCGCGGATGGGCGTCTCCGGGTTGCCGATGAACTCCGGGAGCAGCGCGGCGGGCAGGTCACCGGCCACGGTCCGGATCGGGCCGACCTGGTGGTCGAAGAACGGGTCGGCGCGGCGCCGTTTCGAGCCGAGTACCGCGTCCGCGATACCGCGGGCGTAGATGTTCCCGCCGCGGCGGCCGAGGTTGCCGGAGAACAGGCTGATCATGGTGAGCATCCAGTACGCGGCCGCGCCCAGCCTGCCCTGGTTGACGCCGGTGGCCATGTAGATGCTCGCGCTCGGCGCGGCGCAGAACTCGTCGGCGACCCGGCGGATCTCCGCGGCCCCGATCCCGGTGACCGGCGCCACCCGCTCCGGCGGGTAGCGGCGCACCACGGCGAGCAGGTCGTCTACCCCGCGGGCGCGTGATTCCACCGCGGCGCGGTCGAATCCGATCCGGAAGACGATCTCGTGCAGCACACCCGCCAGGAAGAAGAAATCGGCGTTCGGCCGGATGAGTAGCACGTCCCCGGTCTCCGCCGTGGCCGACTCGATCTGCCGCGGGTTCACGAACCGGACCGTGCCGCCGCGGGCGGTGATCGCGCGCAGTTTGGCCATCGGGTCGGAGATGTGCAGCAGCGTCATGTGCGAGACGGCGGGGTTGCTGCCCAGGCAGAGGAAGTAGCCGGTGTGCAGCAGGTCCGGGATCGGGTGCGCCAGGGCGCTGCCGTAGATCGCCTCGCTCGCCGCGTACTTCGCCGAGGTGTCCTGGGTGCCCGCGCTGAACCGCATGCGGGTGCCGAACCCGCGCGCGATGCGGGCCGCGTTGGCGTAGTAGGCGCCGTTGAACGCCGACGGGTTGCCCTGGTAGACGGCGAGGGCGTCGGGACCGTGCCGGTCGCGCACCGCGCGGATCCGGTCCGCGATATCGTGCACCGCCGCATCCCAGCCTACCGTTGCGAACTCGCCGGGCTCGGAGCGCGGATTCGTCCGGCGCAGCGGGTGATTCAGCCGGTCCGGATCGCGGTGGACCTGCAGGTAGTGCACGCCCTTGTGGCAGCAGAAGCCTTGGTGTACCGGGTGATCCGGGTCGGGTCGCAGCCGGTGCACGGCTCCGTCGCGCACCTCGGCGAGCAGTCCGCAGCCGGGTTCGCAGATCCGGCAGAAGGTGTGGATCGGCTCAGGGGGCGGCGGGTTCATCGCGGCGCCCGGTGCGCGGCGATCCGCGCGGCCTGCGCGGCGTCGACGATCTTCACCCGGGGCCTGCCCGCGGCGGCGCCGAGCTGCCGTTCGTGCCGATCGATCTCGTGCCAGTCCGCGCCGGTCAGCGCGTCCGGGCAGCGTTCGCCCAGCAGGGCCTCGAATTCCGCGGGGCCGGCCGCCGGGGCGGGGAGCAGCCCGGCGTGGTGGTCCTCGACCAGGGCGGCCACGGTCTCGGCCGCGCAGTGGCGGTTGGTGCCGATCACGCCGGTGGCGCCGCGCTTGATCCAGCCCGTCACGTACTGCCCCGGAACCGACTGCCCCGAACCAGGTTCCACGACGCGCCCGGCCCGGTTGACGACCGTGCCGCGCTGCTCATCGAAGGGCAGGCCCGGGATCGGCAGCCCGCGGTAGCCGGCCGCCCGGATCACCAGCCCGCACGGGATCGACTCCCGCACCTCGGTGCCGGTGTCGCGCACCGTGAGGGCCTCGGCGCGGGCGATGCCGGTGATCGCCTCCGGCGTGGTGCCGAAGCGGAGCACGATCCGCCGGTTGCCCGGCGCCGGTCGGCGCCGCGCGTACTCGGCCAGCACTCTGGTCTTCATCGGCGCCCCGGGCGCTGCCTCGACCGCACCGTCCACCAGGACGTCGATGCCGGGCAGGTCGCCGAGTGCCAGCAGTTCGGGGGTGGTGCAGGCGGCGTGCTCGGGCCCGCGCCGCCCCAGCACGATCACCTCGCGCACGGTGCAGGCGCCCAGGGCGGCGAGCGCGTGGTCGGCGATATCGGTGCCGCGCAGCCGCTCCGGCGGGCTCACCAGGATGCGCGCGACATCCAGCGCGACGTTGCCGGTCCCGACGACCACGGCCCGGTCGGTCCCGAGATCGAACTCCCGGCCCGCGTGTTCGGGGTGGCCGTTGTACCAGGCGACGAACTCGCGCGCGGAGTGGCTGCCCGGCAGTTCCTCGCCGGGGATGCCGAGCCGACGATCGCCCGCGGCGCCGCTCGCGTGCACGACCGCGTGGTGGTGTGCCGACACCTCGGCCAGCGTGATGTCGCGGCCGACCTCGACGCCGAGGTGGAGGGCGAATCCCGGGCGGCGGGCGGTGCGCCGGAACACCCGATCCACGGTCCTGGTGTGCCAGTGATCCGGCGCGACACCGTAGCGCACCAGGCCGCCTGCCATCGGCAGCCGCTCCAGCATGGTCACCTCGGCCGCGACGTCCCGCCGGGTCAGCAGCTCCTCGGCCGCGTAGTGGGCCGACGGTCCGGAGCCGACGATCGCGACCCGCAGTACCGGCGGCGCGGCGGCGCCTGCGGTCCGGACGAACAGCGGCAGCGGCTGGATGTGCGCGGCGTCCGGTCGCGGCAGCGGGTCGCGGGCGTAGTACTCGGCGTTGAGCTCCCGGTACACCTGCTGTTCGGGCGCCAGGGTGTCGGCGGACGAGATCGCGTCCACCGGGCAGACATCGGCGCAGGCCCCGCAGTCGATGCAGATGGCGGGGTCGATGAAGAGCATCTCGGCGTTGCGGTAGGCCCGCTCGTCCGGGGTCGGATGGATGCAGTCGACCGGGCAGACCGCGACGCAGGTGGCGTCGTTGCAGCAGTTCTGGGTGATCACGTAGGGCATCGGTCGTCCTCCTCGACGCGGGTGACGGAGACGGGCACCGCCGTCAGGGTGGGCATGGCGTTGATCGCCTGTGCCCCGGCGCCGCCGGTGAGTTCGTTGACCTTCGCCGCGGATTCGAAGCCGTGAGTCATGGTCACGGCGCCCGGCGGCACCGAGGAATCGGCGCGGACGGCGGTGCGCAGCGTCCCGTGCGCGGACCGCACTAGCGCTGTCGCGCCGGCGTCCAGGCCGAGGGCCGCCAGCTGGTCCGGGTGCAGCGCGGCTGCCGAGGCGGCGCCGGGCACCAGCCCGGGCACCCCGGTGCCGGTGGAGTTGACCGCCTCCCGGATGCGACGCACGGTTAGGCGCAGCGGAAAACCCTCCGGCGCTACCGGATCGGCCAGCGCCGTGCGCAGTTCGGCGGCGACATCGCCGGGCAGCAGCCGCAGCCGGTGATGTGCCGCGTCCGGGGCGGCCGGGCCGACCGTTCCGCCGGTGGCGTCCGCGGTGATGCCGTGCGGTGCGGCGACGAGATCGGCGAAGGGAACGCGGCCACGCTCGGTC
>NZ_JABLTE010000056.1 GCF_013315795.1 Nocardia barduliensis
CGCACAACCGCCGGGCGAACCCGGCGACCGTCGCCTCGTCAAACAGGTCGATGGAATAGGTGAACGCCGCCGAAATCCCCAACGGTGTCCGCTCATCCTCGTGCGGCACCATCGTCAGCTCGAGATCGAACTTCGCCACCGGCACGGTGAAGTCCAAAGGCGAGACCCGCAATCCGGGCAGCTCCAGCGTGGCCGGGGTGAAGTTGTGGAAACTCAGCATCGTCTGCACCACGGGGTGATACGCGCTCGAGCGCACCGGGTCCAGCACCTGCACCAGCCGTTCGAACGGCACATCAGCATGCGCGAACGCCTCAATGTCGCGGCTGCGCACCTGATCGAGCACCTCGGCGAAGCTGTCCCCGGGATCGACCTGGGTACGCAAGGCGAGGGTATTGACGAACATGCCGATCACACCATCCACCACCGCATCACCACGGCCCGCCACCGGCGTGCCCACGGTGATGTCACCGGTGTTGGACAACCGCGCCAGCAACACCGCGAACGCCGCGTGCGCGACCATGAACAACGTCGCCTCGAACCGCTGCGCCAACCCGTTCAGCGCCGAATGCACCCCCGCGTCGATCTTGAACTCGAGGCTGGCTCCGCGGCCGGAGAACACCGCGGGACGCGCCCGATCCGCAGGTAGATCCAACCGTTCCGGCACATCGGCCAGCCGCTGCCGCCAAAAGCCGATCTGACGGGCGAAAAGGGAGTTCTGATCGCTCTCCTCACCCAGCATCTCCCGCTGCCACAACGTGTAATCCGCGTACTGCACCGGCAGCGGCTCCCAGCTCGGAGCACTTCCGGCCGCCCTGGCCGAATACGCGGTCATCAAGTCACGGGCCAGCGGACCCATGGACGAACCATCCGCGGCGATGTGATGCACCACGGCCACGAGCACATGCTCGCTCTCGGCCGAACGCAGCAAACACAACCGCATCGGCGGCGCGACCGTCACATCGAAGCCCTCGGTCATCGCCGCCAGCAAGTGCTGCGGAATCTGGGCTTCGGTGATCTCTCGAACCTCGAGGTCCGGTACCGCCACCGGATCGGAGACCGGGTGCACACGCTGGCTTCCGGTGCCGTCGTGCTCCGGATAGCTGGTGCGCAGCACCTCGTGCCGTTCGATCAGATCCCGGATGGCGGCCCGCAGCGCGTCCACGTCCAGATGGCCGCTCAACCGCACCGCCAGCGGAATGTTGTCGACGGCGCTCGCCGGGTCGAACCGGTTGAGGAACCACATTCGTTGCTGCGCATAGGAGAGAGGCACCCGCTCCGGTCGCGTCATCGGCCGGGGCGCGGCAACCGCGATACCGTCGGGCTGCTCCAAGCGTTCGGCCAGCCTGGCCACCACCGAGTTCTCGAACAGCAGTGAGACCGGCACCCGCACACCCAGCGCCGTGGCGAGCCGGGCGGCGGCCTGCGCTGCCAGGAGCGAATTTCCGCCCAGTTCGAAGAAGTCGTCGTCCGCACCGACTCGGCCGGCATCCGCACCGCCTTGCGGCAGCAGCACGGCGGCGAAAGTGTCGGCGACCAATCGCTCGGTCGCCGAGACGGGTGCCTGGAACTTCCGGGCACTGAGCACCGGTCGCGGCAGTGCGGCGCGATCCAGTTTTCCGACCGGGGTGAGCGGTAGCTCGTCGAGCACCGTGATCGAGACCGGAATCATGTAGGGCGGGAGTGCTCGCGCGATGAACTCGGTGAGTTCGGCGGTATCGATGCTGATTCGGCCGCTGTCCGCATCCGTGGTGGACACGGCGCGGGGGAGCACGTACGCGGCGAGCGCTTGGACGCCGGACGGCAGCGTCACGCCGAGTGTGGCGGCGTAGTCGACGTCCGGGTGCGCGGTCAACGCGGCGTCGATCTCGGCCGGTTCGATTCGCAAGCCGCGGATCTTGACCTGGAAATCCACTCGTCCGTGATATTCGAGCATCCCCGCCGCGGTGCGCCGCACCAGGTCGCCCGTGCGATACATGCGCCCGCCCCCGCTCGCGGAGAAGGGACCGGCCACGAAACGTTCCGCGGTCAACCCCGGCCGTCGCAGATATCCCTCGGCCAGCGCCGGACCCGACAGGTACAGCTCGCCCACCACACCCGGCGGCACCAGCCGCAACCGCGCGTCTAGCACGTGCGCGCCCATACCGGGAACCGGCGTGCCGATATGCGACAGATCGTCCGCGGTGAGCGCCGCGGTGCCGGTCGCGACGATCGTGCTCTCGGTGGGGCCGTACAGGATGTAGAACGACCGGCCCGGCGCCCACCGAGCGGCCAGCTCCGCGCCCACCCGCTCGCCACCACACAGGATCGCCCGCAGCTCGTCCAGGCCTGCCGGGTCCAGCGACTCCAAGGCGGCGGGGGTGATGCACAGATGGGTCACCCGCTCGCGCCGCAGCAGGTCGGCCAGCTCCGCACCACCGAATACCGTGGGCGGCGCCACTACCAGCGTCGCACCGGCCGAGAACGCCAAGAGCATCTCGATCAACGAGAAATCGAAGCTCGGCGAACACAGATGCGTCACCCGCGACTGCCGGGTCACCCCCCGGACGGCGACCTCGTGCTGAACCAGACTCGCCAAACCGGCATGCGTGACCGCGACTCCCTTCGGTCTACCCGTCGACCCGGAGGTGTAGATCACATAGGCCACATGCTGTTCCGTCAGCGGGCGAAGCCGGTCCACGTAGGACACCGAATGCGCCGGCTCGGCAGCGATCCGTTCCCCATGTTCCGCGGAATCGAACTCGATCCACTCGATGGCACCGCTCGGCAGCCCTGCCCGATCCGCCCTGACGGTCAGGCCCAGCACGGCGCCGGAGTCCGCCAGCATGTGCTCGATCCGATCCGCCGGGTAACCGGGATCCACCGGCAGATAGGCGGCGCCGGTCTTCGCCACCGCCCATACGCCCAGCACCGACTCGACCGACCGCGTAACCGCCACCGCCACCACATCGCCCGGCCCCACCCCGAACCGGATCAGATAGCGCGCCAGCCGCGAAGAGGCTTCGTCGAGTTCCCGATAGGTCAGCGCGCGCTGATCGCCCGGATCTCCGGTCGGGTTGAACCGGAGCGCCACCGCGTCGAAGGCCGTGTCGACCGCCGCGGTGAGCAACTGGGGAAAAAGGGGATTACGTGATCGGGAATGGTGGACGCGACGTGCGGAACGACGTGTGGCGGTCATGCGCTAGCGGATCACTCTCTAGGTCGAACACTCCCACCCTGGCAATCGAGCCGGAAGCCAGTGCGTCGATGCATGACCTTGCCGCCAGAGCGTGCTGTCGGACATTAGCGAACGACGAGCGAATAGACTCGCCGCCAGTGGGAAGCGTCCGGAGCGAGCTGATACCGCCCGAACCGCACCACGATCGGATCGGGCGAGCCGCGCGTCGGGTCATGGGTGGAGCAGGGCTTTGATAGCGCGGCGTTCGTCCATCGCCCGGTAGCCTTCAGCGACCTCGGCCAACGGCAGTTGTCTGCGAATTGCGCTGCGGGGAACGGGTATCGACGTAGGGGGAGAGGTGGGGTCGGCGATCCGGCACCGGCTCGGCGAGTGGGGGTTGCAGAAGCCGATGGTGGGTATTCAGTCGCCTGACGAGTAAAAGTCATGCGGGATAACCTGATCGGTTGTCCCCGGGGATGCGAGTCAGGGAGGCTGCTCATGCCTATCAGATACCGTCAGCGTAAATCCTTCGGGCCGCTGAAGTTCAATTTCACCCAGTCGGGTCTGTCTTCGTGGGGTATCAAGATCGGCCCCTGGTCGTGGAACTCCCGCAGCAAGAAGAACAGTGTCGACCTGCCGGGACCGATGAGCTGGCGTCAGCGCTGAGCGGGTCGGCGTCCAGCTACTGGATCTCGTAGTCCGAACACCACATCGCCCTGCTGTCAGGATCGTTGGAGATCCGTCGACACGGACCGTGTGTGGGAAGCGGCTGCGGACGCCTACCCCGTGGGTGATATCGATGGAGGCCGAGCGACCTTTGGTTCGCTCGGCCTCCGTCCTCTTTCGGGTACAGGGACGCCCGGCCGGGTGCGGTGTGGTCGGTAGCGATCTTTTACGGTCAAAAGTATGCACATACACGGATATGCGCATTCAACTATGTTGCGGCCTGAGAGTCACTGTCTCGGATCGCGGCGCCGCTCGAATCCTCGACAAATTACGCCACCTGACTTAATCTCGCGGCGGAGGAACGGAGCGAGATGGCGCGGCACAGCGACGCGGCCCGGCGGGCCCTGATGGACGCGGCGGAGGAACTGTACGGCCGGTACGGCATCGACCAGGTCTCCAGCCGACGGATCGCCGAACACGCGGGCAATGCCAACCACTCCGCGGTGGCCTACCACTTCGGCGACCGGGACGGGCTGATCGGCGCCATGCTGGACCGATACACCGAGCAGTCCGAGTTGCTGCGGGCCGACATGCTGGCCGCGCTCGAACCCGAGCCCACGCTGGTGGATCTGCTGCGTTGCCTGATCGTCCCAGCCGTCCGCAGCCTCGCCGACCGGGCCGCGCCCTCGTGGCGGGCACGCTTCGTCAACCAGGTGCGCGCGACACCGTCGACGGCGGTGCTGCTGGAGCGGCCGATCGGCGGGCGCGCGGCCACCGACACGATCATGGCCGCGACCCGGGAACGGTTGCGCGGCATCGACCAGCAGGTGCTGGACGGCCGCGGCTGGATCCTCACCCGGATGGTGTTCGAGGTCTGTGCCGCCTACGAAGCGGAGGTCGCGGCGGGGCAGCGGGAGTCCGACTGGGCCGCGTTGGGCTGTTTCCTCACCGATGCGGCGGCCGGGATGCTCGCCGCGCCGGTCACCGTCTCCCACGGGTTCGCCCCGGACCCGTCGCTCATTCGCATCTGAGAGGATTCACCATGACAGGACGTGTAGCAGGCAAGGTAGCGCTGATCACCGGCGCGGCGCGCGGTCAGGGTCGCGCGCACGCGGTGCGGCTGGCCCGGGAAGGCGCCGACATCGTCGCGATCGATCTGGCCGGACCGCTGCCCGGTGTGCCCTACGACTCGCCCACCCCGGACGACCTGGACGAGACCGTGCGGCAGGTGAAGGAGGCGGGCGGCCGGATCGTCGCCGCCATCGCCGACGTCCGCGATATCGACGCCATGAGGTCGGCCACCGACGCCGCTGTCGCCGACCTGGGCAGGCTCGACATCGTGATTGCCAACGCGGGCATCTGTATCCCCGCCGCATGGGACAAGATCACCCCGCAGGCGTTCCGGGACACCATCGACACCAATGTGATCGGAGTCTGGAACACCGTCATGGTCACCGCGCCGCACTTGATCGCGGGTGGGCGCGGCGGCTCGATCGTGCTCACCAGTTCCTATGCGGGGGTGAAGATGCAGCCGTTCATGGTGCACTACACCGCCAGCAAGCACGCGGTGACCGGGATGGCGCGGGCTTTCGCCGCCGAACTCGGCAAGTACGAGATCCGGGTCAACAGCATCCATCCCGGCGGCGTGCACACGCCCATGGGTTCGGGCGACATGCAGTCCGCGCTCGCCGCGGCGGGCGAGACCAACCCGCTGCTCAACGGGATGGGCACGCCTTTCCTGCCGCGCTGGGCGGCGACCGCGGAGGAGATCGCCGATGCGGTGCTCTTCCTGGTCGGCGACGAATCGAAGTACATCACCGCGGTGCCGCTTTCCATCGACGGCGGGGCCGCGCACTTCTGACGCAAATCCCCGGCAGGACGCGCGTCAGACCTGGGCAGATCCAGACGCGCGGACATCGGTAGACGAATCTGAGCGCTCTGATCCGTTCGGTATCGCTCGCGGGCGGGGTGTCGTCGCGCAGTGGACTGATGACTACGACGTCAGCCTCTGTGGGTCGTTGACGTCGTACCCGCCGGTGGTCCGAGTACTCCTCGGCAGTCCCGCCGTGATGGTGGCGGTCCGTCGCGCGCGCAGGCCGCCTAACAGGCACAGTACGACACCGAACAGGAACCAGGCCACCAGGACGGTGACGGGATGGGTGGCTCCGTGGCCGTCGAAGAAGGCGGTGGAGCGCAGCAATTGACCACCTGCCCCGGGAGGCAGCAATTGGCCGAGCCCGCCGGACCAGCCGGGCAGCATCTCGGGTGCGGTCGCCGTCCCCGAGAGGGGGTTGCCGATGAGCATCATGGTGACGGCGCCGATTCCGATGCCGAGGTATCCGAGCAGGGATTCCAGCCCGAGGACGGTCAGGGAGGTGGCCGCGATGGTCAGCGCGACGGCTCCGGTGTTCGCGGCGTAGGGACCGCTCAGTGAGCCGAGCCAGAACTGCAGGATCGCTGTCACGGCCGCACCGCCGGTTGCCGCGAAGGCGAGCGCCCCGGTGACCCGGCGTGCGGTGCCGCGAACGCGTCCGGTCAGCAGCACGGCGGCCAGCAGACCGCCCATGACCAGCGGCAGGGCGCCTGCGGCCAACCCGGCGCCGCGCGGGTCGTCGGCGGGCAGCGCGGCGAGGTCGCGGACAGCGACCGGCGGACCGGACTTGCCTGCCTGGCCGAGGCCGTTCGCCGTGGCCTGCAGGGTCTGGGCGACCGCGGTGCTTGCGGCGGAGGCGATGACGACTTGCGGGGAGCCGGAGCTGACATCGATCGCTCCGTAGACTCGCCGGTCGCGGATGAGTTGTTCAGCGGCCGCGGTGTCGGAGACCTCGGTGATCTCGAAGCCACCGGGCAGACGTTGGTCGAGGGCGCTGCGGACCTGCGCGACCGCGGTGGCCGGCCCGGCGACCGCGATCGGCACATCGTGTACCGACGACCGCGCCGACGGCCAGGCGAAAGCGGTGAGCAATACGCTGGTGATCGCTGTGAGCAGGACGACTGCTCCGGCCACCGTCGGCCATCGGGACGGACCGGTATCGGTGGCGAGCGGTGCCCGCAGGGTCATGTCTACTCCTCGAACGGTGGGTGTTCATCGCAGGGCGAGTGGGGTCTCGGACTCGATGTGGGTGAGCTTCTGCGGGTTGCGGACGTAGTAGAGACCGGTGATGTGGGTGTCCTCGACGCGGATCGCGATGACGCCGTCGAGTTGCCCGTCCACGTGCAGAGCCAGTGCGGGGCTGCCGTTGACCGTGGTCGCCTCGACGGTGAGCGGGACGTCGTTCTTGGTGAGGCCGCCGACGATGAAGCGGGCCACCTTGCCTGCGCCGGTGACCGGACGCGGTGTGGCCTGTTTGATGCCGCCTCCGTCGCTGATCGCCACGACGTCGGGAGCGAGTACGTCGAGCAGGCCCTGCAGGTCCCGGGTCTCGAGTGCGCGCCGGAACGCCTCGGCAGCCGCCTCGGCCTGGCGCGCGGTGACCGAGCGGCGCGGCCTGCGGGCTTCGACGCGGCGGCGGGCGCGGTGGGCGATCTGGTACACGGCGGCGGGTGTCTTGTCGATCGCGGCCGCGATCTCGTCGTAGCCCACGCCGAATGCTTCGCGGAGCACGAACACCGCCCGCTCGGTCGGCGTCAACGTCTCGAGCACGAGCATCAACGCCATCGAGACGCTCTCGGCGAGTTCCACGTCGGCGGCGACATCCGGAGTGGTGAGCAGCGGCTCCGGTAGCCAGGAGCCGACGTAAGCTTCCCTGCGGCGCTTCATCGAACGCATCCGATTGAGCGCCTGGCGGGCAGTGATCCGAACCAAGTAGGCGCGCGGGTCGTCGACGTGGGCCGCGTCGACCGCGACCCAGCGCAACCAGGTCTCCTGCAGGACGTCGTCGGCGTCGGCCCCCGATCCGAGCATCTCGTAGGCGACGGTGAAGAGCAGATTGCGGTGGGCAACAAAGGTATTCGTCGCCTCGACAGTCGCGTTGTCGCCGCCTGCCTGTCGCTGCCCACCAGGTTCGCTTGTTCGGTCCATGGAGTCCTCTTCCGTCTCTTCTCGATAGCCGTTCGATCCGGCCCGGCGTCGCCGAGCGACCCGCGCGCGGCAGCCTCCCGATCAGGGCCGCTGCCGCGCATCGGGCAGCCGGAGTCGCCGGTATCCGGGCGCGACGACAGGTCGGTGTCCTACGCGACCGATGCCGCCGCGCTGCCGTGCCGGGCCTGCAGCAGAGCGGGCCTGTGCTTGCCGTCCTTGGGCCAGGAGTGCGAGCCGGGCTTGCGCGCTTCGTTCACCAGGTGTCGAACACTGAAGGCGCAGGACATTTCCTTGAGTTTCTTACCCACGGGCCCGCTGAAGTAGAGCCGCATCGCGGTGTCGTCCTTGTGGGCGAGCTGGAAGATGCCGGTGCGGCGGCCGAAGCTGATGCACATCGCGGGGAACGACAGGTCGATCGGCGCGGGCCGGTCACCCGCGATCCGGTTCAGCACGGTATCGGCGGCATGGGCGCCCAGGCATCCCGCAGCGTAGGCGCTCATCCGGAACGGCAGATCCGACGGTGCCGCCGAATCGCCTGCCGCGATGATGCGCTCGTCGTCGACGCTGGTCAGTGTCTCGTCGGTGCGCAGGCGACCGGCGGTATCGGTGTTCAGTCCGCTGCGGGCGGCCAGATCGGGCACACCGAATCCCGCGGTCCAGATGGTGACCTGACTCGGCAACGTGCGGCCGTCGTCGAGTTCCACGGCTTCCTGGGTCACCGCGGCGACCGACGCGCCGGGGCCTTCCAGCACGTCGACTCCCAGCTTCGCGAGGTATTTGCGGGCTGTGCCTCGAGCCCTGGGGTGCAGGTACGGGCCGAGGACACGTCCACAGACCAGCGTGACGGCGCGACCTTGCTCGGCCAGTTCCGCGGCGGTCTCGATGCCGGTGGGACCGCCGCCGACGACCGTCACCGCGGCTGTCACGGGCGTGTCGAAGAGCAGCGACCGCAGCCGCTGCGCCGCCTCCAGAGTGGCGACGGGGTAGGCGAACTCGGCCGCGCCCGGCACCTGGGCGCCGGCGCTGCCGCTGCCCACCGCGTAGATCAGGTAGTCGTAGTTGATACTGCCGCTCTCCGCCAGCGTCACACTGCGCCCGGCCGCGTCGATCCGCGTCGCGCTGTCGACGACCAGCCGGACGCCGTCGGCCAGGACTTCCGCGTAGTCGACGACCGCATCGTGGGTCCCGCCGACGAGCTGGTGCAGACGCAGCCGCGGGACGAAGAGCGCTCGCGGATTGATCACCGTCACCGCTACGTCGTCGCGCTGCGTCAGTCGATTGGCGGCCATCACTCCGGCGTATCCGCCGCCGAGCACGACCACGTCGGTCTTCTTGCTCATGGTGTCTCCTTCTCCGAGGGGGTCGTACACAAGACACCGGGAGAGCGAAGATACTGACATCGTGTGAGGCAGGTCACTCGGACGACGCCGCGGTTACCCGTTTCGGCTCAGCCAGGCGCGGGCACCGGATCGTTTCCGCTCAGGCTCGGCGACCGGTGGGCGAGTTCCCTGCGGGGGAGTGAGCCATCGGGCGCGACGCCGGGGAACCGGTGGCGTAGCTGAGTGATGCAGCGGAGCACTTCGTGCAGTTCGGTTCGGAGCCTGCGCAACTCGGTGGCGCGCTCGGCCGGGCTCGAGGACCCGGCGCGCGTCATGGCCTCGATGAAGGAGTCCAGCTCGTCCGCCTCCGCGACGAGCAGGGTCGACGAACACTTCCGCTTGGGCACGGTCCGCTTGGTTCTGCACGGTCGGCTCAGCCCAGCCCGAGGTCTCGGAGAGTTCTCTCCCCGCGCGGAGTTCCACCAGTAGTGGCACGAATTCGCGTACGGACGCGCGTCCGAAGCTTTCATGGGTTCTTCGCACGACCAATGCCACGGCCTCGGGGGGAACCTCCGGGTGGCACTGCACGAGTCGTCGGACGACATATCTGATCTGGCTGGCCTCGTCGTTCTGCATGCTCAGTCCCTGTTGGGGGCCGTACACGCAGAGCGCGACGACCACGCGTTGTGAGAATTGGGCCGAAACACCACGGCGGCGCGGGAACTTCTCGCGGTTCTGCCCCGCCGTTACGCGAGACTTCCCGGTAGCGCCCTTCGAACGGGACTTCACAGCGGACCGGCCGCGGCGCGACTACCAGGAGCGTCACGCGATCAATGTACCGTTGTATGACGGTACGATCAATGGCGGCAAGGAAATTCGGTGATCTCGCCGCCCGCGGAACAGGTCCGGCCGCAACGGCTCGTCGGGTCTGAATCTACCGGCTCAGCGGGCGGCGGCGAGTGCCGCGAGCGTCTCGGCGGAGGTATGGCCCGGCTTCCAGCCGAGGTCCCGTTTCGCGCGGCTGGTGTCCATGACGACGGGGGTGCGGACGATGTGCAGCCATTCGAGGGTGGCGGGCACGAACGGGAGGCGGGCGAGCGCAGCGGATGCGGCGGTGGCGGCGACCGCAGGCACGCGCACCGGCCTGCCGCCCAGCGCGGTTACCACCTCGGAGAGTGTGAGGGTGCCGTCACCGGCGATGTTGTAGGCACCGGGCGGCGCGTCCGCGGTGGCGGCCAGGGCGATGGCGGCGGCCACGTCGTCGTGGTGGACGAGTTGCAGCGGATGGCCTGGATCGGGGATCACCGGCTTGAACAAGGCATTCGACCGGGCCAGGGTGCGCAGCGGGCCGGGGAGTTTCTCCCACGGCAGGTCATGCAGGGCCGGTGCCTTCGGGCCGGCCACGATGCACGGCCGCAGTACGAATATCTCGAGGTCGGACCCAGCGGTGATCTCGGCGAGCGCCGCCTCGCACGCGGCCTTCTGCTCGGAGTAGTAATGCTCGGGCGAGCCTTGCGGCGGCACGTCCTCGGTAATGGGGGACGGGTTGCCCGGGTGGTAGCCGTAGGCCGCGACCGATGAGGTGTAGACGAGGCGGCGGACCCGCTCGGCGGCCACCGTCGCCTCGAAGACGTTGCGGGTGCCCGCGAGATTCACCCGCGCGCTCTCCTCGCGCGAGCCCATGATCACGAATGCCAGGTGGATCACCACGTCGGCATCGGCGACCAAGGCGTCCACGGCGGCTCGGTCGAGGATGTCGCCGCGCCGGTACTCGGTCTTCGTCCAGCCGTGTGCGGCGGGGTCGAACGGGCGGCGGGCCATTCCGACGATCCGGTCGACCGCCGGGTCGTTTTCGAGCGCGGTAACGGTGGAGATGCCGATCTCGCCGGTCGGCCCGGTGACGGCGACGGTGATACCCATGCGGCCGGAATGCCCCGGCCGCCGTGGGCGAAACGTGCTCAGTCGGGCGGTTCGACGGCGCCCGCCTCCTGGTTCACGTCCTCGTTCTCCGGGGTTTCGCGGGTTTCGAGATCCAGGTCGTCGGGGTGGGAAGTGTCGGTCTGGTCGCCCAATTCGGGTGCGTTCTGGTTTCCGGGTTCGGTCACGTTCGTGGCCTACCCATCGGCGTCTTCTTCACACGGGGGCCGCGCGTTACCTGTGTGCCGCACACCGTCGCGCGTCCGGAAGGGTCGCCGACGGTACCGGTATCGGCAAGGCCGAGGCGCGCGAGCGGCAATGGCGCGCATCAGGGCAGCTCGCCTAGGTGAAGTCGTTACTCGATTCGCCACCGCGGCACGGAGTTTCGAGTGCATATTTTCATCCGCCGATGACGAATGGCGAGCGAGCCGTCCACCCGCACCGTCAGCTCCCACTGGCCTTACCGAGCAGCGCCTACGGGACGTCCGTGCCGGGGCGAGACACGGGGCTCGGCGCCTGGTCGCCGAGCCCGGTGGTCCTGCCGACCTGCGATCCCGAGCGAGTGCCTTCTCGAACCCGATTGCGTCGTGCGGCGGAATTTCGACGCGGGAAATAGGCAGCGCGTGATTCCAACTTCCGGGTAACCATGTTACCGTTCCGTAAGTTGCATGCTGTGACGCATTTCATGTCGAACAGCTATTGCGACGTAGGACACTCGGCAATGGTGCTGGGTGGTGTACATGGAGAGTCTGGATGCTTCAGCAGGATGGGCGCCGTTCACGTCCGAGGTGGCGGCGTTGGGCCGTTCCGGCGGCGGTGGCCGTTGTCTGTGTCACCGCGGTGGCCGTGGTGGGCACGGATACGCAAGAGGCGGCGGCCGCGCCGGTGAGTGATTTCTATGTTCCGCCCGCGCAGATTCCGTCGGAGCGGGGTGCGATCGTCAAGACGGCGCCGATGAGTCTGTTTGCGACGGTGCCGACGGACAAGGGGTGGCCGGGTAAGGCGCAGCATGTCATGTACACCTCGCGGTTGCAGGACGGGTCGCCGGTGGCGGTGTCGGGGACGTTCATCGATGCGACCGGTCCGTGGCAGGGGCCGGGTCCGCGTCCGACGGTGGTCATCGCCCCGGGTACTTCGGGCCAGGGTGATCGCTGCGCGATGTCGGTGGCATTCTCCACCGGAATCACGGTCTTCACCGACCCTTCGCCGGGGTTGTCGGCGAATCAGGAACTGCCTGCCTCGGCGGTGTGGAGTGGGCTGGGCGCTCGGGTTCTGGTGACCGACTACATCGGGCTGGGCACGCCGGGTATTCATACCTACGCCAACCGGATCGAGGCCGCACACGCGGTGCTCGACGGCGCCCGCGCCGCCAATACTCTCGCCGGGGTCGGTCCCGACACCCCGTTGGTGTTGTGGGGCTACTCCCAGGGCGGTGGCGCCACCGCGGCCGCGGCGGAGATGCAGCCGGAATATGCCCCCGAACTCAACCTCAAAGGCACCTGGGCCGGCGGTCCGGTGGCGGATCTGGCCGCGATTCTGGAACGCATCGACGGCTCCCTCATCAGCGGCGCGATCGGCTTCGCGATCAACGGGTTGCTCGCGCGCTATCCGGACCTGCACAAGGCGGTCGATCGGGTGACGAGTCCGGCGGGGCGCGCCGTGCTGGAGACGCTGAGCGATGAGTGCATCGGTGACATCATCGTCCGCCATCCCTTCCTGAAGACCGGTTCGCTGACCAACGACGGCCGATCGTTGACCGAGCATCTGGCGGCGATTCCCGAAGCGGGGCCTGTGCTGGCGGAACTGCGTATCGGTAATCGCACTCCGGCGACGCCGGTGTTGATCACCAGCGGGTTGAACGACGACACCGTTCCTTACGGTCAGGCGCGTCGGCTCGCGGAGGACTGGTGCGCGAAAGGCGCCACGGTGACGTTCCGGACCAACGACCTGCCGCCGATCTTGCCGGGCACCACCATTCCGAACCATTTCGGTCCGGAGATGATCGACGGTTTCGGCCCGGACAACGCGATCGTCTACCTGCTCGATCGCCTCGCGGACAAACCCGTCACCGGCTGCACCATCGACTGACCGCCTTCGCGCCGAAGTCGAATCGGCGCGTCCCCAGGTCTACGACCAACCGAGTCGACCTTGCCTGGCTTGCGGCGGAGATTGCCGGGCCACGCGCACACCCTCCTTGATCCGGGCTGTCGAAAATCCGGCTCGCACGGCGCTCAGGACTTGGTTCGACACGCATTCACCACCGAAGGAATCTCGATGACAGCAATCTCGCGCCGGTCACTGCTGACCGGTGTCGCCGCCACCGGCGCCGCGGCCTTGGCCGCCCGCACGCTAGGCGCTCCCGCCCCGGCCGCCGCACAGGTGAACAACATCGCCACGACCTACGAGGAGCACCGCGTGGTGGTGGTCGGCTCCGGTTTCGGTGGCGGAGTCAGTGCCCTGCGCCTGGCGCAAGCGGGTGTACCCGTGACCGTACTCGAGCGCGGTATGCGCTGGAGCACCGGACCGAATGCCGAAACGTTCCCGCGCGCTTCGTCACCGGACAAACGACTGCTGTGGTATCGGTCCAGCCCGAACGTTTTCGGGCGACCGATGGTGTTCGAGCCTTACACCGGCCTGGTCGAAGCGGTGCCGGGGGTGAACATGACCGCCCTGTGCGCGGCGGGCGTGGGTGGCGGTTCCCTTGTCTACCAGGGGATGTCGCTGCAACCCACGCAGGAGGTGTTCGACACCCACTTCCCGCAGGAACTGGACTGGGCGCTGATGAACCGGGTCCACTACCCGCGGGTGGCCCGGATGCTGGGCTTGGCCGAGGCCCCCGACGAGCTGATCGCCAGCGAGAACTACCGAGCGGCCCGAGTATTCGCCGACCGTGTCCGGCGGGCCGGGATGCCGTTGTCGAAGATCCCGATGCCCATCGACTGGGATTTCGCGCTGGCCGAGTTGCGCGGGGAGATGAAGCCGTCCTACACCAACGGGGACGGCGCGATGGGCGTCAACAACGGCGGCAAGCATTCGGTCGATGTCACGTATATCGCCGCCGCCGAGGCCACCGGCTTGGTGCGAGTGCAAACCCTGCACGAGGTCACCGACGTCGAACGCGCATCCGACGGCCGGTGGATCGTGCATGTGCGGCGCTTGGATACCACCGGCGCGGTGGTCGAGAACAAGGTCATCACCACCGGTGCGTTGATCATGGCGGCGGGCAGTCTCAACACCACCCGGCTGCTGATGCGCGCGGGCGCCAAGGGGCTCATCCGCGATCTGCCCGACGGGCTCGGCCGGGGCTGGGGCACCAACGCGGACCGCATCTATGTCTGGACCGATCCCTCGGCCGAGTTCGGTGCGCCCCAAGGCGGACCGGTGGTCTTCGGCAGCAAGAACTGGGACGATCCGCACGCCGCCCACACCGTGATCCAGGCATCCATCCCGCCGCTGTCGCTGGACCCGCGCAGCACGATGATGGTCGGATTCGGCGTCAGCGCGGGACGTGGCGCGTTCAGCTACGACTCGGCACGCGACGACGCGATCCTGCATTGGCCCACCGATGGCGACAGCTACATCCAGGACAATCACATCGCTCCTGCCATGCACCGGATCGCAGGACCGGACGGCATGCTGATCGATACCAACGCCTTGTTCCCCTCGACCTGGCATCCCCTGGGAGGGGCGTGTATGGGCGATGTCTGCGACCTGGACGGCCGCGTCCACGACCAACCGGGGCTCTATGTCCTCGACGGTGCGCTGATGCCGGGCAACACCGCGGCGTGCAACCCGTCGATGACCATTGCCGCGGTCGCCGAACGCGCACTGGACAACATCGTCGCCCGCGACATCGGCAGCCGGATCTGAGTCCGAGTTTCCGTCCATGGAGAGGTGAAGATCGTGCGACCTTTTGCGGCGACTCCCGCGAGTCCGGTCGAAGCTGTCCCCGGTGCGCGAAACCGGCGGCGTGCCCGTCATTGCGGGGCAGTGTTGGGCGCTGTCGTCCTGCTCGCGGCCCGCGCCGCCGCGGGAGATCCTGCGGTGGGTCGGGCGGCGCCTTCCGGGTGCGGCGAGCATTTCGTGGCGTCGTGGACGGCCAGCCCCACCGATTCGGTGACCCCGCTCGACGCGGCCGGAGGGCCGATTCCACTCGCGGTCCAGGATCAGAGTTTCCGGATGGTCGTCACTCCGCATCTGGGTGGCTCGCGACTGCGTGTGCATCTGACCAACCGGTTCGGGCTGACGCCGGTCACATTCGAACGGGTGAGCATTGCCGACCAGTTGTCGGGCGCGGCGGTGGCGAATGTGGCGCCGGTGCTGTTCGACGGGAAGACGGCGGTCACCTTGCCTCCCGGAGCCGATATCGTCAGCGATCCGGTGTCGTTCACTGTCGCGGCGTTCGCCCCGGTGGCGGTCAGTATCTATGTTCCCGATTCGGCTGGGCCGCCGACCAAGCACTGGAATGCCAACGCCACCTCGTTCTACTCTCCGGCCGGTAGCGGTGATCTCACCGCGCAGACAGGCGCCGACGGATTCAGCTCCACCACCGGTTCCTGGTTGTATGTCGCCGCTGTGGACGTGCTCGCCCCCGCACATACTCGTGCGGTGGTGGCGTTCGGTGACTCCATCACCGACGGCTTCGTGGGCGCCAACGCTTTGAGCGTGCCGGTCGACCGTGGAGCGGCCGACACCAACGGACGCTATCCCGACGTTCTGCAGCGTCGTCTGGACACCGCGGGCATTCCGATCTCCGTGGTCAACGCCGGGATCGGCAGCAACCGCGTGCTCACCAGCGGTGAGCCGCTGCTGCTCGGCCCCAGCGGGCTGTCGCGCTTCGAACGTGACGCGCTCGCTCAGTCCGGGGTCAGCGGGGTACTCGTGCAAGAAGGCATCAACGATCTCGGGTTGCCGCCGCCCGCCGAGGCCACCCGGATGATCGCCGGATACGAGCAACTCATCGCCGCGGCACACCGGCACGGCAAGAAGATCTGGCTGGGAACGCTGCTCCCCGCCTCCGACGCCGTTGTCGACGGTGTACTCCTGGCACCCCGCAGCGAGATCGACCGGCAGCAGATAAACGCCTGGATACGTACCCAGAACCTGGCCGACGGCGTCGTCGACTTCGACGCGGCCCTGCGCGATCCCGCCGACCCGTCCGTGCTGCGAGATGTGTATTCCAGCCCGGATCGCCTGCACCCGAGCCTCGCCGGCTATCGGGCGATGGCCGAGACCGTAGACCTCGCCCTGCTCGAGGACTCGCCTGCGCCCGCCTGCTGACGATCTCGCGGCCTCAGCCGTGGCCGGGGCGCGGTGTCGATGCGGAGCCCTCGTCTGCCCTCCGACGATTGTCGGAGGGTCCTGGCCGCGGCCTTCGCGCGGTGCTTCAGTCGGCCGCCGTCAGCAGCGGCGCCAGTTGGCGCAGCGGGCCGAGATAGTCCTCGCCCAACGCCTGCAGGGCGAGATGATCGGCTCCTGCCCTCAGATGCTCCACCAGTTGGCCGGTGACCTCGACGGGGCTGCCGTGCACGGCGAGCACATCGATGAGACGGTCACTGCCCGGTATGGTCACGTCTTCCTCGGAGAAGCCGAGCCGCCGGAGGTTCGAGACGTAGTTGCGCAGGCCGAGATACATCTTCACCATCTGCCTGCCGACCTCGCGGGCCCGCTGGGGATCGTCGTCGAGCACGAATTTCTGCTCCGCCACCAACAGCGCGGAGCCGAGGATCTGGCGCGCCTGCGCGGTGTGCTCCGGCGGGGTCAGATACGGCAGCGCGCCCGCGGTGCGCGTACGCGCAAGTTCGAGCACCTTCGGCCCGAGCGCGGCCAAGGCCATCCGGTCCTTGGGCACCCCGGCCGCGTCGAGTTCGTCGAGGTATCGCACCAGCGCGTCGTACGGTTTCTGGAAGGGCGCATTGACTTCCGGATGGCCCGCGCCGATTCCGAGCAGGAAACGACCGGGGAAGCGCTGCTCGATCCGGTGGAACGATTCGGCGACGGCGGGCGCCGGGGCGGTCCAGATATTCACGATGCTGGTGGCGACGATCAGCGTCTCCGTCGCCTCGAGCAACGATTCGGCCACCGGCAGGTCAGCGGGCGGCGACCCACCGAGCCACAATGCGCCGTAGCCGAGCTTCTCCAGTTCAGCGGCGTCATCGGGAGTGAACCCTAGATAGCCGCGCCATACTCCGAAGCGTCCGAGACCGTCGATCGCCATAGCGTCCGAGCCTTCCTGTTGCCGTTGCCTGTCCACTGCTCATTCAACCGTGCCAGTGCCAGTAGGCCGCAGCGGTGCAGCGGCACGCCCACTCGCAGCCATCGGAAGCCTGCCAGACTTTTTGGAGTGGAGTGATCGACACCCGGCGCAGTACTCGTCAGCTCGGCCGCGATGCCGTGACGAGTTGGAAGGCATCGCCGACCCGCTCGACGCGCGGTTGGTGAAAGCCCGCCGCCTCGAGCATCGCGACGAGTTCGGCGTCGGAGTGAAAGCGCACGCGCTTCGCCAACGGCGCGGGCATGGCCGAGCGCGGCGGCTCCGGTGCGACGGTGTGCAGGACGAGGCGCCCGCCCGGCGCGAGCACCCGATGCAGTTCGGTGAGCAGGGCTGGAACCGAGACGAAGAACAGCACGTTCATCGCGGTCGCACAGGTGAAGTGCCGGTCCGGCAAGGGCAACGATTCGGCCGCAGCTTCGATCACCTCGAGCCGGCCCTCGCGCACGGCGTCCGCGTTGGCCGTCTTCGTCAGCGTCACCATGTCGGCGCTGTGATCCACCGCGGTCATCCGGCAGCCGAGCGCGAGCGCCTGTGCGGCGAAGGTGCCGCCGCCGCAGCCGATTTCGAGCAAGTGATCATCCGGTGTGAGGTTCAGCGCCGCCAGCGTGTCGCGGAAGATCCCGTAGTGCGACTTCATGTCGCGCCACATCATGCGGGCCATCCGGCCCCGGGGCCTGCGCAGCAGGTGGTCGGTGAACAGGTCGAAGAGAGCCAAGACTGTTTCCTCGGTCGGTGTCGGTGATCGGTGTCAGGATCGGGGATGCGGGTCGATGCGCATGTCTCCGAAGACGCTCCGGCGCGCCATCGGGCTTGCGAGGACGTTGTGTGGATACCCCGCGGCGACGGCGGAGGCTTTCCGCAGGTACTCGAGCTGGTCGTCATCGAAGTGCACGGTCAGGGCGCCGAGATTGTCCTCGAGCTGGGGGAGGGTGCGTGCGCCGAGAACGGGCACGGTGACATCGGGCCGGCGCAGCGTCCAGGCGAGGGCTACCTGCGCCGGTGAACGACCGAGCTCCTCGGCGACACGGCGCACCGAATCGGCGAGGGCCAAGGATCGTTCGGTGAGCCCGTCACCGGCGAGGATCAGGTCCTTGCGGGAGGTCCCCACCGTCGGCCTGCGCGCGTCCGACGGCAGATCGGCCCGGGTGTACTTGCCGGTGAGAACCCCGCCCGCCAGTGGTGACCAGGCGACGACGCCGAGCCCGAGTTCCCGTGCCATGGGCAGCATGTCTTGCTCGGCGGTGCGCTCGGCGAGGTTGTATTCGAGCTGGACCGCGATGAGCGGCGTCCAGCCGCGCAGGTCGGCAATGGTCTGCATGCGTGCGATCTGCCAGGCGGGGGTGTTCGAGATGCCGACGTACAGGACTTTGCCCGTGCGCACCAGATCGTCCAGGCCGCGCAGGATCTCCTCCACCGGTGTCAGGTCGTCCCACAGGTGCAGGTAGAGCAGATCGAGATAGTCGGTGTTCAGGCGGCGCAGGCTGGCCTCGACCGAGGCGATCATGTTCTTGCGGTGGTTGCCGCCGGAGTTCGGGTCGGTGAGCCGTCGCAGCGCGCTGTACTTGGTCGCCAGGACGAGGGTGTCCCGGTCGGTGGCGGCGAACTCGCCGAGCCATTCCTCGGCGGTGCCGTTGGTGTAGTTGCCCGCGGTGTCGAGGAAGTTGCCGCCGCGTGTGACATACGCGTCGAAGATCCGCCGGGCCTCCTGCTTGTCCGCCCCCCACCCCCAGGCGGACCCGAAGGTCAAGGTGCCCAGAGCCATTGGTGACACACGCAGTCCGGACCGGCCGAGCAATCGGTAGTGGTCCAGCGCATTATTGAAAAGGAATGTCATTTGCGGTTAGTGTAGGCGCGTTGAGTTACCCGAGCAAGGGCTGGAGATGCCGACAACCGTGAATGAAGTTCGCCGTTGCGCCGCAACGGTTCTCGGAATCGACGCGAGCGAGATCGACGCGCGGCGCCCGTTGCAGGAGCTCGGGTTGGATTCTTTCCTGGCCGCCCGGCTACATCTGCGTCTGGCCGAACGAACGGGCGTCCGCGTCCCGCTCGCCTCCTTCGTCGGAGCCACACTCGAATCACTGGGCGCCGAAGTGGAAAAGCGCATCGCGACAAGGGATCACGCGCCCGTTGCCGATGCCGCGCCGTCGCCCACCGCCGCGGCGCCCGACGCCGTCGACGAGGAGGAGCTCACGGCGATCCAGGCGTCCTACTGGGTCGGCCGGGAAGAGGGGATGCCACTCGGCGGGGTAGCGACCTTCTACTACTTCGAGTTCGACCGCGACCCGGAGCGGTTCGCGGCGGTGGACGGGCGATCCGAGGTCGGCGTGCTGGAGGCGGCCTGGAACAAGGTCGTCGCACGTCACGACATGCTGCGGGCCGTCGTCACCGATGAGGGCCGCCAGCGGGTGCTACCGGCCGGACATCCTTACCGCATCGGGATCACCGATCTGCGAGACCCGGGAAGCGACGCCTCCGCAGAGCTGGCGCGCCTACGGCGGGAGAAGTCGCATCAGGTGTGCGACACCGCGACCGGACCCTTGTTCGACATCCACGCCGCGCTGCTGCCATCCGGCGCGATCCGGCTGTTCGTCGGCTTCGACATCATGATGCTGGACATGGCGAGCTGGATTCAGCTCATGCGGGAGTGGGGATCGTTCGTCGCCGATCCCGGCGCCGTATTGCCCGCACCCTCGACGTCGTTCCTGCGGGTACTGCGCGCACGCCGGACGGCCGAAACGGCGCGACGTGAGCGGGACAAGGCGTATTGGCAGGAACGACTGACCGTACTGCCGCCCGGCCCGCGGTTGCCCTACGCCGTCGCACCGGAAAGCGTTCGCACCGCGCACTTCCGCCGTCATGAGGAACGGCTGAGTCCGGCACACTGGTCGGCTCTCACCACGCACGCGGCACGGCGCGGACTGAGCCCTACCGCCGTGCTGCTCGCGGCCTTCGGTCTCACCCTGTCGCGCTGGGGTGCCACCGACGCGTTCTGCCTCAACGCCACCCTGTTCGACCGGCCCGACGACGGCGCGGACATCGAAGGCGTGGTCGGTGACTTCAGCACCACCGCGCTGGTCGAGATGCCGTCGCCGGAAGTGGGATCCTGGCAGGGCTTCACCGATTTCGCCCGCCGCGTCAACGAACGGTTCTGGGCTGATCTGGAACACCGCTCCTACAGCGGTGTCGAGGTGCAGCGCGAGCAGGCGCCCGACCTCGCCCCGCGCTATCCGGTGGTCTTCACCAGCGGCGTGGGCCTGGGCCAGTCCGAGGGTCCAGCCGCGGGCTGGCTGGGCGACGAGATCTTCGGCGTGTCGCAGACCCCGCAGGTGACCCTCGACCACATCGTCTGGGACGAAGCGGGTGGACTGCGGCTGGCGTGGGACGCGGTCGAGGAGGTCTTCCCGCCCGACTTCGTGACGCAGATGCTCACCGCCCATGCCCGCCTGCTGCGTCGGCTGGCCGAGGACGAGGCCGCCTGGGAAACCGTCGACCTGGGCTGGAACCCGCTTTTCGAGTCGGTGCACCCGCTGCCACCCGGACTCGGCGCCGGGCTGCTCACCGACCCGCAGCGCGACCAGACGGCGACGCGGCCCGATGCCGCCGCCGTGCTGTCCTCCACGGGAATGCTCACGCACGGCGAGGTCCGCGCGCGGGCACGGGCGCTGGCCGGGCGGCTGATCGCGGCCGGGGTCCGGCCACAGGAACGGGTGGCGGTTCTCGCGCCCAAGTCGGCGGCACAGATCGTCGCCGTTTACGGAGTCCTCTGGGCGGGAGCGGCATTCGTGCCCGTCGAGCCCGACTGGCCCGCGTCGCGGATCGCCTCGGTCTGTCGCCGTGCCGGGATCACGCACGCCGTGGCCGCACCCGGCGTGGAGTTGCCCGAGAACGTCACCGCGCACGCGCTCGAGTCGGCGTCCGGTGTTGTCACCGTGGACCAGCCGCCGGCCGCCGCGGACGACACCTTGGCCTACATCATCTTCACCTCCGGATCGACCGGTGAGCCGAAGGGCGTCGCGGTCGAACATCGCGCCGCGCGCACCACCATCGACGACATCAACGACCGCTTCGGCGTCGGCCCCAGCGACCGGGTGCTCGCACTCTCGGCACTGAGCTTCGATCTGTCCGTGTACGACATCTTCGGCGTGCTCGGCGCGGGCGGCGCGCTGGTCCTGCCGGATGCCGAGGGGCTGCGCGATCCGGGGCACTGGTGTGAACTCGTCGCGGCGCATCAGGTCACCGTGTGGAACACCGCGCCCGCGCTCGCCGAGATGCTCGTCGAATACGCCGAGGCCGATCCGGCGGCTGCGGCTCGGCTGCGCTCGCTGCGCGTGTTGCTGCTGTCCGGGGACTGGATCCCGCTGTCGCTGCCGGATCGGCTCCGTGCGGTGATCGGCGAGCACGTGCGGGTGATCAGCCTCGGTGGGGCGACCGAGGCCGCCATCTGGTCGATCTGCTATCCGATCCGGAAGGTGCGGCCCGAATGGACCAGCATCCCGTACGGCACGGCGTTGCGCGCGCAGTCGTTTCTCGTACTCGACGACGAAGGACTGCCCTGTCCGATCGGTGTCCCCGGTGAGCTGCACATCGGAGGCGCCGGTCTGGCCCGCGGGTATGTCGGTGACGACGAGCAGACCGCGCGCCGTTTCCTCCGGCACGACCGGCTGGGGCAGCGGCTTTATCGAACCGGTGACTTGGGCAAATGGCGTCCCGACGGAACGATCGAGTTCCTCGGCCGGGTCGACCGGCAGGTCAAGGTGCGCGGCCACCGCATCGAACTGGGCGAGATCGAAGCCGTGCTCGCCCGTCATCCGGGCGTCCGCCGCTGTGTGGCGGCGGCCGTGCCGGGGGCGGACGACCGTCCGCAGCTCGTGGCCTACCTGGTGACCGATGACGCGCCCGCGCGGACAACGGATCTCGCCGACCACGCGGCGCGACACCTGCCGCAGTACATGGTGCCGTCCCGCTGGGTGCGACTGGACGCCTTGCCGTTGACGTCCAACGGCAAGGTCGACCATGCCCGGCTGCCGAACCCGTTCCGTCCCGGCGCCACCGCCGCGACGGCCCCGGCCGAGGACGGTCGTGCAGTCGACGGGTCCTCCCGCCCGACGCCCGAAAAACACTCCCCACCAGATGATCCCGCGCAATCATTCGTGGTGACGGCCGCAGCGGCTTCCGGCGATCTCCCGGGCACACCGGGTGCGGCAGGTGAGCAGGCGTGGACCCCGGCCGACGATTGGCTACTACACGCGGCGCGACAGGCCGAGGCGCTCGGACTGACGCTGACGTTGCGCGCGGAACCCGTCGATGACGCCGCCGCGACCGACGCGGGGGAGTGGGTCGGCCGACTGCATGCCGCCGCCACGGCGGGCGGGCTGACCGCCGAGGTCAGCTTCGGCGAAGCGGCCGAACTCGTGCTCACCCCCGCGATCACGACGGCCACGGCCGCCCGCGTGCGGGTGGAGGCCGTGATCGCCGAGGTCTTCACCGATCTGCTCGGCCCAGCAGTCGCGGCGACCACCCCCTTCCACGATCTCGGCGCGACCTCGCTGACCTTGGTTCGCGCCCATCGCAGGCTGCGGCACCTCACCCCGGCGCTCACGGTCCCGGACATCTTCCGGCTCGGCACCGTCCGGCGGCTGGCGGACTGGATCGCCGAGCGTGTCGCGCCGGGCGCGTCGCCGAGCGAAGCCGATGCCGTGCCGATCGATCTCACCGCCGCCGCCGCGCGCGGCCGCCGCCGCCGTGCGCACCATTCGAAAGCGAGGCTCGCGGATGTCGTTCGCTGACACCGTATTCCGGCTGCGTTCCGCCGCGAGCCGTGCGGCCGACCGCAGACAGCGATTCACCGTCCACACCGCCCACCGCTCCGGCACCCCCACCGAGATGTCGGTGCGCATCGGACGCCACAGCCTCGTCGTCGACGAACCCGTGGCGGCCGGGGGCGGTGACGCCGGTCCCGACCCGATCGGCATGGCCTTGGCCGCGCTGGGCGCCTGTCAGGCGGTCACGTACCGGTTTCACGCGGCACGGCTGGGTATCGACATCCGTTCGCTGTCGGTGGACGTCACCGCCGATGTGGATCTCGGTCCCGTTTTCGGGCTCGCCGATCCCGCACCGCCGGGGCGCATCCGCGTCCGTGCCCAGGTCGGCGGCCCGGACGAACCGGCACGGTATCGGGAGCTGCATCGGCTCGTCGAGGCTTCCTGCCCGGTGCTGGCGATGCTGCGCGGACAACTGACGGTGGACTCGGAAGTGGAGATCGAATCGTGAACGACGACAACGCCGTCGCCATCATCGGGATGGCCTGCCGGTTTCCGGGTGCGCCCGACCTGGCCGCGTACTGGGACCTGATCGCCTCGGGCCGGGAAGGTCTGACCCGGTTCGACGACGCGGAGCTCGCCGCGCGCGGCGTGTCCGCCGAACTGCGCGCGCACCGCAATTACGTACCCGTCGGCGCGGTGATCGACGGGCAGGACCGTTTCGAGCCGGAGCATTTCGGCATCGTGGCGCGCGATGCCGAACTGATGGACCCACAGCTGCGGCTGCTGCTGGAATGCGCATGGGACGCCCTGGGCGACGCGGGATACCGAGGTGGGACAGGTCTCGACGCGGTCGGCGTTTTCACCGGGACCTCACCCAGTGACTACCTGGAACACAATCTCGCCGCCTACCGCGCGGATGCCGAACGGGATCCGATCGGCCGGCTGCAAGCGGAGATGGGCACGCTCACCGACTATTTCCCGCAGCAGATCGCCTACCGGCTCGACCTCACCGGACCCGCTGTCGCGGTGCAGGCCACCTGCGCGACCTCGCTGGTCGCGGTCCACACTGCCGCGCAGGCGTTGTTGTCGGAGGAATGCGACGCCGCTCTGGCCGGGGGCGCGTCGTTGATCGTCCCCCAAGGACGCGGCTACCTGCACGTGCCCGACGCGATCTTCTCCGCGGACGGTCGTACCCGAGCGTTCGGAGCGGGCGCGACGGGCATGGTGCACAGCCAAGGCGTCGGCGTGGTGGTGCTGCGGCGGCTCGCGGACGCGCTCGCCGACGGCGACCCGATCTACGCGGTGGTGCGCGGCAGCGCGGTGAACCACGACGGTGGCGGCAAGGCCGGTTTCGCCGCTCCGTCGGCGGCCGGGCGGGCGCGCGTGATCGCCGAGGCGCTCGCGGTCGCCGATATCGGGATCGACGCGGTGGACCTGATCGAGGCGCACGGCACGGCGACACCACTGGGCGATCAGATCGAGCTGGCGGCGCTGGCTGCGGTGTTCGCCGACCGGACGGCGGCACAGCCGATCGCGCTGGGGTCGGTGAAGAGCAATATCGGCCACACCAACAGCGCGGCGGGCATCGCGTCACTGATCAAAACCGCCCTCGCCCTGGCCCATCGGCGCATTCCGGCGACGCTGCACGCCAGTCCGGCCCATCCCGACCTGGAACGCCACCGGCGGCTGTTCGAAGTCGTCGAGCACACCCGGGACTGGCCGGAGCGCGACGGAACCCGGATCGCAGGGGTGAGTTCCTTCGGTATCGGCGGCGCCAATTGTCACGCGGTGCTCGAACAAGCTCCCGTGCGCGGCGGTTCGAGCGATCCCGACCCGCGCGCGCAACTGGTCCTGGTTTCGGCGGTCACGGAAGCCGGATGCCGGGAGCAGATCGCGCAGGCCGATGCCGGTGTGACCGCGGAAACCAGAGCCGATTACGCCTATACCGTTTCGCGCGGGCCGCATCCGGAATCGGGGTGGCGTGCCGCGGCGCTGCTGTCGAACGAGGACCCGAACTCGCGGCCCGTTGCCGTCGGGCCGGTACCGTCCAGGCGACCGGAGATCGTCTTCGCGTTCCCTGGCGCCGGTGCGCAGTATTCGGGCATGGGCGCCGGGCTCTATCGCGACGAGCCCGAGTTCGCCGCTCGCATCGATGAATGCGCCGAAGCCATGCAGCCGGTGCTGAACTACGACATCCGTGCGATCGTCGACGGCCGCGCTCCCGCGCAGGACGTGGACGACGTGCGCTACGGACAGCCCGCCCTGTTCGCGGTGTCGGTCGCCACCGCGGCGACCCTGCGCCACTACGGCATCGAGCCCGACGCCGTCATCGGCCACAGTTTGGGCGAATACGTCGCCGCCGTGGTGGCGGGAGCGCTGAGCTTGCCCGACGCCGCCCGATTGGTGGCGGTGCGGTCCGTCGCACTGGCGGACACCGCGCCCGGAGCGATGCTGGCGATCACGCTCGGCGAGGAGGATGTACGCGCCGCTGTGGCCCGCTACCCGGAGATCGCGCTCGCCGCCGTCAACGGCCCGGACGCCTGCGTGGTCTCGGGACCGGTCGACGCCATCGAGACGCTGTCGGCCGCCCTCGGCCGCGCCGGGATTCGCGCGAGCAGGCTGCGCGTCAACGCGGCGCTGCATTCTCCCGCGGTCGCCGCGGCGGCCACGGCGCTGCGCTCCGCTGCCGAGCACGTGCCGTCCGCACCGGCCACCCTGCCGCTCTACAGCACCCTCACCGGTCGCAGGACCCGATCCTTCGACGCGGAGCACTGGGCGCGGCATCTGCGTGAACCGGTGCTCTTCGCGTCCGCGCTGCGGGCCGCGACCGCCGCGGCTGCGACGGTCCTCGTCCAGGTCGGACCGGGCAGCGCCCTCGCCGCGCTCGCGCGCCGAAACACGCAAACCACGCTGACAACCACGTTGACAACGCTTCCGGAAGCCGACGAGCGCACCGGCGACACCGCACCGGATCGCGCCGCGCTGCTCACCGCGGTCGGTCAGCTGTGGTGTACCGGCGCGACGGTGGACGTCGATGCTCTGCATCGCCGCCGCCGTCGCACGCGCCTGCCCGCCTACCCGTTCCAACGGCGCAGCGTGTGGATCGAGCCGCCCAACGTCACCGGACCGGCCTCGGTCGCGCGGGAGGCCCGATCAGCGCAGGACGGTAGCCGTCCCCAGCTCGGTCCAGAGGTACGGATCGAGGCGTCGGCGGCGCTCGCGCCCTCTGCGGAGCGGACTCCAGCGGTCGTCGAAACGCAGGCGGTATCGGTGGTCCGCGAACCGGTGCGGCCCACCCCAGAACCGGTGCTGCCCACCCCAGAACCGGTGTTGTCCGCCCGTGAACCGGTGTGGTCCACCAGCGATTCGGTGCTGCCTGCCCGCGATTCGGTACTGCCTGCCCGCGGATCGGTGTGGTCCATCAGTGATTCGGTGCTGCCTGCCCGCGATTCGGCGTGGTCTACCGGTGAATCGGTGTTGTCCGGCCCCGAACCGGTGTGGTCCACCGGTGAACCGGTGTCGCCTACCTACGAACCGGCATTGCCCATTCGTGAACCGGCGGTGCCCAACGGGCGGACGGAAGCGACCGAACCGGACCGGCGGCCCGAACCGCCGACGAGAAACGACGGGCCGCAACCGGCGACGTTACCTACCCCTGACCTGGTAGGTGGAAACGGAACACCGGAATCACCGGCCCCGACCGCGGTATCGGGACCTGGCGGGTCGCGCACGTTCGAGAGTCCGGAAGAGGACAAGATCGCCGCACTCTGGGAGGAGTTGCTGGGGGAGCGGGTCCCCGGCGCCGAGGCGGACTTCTTCGCGCTCGGCGGAACCTCCCTGCTGGCGACCCGGATGCTCGACATTCTCAACGAAGGCGAGCGCACCGATATCCGCATGCGGGAGCTGCTCGCTCACTCCACTGTGGCGGCCTTCGCGGCGCTGCTGCGAAGCCGCCGCCCGGCATCGTCCGTCGCGGCCGCGCCTGCGGTACCCGAGCCCCTCGCGACCGAGGTCGAACTCCCGGTACGCGCGGACGTGCCGGTCGCCGACGCCACGTTCCCGCTCACCCGCGTGCAGCACGCGTATTGGGTCGGCCGGTCGGGCGCCTTCGGGCTGAGTGACGTGGCGTGTCACATCTATCTCGAATACGACTGCGACAAGCTGGATCTGGATCGCTACGAGCAGGCGTGGAACCGCGCGATCCGGCGGCACGAGATGCTGCGGGCGGTCGTCACCGAGGACGGGCGCAATCAGATCCTCGCCGAGGTGCCGGAGTACCGGATCCGCCGCCACGATCTCACCGGCTCCACCGGCCGGGCCCGTGCGGACACGCTGGAAGACCTGCGGCGGCGGCTGTCGCACCGGGTGCACCGTCCGGACCGCTGGCCCCTGTTCGATGTGCGCGCCGCCCTACTGGACGACACCACCACCCGGCTGTTCATCGGCATCGATGCGCTGATCTGCGACGCGGGCAGTTTCCTCGTCCTCGATCGAGATCTGCGCCTGCTCTACACCGACCCGGCGGCGGTGCTGCCGCCGTTGCCGACCCGGTTCGCCGATTACGTGGCACATACCGAGGCACGCGCCGAGTCCGCGGACCGCAAGCGGGCGATCGACTACTGGCGGCGCCGGATGGACGACCTGCCCGGGGCGCCCGCCCTGCCGACCATCAGCCGCACCCAGACCCAGCCCTGGTTCGGCCGCCGTGCGGACCGTCTCGCACCAGCGGAATGGCAGGGGCTGCGGCGGCTGGCCGCCGATCATGGCGTCACGCCCTCCGCTGTGCTGCTCACCGCGTACTCGGACGTGCTCGCCGCCTGGTCCGGCGACGAGCGGTTCACCCTGTCGCTGACTCTGGTCGACCGGCCGGTGGCGCTGCCCGGGATCGACGGCGCGGTGGGCGATTTCACCACGCTCCTGGCGCACGAAGTCGATCGCACCGATGGCGGCGCCTTCGCGGAGCGGGTCGTCCGCACCCAGCGGCGACTGTTCGACGACATCGATCACCGCGAGTACTCGGCGCTGGATCTGCTCGCCGAACTGTCCACCCGCACCGGGCAGCGCCGGCTGCTGCCGGTGGTGTTCACCAGTGCCCTCGATATGGCCCAGCTGGTCGGCGGCGCACCGGACCTGGAGTGGGCGGGCCGCATCGTGCACGGCGTGAGCCAGACGCCGCAAGTGTGGCTCGACCACCAGGCGTTCGTGGATGCCGGGGGACTGCGTCTGCAATGGGACGTCCTCGAGACCGTCCTGGATCCCGTGGCCGCGGATACCGCCTTCGCTTCCTACGTGGAGTGGCTGCGCCGTCTCGCCGCTGATCCGGAGGCGTGGACCGTACCGGACGCCGGTACGCGACGGGAAGACCGGGACGACGACGTGGCCGCCGCCGTGTCCGCGATCTGGGCGCAGGTTCTCAACGTGGAAATCGATGTGCTGCGGCCTGATTCGACGTTCGTTGGCCTGGGCGGCGACTCGGTTCTGGCGGTGCGCATGGCCACCATGGTGCGCACCCGACTCGGTGTCGCGGTGCCCGTGGCGGAGCTGGTCGGGGATCTCTCGTTCGCCGATCTCATCGAGCTGATCGCCGAGCGGCGCTCCGGTATCGCGGCGACGGCTGTCGAGCTGGCGCGCCAGGCCGACCCGGCCGCGCCGTTCCCGCTCACCCCGCTGCAACAGGCATATTGGGTCGGTCAGCAGCACGGGTACGCCCTGAGCTACGACTCGGCGCACAACTATGTCGACTTCCGGCTCACCGGGATAGATCCGACCGTTCTGGACGAGGCGGTGCGACGGCAGGTGGAACGCCAGCCCATGCTGCGGGCGGTCTTCCTACCGGACGGCACGCAGCAGGTGCTGCCCGCCGGTGATCCGCGACTTGCCGCGCTGCCGATCATCCACCTCGACCTGCGGACCGCGAATGCGGCTGAGATCGACCGGCGGCTGGCCGCCATCCGAGCCGATGTGCAGCGCTCCGGCCCGCGGCTGGATCCGTGGCCGTTCGCCGTCACCGCCGTCCGGCTTCCCGGCGACGAACTGAGTTTGCACATCGTGTGCAGTCTGCTCGTGGCCGACGGGTGGTCGGTGCAGCTGATGTTCACCGAGCTGTTCACCTACCTCGACGAACCCAATACGGTGCTGCCCGCGCTCACCGCGCACTTCGGCGACTACGTGGAAACGATCTCCCGCCAGCGCGGCGAACCGGAGTGGCGAGCACAGCGCGACTGGTGGTGGGAACGCATCGACGATCTTCCGCCCGCGCCCGCGTTACCGCTGGCGGTGCCGTTCGATCAGGTGCGTCCGGACACGCTGGAGCGGCGTGAGTTCCGAGTATCCGGCGAGCGCATGGCGGTCCTGCGCGATCGCTGCGCCGAGTACAACATCACACCGACCACGGCGTTCGCCACCTGCTGGGCGGCGGCGCTGGCCCGGCTGGCCGGGCACCGCCGATTCCTGCTGAACGTGCTCTACCTCAACCGCCTGCACCTTCCGCGCGATCTGGACCACGCCATCGGCCCGTACGCGGGCACCGTACTGCTCGACATCGCCCTGCCCGCGCAGCCGACCTTCCTCACCGCCGCCCGGACGGTGCAGGAGGCCATCGCCACCATGCTCGACCACGGACAGGTCACCGGCGTCGAGGTGCTGCGGGAACTGGCGCGGCGCAGGCGCGACACCGCACCCCAGGCGCCGGTTGTCTTCCACAGCACCCTCGGGCTCAATCCGCCGGGCGGGACGCCCGACACGGTCGGCGTTCGCGATTTCTACCAGCGGGTGCGCACGCCACAGGTGGCCTTGGACATGCAGGTGTTCCAGTGGGACTGGGACGACTCGGTGGTCGTGAACCTGGACGCGGTCGCGGAACTGTTCTCGCCGGGCGTGCTGGACAGTCTGTTCGCGCAGGTGTGCGACCTGATCACCGCGCTCGTGGACCGGCCGGACACCTGGACCGCGCCGCTCGCGGTACCCGATGCCGAACGACCCGCGCACAGCGTCACCGCACCGGTGCCCGCGGCGGTGGGCGGCCCGCCGGCCACCGAGACCGAGCGCGCCGTCGCCGAACTGTGGCAGCGGATGGTGGACGTCCCCGGTGGCCTCGACCGCGGCACCGACTTCTTCACCATCGGAGGCGATTCGGTACTCGCGATCCGGATGCTCAACCGCCTGCGTGGCGAGCTCGGCTTGGCCGTTTCGCCACGGGAGTTCCTCGCCGACCCCACGCTGGCGGCCGTCGCGGCGGCCGCGCGGCACGAAGCCGCGGAGCCGTCCGTCCCGGGTGATTGCCTGGTGCCGCTGCGCGACGGAGTGGGACGCCCGCTGTTCTTGATCCACCCGACCGGTGGCGATGTGCTCTGCTATGTCGATCTGGCTCGCACGCTCGACACCGGAGCACCGATCGTCGGAATACAGGACCCGGAACTGGCCGGTGCGCCGGGACCGGAGACGATCGCCGAGCTGGCGCGGGTGTACGAGGGCGTGGTGCGCGCGCACCAGCCGGCCGGCCCATACCGGATCGGCGGCTGGTCGATGGGCGGCATCATCGCGCACGAAGTCGCACGCCGGCTGCGCGCCGCGGGGGACACCGTGGAGGCGTTGATCCTGCTCGACTCGAACATCGCCGACCGGATCCATCATGTCGACGGGCGCGGATTCTGGACGCGCTACCTCGGATCCCTCGCCGCTTTCCTCGACTTGGACCTCGAAACCGCCACGCTCGGCGCCGAGTTCGACAGGGATCCGGACGAGCGGCAGCGAGCCGAGATCCGGCGTCGACTGGCTGCCGCCGGACTCGTCGAGCGCGGCGACCCGGCCGACCAGCGGGTCAGGGAGGACATCTTCCGGCGGCACCTGCGGGCCCTCGGTACCCACCACACCGGTCATCTCGACGGCGAGGGGCTCGAGATGCTCCTGGTGCGCGCCGATCTGCCCGCGCCGCACAACTCCGGTGTCGGCATGGGAGTCGACGACTGCTCCGATCTCGAGGACCTCGGGTGGGCAGCGCATACCGACGTTGTCATCGATACCCGGCCGGTCGCGGCCCACCACTACGCGCTGCTGCGTCCGCCCGCCGTCCTGACGGTCGCCCACCTGGTGTCGGAACTGCTCGCGAGCCTGGACGAATCGGAGAAGCCGTGACCGACGACTATGCCGCCGCGGCGGAGTTCTACGACCTGATGGCCACGCCATACGTGGCGGGTGTGGAACCGGTGCTGACGAAACTGCTGGCCCAGGTGGACACCATCGCCGGACCGGTGGTCGACATCGGGGCGGGCACCGGACTGTCCACGATGCTCGTCGCCGACGCGTTGCCGGACGCGCGGATCGTCGCGGTGGAACCGGCCGCCGCGATGCGCGCGGTGCTGCTGTCGCGACTGGCCGCCCGCAAAGACCTGCGCGAACGAATCACGGTGCTGCCGTATGGGTTCCTCGATATCCGACTGCCCACGGGATGCGCGGCGGTGGTCGCCCTCGGTGTGATCGGGCACTTCGATCCCGTGACCCGTCCCCGGGTGTGGGCGGCCATCGCGGACGCGCTGGCGCCGGGCGCCGACGCGGTGGTCGAAGTGCAGCGTCCCGGCCGCGTCGAACCGTCGGCGGAACGGCGTTACACCACCGCCAGGGCCGGTGACCTGCGGTACGAGGGTTGGAGCCGGGCCGACCCGGTGGACGCGGAAACCCTCGTCTGGCGGATGACCTACCGCACCTACGACGGCGACCGACTGGTGCAGGAGGTGTGCACCGAACACCAGGTCTGGCCGGCCGACGCCGACCGGCTCGCCGCCGAGGCGCGCACGGCCGGGCTGCGTCTGGCCGACGCGGACCCCACGACCGGGCTGCTGCGCTTCACCCGCTGACGGCTCCCCGCACCTGGAGACCGCACCGGTACAGACGATGACGGTCTCGCCGACCGTGCCCGGACAACCCGACTCGCTATGGAGGACAACGCAATGACCGACGACGCCACCGCCGCGGTACTGGCCGCGGTCGGTGAACTGCTGCCGACGCTGAGCAAGCGTGCCCAGGACACCGAACAGGCCAGGCGGATTCCGGCGGAGTCGCTGGAGGAGATCACCGCGACCGGGTTCTTCGGCCTGCTGCGCCCGCGCCGCTACGGCGGACACGAAGCGCATCCGGTCGTCTTCTACACGGCAGCCGCCGAGCTGGCCTCGGCCTGCGGCTCGACCGGGTGGGTCGCCTCCGTCCTCGGCGTATCGCCGTGGAACCTGGCACTCTTCGACGGACTCGCCCAAGAAGAGGTCTGGGGCTCCGGGGTCGACACACCCATCTGCTCCTCGTACGCCATGACGGGCACTGCCGTCCCGGTCGATGGCGGCTATCTGCTCACCGGCACCTGGGGTTTCGCGTCCGGTTGTGACCACGCGCGGTGGGCGTTGCTGGGCGCACGGGTCATGGTCGACGGCGAACCGGTCGATTCGTGCACCTTCCTGGTGCCCGCCGGGGACTACGTCGTCGCCGACGTGTGGCAGGCGATGGGCCTGCGGGGCACCGGGAGCAACGATATCCATGTCGAGGAGGTGTTCGTGCCCGGGCACCGGGTGCTCGCCTCGGACGCGGTGACCGCCTGCCGTACGCCCGGACAGCAGGTCAACGACGCACCGCTGTACCGGATTCCATTCGGCTGCCTGCACACCAGCGCCATCACCGCCGCCATCGTCGGCATGGCGCGCGGCGGCTATCGCGCGTATCTCGAGCAGCAGAGCGACCGGGTGCGGGCCGCGCTGCCCGGTGACGCGCGCAAGGACACCGGATATCGCGGCGACCGATTGCGCGACGATCCGGCCACGCTGGAACGCATCGCGTTCGCCGCCACCGAAATCGATGCGGCCTGGCGCCAGCTCACCCACAACATCGATGACCTGTACGCCCTGGCGGCGGCAGACCGGCCCATCGGACCGCGTGATCGCTTGCGGCTGCGCCGCGACCAGGTCCGCGGCACCGAGCGTGCGGTGGCGGCCATGGATCGATTGTTCGAAAGCTCCGGTGGCCGCGCCTTGCGGCCGGACAGCGCCGTGCAGCGTTTCTGGCGCGACGTGCACGGAGGGCGGGCGCACGCGGCCAACGATCCCGAACGCGTGTACCGCATGTTCGCCGCGGCCGAACTCGCGGCGGTATCGGAGGCGCGCGAGCCGTGACGGATCAGTTGGCCGCCGTTCTCGGGCGGCATCCCTGGGTCGGCTCGGCATGGTGGGACGGGCGGCGCGCGGCGCTGGTGGTGCGCCCCGCCGCCGAAGCCGTCGCGGTGCGGCCTGTCCCCGGGGCACTGCTCATCGAGTACCTCGAGCACTGGCGGCACGTGTACGAGTACGTCTACTCCTCCGCGGAGCTACGCCACGGCGACGATCTCGATCTGTCGGGATGGCGGGCCTCCGACACCGGCGCGGCGTTCCCCCGCGAGCACATGCTGGAGTGGATCGATCACGCCGTCGGCCTGGTGCGTCGCCGACAGCCCGGTATCGTCCTCGAGATCGGCTGTGGCAGTGGGCTTCTCGTTCACCGGCTGCATTCCTCGACACGTGGTTATGTGGGGCTCGATCCGGCCGAGCCCGTGGTGGAGAGGTTGCGCGAGCGGCGGCTCCCGGGAGTGTCGGTGCTGCGGGCCGCCGCGCACGAGCTCACCGCGCGCGAGGTGACGGCGGCCTTGCGTGCCCTGGACGCGAGCGGGCGTCCGGACTGCGTGGTGCTCAACAGCGTGACCCAGTGCTTCCCGGACGAGCGGTACCTCGCCGCCGTCCTCGATGACGCACTCGACGTGGTCGCGCCCGGCGGCGCCGTCGTCGTGGGTGACATCCGCAATCTCGCCGGAGCGCGAGATTTCGCGAACTGGCTGGAGCTGGCCCGCGATCCCGGTCTGAGCGCCGACGACCTGGCCCGGCGAGCCGCCGCCCGGCTGGAGGCCGACGAAGAGCTCCTGTGCGACCCTCGGTTCTTCGCTCGGACCGCTCGCAAGCATCCGCGATCGGTGCGCGTGGCCTGTTACGCCAAGCCGATGCGGGACGACACCGAGCTGACCCGATACCGCTACGACGTGGTGCTGACCGTAGACGCGCCGGAACCCGGCCCGATCCGCGCCGTCGCGTGGCGTGACCTGCCCGGCCGCGGTGCCGACCGGATCGGCGCGCTCGCCGACACCGTAGGCCGGGACGCGACCCTGGTCACCGGCATCCCGAACGCGCTGCTCGACCACGACGCGGCGGACGCGGTCACCCCGGCCGCGCTCGCGGCGGCGCTGCCGCCGGAATGCGCGGTCCTGCTCGACTCGGCCGACGCCCGGCTCCTCGCGGCCGGTCGGCCCGAACACCAAACGGATCTGGAAGCCGTGCGTGCCGACGCGCCGCACCGCGTATGCAACGACCCGTTCGCCCGTTACGTGCGGCACCGGATGCCGGAAGTCCTCACCGACTATCTCGAATTGCTCGGCGCCGCAGCGACACCGCCTCCCATCATCGTCTCCGAGGAGTTCGCCGCCCCATGACCACCACACGACCCGCGGACCACCTCGCCGACCTGCGCGCGGCCTGCCGAGGCCCGGTCCTGCTGCCGGGTGATCCGGGTTACGACCGGGCGCGGCGACGCTGGAACACCGCTGTCGACCAGCGACCTGCCGCCGTCGTGCGCTGCGCCCGGGTCCCCGACGTGCGGGCCGCGGTCACGACCGCGGGGCGGCACGGGATGGCCGTGTCGATCCGCGGCGGCGGGCACGAGGTCGCTCGGCACGCGGCGGCCGACGGCGCGCTGCTGCTGGATCTGTCGGGCCTGCGGACCATCACCATCGATCCCGGCGCCCGGCGCGCCACCGTCGGCGCGGGCGTCACCTGGGCGGACTTCGATCGTGCCTGCCACCGGCACGGCCTCGCCGTGACCGGGGCGGACGTGTCCACCGTTGGCGTGATCGGCTCCACGCTGTGCGGCGGCAGCGGGTGGTTGCAGCGAATGGCCGGTTTCACCTGCGACAGCGTGCGTTCCGCCCAGGTGGTGCTTGCCGACGGACAGTTGGTGCACACCAGCCGCGAGCACCACCCCGACCTGCTGTGGGCGCTGCTCGGCGGCGGCGGCAATTACGGCGTCGTCGTGGCTGTGGAGTTCGAACTGCATCCGATCGGCCCCGTGCACGCGGGCACGCTGCTGTTCCGGCTCGAGGCGGGACGCGGAGTCTTCCGCGAGTTCCGCGAACTCTGCGCGGAGGCCCCGGACGAGTTGGCGCTGCGCGCGACCCTGCTGCACTGGCCGCCCACCGCACCCGAGGGGCCGCCGATGGCGGCGATCACAGTCGCCTACTTCGGACCCGCCGACCGGGCCCGCACGGAATTGGCGAGACTGAAGCGCTTGGGGGAGCCGGAGCTCGACCTCATCCGGCCGCTGGAATATCCCCAGCTGCAACGCAATACCGAACAGGCGTTCCACGAAGGCCACGGCACCGCAACCGGAACCGAATGGCTGCGCGAATTCGACGACGACGCCGTCGACGCGCTCATCGACCTCGCGGCCGCCATGCCCACACCGTATTCGCTCGTCTCCGTCCACCAACTCGGTGGCGCGCTGCGCCGGGTGCCCGCGGACGCGACGGCGTTCGGATACCACGACGCCGCCTACCACGCGGTCATGTTCTCCGGCGGACCCGCCGGGACGGACCTGGACCACTCACGGCGGTGGATCGCCGAGGTGGTGGACGCGCTGCAAGGCTGTTCGGCAGGCGGGCCCTATATCGGGATCCTCGACGACACCGCGTCACCAGAACGGGTGCGCCGCGCCTACCACCGCGATTCCTACGCACGACTGCAGCAGCTCAAAGCCGCCTACGACCCCGGCAATCTGTTCCGCGCCAATCACAACATCCCGCCGTTGAACGGTGCGCGATGACCACCGACGAGGCTCTCGACATCGCCGGGCGCGCCGCGGCCGCGGTCGCGGATTTCGATGCGCGACACTGCCTTTCCGCACGCGACGACCTGGACCTGTTCGGGTTGCGCGCGATGGCGGACGCGCTGCGACCGGCCCTGTCCGGCGGTGCGGCGCGCACCGAGGACGAGATCGCGGCAGCGCTGGCCGTCGCGCCACGCCATCGCTGGCTGCTGCGCCGCTGGCTCGGCCTGCTCGCCGCGCGCGGATGGCTGGACCACGAGGACGGGCGTACTTTCTCGTCCCTCCGGCAGGTCGCGGCGCCGAACCGCGCGCAGCTCGACCGAGTCTGCGCCGATCTCGGGTTCTCCCCACAGCTCGCGCGGTTCTTCGCTGCCGCCAACCGCCATGCGCTCGATCTGCTGCGGGACCGGGTACTGGCCCAGGAACTGTTGTTCCCGGACGCCGACCTGCTCACCGCCGAGGCCGCGTACCGGGACAACCCGGTGAACAGATACCTGAACGCGGCGGCCGGCGCGGTCGTCGGCCGGGCGGTGGCGGATCTCGCCACCGACCGCCACCCCGTATGCATCCTGGAACTGGGCGCAGGGGTCGGCGGCACCACCGCCGACCTGCTGCCGGTACTCGACGGTCTGCCGGTCGAATACCATTTCACCGACGTGTCGGCGTTCTTCCTCGACGCCGCCCGTGCGCGTTTCTCGCACTACCCTTGGCTGCGGTTCGATCTGCTCGATCTCAACGCCGACTTGCCGCCGCGGCGGTCCTTCGACATCATCCTGGCGGCGAATGTGCTGCACAACGCGCAGCACTGCGGCGCGACGCTGGCACGTCTGCGCGAGTCGCTGCGCCCCCGCGGTCACCTCGTCGTCATCGAGTCCTGTCGGGAACACTGCCAGTTGCTCACCTCCATGCACTTCCTGATGTCTCCCCGACCCGGCGGTGTCCGCCCCGGTCGCGACGATGTGCGTGCCGGGACCGACCGGATCTTCCTGACCGAAACGCAGTGGCGCGCCGAGCTCATCGCGGCCGATCTGCCCGCCCGGCTGGTTCTGCCCGGACCGGAGCAGCCGTTGGCAGCCCACGGGCAACGGATCTTCGCCGCTCGTACCCACCGGTGACCGCAGGAGTCGTCATGTCCCCACACCCCACCGTTGGCCGTAGTTTCCCCGGCCTCGACCACTACGAGGTCGGCCGGGAGCAGGTCCGGGATTTCGCCCGTGCCGTCCAGGACTTCCACCCCGCGCACTGGGACGACGCCACCGCCGTCGCGCTCGGCCACCCGGGCCTGGTCGCGCCGATCACTTTCGCCTCGGCGGTCGGCTCCCTCGCGCAACGCTCGCAGATGCGGGACGCGCTCGACGGCTACAACCCAGCGCACCTGCTCCAAGTGGACCAGGACATTCACTGCCATCGCCCCGTAGTCGCGGGGGATCGGCTGACGCGCGAGATCATCGTCGATTCCCGCCGGTCCACACCGAGCGGTGAGTTGATCGCCGTCACCACCGTCATCCGTGACGAGACGGCGAACCTGGTGCAGACCGTGCACACCACCCTCGCGGGGCGCGCTCAGGATCTCGCACCGACGGTGGACACCCTCGCCATGCTAGACCTCGGCGCAGCGGCGCCAGCGGCGAAACCAGCTGCGCCGCAGAACGTGCGATCATCGCCCCCCATGAAAGGCGCCTGCTCGGCTGTCCCCGACTTGACGGTGGGACGAGAATTCCCGCAACGCGTGTTCCGCTTGTCGCGCGGTGAGCTCGTGTACTACGCCGGTGTCTCCGGCGATGTCAATCCGATTCACTGGAGCGACGAAGCGGCCAGGCATGCGGGGCTGCGCGGGGTGACCGCCCACGGCATGCTGACGATGGGGCTGGGCGCCGCCTGCCTGAGCGAATGGCTGGGCGCCGCCGATTGCGTCGCGAGCTATTACGTGCGGTTCGCGAGCCCTGTCCTCACGCATGCCCACCGCATGGCCGAGATCACCTTCGGCGGCACGGTCCGCTCCGTCGACGGCGCCACCGGACGGGCGGTCATATCGCTCACCGCCCACTGTGACGATGTCGCTGTCTTCGCCGGAGCGTCGGCAACGGTGTACGCAAGATGAAAGTCAGCGGCGGTCGTCACCCTGTTCGCCGCCGCGGTTTCAACGATCTTGCTCGTAGGTGTGGTCCGGCTTCGCCACCCTCTGGTAGTCCGTGACGCGGAGCGTGGGAACGAGGTCGGGGTCGTGCTGCGCGCTGCCCGGCTCGACGACACCGCGAACCTCAAGCCACGCGTCGTCCTCGATCGCTTCGGCCAGCCCGGCCAAGTGCACCTGCACGTACCGGGCATCGCCCACACAGCAGGTGATGACTACCCGGGCGAGGTCCACAGCAGGTGTATCGGGTTCGTGCTGCCCGAGATCGTTCGGCCGCATGACGAATCCGCTGATCATCACCTCCCTGCCGTCCAGCGAGTGCTCGGAGTCCAGCAGAGCCCTGTTCACCAGGTCGACGAGCCGCAGGGTCGGCACGCCGTCCGCGGGCAGTGGCGGAAACGGCCGCTGCCGCGGTCCGGCGTCGGGCGAATCGCGTGGCACCACCTGGACGCGGGAGCTGGTCAGCGCGGCCTCGGCGCCCAGCGGGGGCGGAGCGATGAGCAGCAGTGCGGCGGCGGGAAGCAACAGCAGCCAGTGAACTCGGCCGCTGCCGTGCGAATGGCCGTGCTCGTCGGCGGCGGTCGCCGCGCCGCGTCCGATGTCACGCGCGATCGCCACCAGCCCCAACAGGATGAATCCGATACCGCTGATCACCAGGAACGGATGCAGGCTCGGCTTCACGTAGCGCAGGTACGAGCCATCGAGCGCGGTCCACAAGACCGCGCCGCCGATCAGCAGCAACAGCAGGTTCTGCGTCTCCCGCCTCATCGGGCGCCTCCCAGGAAAACGTATCCGGCCACGGTGCCGCACACCACGGCCACCACGAATGTCAACGGCGCGAACCGCATCGCGAACGAGCGCCCGAACGAACCCGCCTGCATGGCGAACAGCTTCACATCGACCGCCGGGCCGACCACCAGGAACACCAGTCGCGGCAGCAGCGGCAGCGCCGACATGCTCGCCGCGACGAACGCGTCGGCCTCCGAGCACAGGGCGAGCGCGATCGCCAGCAGCGCCATCACCAGGATGGCCATCAGCATCTGGCCGGCCAGGTGTCCATACCAGGCGGGCGGAACCAGCACGTGCAGCGCGGCGGCGGCCGCAGCGCCGAGGACCAGAAACGCGCTGGCCTGCAACAGATCATGGCGGGCGGCCTCGGTGAAGACCTCCCAGCGGGTGCGGCCCACCGCGCAGTGGTCGTGCCCGCCGCTGGGGAGCAGCCACGCCGGACGCCCGATCCGCGACCAGATCAGCCCCATCACCACCGCCGTGGCCAGCGAACCGGTGAACCGCGCCGCGACCATACCCGGTTCGCCGGGGAACGCGACGGCGGTGGCGATCAGCACGACGGGATTGATCGCGGGCGCGGACAGCATGAAGGTCAACGCCACCGAACCCGGCGCCCCCTGTTCGGTGAGCCGCCGCGCGACCGGTACCACCCCGCACTCGCATCCCGGTAGCGCCATACCGGCCAGCCCGGCCACGCCGACCGCGGCGGACTCGTTGCGCGGCAGCATCCGCCGCAGCACAGCGGGCGAGACGAAGGCCGCGATACACCCACTGACCAGCACCCCGAGCACCAGGAACGGCACCGCCTGCACGAACACGCCCGCGAAGACCGTCACCGCGGTCTGTAACCGCGCCGATGCGCCGACCGCGCGGACCAGGGGCGCTTGCAGGGCCACGGCCAGGACGACCAGCGTGGCCAGCACGTACATCGAGGGAACCCTCGTCCGCATCGAGTTCAGACTGTTCTGCGCGAGCACGCCTCCATCCTGTCAGCACCCGCGGTGTGCCGAGTAACCCTATGCGCGTGCGTCATACGCCGGTCGCCGAACTACGCGCCCCGCGCCGGTTTCCCTTCCTCGCATCCGAACGCGATCATTGAGGCGTGCGTCAACTCCTCCGCTCGGTATGGTACGAGCCCCACGCGCCGAACCCGCCGCGGCGGTCCTGGCGGGACTGGGCGCTGGTCGGGGTGTTCCTCGGGCTCGTGCTGCTGGAAGGGTCGCTGCGGCAGGATCTTTCGCATCGAGTCGTCTGGGTTCTCGTCGCGGTCGCGATCATGCCCACGTTGTTGTGGCGCCGGAGCAGACCGTTGCTGATGGTCGCTGTCGCCTTCACCGGGTCAGCCGCGACGACCGTGCTGCTGGGGGGCGATCAGTCCGGTATCGACGCGATGGGGGCGATGCTACTGCTGCCGTACGCGTTGTTCCGATGGGGATCCGGGCGGGACATCGTGACGGGATCGGTGCTCGTCTTCGCGACCGCGGGCATCGCCATGCTCGCCGGCGGTCTGCCGGTCACCGATGTCGCCGGTGGGCTCGTCGTGCTGTCCTCGGCCGTGGCGCTCGGCCTGGCGTTCCGGTACCGGGCTCGGGCGAAGGCGCGCGAACTCGACCAGGTCAAGCTGATCGAACGCGAACGACTGGCCCGCGACCTGCACGACACCGTCGCGCATCACGTCTCGGCCATGGCGATTCGCGCCCAGGCGGGTCTGGCGACCGCGCAGTCCACACCCGGCGCCGCCGTCGACGCGCTGCGGCTCATCGAGTCCGAGGCAGCGCTCGCCCTCGCGGAGATGCGCGCCATCGTGCGCGTGCTGCGGCGCAACCAGCCACCGGTGGAAGGGGACCGCACGCCCAACCCGGGCATCGCCGACCTGGCTCGACTCGCCGAGCCCACCGGCGCCGGTCCGCCCGTCGACGTGGCGATCAGCGGCGACGTCACCGATCTGCCCGCGACCCTCGGCACCGCGATCTACCGCCTGGCCCAGGAGTCGGTCACCAACGCCGTGCGGCACGCGCGGCACGCCACCCGCATCGAGGTGCGGGTCACCGCCGAGGACACCGCCGTGCGGCTGGTCGTGCGCGACGACGGCACAGCCGCGCGCTCGGTCGGATCACCGGGTTACGGGCTGGTCGGCATGATCGAGCGCGCCGACTTGCTCGGCGGCACCTGCGCGGCGGGCCCGAACCCCGGCCGGGGATGGACCGTCACGGCGGTGCTGCCTCGCAAAGGCGCGGCGACGTGAGGACCGGTGAGCCGGTGGACCAGAGCCTGCGCGTGGTCGTGGCCGACGACCAGGAGATCGTCCGCACCGGACTGGTGATGATCCTCGACGCCCAGCCGGGCATCGAGGTCGTCGGCGCGGCGGCGGACGGGGAACAGGCCGTCGAACTCGCCATGGACCTGCGCCCCGACGTGTGCCTGTTCGATATCCGCATGCCGGGCGTCGACGGTATCGAAGCCACCCGCCGTCTGGCCGGGCCGACCGTCGAGGACCCCCTCGCCGTGGTCGTCATCACCACCTTCGACCTCGACGAATACGTCTACGCGGCGCTGCGGGCAGGCGCCCGCGGCTTCCTGCTGAAGGAGGCCGGGGCAGCGATGCTCACCCAGGCCGTCCACGCCGCCGCTCGCGGCGACGCGCTCATCGCCCCGAGCGTCACCGCGCGCCTGCTGGCCGCCTTCGCCGCGGGCGGCCCCGCCGCGTCGCAGGTCCAGCCCGCCACCGCGCTCACCGACCGCGAGGAGCAGATCCTGGCCGCCGTCGCACGCGGGCGCACCAACAACGAGATCGCCGCGGAGCTGTACATCAGCCTCAGCACGGTCAAGACCCACATCGCGAGCCTGATGGCCAAACTCGGCGCGCGCAACCGCGTCGAGATCGTCATCTGGGCCTACGAGACCCGCCGCGTCCAGCGCTGACCGGTCGCGCGCATCGGCCGAAAGTACCAGCGCGCCACCGGCCTCCCGGACGACGCGGATCGAACCGCTCGTCCGATGTGGTGCACCCCCTTGGATCGCCAAGATTGCGTCATACCGTCGACACCGGCGGCCCGGCACCGACCATTCGAGGAGACATCATGTCGGCTTCGGCGAACGCGATCACACCCGACGCATCCGACGGCGATCGGAGACCCACGATGCAGGCGATCGTCCAACGCGGCTACGGCCTGCCCGAACAGGTGCTCGGACTCGCCGACGTCGACCGACCCGCACCCGGCGACGACGACGTCCTGATCCGGATGCGGGCCACCAGCGTGAACACCCCGGACTGGCTCGCGGTGACCGGCGTCCCGTACCTGCTGCGGCTGCAATTCGGCATCGCGGGACCGTCGGCGCCGGTGCGGGGCAGCGATATCGCCGGAGTCGTGCAATCCGTCGGCAAGAACGTGACCGACTTCCGGCCGGGCGACGAGGTGCTGGGTTCGCTGTGGGACAACAGCGCGAAGTCGTCGGTCGGCACGTTCGCTCAATACACTGTGGCGCCGGCGTCTCGACTGATCACCAAACCCGCCGCGCTGTCCTTCGAGGAGGCAGCGGCGGCTGTCATGTCGGGCGTCACGGCACTGCTCGCGATACGAGACGTGGGGCGGACCGGGCCGGGCAAGCGCGTGCTGATCAACGGCGCATCCGGTGGCGTCGGCACATTCGCGGTACAGATCGCCAAAACACTCGGCGCGCATGTCACCGGCGTGTGCAGCACACGGAACGCCGAGTTCGTCCAAGCGCTCGGCGCCGACGAAGTCATCGACTACACCCGCACGGATCACACCCGCGGCACCCGGCGCTACGACGTGATCCTCGACAACGTGTTGAATCACCCGCCCGCCAGAACAGCCCGCCTGCTGGCGTCCGGCGGAACCTTGATTCCCAACAGCGTCGGACCCGGCCGCGGACTGGTGGGAAGCCTGCCGAGAATCGTGCGAGCGAAGACGATGCGCTGGGGCTCGACCGATGTCCGCACCGCCACCTGCCTGCCCACCCGCGAGAACCTCGGCGATCTCGCCGCCCTGCTGGTATCCGGCGACGTCAAGGTGATCATCGAGAAGTCCTACCCGCTCACCGAAGCCGCCCAGGCGGTCGCCCACATGCTGGCACATCACGCCAGAGGCAACATCGTCATCACGATGTAGGCGGCGTCCGTGCCGGGCCCCTCCGGCAGCGTCATGGGTGGGACCGCCGATACGGGCTCATCGAGCATCACGGGTAGGTCCCAGCGGCGTGGTCGCGCTGGAGTCGCGCGGGGGCGGCGGTCCGAGCATGATCCGGTCCAGTTCGGCGCGCAGCTGCCCGACCGTGTGCTGCCCCCCTGAGCCCGGGAGTTCGGTGACGATCCGCTGGGCCAGGTCATGGACGCGCACATCGGTGTTCCGCGAAGACGACCGCATCAACTGGAACGCTCGCTCCTCGCCGATTCCGTACAGCAACATCACGATGCCTTTGGCCTGCTCGGTCACCGCCCTGGTGGCCTCGAACGCGCACCGTTCGACACCGTCCGACGGCTTGGGCTCGGTATCCACACCCAACGCATACCCGGCGCACGCCGGGAAGTAAACACCCGCACCGGCAGGAAAAAATCTACAGCGAGGGATGTAGACATGCTGCGAGACGAGGTATACAGTCGCTGTCGTTGGAGATTCGAAGTCCAGTTGGCCGGGCAGGTGAACTGCCTGGAAGCAAGATCCACCATCCCCTCCGGCGGAGAAGAGAATCCGGTGCAGTCGGCCGGACCGCCGGAGGGGGTGACGCAATACCGCAGACAGGTCCGTCGATCCGGGAGGTGGTCGCTGAAACAGTTTCCTACACGCTCCGTGCCCGGAAAGAAGTATCCGGCGCGGTGTTCGACGCCGACCCTGCTGGTCGGCGGATGGAATTGAAATCAAACCCCTTCGAAAGTCCCGGGCCCCGGCGCACTGCGCCGGGGCCTGACGGCGTTGACCCCGAGAGGTGTTGTGGACCAACCGAACACGAACCCCACCAGCGGCTCCAGTGCGGCGGACCGGCTCGATGACGATGACTACCCCGCCTACAGCATGGGCCGGGCGGCGGAAATCCTCGGCGTCACCCCCGCCTTCCTCCGCGGTCTCGACGCCGCCGAGCTACTGACACCACAGCGCTCCGAGGGTGGGCATCGCCGTTACTCCCGCTACCAACTGCGCTTGGCCGCGCGGGTCCGCCAACTCGTCGACAGCGGCAACACCCTCGAGGCCGCCACCCGCATCGTCATCCTCGAAGACCAACTCGCCGAAGCCCAACGCCTCAACACCGAACTTCAACACACCCTGGACCAGCGCACCGACACCACCACCCACCCCGATTGAACCCGGCTGCCAGCTAGCGCCTCGACCACGACTGCTCGCGTGCGGCGTCCATCTCGAGCTCATGTCTCTGCCGTGGCCCGCTTCGACGCCTCTGGGCGTGGTCGTCGAAACCAGTTGCCTGGGCCATGCGGCCAGCCAGGGCCCCGAGGCCCGCCAAAAGAATCGACCAGGGCGATCCGAGGTCGGAGACCCTTCAGAAGACGAGGCCACGCAGTGCCAGGAAGCGCATACCGCCGACCGCCGCCATGACGGCGATCACGGCGCCCGCCTGGGCGATCTCGTCGAGGCCGGGGGCCCAGAACTCCAGACCGGCCAGCGCCGCGGTGCTGATCAGAAGGCCGATCAGCGCCAGCCCGCCGCCTTCCCACTGTGCGGTGAACCAGCCGACCCGTCCAGCCGCGCGGAAGGTGAGCCGTCGATGCAATTCGTTCGCGATCACCGTGCTGACGATCGAACCGGCGATATTGGCGACCAGTGGGCAGATCCCGTCCATCGCTACGAACAGCAGGAGATAGGCGATGTTGCTCGAGCCGCCGACCAGTGCGAATCGGATCACCTGGGCGAAGGCGTGATCGCCGCGCAGATACCGCGTCACTCGGGCGATGCCGTCGAGCCATTCCGTGCGCAGCATCGGACAGGGGCCGACACCGACGACCTGAGCGATGCCATCGAGGATCGTCTTGTCCATGTACGTCTTCCGCATCCCGGAAGCTGCCATCGCCGTGCTGTTCACATGAGTACTGTCGCCAGCACGGCTGACACCGCTCTGACGCCGACCTGACATCTGCACTGACACGATGTCCGGCCTGGTCGTGTAGGCAGTGTCGGAGGTGTATCCGTCGGCTCGCGGAGGTGGATTTGTCACGCGGATGTGTGGCGAACCGGTGCATGTGTTTACCTAGTGGTGGTCCGAGCGCGGCATCCTGTTGTTCCTGAAGGTTGAGCCGTTCTGTGCTCGACTTCCGATCGGGCAGCAGTGGTCGGATGAGGTCCGGCGGATGATGGCGAGAGCAGGACGGTAGGCGGCCCGTGGTGATGGAAAGTGCTGTGTCCGCGCGCGGCAGCGAGTATGCGGTGTTGCTGCGGCGGGTGCGGGAAGCAGGGCTGCTGAAGCGGCGACTGCGTTATTACGTCTGGAAGAGTGCGATCACCGCCGGGGCGCTGGCGGCCGGGTGGGCGGCGTTCGTGTGGATCGGCGATTCCTGGTGGCAGCTGGGCGTCGCCGTGTTCCTGGCTGCGGTGTTCGCCCAGATCGCCTTCCTGGGCCATGATGCCGGGCACCGGCAGATCTTCGTCACCCGGCGTGCCAACTACCTGTACGGAGTGCTTTTCGGCAATCTCGGCATCGGGGTGAGCATCGGCTGGTGGACCTGTAATCACAACCGGCACCACGCGCATCCGAATACCGAGGGCGCGGACCCCGACGTCATGGGGGTGCTGGCGCACTCCGGCGATCGAGCGCGCGCGAGCCGGGGCCTACGGCGGCTGATCTTCCAGAACCAGGCTTGGCTGTTCTTTCCGATGCTTCTGTTGGAGGGCGCGAGCCTGCACTACGCGAGCGCCCGTGCGGTGCTGCGGTGGGCGATCCCGCACCGCGCCTTGGAGGCGTTCTTGCTCGCCGCGCACGCCACGGGGTACCTCTGCACGGTGTTCCTGGTTTTGTCCCCGGTCAAGGCGGTGGTCTTCATCCTCGTGCAGCAGGGCCTGTTCGGGTTCTATATGGGCTGCACCTTCGCGCCCAACCACAAGGGGATGGAAGTGCTGACGGCCGCCGACTCCAGGGGCTTTCTCCGCCTTCAGGTGCTCACCTCCCGCAACGTCCGCGGCGGCTGGTTCACCGATGCGGCCCTGGGTGGCCTGAACTACCAGATCGAGCATCACCTGTTCCCGTCCATGCCCAGGCCCAACCTGCGCCGAGCGCAGCCGATGGTCGCGAAGCACTGCGCCGAACTCGGACTGCCCTACTGCGAGACCAGCCTCGCGGGCTCCTACGTGCAGGCCCTGCGTCACCTCCACAGCGTCGGGCGACTCGCCCGGCCGCTCACTCCCGCCGGTCGAGTCGGTCATTCGGCCGACGCCGCGACCGATGGGGCCGGCTGAATCGGTGCACGACGCCGGATGGCACGGGCGAGGCCGCGTCCGAACCGGCGGGTGCACTGGACTCAGGGGCGGCTCTGTGTGTACCGACGAACCCGTCAGCTTCGGCTCGTGGTATCGCCACGCACCGTCGACCGGCACTTGGAGAACATCCTCGGCAAGCTCGGCTTCTCCTCGCGGACGCAAATCGCCGCCTGGACGGCGCACATGCACCCACGGCGATAACGCGTGCCGCCGATCAGGGGCAGCGGCAGTTGCGGTCGCCGCCGCACGCGTCGGTGGTGGCGCCGAGGGGCTGGGGTTGCATCCTGTACCCGGGTACAGGCTTACCGTGGCGGTATGACGATTTCGCCTTCTTCCGGGGAGTGGGTGCCGGATTCGTGCACCTTGCCCACCGTCGAGCAGCCTGTCCGGGTCGCGGAATTCGATCGGGACGCGCTCGCGGAACGGGTGGACGCTTCGATCGGCGGCCGGAAGTGACCGGCTTGCGCACCGGCGAACTGGCCGCGGCGGCGGGAGTGAACACCCAGACGTTGCGGTACTACGAGCGGCGCGGGCTGCTCGCCGAACCGCAGCGGTCCCTGGGTGGGCATCGTCTGTATCCGGAGCGGGCGGTGACGGTGTTGCGGGTGATCAAGGCGGCCCAGCGGCTGGGGTTCACCCTCGACGAGGTCACCGAGTTGCTCACCGCCACCCGGTTCGGCCGTCGCCGCGCCGAAGCCGGGTTACAGGCCCGCGCCACGGCCAAGCTGGCCGAGATCGATGCGAAGGTCGCCGAGCTGACCGCGGTGCGCGACACTCTGCGCGCCGCGCTCGCGGCCGGATGTGACGACCTGATCGCCTGCAGCGAAAGCCCTTGCTGCCCGGTCCCGTTCGCCACCGACGGAAGCGACGCCGCCGGTGGGGAAGGCGACTGCGACTGCTGAGGGCATCACCGCGCCGAAGTTTCCGGCGGAAGCCCGGACGGCCGCTGGGTTCGCGCCGTGCCTTCATCACGCGTTCGGCCGGTGAGTCGTCCGGTCCGGCTCATTCCGAGGAACATCGAGCCGAGACCGAGCAGCACGGCGATGGCGCCGGCAACAACGTTGTTCCAGATCGTCGAGGCGGTGTCGACGTTACCGCTGACGATCCAGGGGGCCAGGATCGTCCAGAGTCCGATCAGCGGAGCGGCCCAGACGAGGCCGTGGGTCCGGCCGTACACCGAGGCAAACCCGAGAGCAAGCATCGCAAGGGCGATACCGCAGATCAGGTTGTTGACGGTCAAGGTCGAAAATCCGTTGAACCCCACGACCCACGGGGAGATCGCGATATACAGCCCGGTCAGGAACAGCAGGCCGGTGACCGCCTGGGCGTCGGGTGCTTCCGAGGCGCGCTCGTACTTTTCCCGCAACTCCACGATGTCGGGATGCCGGCTCATCATGGTTTCACTACTCATGTTCTCCACCACCCTTCAGATGTAGTGGCGAATCGAAGCTCTCCCGAGCCGGGGCGGCCCGCAATCGGTCCAGGAACGCGGCCCGTCCTGATCGCCGCTCACTTATATATCATCTCGTGATACTATCACTTCATGATGCATGGGTCGATGTCGTCGCAACACCTCACCGACCAGGAGTATTCGAAGCTGCTGGCGTTCCGGGCCGGGCTTCGCCGGCTCCTGCGGTGGAGTGAACGACGGGCGGCCGAAGTGGGGCTCACCGATACCCAGCATCAACTGCTGCTGGCGATCCGAGGCCATGCCGACCCGGGCGGGCCCAGCATCGGAGAGATCGCCGAATACCTGTCCACCCGTCACCACAGCGTGGTGCAACTGATCGATCGCACCGAGCAACTCGGCCTCGTCGCTCGCAAGCGCGGAGGGGGCAACGATCGACGCGTCGTCCGCCTCATGCTGACCGAGGCGGGCAAGGAAACCTTGGCCCTGCTCAGCGCCGCCCATCTGGATGAGTTGCAGCGCCTGGCACCCCTGATCGGCGCGTTGGACGACCTCGTCGCGGTGCCGCAGGCCGGATGAGCGCCGCCCGGCCCGGGCATGGGCCAATGCGGGTTTCGGCCGCACGTTTTCGCCGCGGCGGTGGTGGTATGCCCAGCCGATGACGACCTCGTCCGAATACGGCACGCGCCTGCGGAATCTCGCCGCCGAGAAGTTCGGCTGGGCGCACCTGCACGACGAGCAGCTGAACGCCATGGAGCAGGTGATGGCCGGTGAGGACGTGCTGGTCGTGCTGCCGACCGGTGCGGGTAAGTCGGCGATCTATCAGGTGCCCGCGTTGCTGCTGGACGGTCCGACCGTGGTGGTGTCTCCGCTCATCGCGTTGCAGAACGACCAGATCGAGAGTATCGACGGCAGCCGGGCCCCGGATGCCGTCGCGTTGAACTCCACCCAGAGCAAGAGCGAGCGCCGAGCGGCCTGGGACGCCTTGCGCCGCGGCGATGCCCAGTACGTCTTCCTCTCGCCGGAGCAACTGGCCAATGAGGATCTGGTCGACGACCTGGCCGGGCTGCGGGTTTCACTTTTCGTGGTGGACGAGGCGCATTGCGTTTCGGCGTGGGGACACGACTTCCGGCCGGACTACCTGCGGCTGGCTCCGGTGATCGACCGGCTCGGGCATCCTCGGGTGATCGCCTTGACGGCGACCGCCGCCCCACCGGTCCGGCGCGACATCGTGTCCCGGCTGGGCATGCGGGAGCACCGCGAAGTCGTCGCCAGTTTCGATCGACCGAACCTGCACCTGGCTGCCGACCGATTCACCCGCGACGCGGACAAGCGCAACGCCGTCATCACCCGCATTCGGACCCTGACCGCCGACCCTGCGACGCGCCGGGGATTGGTGTATGTGGCCAGCCGCAAGGACAGCGAGTTTTACGCCGAAGAGGCGGCCGGGGTCGGCATCCGAGTAGCGGCTTACCACGCGGGCATGAAGGCGGCTGTTCGCGACGAGGTGCATCAGAAGTTCCTGAACGACGAGATCGACGTCGTGGTGGCTACTTCGGCGTTCGGTATGGGGATCGATAAGCCCGACGTCCGTTTCGTCGTCCACGCGTCGGCTCCGGATTCGCTGGACTCGTATTACCAGCAGATCGGCCGAGCCGGACGGGATGGTGAGCGGGCCGAGGTCATCTTGTTCTACCGTCCCGAAGATCTGAGCCTGCAGAGGTTCCTGACTTCCAGGACGGTCCCCGAGGACACCATCGCCGAAGTCGCCCATGCCCTGTATCGGCACGACCGTCCGGTCCGGCCGTCCCGGCTCGCGGTCGACGCCGCGCCCGCTCGGCGTACCCGGGCGATCAACCTGCTCGAACAGGTCGGCGCGATCACGACCACCGAGTCCGGCCTCCTCGCGACCGATTCCCGGCGCACCCCCGAGCAGGCGGTCGAACAGGCGGCCGAAGCCGCACAGGCCTACGAAGAACTGACCCGCTCGCGCATCGAGATGATGCGCGGCTACGCGGAGACGACCGGCTGCAGGCGGCAGCATTTGCTCGGCTACTTCGGCGAGCAACTACTCGACCCGTGCGGCACCTGCGACACCTGCGATGCCGGGACCGCCGAACGGCGCACGCCCGGCACCGCCGAGTTCCCGGCGGACAGTCCGGTGCGGCACCGCGATTGGGGCGCCGGGACCATCATGTCCGTCGAATCGGATCGCATCACCGTGCTGTTCGAGGAAGTCGGTTACAAGACCTTGTCCCTGCCCGAGGTGCGCAAGCACAACCTCCTCGGCCGGGGATGAGCATCCGGCTCCGCCGCGAGCGCGGCGGAGCCGGGGTCGGGTCAGATCGCGCGGTCCTCCGACTTGATCATCCACGCCAGTTTCTCCAGGGAATGAATGATCTGGTGCAGCAGATCGCTGGTGCTGGGGTCCTCGGCGTCCACGGCGTCGTGCACGTCCCGGAGGGTGTCGATCGCCGCGTAGGTCCGCGTGGTGATCAGGTCGACGACGTCGGCGGTGTTCACCTCCTGGGCGGGGAAGGGCG
>NZ_JABLTE010000057.1 GCF_013315795.1 Nocardia barduliensis
GCCCCGGTCTACGAGAACAACCTGGACGGCTGGATCCGTCAGGCGCTCGACGTCATGCGGGCGAACAACATCCCCGGCAGCTACGAGGGCATCCACCGCAACATCATGCGTGAGTCGACCGGCAACCCCCAGGCCATCAACCTGTGGGACTCCAATGCCGCCATGGGCATCCCGTCCAAGGGCCTGCTGCAGGTGATCGACCCCACCTTCGCCGCCTACCACGTCGCGGGCACGCCCTTCGACGTCTGGGATCCGGTCGCCAACATCGTCGCGGCCTGCAACTACGCCGCGCACCGCTACGGCTCGATGGACAACGTCAACGGCGCGTACTGAGTCGGCTTCGTCACGCAGCCTCCCCATCCTCGGATGGGGAGGCTGCGGCGTTTCCCGGCCGGTCCGCCCGGTCGGCGAGGCGTAGCTCCGGTTCGGCATCCGCGGGCATCGACGGACGCTGTCCGACCGCGTCCATTAGGGTCGATGCACCAGCGACCCCGTGGACAGGCCATGACCGACTACGCACACAGCGACACGGCAGCCAAGAGTCGCGCCGAGAAAGCGCGGCGGCTGGCGAGCTACCTCTGGCAACGCGGTATCACCGAAGCCGAAGTGCTCGCGATGCCCGCGCCGGTGCGGCGCAAAGTGGCCAGGGCCGCCGACACGAATCCGCCGAGCACCGACGAGACTTGGACGACGGTGGCGCGGCTGCTGGCGGAGAAGGACAGCTGGGCCGCGCGCCATCCGGAGCATCCCGCGGCGCGGCGCGCGCATACCGACGAGAAGCTCCTGTGGGTGAAGCCGCCGATTCGGCCGTGGAGCTGAGCTTTTCGCGGATGAGTTGCGACGCAACGCCTCCCGGGTCTACTACAGGCTTCCGTAGACTGGTGTCATGCACCCGCCGACACCGCCGTCGCGATGACCGAGCGCAAGCCGCCGAAGGAGACCTTCGAATCGTGGATCGACAAGCAGATCCGCGAGGCGGCCGAGCGCGGCGAATTCGACAACCTCTCCGGCGCGGGTAAGCCGATTCCCGGAGCAGGCACGGCTTACGACGAGGATTGGTGGCTGCGCGGGTATCTGCGGCGCGAAGGGGTCAGCGGCGATGCCCTGCTACCGCCTTCGCTCGTACTGCGGCGCGATATCGAGCACCTTGCCGAGTCCGTGCGCGACACGGCGACCGAACGGGAAGTACGCGCGACGGTGAGCGAGCTCAACAAACGCATCGTGGAGTGGCTGCGGATGCCCGAAGGGCCGTACGTCCCGATCGCCCCCGTGAACGCGGACGAGATCGTCGCGCAATGGCGAACCGCGTGCGCGACGGTCCGGCCGATGCGCACATCCTTCAGCGGCCAGAGCACACCGCCTTCCCGGGCGGCCGCCGACGAGGCCGCAGCGCGTCCACGCCGCCGGTGGTGGCGGCGATGGTGGGGGCACGGAACCGGTTGAGGTCGCCGGCGGGAACCAGCGCCCCGATCAAGCGCCGAGTTCGGTAACTTGCTCGACCTCGGTGACCACCTTGTCCGCCAGCGCGCGCAGGACCCGCGCCTCCTCCGGCGTCATCGGCTCCACGAAGACGCGGCGGACCAGGTCGACGTGGTTCGGCGCGGCACGCTCCAGGGCGATGCGCCCTTCCGGCGTGAGCTCGACGATGATGCCGCGGGCATCCTCCTCAGCGGGCCTGCGTTCGACCAGTCCGCGGGCGTCCATCCTGGCCAGGTGCTTGGACAACCTGCTCTTCTCCCAGCACACCTCGGCGGCCAGCTCCTTGGCGCGCAGGCAACCGTTGGGTGCCGCGGACAACGCCACCATCAGCTCGTAATCCGCCAGCGACAGACCGTCCTCGGCCAGCCCGGCGGAAATCGCCCCATCCAAACGCTGGCGCAGCCGCACATAGGCCTGCCAGGTCGCCTGCTCGTCGTCACTCAACCACCGGACCATGGGAATGAAGTGTAGTCACGGTTGGTTGACATGGACACCAACTCTCGAGGAGGTCCCGATGCCCGCCGTCACCGTTCCCGACATCATGGTCCTGCCGCGGCTGACCCGCCCCGACGCCACTCTGCGCCGGCGACCGGTCCGCAGCGTGGTCACCGCCCACAAACAGCTCGAGGGCGCGGGATTCGAGGTGCGCAGGCCCTTCCCCAGCATGGACCTGCGCACGGCCGATCCCTTCATCCTGCTCGACCAGATGGGCCCGGTCGCCTATGAACCACACGAGGCCAAGGGCGCGCCATGGCATCCGCACCGCGGCTTCGAGACGGTCACCTACATGCTCGACGGCACCATGGTGCACCACGACTCGCAGGGCGGCGGCGGCGTCATCGGCGAGGGCGACACCCAGTGGATGACCGCGGGCTCCGGGATCCTGCACGACGAGGTCCCGCCGGAGGAGATGGTCGCCTCCGGCGGCCGGTTCCACGGCATCCAGCTCTGGGTCAACCTGCCGCGCGCGCTCAAGTTCGCGACGCCGCGCTACCAGGACCTGCGCGCCCGCGAACTGACCCTGGTGAGCTCGCACGACGGCGGCGCGCTGGTCCGGCTCATCGCCGGAGAGGTCGGCGGATTCACCGGTCCCGGTTCCACCTACACTCCGATCGCCTACGCGCACGCGTCGATCACACCTGGCGGAATTCTGGAATCCCCATGGCCGCAGGAGTTCACGGCGATGGCGTACGTGCTGTCCGGCAGCGGCACGGTCGGCGAGGAGCGCAGGCCGCTGGGCGAAGGACAGCTGGCGGTCTTCGACCGCGGCGACGCGATCACCGTGACAGCCGATGCGCGCCAAGACAATCCGACCGGAGCGCTCGAGGTGCTGCTGCTCGGCGGACGACCGATCCGGGAACCCGTTGTGCAGTACGGGCCGTTCGTGATGAACACCCGCGCGGAGATCATCGAAGCGATGACGGACTACCAGGCTGGACGCATGGGGAACATCCCGGCGCAGCACATCGGGGGCGCCGGGACGACAGCTTGACCGGCATCCCGGGCGCAATCCCCTAATGCCCTAGTTCCGTCCCCCCGAGGTTGACAAGAGAGCGGCCCGTCACAACAGTGGATGCGGCGTCCCGTCGGACGCCCATCCACCGCAGCAACCACATAGAGGAATACATGAACGTTCGCCGGCTCTCCGTCAGCGCGGCCGTCGCGGGACTGACCTTTCTCGCGGCTCCCGCCGCCCTAGCCGCCCCTCCGTCCGGTTCCGCCGGAACCGGCTCCTCGGCCGTCGACACCGGCTCCGCCGCGACCGGCTCGGCCGGTCTGTCGCAGACCGGTTCGGCCGGTGGCGCCTTCGCCAACTGCGACGACGCCCGCAACGCCGGACGGGCGCCGCTGTTCCGCGGGGAACCGGGCTTCGGCCCGCACCTGGATCCCGACGGTGACGGCTTCGCCTGCCCGACGGTCTGAACCGCGTGGAAAACGACGACACCCGGTAGGCGCTGCCTACCGGGTGTCGTCGTTTTTCCAGCTCAGCGGAAGATCTTGAGCAGCACCAGCCCGACGACCAGGGCAGCGGCGCCGATCAGGCTGTACTTCACCTTCGGCTCGTTCAGCTTCGCGACCACGATGTGCTTGGTGTCGTCCGCGATGCGATGCGGGTCCGCGCGTACCGCGAGTTCGTCGAGCGTGCTCGCCAGCCGAGTGCGGGCGGCCTCGATCTCCTGCTCGATCCGCTCGGTATCCCTTGCCACGTTCCACCCTCCTGTTGTCGATTGCCGCACCTGGGCGCGAATCACGCCGCATGCTCGGCCGTTCGTGGAGCGCCCAGGGCTCGCGGACGAGTCTAGCCCCCGGGCCGCGCCATCCGGCCGCGCGCGGAACTCCGGCCCGATCGTTCGGATACCGTGCTGGAGGTGACCACCAACCAACGACTCGCCCCCGGCGACACCGCCCCCGACTTCACGCTCCCCGACGCCGACGGCAAGAACGTCTCGCTGTCGGACTACCGCGGACGCAAGGTGATCGTGTACTTCTACCCCGCCGCGAGCACCCCCGGTTGCACCAAGCAAGCCTGCGACTTCCGTGACAACCTGACCGACCTGGACGGCGCGGGCATCGACGTGGTCGGCATCTCGCCGGACAAGCCCGCCAAGCTGGCCAAGTTCCGGGACGCCGAGCAGTTGACCTTCCCGCTGCTGTCGGATCCCGACCGCGCCGTGCTCACCGCGTGGGGCGCGTACGGCGAGAAGACGATGTACGGCAAGACGGTCGTCGGCGTCATCCGCTCGACCTTCCTGGTGGACGAGGCGGGCAAGATCGCCGTCGCGCAGTACAACGTCCGCGCCACCGGCCACGTCGCCAAGTTGCGCCGCGACCTCTCGGTGTAGCCGGCGGGCAGCGAAAAGCCCGGCGCCGCAGCGGCGCCGGGCCGGGTTCGAGAGCCCGCTCGGATGGCTCAGGACTGCAATACCTGCTGTGCGGCCCATTGCGCCATCAAGCGCAGGTGTTCGTCCCACCAATCCGCGGCTTCCGGGGTGAACACCGCCGGCGGCGGGGCCTCACCGGGGAACAGCAGCGCGCTGTCGGGCGCGCCCACCTTGCGATCGGCCGGGACGCCGGTGCCCGGCACCAGCGGCGCGGGGATGCTCGGCTCCGCCTCGTTCGCCGCCTCGACGGGCACCAGCGGCAGCGGACGATGCCGCGCGGCGGCGCTCCAGCGTTGTTCCGGGAACTGTGCTCCGGTGGCATCGACGCTGGAGTCGAGTAGCCCGCCGGACGAGCCGGATGCCCCGGCATCCCCCGGCTGGACCGGGACCCCCGGGTGCGCCGCACCGGCGCTTTCGATCCGGCCGTCCGCCATGACGACGGTGGGCACCGACGACGAAGAGTTGCCGAGCAGGTAGCTCCCGCCGACGACCATTCCGCTGGCCAGCACACCGGCCGCGGCGAACACCGCGACCCCGCCGCGCGCCCGGTGCGGCTCGCTCACCAGCTCGGCGTAACCGTCCTGCTCGAGACGCGCGCTCAACGCCGCACCCGCGGCCGAGGCGAAAGCGCCGATCGTGCACGGGATCACCGGGGCCCCGAAGTCCTCCAACGCCTTCGACACCGCCGCCCCGGCGCCCGCCGAGCCGATCAGCGCCACCGCGTCGGGCCGGGCCGCGGCCGCGTCCAGCTGATCCCACGCCGCCGCCACGCCCATGCCGAGCGACCGCGGCGTCGCCCGCCCCGCCTGCCCCACCGCCGCGAGCACCCGGCGGCGGCCGCGATCGACCAGGGTGTACGCCTGGTATCCGGGCACCACCTCGCAGATCAGCAGGTTGTCGTAGGCGTCGAGCCACGTCATCATGCTCGCCGCGCTCAGGTGGGCCGATTTCGCCGAGACCATCGAGGCGCTGTGCCACGGACCGGTCGCCAACCGGGTCACGATGGCGCGCCGCTGCGCCGCGTCCCGATAGGCGACCGCGACGCCGCCGATCTCCCGATCCGGCCCGAGGCCCGCGGCCAGGGCGTCCAGCGCGGTCTCGACCGCCGCGGCCACCTCCGCCTTGCCGTCACCGTCCGTTCGCTCCACCCGGCGCAGCACCACCCGGTCGGCCAGCTTCCTGCCGTCGGCGAGCGCCACCGCGTGCACGGCACCACGTTCGGTGGAAACGCCGAGAGTCACCACAGATTCAGCTACCACTGATCACGCCTTCCCTCTGCGCATTGACCGAGCTCACGGACCTGCCGAAAACCATGAGCCCCATGGATTTCCCTGCTCGGAACACACGTCGCGATGCACGCGCGCTCGGTATGTGTTCGACACCACATCGGTTACGGATGGGTAGCGGAAATCCAGCCGCCTGGACCGGAACGGCGGATGCGCGTATCGCACGCGTGTCCCTACCGTTAGCCTGGATGCGTGGAAGTACGCGCGGAGGCCAGGTCGAAGCACCGTGTGGACCCTGCGTTGGAGCTGCAGGACGACCCACAGGAGCTCATGCCGCGACGCAGGCCGACGCAGGAACGCAGCAAACGCAAGTTCGACGCCTTGCTGCAGGCGTCCAGGGAACTGCTCGTCGAGGTCGGGTTCGAGTCGTTCACCTGTGAGGAGGTGGCGGCCAGGGCCGAGGTGCCGATCGGCACGCTGTATCAGTTCTTCGCCAACAAGTACGTCATCGTCTGTGAGCTGAATCGGCAAGACCTGGTTGCCGTTTCCCAGGAGCTGGCCGACTTCCACGGCGAGATCCCGTCACTGGACTGGCTGCGGCACATGAACCAGTTCGTCGACCACCTCGCCAACCTCTGGATGACCGACCCGTCCCGGCGGGAAGTGTGGCTCGCCATGCAGTCCACGCCGTCCACCCGGGCCACCGGCGCGATCCACGAGAAGCAGTTCGCCGAGGTCGTGTCGCAGATGTTGCGGCCGCTCACCCCGCGCACCCCGCGGGCACGGCGCACCATGATGGCCGAAGTGCTGGTGCACGTGGTCTATTCGATGCTCAATTTCTCGGTGCAGGACGAGCAGAGCAGCGCCGAAGCGGTCGCCGAACTCAAGCGCCTGATGGTCGCCTACCTGCTCGTCGCGGAGAAGGAATCGCGTACCGGCAGCGAATGACAAGCGGTGGTCCCGGCGGGAACCGGGACCACCGCGTGGCTCACCCCGCGCTGTCGCGGCCTTCGATCAGGTCGGCCAGCTCACCCGGGTCCTCGAGCACGACCATCGCCGCGGCGGTGTCGCCGTCGTGCGTCAGCGACAAGTGCACCCGGACCCGGGGCAGGAACTCGGCGGCCAGGCCGTGCAGCTTGATGCTCGGCCTGCCCCATGCGTCGTTGACCACCTCGATCAGCGGATAGGGGTTGTCCCCGATCTGCGGGCGGCGGGCGAACCGCGACGATGCCCAGGCTTTGAGCACCGCCTCCTTCGCCGCCCACCGCGCCGCGTAGCTGCGCGCCGGATCGGTTCCCTTGCTCTGGCAGTAGCGCCGCTCTCCCGCGGTGAAGCTTTCCCGGAGCATGGTGGTTCCGGCGCGTTCGAGCTGTTCGGCGAACTCGGAGATGGTCACCAAGTCCAAGCCGATACCGAGGATCGTCATAGGCGGCCAGCCTACGACGTACTCGGCGAGCACGCGCGCGAACCCGGCGCGACGAGTTGCCCCGCCGCGCATCCGGTTACGCGCATCCCATGCCGTTCGCCCGGTACGCGCCGTCCTGCGCCAGGCGCGCCTCTTGCGAGAGCAGCACGTCGGCCTCCAGCTGACGAGCCCGCCCGGACGGCGTGCCTTCCCCGCCGAGCCTGCGGTCGGCGGGACGCTCGTACAGCGGCGCGCCACCGCACATGGCCTCCACGAACCGCTGGCGGCCGCTGAGCTGACGCTCCTGTGCCCTGCGCCGGTACTCGTCGCGCTGCCCCGGCTCGATGGCCTGGATGAACGCCTGCGGGTGCACGATCGCCAGCAGACCGTTCACATGGCCGAAGCCGAGCGAGGTGACCAGACCGGCCTTCAGCGGGAGCCGATCGCCCAGCCGCAGCGGTTCCCGGACCCACACCAGGTGCGGGAAGGGCCGCATCTTCTCGTCCACGCAGTCGAGGCTGCGGTTGGGCGGGATGACGCCCTGCTCGAGCACCTGGCACAGGCCGATGAGCTGGAAGGCCGCCGCACCGCCCTTCGCGTGCCCGGTGAGGGTCTTCTGCGAGACGACGAACAGCGGAGCGCCGTCCGAGCGTCCGATGGCCGCTGCGAGGCGCTCGTGCAGTTCGGACTCGTTCGGGTCGTTGGCGGCCGTCGAGGTGTCGTGCTTGGACACCACCGCGATCTCGTCCGGGGTCACGCCGAGCTTGCGCAGCTCGGTCGCCAGCCGGGACTCGGTCCCGCCGCGACCGGCGCCCAGCGCGCCCAGACCCGGAGCCGGGATGGAGGTGTGCACGCCGTCCGCGAAGGACTGGGCGTAGGCCACCACGCCCAGCACCGGCAGGCCCATCTCCAGCGCGACACTGCCGCGCGCCAGCAGCACCGTTCCACCGCCCTGCGACTCGACGAACCCGCCGCGACGGCGGTCGTTGGCGCGGGAGAAGTACCGGTCGCTGATGCCCTTGGCGCTCATCGCCGCCGAATCCGCGGTGGCCGACATGTCGCCGAAGCCCACGATGCCCTCGATGCCGAGGTCGTCGTAACCGCCGGCCACGACCAGGTCGGCCTTGCCGAGCCGGATCTTGTCGACACCCTCCTCGACCGACACCGCGGCGGTGGCGCAGGCCGCCACCGGATGCACCATCGCGCCGTAGCTGCCGACGTAGGACTGCACCACGTGCGCCAGCGCCACGTTCGGCAGCGCCTCCTGCAGGATGTCGTTCGGGCGCGGCTCACCGAGCAGGTTGTCGACGTAGAGCGAGCGCATCGAGGACATGCCGCCCATACCGGTGCCCTGGGTGTTGGCGACCAGCGAGGGGTGCACCCAGCTCATCAGCTCCGCCGGACTGAAGCCGGAACCGATGAACGCGTCCACCGTGCACACGATGTTCCACAGCGCGACCCGGTCCACCGAAGCGGCCATATCGGGCGAGATGCCCCAGATGGTCGGGTCCCAGCCGGTCGGGATCTGGCCGCCGACGGTGCGCGACAGCTTGGCCCGGCGCGGCACGCGAATCTCGGTGCCCGCCTTGCGCGTCACGGTCCAGTCACCCGAATCGGCGACCGGCGTGATGACCGTGTGCTCCGGGTCGGCGGCGTGGAAGGCGCGGGCCTCGGCCTCGCCGCCCACCGTAAACGACAGATCCTGGTCCAGGAAGACCGAGGTCATCAGGGGCGCCGAGTTGTCGGTCATGGCCCCGTCGTCTTCGTAGCGGCGCACACCGCAGCGGGCGACCACCGCGTCGTGGTAGCGCTCGGCCAGCTCGTGCTCCGGCACGTAGTCGCCGGATTCGGCGTCGTACCAGCCCGGCTTCGGGTCGTTCTCCCAGGTGACCATGCCGGTGGTCCAGGCCAGCTCCAGCACGCCCGCCGCCGACAGCTCGTCGGAGACCTCCATCTCGAAGCGGGTGCGCGCCGAGCCGTAGGGCCCGAGCTCGCCCGCGCCGACGATGACCACCATGTCGGCCGGATCGGCGCTCACCTCGCCCCACTCGGGCACCGGCAGCGCGGAGGTCACGGTGGGCGGCGCGGGCAGCGCGGCGATCGTGCGACCCGTTTCGGCGTCGGCCTGCGCCTGCGCCTGCTCCGCGGCCTGCTTGGCCAGTTCGGGCAGATCCAGCTTGGCCCTGGCCAAACCGCCGGTCAGGTCGATCTGCTGCGGGCCGCTCGCGGTCACCTGACGGGCCCGCGAGGTGCACCACTTGAGCAGCTCGGCGGCCATCTCGGCGGTGGACCAGGTCTGCACGCCGGCCTTCTCGACCGCCTCGACCATCGGGTCGTTGTGGCCCATCAGTCCGGTGCCGCGCACCCAGCCGATCAGCGCGTGCACCAGGGTGACCCGGGTCGACCACGACTTCTCGGCGCGCCACTTGGCGACCACCGCGTCCAGCGCCGCCTTCGACTCGCCATAGGCGCCGTCGCCGCCGAACAGGCCGCGGTTGGGCGAACCCGGGAGCACCACGTGCAGTTTCGCGTCCACGTCGTGATCGGCGCCCAGCTTGGACAACCCGCCGATCAGCCGTTCGACCGACCAGAGCAGCACGCGCATTTCCATTTCGGCGCGAGCGCCCGCGTCGGCGAGGTCACCGGCCACCCGCGGCGCCGCGAACGGCAGCAGCAGCGTCGGCGTCATCGCGTCCTTGATCTTGATCTTCGCACCGCCCGCGCTGTCGACCTGCTCGGTGCCGATCCAGTCGATCAAGGCGTCGATGTCCTGGTAGGACGCCATGTTGGCGGGCACGACCCACAGGGCCGCGCCGTGGCGGGCGTTGTCCCGGTACAGCTTCCGGTAGAAGCGGAGGCGTTCGTCGTTCAGCGCCGAGGTGGTCACCACCACCGTGGCGCCGCCGCCGAGCAGCATGCCGGTCACCGCCGCGGCGATGGATCCCTTGCTGGCGCCGGTGACCACCGCGATGTCCGAGGACCACAGCCCGGGCTCTTCGGTGCTCAGCGCCGCCTCGGCGATCCGCTCGTACAGCCCCGCGAGCACCGAGCGGGCCTCGTGCATCGCCCGCTGCCGCCACCAGTTCGCCTGCGCGGCAACCGCTTCGCCCGCTCCGAGGAAACCGGTGACCGGCCCGTTCGCACTGCCCGCGTCGTCGGCCAGCCACAGCCGGGCCAGATCCTCGCGCGCCGTGGCCCACCGGTCGTCCAGCAGCACCGCCTTGCGCGCGTCGAACGCGGGCGCGACCAGACGCGGCCAATCCGAACCGAGTTCGGCCGACACCAGGTCGACCAGGGAGTCGTCGTTCGCCTCCGGCGCGGAGACCCGCTCGGACAGCCCGAGCTGTTCGAGCACCACACGCGCGGCCGTGGCCAGCACCCCGTCGCGTCCGGTGATCTGCTCGGTGAACTCGCCCAGCGCGGCGGCGTCGACGGTCGCACCGCCACCGCCACCCGCCGACGGCAGCGACACCGCGACACCGCGGCGGGCCGCGACGGCCTGCACGGCGGCGTCGATGGCCGCGTCGACCGAGGCGCCGTCGCTCAGGGCGCCGGAGACCAGCCCGCCCAGGTCGCCACCGCGCACACTGGTGCCTTCCCTGGTGCCGAGCGACACCTCGGCCGTGACGTGGCTGGCCCAGCCGTCCCCGAGTTCCCAGACCTTCGTCACCCGATCGGCGATGGCGGCGGGACGCTTGCCGGACGGGCCGAACACCTTGCGCAGGTGATCGCCGATGGCGTCGGTGAGCACCGTGCCGAAGGGACGGTAGGTGCGGGCGAGCCGCTCCACCGTCGCCGAGAGCGCGCCCATGTCGGCATCGGCCGCGCCGTCGATCGCGCCGAGCGACAGCTCGGAACCGAGGTCGACCAGCAGCTGATTACGCCGGGAGGACACACCGTCGCACAGGCCCTCGATGGTGTCCACCGGGCCGATCTGGTCCAGCCGCAGCTTCGTCCACAGCGCGATCAGCACGCGGGTGGCGTCGGCGGCGGTGAACGCGATGTCGTCCGGACGCGGACCGCCCGAACTCGGGGCGGGCGCGGCGACCGGGGCGGCGGCGACGGCCGCCGGCGCGGTGGCCGCCTGCTCCTCCACGGGCTCGTCGACCGGCGCGGGGTCGGTGTCGGTCGCGTAGACGATCGCCGCCTCGCGCTCGATGTTGAGCACCTCGACCGTGGCGCCGCCGAACGCGGGCAGCTTCAGCGTCTGGGAGGCCAGGTTGGCCACCGTGGGCGTCGCGCCGAGACCGATCTCGACGAACCGCTCGACCCCGAGGCCGCCGTGCGCGGTGTCGGTGAACAGCAGGTCCTGCGTCTCGATCCAGCGCACCGGGCTGGCGAACTGCCAGGCGAGCAGCTCGATCAGCACCACGCGGCACAGCTCGGTCGGCCGGGCCGCCCAGCTGTCGAAGTCGGCCAGCACCTGCGCGAGCGGTTCGGACGGCACCAGGTCCGCGATCTCCTGGACGAACGCCCGCTCGAGCGAGAACAGCCTGGGCACGAGGTTCGGGATGTACCGGCCGACCAGCACCTCGGGGCGCAGGTCCACCGGCAGCAGCTGTTCGAGCTTCTGCCGGAACTCCGGAACGCCCTTGCGCAGCACCGTCGAGTGGAACGGCACGTCGATGCCGGGGACCAGGATAAACGCCCGCTTGCCGCCGAACTCGGCACGGCGGCGGTCGATCTCCTCCTCCAGCGCCTCGAGCCCGGCCACCGTGCCCGCGATCGCGTACTGCGAACCGCGCAGGTTCAGGTTGACCACCTCGAGGAACTCCCCGACCCGATCACCGACCTCCCGCACGAAGTCGACGACCTCGCCATCGGGCAGCCCGATCTGCGAGGGCCGGATCGCGGCCATCCGATAGTCGCTGCGCCCCTGCGCATCCCGCGGCACCAGCTCGTGCATCGCGGAACCGCGCTGGAACACGACCTCGAGCACCGCCTCCAGCGGGAGCACTCCGGCGACGGCGGCGAGCGCGTTGTACTCACCCACCGAGTGGCCCGCGAGCAGCGCACCCTCGACCAGAGCCCCGGCCTCACGCAGTTCCGCCACCTGGGCGACACCGAGGGTCGCCATGGCGACCTGGGTGAACTGGGTCAGGTGCAGCACGCCGTCGGGGTGCCGGTGCTCGACGCCCCGCGCCTTGAGGTAGGTCGGGTTGTCCCGCACCACCGCCAGGATCGAGAAGCCGAGCGCGGCACGGGTGTGCTTGTCGGCGCGCTCCCAGATCTCCTTGGCCGCCTTCGACCGGGCGCGGGCGTCCAGCCCCATCCCCTTGCGCTGGATGCCCTGTCCCGGGAAGGCGTACACGGTCTTCGGCGCCGCGGTGCGACCGGTCGCGGTCATCACCAGTTCGCCTTCGGTCCGGCAGGAGACCTCGACGATCTCGCTGCCCGCGTCGACCGCGACGCGCTCGACGCGCACATCGATCGCCGCGCCGGGGCGGACCATGCCGAGGAACCGGGTGGTCCACGCGGTCAGCGTCCGCGCGGGCACCGAACCGGCCGGATCGACCGCCGAGACGACGTGCTGCGCGGCGGCCGACAGCCACATGCCGTGCACGATCGGGCTGCCGAGCCCGGCGAGCTTCGCGGCGGCGTCGCTGGTGTGAATGGGGTTGTGGTCACCGGAGACGGCGGCGAAGGCGTGCATGGTGCGCGGAGCGACGATCGTGACGTCGCGGCGACGCCTGCGCGGCGTGTCGGTGGCCGCGTCGGACACCGTGCCCGCCGCGCGCGGCGGATCGGTGAGTTCGCCCGTGCCGGTGCGCCCGCGGATCGCGAATCGTTCGGTGAGCGTGGCCAGCACCGGCATCGACATCCCGGTCTCGGGCTTGTCCAGCATGGCGGTGATCCGCACGTGCACCTCGACCACGCGGCCGAGGTCGGTGTCGAGGGTCTCCCCCGCCTCCGCGCGCACCGCGAGCACGCTGGTCTCGGCAGGCAGGTCGGCGGCGAGGTGCACCTGATGGTCCAGGTGGACCAGGTCGAGCATGCCCTCGATGACGCTCTCGTCCTCGGCGGTGCGGGTCGCGCCGAGCACCGCGAACACCGCGGGCCAGCAGGCGCCGACCAGCACGTCGGGCACGGTCCGGCCGAGCGTGCTCAGCGTGGCGGGCAGGCCCGAACCGGTGACGCCGGCGTGATCGGCGATCAGGTCCGGCGTCCAGGCCAGGTTCACGTGCGCGACCTTGCCCTTGACCTCGGGCAGATCCTGCCCCGCCGCGACCGCGAGCAGCGCGGACATGGCCTCGTCCGCGTCGGCCTCGGTGACCACCGGGGCGCCGCCGTTGTGCACCGAGGTGGGCACGGTGATCCGGATCCGCACCGCGTTGTCCCCCAGCAGCGGAACGGTCAGCTCCAGGTAGGCGTGCTCCGGCTCGGGGCCGGTGGTCTCCACCAGCGTCGCTCCGCTTGGCGGATGCACCGCGCCCTTGCCGTCCACGACCCATTCGGACAGGTCGCCGAGGCGGTGCACCGGGCTGATCGTGGTGCGGCCTGCCCACTGGACGTCCGGCGCGGCGAGCACGGCGTCGATCGGGCCGCTGGTGACACCCGCCGTGCGGCGCGCGTCCACCGCGGCGGGCACCACGCCCGCGCGCACCAGCGAGTACGCGGTGTCCTGTTCGAAGCGGTCGAGCAGCTCGCCGACCGGCTCGTCCACCCGCGTGATGCCTGCGACCGATACGGTGCCGGGGATGACGCACACCTGATCGGCCGAGTAGCGCGGATCGTGCGCCTGCCACAGCGAGTCCGAGCGCCACCAGCGGCGCACGTCGGCGTCCACGACCGGCACGAAGTTCACCGGCTTGCCGGGGGTCTTGCACAGCGCAACGAAGAACGGCACGTCCGCCGGGTGCAGCAGGGTGCGTTCCGCCGCGGGGTAGGCGTCCTTCAGCGCGCACAGCGCGGCGACCGGGTCCTCGAAGTCCTCGTCGCTCGCGAACAGCGTGGGGATCTCGCCGCGGTCGGCCGGGTGCAGCCGGGATTCGGTGCGGCGCACCATCTCCGCGAAGCGGTCGCGCCAGGTGATGTCCAGCCACACCGAGCGGGTGGCCTCGGCGATCGCGTCGCCCAGGTCGCTGCCGCAGTCGAAGTCCTTGCGGCGGTCCAGCCCGACCGCGAGCTCGACGTAGCGCTCCAGCCAGTCCTGGTAGGTCATGGTGACCAGGTCGCCGAAGTACGGCTTGGCGGTGGCGTTCAGCGCCGCGATGATCTCCTCCCGGCGCGCCGCGACCGCGTCCGCGTCGCCAGCGACCTCGTCCAGCAGGCGGCCGGTGCGCGAGGCGGCGTTGTCGATCTCGTGGATGTCGGCGCCCAATTGGCTACGACCGGAGGCCATTCCGCCGGAGGCGGTGCCCGCTCCGACCCAGTCGGGGGTGCCGGGGGTGTCCACCAGCAGTTGCTTGACCTCCGGCGCGGTGGTGGCCTCCAATGTGGCCATGGCCGCCGTGCCGACCAGCACACCGTCCAGGGGCATCACGGGATAGCCGTGCTGGACCGCCCATTCGCCGGTGAGGTACTCCGTCGCCCGTTCGGGGGTCCCGATGCCACCGCCGACGCACACCACCACGTTGGCGCGGTTGCGCAGCTCGGCGTAGGTGGTCAGCAGAAGGTCGTCCAGGTCCTCCCAGGAGTGGTGCCCACCGGCCTTGCCGCCCTCGATGTGCATGATCACCGGGTAGTCCGGAACCTCGTCGGCGATCCGCAGCACGGCCCGGATCTGCGCGACCGTGCCAGGCTTGAACGCGACGTGCGCGATACCGACCTCGGTCAGCTCCTTGATCAGCGCGACGGCTTCTTCCAGCTCCGGAATGCCCGCCGTCACGATGACACCGTCGAGCGGGGCGCCCGCCGAGCGCGCCCGCTGCACCAACCGCTTGCCGCCCAGCTGCAGCTTCCACAGGTAGGGGTCGAGGAACAGCGAGTTGAACTGCACCGAGCGCCCTGGGTGCAGCAGCTTCCGCAGCTCGGCCACCCGGTCGGCGAAGATCTGTTCGGTCACCTGCCCACCGCCGGCCAGCTCGGCCCAGTGGCCCGCGTTGGCCGCGGCCGCGACGATCTTCGCGTCGACCGTCGTCGGGGTCATGCCTGCGAGCAGGATCGGCGAGCGGCCGGTCAGCTTGGTGAACGCGGTCTCGACCACGATGCGCCCGTCGGGCAGCCGCACCGGCCGCGGCGCGAACGCCGACCACGGGGCCGCGGGCTCCGGCGCCGCGCCCGGGGTGAGCAGACTGCGCTGTCCGGCACGGGTGGCGGCCGCGACGATGCCCAGGCCGGTGCCCTTCAGCGTGCCCGCGGTGACGCGGGAAAGCAGATCTCCCGGGCCCAGGTCGAGGATCCATTGCGCACCCGCGGAGATAACGCCGTCGACGACGTCCACCCAGTCGATCGGGTCGACCAGGATATCCCGCGCCAACCGGCCCGCCAGCTCGGCGTCCAAGCCGCACTGGGTGGCCCAGCTGCTCACCAGATCGACGGTGTCGGCCAGCGCGGGGTGATGGAACGCGACGTCGACCGCCACGTCCTCGAAGACCGGAGCGAACACCGAGCCACCGCGCACCTTGGCGTCGCGCTCGCGCGCCTGCTCGTCGTGGATCTCGGCGCACCGCTGCCGCACCCGCTCCAGCTGGGCGGGCGGTCCGGACAGCACCGCGCGCCGCCGCCCGTTGCGGATCGAGATCACCACCGACGCGGCGGGATCGGCTCCCGCGCACACCTCGGCCACCACCGCGCGCAACTGCTCGGGATCCACGTTCGACACCGCGGTCATCGGCGAGCGCTCGCCCACCGGCATCAGGCCGCGGCGGCGAGCCACCAAACCCGCTGCCGCGCCGATCATCTGGGCCACCGCGAGCAGCTCCGCGTCACGGGCGCCACCGGCCTCGACCGCGGCGGCCGCGAGCAGGCCCTGCGAGTGCCCCACGATCGCGACCGGCGCGTGCTCGGCCGGATCCAGACCCTGCAAGCGCAGCGCCCGCACGGCCGCCACCTGGGTGAGCAGCACACCGGGCATGGACACCGCGGCCGAGCGCAGCACGTGCTCGGCTGGGGCGGCGGAGGTCTCACCCTCATCGGTGTCGGCCAGCTCGTTCTCCAGCATCCAGCCGATCGGGTCGAAGCCGACGGGCCGAACCACAAGCAACTGTGCCGCAACCGGCTCGAGCAGCGCGGCCGCCTCGTTGACCAGTGCGGTGAGCTCCGGCTCCAGCGCGCTGTCGCGCCCGATCTCCTCCAGCTCGCTCAGCCACTGCGCACCCTGTCCGCCGAAGGCGAGCGCGTACGGCGCGCCGTCGAGCAGACGATCCAACAGCGGCGACCGCGCCCCGCCCGACGCGGCCTTCCCGGTGGCGGCTACCACCTTCGTGCTCTGTCCGGCTTCGGTCTTGGTGCTCTCGTTGATCGTCAAGACGCTTCGACTTCCTTCTCCATGCGACATGCCTCGGCGACACGCCGGTCCCTACCGGTTCACGAGTGATCGCGGGTGATCGGCCTGATACCGGCGAGAATGGCACAAAATCATGAGGAAATCCTCACGTTTGCCTCCGGGCGCGGCCGTTACTTCGGAGTATTCAGGTACGTACGTACCAGAATAGTGATGAACATGACCCGGCCTCATGTTTGAACCCGCTGGTCCATCGGGTTACCAACACGTAGGAAACATGAGCGCCCCTCATGTTGTCGTTTTCCAAATCGTTATAATCCCAGGTGAGGTTACCGGCCAGTACGCCACGCCGTCCCAATGCTTCGCTATGACCGAATCGCCCGGTAGAGTTTGGACGGTCGTACCATCAAGCGCGAGTGGCGAAATTGGCAGACGCGCCAGATTTAGGTTCTGGTGTCCACGGACGTAGGGGTTCAAGTCCCCTCTCGCGCACAGATCTCCGTCATTCGTGACAGATATTCGTGCAGTGTGCGCGAGGGCCCTTTATTACAGGAGCCTGAGCTGTGATTTCACCTTCTGACCTGCGCCGATTGGTGGCGCGTTTGCCAGTTTCCGTCACTTGTGCCGTCTCCCGGATGTTTGCTGACGGAAGCGATCCGCGGTGATCGCGCCGGTCATCCCGCCGCAGTCGCGGTTGCAGGAACTCGCTTCAGGACCACAGGTCACGAACCACTCGGTCCGTCCCCGGAACGGGCACATCCAGTACGGGCTGTGCACCGTCGGCTCCGGCGGACGAATCGTCGACCGCACCGTCTTCACCGCCCTCGACTGGCAGCCCGGGATCCGACTCGAGTTGACCTGTCTCGATGCCGGTGCTTTGCTGGCCCGCCCCGCACCCGACGCAAACGTCGTGTTCGCCGAGGGCGGCTACTTTCGCATCCCCTACAGGCTGCGCCGTCGGATCGGGCTCGACATCGGTGACCGCGCACTGTTGATCGCCCACCACACCAACCATCAGCTGCTGATCCACCCACCGGCCGTGCTCGACGAACTGTGCTCGCCGAGTCTCGCGTTAGTGAGCGAGGCCCACTGATGACGACCTCCAGCCACTCGCCCGTAACGGCCGACACCCTCGCCGCAGCACGGTTGCTGCTGACCCAGATGGGGATCTCTCCCGCCGATCTCGTCCACCCCGGCACCACGGTGCCGACCTTCGCCGAGGTCATTCCGAAGGTGCGGGCACGGCTGTCGCCGGGCACGCTGCGCACCTACGACACTCATTTCACCCATCTGCTCACCTACTGGGCCGAGCGGCGTCTGGACGAACCGGAGAAGGCCGAGTTCGAGGACATGGCCCGCCGCCTCCAGACCGAGGCCCGCACCAACCGGGCCTCGCGCGGCGGCACCGGCGCCGCCGAGAACTTCGTCAGCGCCCTGCGGTGTGTCTACCGCTTCGCCGAGGACTCGGGCTGGATCCGGCCCGTCGACAACCCCGCCCGCCGGATCGCCCGCCCGACACGCCGCCCGTCACACCGCTACGCGATCCCGTCGAATCAGCTGGCCGAGATCTGGGCCGCCGCCGCGACCACCGGCGACGACCCCGACCTCGACGCGCTGGTCCTGCGCCTGCACATCGAAACCGCCTGCCGCCGTAGCGGTTCCCTCGCCCTGCGTCCGCACGATCTCGACCCCGACCAGTGCCTGATCTTCCTACGGGAGAAGGACGGCAGCGACCGGTGGCAACCGGTGTCACCGACCCTGATGCGCGGCTTACTGGAACACGCGGCCGAACGCGGGAGCCCACGCTCGGAACAGTTGCTGCGCTACCGCAACGGCAAACCCATCACTTCCCGCCGCTACGACCACATCTGGGCTCGCGTCGGGGAGGAACTGCCGTGGGTCGCCGCCCAGGGCGTCAGCATGCACTGGCTGCGCCACACCACCCTCACCTGGGTGGAACGCACCTTCAGCTACGCCGTCGCCCGCGCATACGCCGGACACCGCGGCAAGAACGCCGGAGTCACCGCCACCTACGTCAAAGCCCACCTGCACGAGATCGCCGCAGCACTCGCTGTACTCACCGGCGAATCCCATCCACTCGCCCCCGCCTACCGCCACGACCGGATGGACCGTCCGCACGCCGCCCAACCCGCCACCGGAGGAACCCGCTCATGACCGACCTCGCTCTCACCTCGTCCACGGACACCGCGCGGACGTCGGATCCCGAGGCGGTCACACCGAAATCCCGTGCGCACGGGTTCTTCTGGACCGTGCTCGCCGCCGCAGCCACCGTCAGCATCACCGGCAACGCCACCCAAGCCCTCCTGCACGACACGGCCCTGCCGGTCGTGGCCGCCGCGGTCGCGGTGATCCCGCCCTTGGCGCTGCTGGCCGCAGTCCACGGGGTAACGGTCCTCGCGCGTGCACACACCGCGACCCGCGCCACCAGGTGGGTCGCGACCGCGATGACCGTCCTCATCGCCACCGGCGCGTTCTGGCTGTCGTTCACCGCGCTCCGGTCCCTGGCGATCACCGCTGGAGTACCCCAGGCAGAAGCGTGGCTGTGGCCCGTCATCATCGAAGGGTCCATGGCGCAAGCCACTGTGGCACTGCTCGCCCTTGCTCACTCCGGCCACGGAAAACAGCGTGCGCACCTCACCGAATGGGCGAACAAGGTCGCGTCGCCGCTGGATGAGGAATTCGTAGTGACCAGGACCAGCGCTCTCCATGTGCAGGCGCCGTCAGCGGTGGCCGGTTCCGTGCACACGCCAACGCCTGCTTCCGATCGCACAGACCGAGACTTCTCGGCAGAGGCGGCGCGGCTGTGCGCACGCGATCCAGGCAGACGCCGCGACCCTGCCCTGGTCGCCAGAGCACTGACCCACCATCATCTCGACGGCTGGAATCCCTCTCGAATCGCCGCCGAGTTGAACAAGAGCCGCTCCACCATCAGTCGAATACTCAGCGACGCCGCCATTCTCCATGCTCACGACGTCGGCGAGCAGACAGTGTCCACCACCACGGCGGGTGGCCGGACCACCGCAGCCGAGTTGGAGATCAAGACCCCGGTTGGTACGAATTGACAATCGCTTCGGGCCGAGACGCACGCTCGGCCCGAAGCGTCCTTGGCAACCACAGAATCTTCAAACTCGGCCCGTCCTTGACGCGACAGTGCGCGCGCAGGTCGGTTGTCGGATGATCACGACATACCCTTCACATCGCTCCCCTCGCGCGACCGATGTACCTACCCTCAACAGTGCTGGCCCTTATCCGGGCGCGTAGGGGGGTGCGGCTCCAGGGTTTGAGCGAGGCGAAGGATCTTGCGTGCCTCCGCGGTGATGCTGGGATCGACACTGCGCTCGATGATCCGACCTGCTGCGTACACGATGCCCGCGCACACGCTGTCCCTCTCGCAGTCAGTGACGTCCGTTGAGCTGTCCATCAGCGCCTCCCTCGACCCATGTACCCCTACTCAACATAGTGTTTAGGAATAGACCACCACGGCCCTGTCGGGTCCGTCCGCTGCTCTACGCGTCGGCTCCTCACCAATAGGGCGTGCGCTACGACTCCGCTCTCGTGCTGTCCGCCTTGTCGAAGAAGACTCCGATGGCCCGCGGAGTCAGCATCGAACTCGTCGACGACTACGACAACACGCCGAACGCCGTGGAAACCGTGCCCTTCCGCTCGACGGCATCCTCCACGAGATCAACTTGTCCACGCCCGAATAGCACCCGCTGCGCGGCGTTCGACCGTGCGCGCGAAGTCAACCGGTCGCCACCCCTTCGATGACGTCTTCCAGGCCGTGCGACCGAGCCGGTTGAACAGCCCCGAATGGGCTTGGGGGATGCACCTATCAGAGCAGCGATGGTGTGAGTTGCCACACAGATCCCCTCCGAGGACGGCTCTGGATCGACATGGCAGCGGTTGTGGTCTGCCAGATCCCCCGGCGGAGAACCCATCGGTATTTACCAGCTATTTGCTAGTCGCGCCCGATGTCGGAATCGCCGACAGGAGCCCCTCCCTCACGCGCCCATGAGAGGAAACAGACCATGCGTTACGTAGATTCGGATTATCGACACACAGGTTCCGGCGGTGTTCAATACGATTTGCCAGAGGTTTCATCGCAGGCAGCACCACCGCACGGCCGTGACGACGACGTGGTGGCCCGACCGGGAGATCGGCGGATGGATATCGACATCACCTGCCCGAGCTGTGGGCGGCTCGACTGGGTGCAGAGTGTGCCCGCGTTGTGCTCGGACGGGACTTCGGTCTCGATGGGGAGCGGATCGTATTCGGGTTTCGGAGTGTCGAGTAGTGGGCTCGTGCCGGTGTTCGGCACGATGACCGTCGATCGAGCCCACACCACCGCGCTGGCCAACAGCTTCGCCCGCGAGCCCGACTGGAAGCCGACGCGGCGTTTGACCCGGGTGGGCTGGATGTTGCTGGTACCCGCGTTCTTGATGTTCATCGTTCTGGCCATCGGCACTGTCGGCGAAGAACCGGGACGAGCCCAGATGTCGATGGCTGTGTCCGGGGTGTTCATGGTCGGGATTTACGCCTCGCCGGGCCTGTTGACGCTCGCGGCGGCGCGGGGCCGACGCCGTCACAACAACCGAATCCTGCGCGGACGCCCGCACGCGCACGCGCTGTGGAGGGCCGGGTTCTATTGCCATCGCTGCGGGACCGCGTTCTGGCCGTACTCGCCTGTGGCAGGAATACCGGTGCGACAGTCGTTGTCGCCGCAGCAGTTCCGATGGCATGTCTGGAAGGTCGGCCGCTACAACGACACCCGATAGTCGCCGAGCGATAGCGCCCATCGCACCGGTCGACTCTCGCTCCGATCTCCCGGCACGGTCGTCGTCGAGTCGGCAGGTGTCGAACCGTTCGGCGAATCATGCGCGTTGCAGCGATGGCTGGTGTTGTAGACAGTTAGACGCCGCCGATCAGGTCTCGTGCGCGGCCGATCTCGGTGGTCGGCGGCGATGCCGGTGTCATCTCGATTGTTCGGTCTGCGCTGGGATACCGGTGGCACGCGGTGATTCCGTGCCGTCGGTGTCGGTCTGTTTCTCCTCCGTCCGCTGCCTCTGCTCGCGCGTGGGATCGGTCATTTCGGCGTCCTCCGGCGGGTCGGTCGTTTCGGCGTCCTTCGGCGGGGCGGGCGGGTCGGTGGCCTGTGTTCGGGCGAGTGTGATGAGTTGACGGACTTGCTTCGGGGTGATCTCCAGCAGGTCGGCGACGTCATCGTCGGTGTGGCCGGGCTGGTCTCGAATGATCATTGCCGCGCTGCCCTGGTCGGCGCGCAGACTCGCGATCTGTCCGGCGGCTTCGTCTTCGACGACGCTGATCTGTCGGCGCAGTTCGGCGATCTCGGCGTCGCGTTTGGTCTCGCACGCGGTGATCGCCTGCCAGTTAGACAGATAGCGGCGCACCGCCGCGGCGATCGCGCGGTCGCGTTCGCGGGCGAGTTCCCGGCGACGGCGCACACGCTCGCGTGAACGTTGCACCCGTTGCGTCATTTCCGGTGACCGAGCCGTTCGCGGTGAGCGCGGCGGTCGACGTGCAGCCATGAGCTGACCTCCAACAATATCGGCCAGCCTGCTGATCCTCCGGCAACGATGCTACTCCCCGCCCACCCATCGTGATCATCCGCTCGTCTTCCACGTTCGTGGAAGACCAATGCCACGCCGATTCCGCCCGTCCGGTGCTGCGGTGCCCGACTAGCCCCACCGCGGTCGGCGCCAGCCCTCGGCATTCCCACCCGATGTCATACCGGCACCAGCAATGAGGTGTTCGGAGGTTGTTCTATTCCCTACCAAGGAGATTCGTGATGTCCATACCTCAGCCACTGCCGTCTCCGGGCCGGTTGATCGCCTCGATCCCCGGCATGATCGGTTTCATCCCGCAGCGTTCGCTGATTCTGGTTCTGATCCCGGCAGGATCGACAGATCCCGACCGCGGCGAGCTGGCGGCGCTGCCTCGGTTCGACCTCACCGACAGTGCCGCTTCGATCATCGACTGCCTGCGGCCCTTGCTGGCGATGATGGGCTCTGCCACGGGTTTCGTGATCGTCGTCGATGACCGGCTGCCCGCGCCGGGCGTCGACGGACGGGCCACATCCGGGCGAGACCATCGTCTTGTCGAGCAGGTGGTCCGCGGCCTCGCCGACAGTCCCGTCCGCGTGTCCGGTACCTTCGCGACGGTCGCGATCGTGGCCGGTGGGTCGTGGTGGTCGCTGTCGGGCACCACCGAATCCGGGACGCTGCCCGATCCCGCTCGCACACCCTCCGCGCGGCAGCGTGCAGCGCTCGGGATGCCTGTCCTGGAGTCTCGGGCAGCGTTGGCCGACTCGCTGAGGACCGATCCCGCGCTCGCCATCCCGGTGTCAGCGGCGCTGGGCGGGGCTGTCGCCGAGGTCCGTGGCCGCCGCCAGGCCGTCGAGCACGACCTGGAGATGACCGTCCGCGACCGCCGCGACCTCGAGCAGGTGCTGTACGCGATCGCCGATCTCGCCGACGGCCTCACCCTCACCCCGAGTCACCTCGCACGCTTGGGGGCCGTGCTGAGCATCGCGACGGTGTCGCAGTGCCTGCCCGCGATCGCCATCGGCGAGCACGCCGTCGCCGCGGAGAGGTTGTGGATCTTGTTGACCCGCAGCCTCACCGGCCGCTACCGCGCCGAGGCCGCGGTCCTGCTCGCCTACAGCGCACACCTGCGCGGCGACGGCACCCTGGCCAGGCTCGCGATCACGATCGCACTGGAGGCCGATCCCACGCACATCTTCGCCCGGCTGCTCCACGCCGCGCTCGAACGTGCCCTCCCACCAGGCGTAGTGCACCGGGGCGCGCGGTTCGCCATCGCAGCCGCCGCCGACCTCGGCATCACCATCCCGTAGCGACACCCAACCCGGGCCGGGCCGAACACGGCGCGGCACAGCGCGACAGCACCGTTCGCTGCGCTGCCGCCTCATCGATGTGTGCCGCCCGAATCGAATCGGAGGGTCATCGGCCCCCCGAATGCGGCGAATACGCCTGCGGTGTCCGAGGACGGTCGGGGCCGCCGTTGCTTCGTCGTCCCGGTGTGGAAGGAGTTCGCATGATGGCCTCACCATTCGATGACCCGGCACCCGCGCGCGGGTCCGAGGACAGTGGCGGTCGGCGGTGGGACACGCCGTGGGGACCGATCACGCCGTGGACCGTCACCGCTGACCATCCTGATCCGGCGCGGCGGATGCAGTTCTATCTGGGTGTCGGTCAACCCAGCCTGCTCAACACCACACCGGTGCCGGTGTTCCTGTCCGCGCCGCGGCTGGCGCGCTACCGAACCAGGGGGGAGCGGTTCCCGGTCCGGATCAACCACGCCCCTTACAGCGGCGACTCGGGGGCTTACTCGGCTCTCGTGCTCACCGCCGATCCACATCATCACCCCTGGTGGGCCGTGCCGGACGAGTACGGGGCGTTGTGGTCGCGGCTCATCGACGACATCGGGCCACCCGGGTTCGTCGGCATCCAGGACCTGCCGTGCGAACCCGGATGCCTGCGACGCACCGGCCTGAGCATCGCCGATCATCAGCAACTCACCCTCGACAACTACCGGTACCTGGCACACAATTTCGATCACGTCCCGTGGCTGCCGACCCTTCAAGGGTGGCATCCCAGCCAATATGTCGAGCATTACCGGATGTATCGCTCGGCGGGGATCGATCTGGCCGGCCGCTGGGTCGGGATCGGCAGTATCTGCCGACGTAGCAGCGCCGACCACGATGTCGCCCACGTCCTGACCGCGCTCGCGGGATTCGGGATGAGGATGCACGGCTACGGAGTCTCGCTGCGCACCCTGGTCCTGGCCGGGCATCTTCTGCACAGCGCTGACAGCCAATCCTGGTCACTGGCAGCGCGGCGCGCCCGGACACCGATGCCCGGCTGCGTGCACCTCTCACGCCCGAATCGCGACAGCGGGCGCCGACGGGTGACCGATTGCCGCAATTGCCTGCGCTACGCGGTGGCCTTCCGCGAAAAGGCCATGAACGCCCTGCGCCTCAACCACCACCTGCGCGTCACCACCGACCCGCAACTGTGGGAGCAACCGGCACCCACTCAACCCGCACCACGCCCACGGCCCCGCATCGCGCCCCGCACCGAAGTCACTGGCAGCGAACAGATCCCGCTGTTCGACGCCGGATTACGAACGGTGTCGGCGGCCTGACCGGATCCGACACCACGCACGCTCCCCACCGGTGCGCGCCCCTTGCCTCCCGCTGCCCGCAGCGGCACCGACACAGAAAGGCGGTCCCGGCCGTGACCACGCCCATTGCCACGACGCGAAGGCCCGCTCGGCGTGGCCCCGCCCAGCGGTCACTGCGGCGCGGGCGCGGTGGGATCGATTTCTCGGTGGCTGCGGGGCCTGACCTGGGTGGATACGACCACTACCTTCTGAGCCTGAGTGGCGGCAAGGACAGCCAGGCGATGGTGGATGTTCTGGTCGAGGAGTTCCACCACCTCGGTGTGCTGGACCGGGTCACCACCGTCCATGCCGACATGGGCCGCTCCGACTGGCCGGAAACTTCGGCTCTCGCGCGAGAACACGCCGACCATTACGGGCTGCGCCACGAGGTGGTAGCCCGGACCGGCGGGGACCTGCTCGACCGTGTCACCGAACGCGGAAAATGGCCATCGCATCGAAATCGTTGGTGCACAAGCGATTTCAAGCGATCTCCGGCGCGGCGGGTGATCACGATGCTGGTCGCGGAATCCCGCGCCGCCGGGATCGTCGATCGCCCGATCAGGGTGCTGAACATCATGGGCCATCGCAGTCAAGAGTCCGCGGAGAGAGCGAACCGGCCCGCCTTCGTGCACGAGCCCGGCAGGACGTGTCTGTGCCCGCGGTGCGCTGCCGCCCGCAGCGCCGGGAATCCTCCGAAGGCCAGTGTCTCGAATTCGCGGCGGATCGTGGATACCTGGCTGCCGATCCACGGCTGGGACCTCGCCGCGGTGTGGGCGCGTCCATCCGGAATTGCATCTGATGCAATCACGATTCCCGACTTTGCAGGTCAATCGGCGTAACTCTAACCCGCAACGACCCACCTATGGCAACCCTTCTACCTGCGCATTTGCAATGCTATTCGCATCTGATGCAAGATCTACGCATTAAAGGGACCGGGAGGCTGGGTGCAGAAGGGCGTGCTTGGCCCCGGTGCTGCGGGCCTCGAGTTGGTCGACGGCGTTGCCTTTCTGCATCCCGAAGAGACCGTCTTCGAAGCGATGATTCGCGGGTGGGAACGCCAGCAGCGAGGCGGACGTCGCTTGCAACCCAAGACAATTCACTCACGAGCACAGGTCGTGCGGCGGTTCCACACCTACACCAACGAGTACCCATGGAACTGGACCGCGGCACACTTCGACGAGTGGATGGCCTACCTGGTCAGCGAACTCGGCCGCGCGGAATCGACCATCCGCAACTATCAGGGCGCGGTCCGGGGCTTCACCGAATACCTCACCAACCCCGCATACGGCTGGGAATACGAGTGCCAGAAGCGATTCGAGACTCACCCGATCCAAATCGTCCACGAGTGGAACAGCGTCGCTCACCTCATGGATTACGAGGGCTCGCCGGACCGGCGACCGTTCACCCGTGATGAGCTGCAACGGTTCTTCGACTACGCGGACGAGCAGGTCGATCGCGCCGCGAAGTCGGGCAGGAAGGGCGCCCTGGCCGCCTACCGCGATGCAACCTTGTTCAAGACGATCTACGCGTGGGGCCTTCGCCGAACTGAGGCGTCCCGCATGGACACCGTCGACTTCTACCGCAACGCCAACGCCCGCGAACTGGGAAAATACGGGATGCTGCAAGTCAGGCACGGAAAACGCACCCGCGGATCACCACCGAAGCGCCGCGAGGTCCCAACGCTGATGCCGTGGATCGTTCCGGTCATCGACGACTACCTGGTCAACATCCGGCCGAGGTTCGGAATCCCGGAACATCCGGCGATCTGGTTGACCGAGCGGGGCGGGCGAGTACGGCCGGCCGACATCAACGACCGCTTCGCCCAGTATCGGGACGCGCTCGGATTGCCAGCAGAGCTGACCCCACATTGCCTCCGACACTCCTGGGTCACCCATTTGATCGAGGACGGCGCCGACCCGAAACTCATCCAGGCCGCAGCGGGACACGAATTCCAGTCCACCACAGCGATTTACACAGCGGTCAGCGGTGACTTCATGAATTCAATGATGCGTCAGGCCCTGGACCGGGCCTTCGAGAAGGAGTTGTCATGACCGCCAAGTTGGACTACCGCTGGAACCTCCGGCAGGTGATGGCGACCCGAGAGATGTTCTCGACTACGGCGCTGCGGCCGATGCTCGCCGAGCGAGGGATCAGTCTGTCACCGAGCCAGGTCTATCGCCTGGTCGCCGAGCGACCGGAGCGTCTGAGCCTGAAAGTGCTCGTCGCCTTGATGGACATCCTGGACTGTTCGATGGAAGACCTGATCGAACCGATCGCGGTCGGCGTAGCTGCCCGGCCCCGCAAAGCAGCATCCGGCAGCGGCACCGAGACCGGCGTGGGCTCGTTCCGCCCGAAGCCGGCCCGGATCACCCGCTGAATCCGGACGAGGACGGGTCAGATGGAGCACCGATCACCCTTGGACACCCAACTGCTCCAGCTGGTCGCTGACGTCGAACCGGCCATGGCGGCCGAGACCGTGCTCGCCGCGGCACGCACGGCCGCGTCGATCAGGGCCAAACAGCTGCGCATCGTCCAAGCACTCACCGAGCGCCCGGACCTGCTGACCTGCGGCAGACCGGACGGCCCTGTCGCGGTCGACCACTTCATCCACGCCCTCATCGCCGCCGGCGCTGCACACGTGGTCGCACCGCGCTGTCCGGACTGCGAGAAACCCAACAAGCTCTCCGAGCGCGCGGACAACACGCGAATCTGTTTGCCCTGCAAGCAGAAGAGAAAGCGACCGAAGGCCGAATGCGCGAACTGCAAAGCCTTCCGCTGGCTCCAATACCATGACCGGCAAGGCCGGAGGGTCTGTCGAGATTGCCGACCCGGCCGCGACGTCGACGCCGTCGCTCTGCTCGCCGCACAGTTGCGGGAGCTGGAGCCGGAAATGGACCGCGACATCATGAACGCGGCGATCACCAAGGTCTCCAAGCTGCCCAACCATCTGCTCAAGCTCTCCTGGGAGATCGAAGACCGCCCCGGTCTGCTGACCGGCGAGGCGGCATCCGGTTCGCCATTCCTCATCCGCCTGATCACCGAATTGCGCCGAGCCGGTGCACGTCACGTGGTGCTGCCGCCCTGTCCGGTCTGCCACCAAGACCTCGCGCTCACCAATCGCCTCGACGGCCAGCGCGTCTGCAACCCCTGCTACAAGAAGGCTGAGCCGAAGAAGACCTGCACCCGCTGCGGCCGTGAGCGGCTCGTGGTCGGCCGCACCTCCGAGGGAAAGCCGTTGTGTCAGTACTGCCATCGGAACGTCGGGCTTCTCCACGAGGAATGCACCACCTGCCACAGACACCGGTTCATCGTCCAGCGCCACGGCACCGAGCAGCTCTGCAACATCTGCTACCGACTCCCGCTGGCCCTCTGCGGCCGCTGCGGCCACTACCGCAACTGTTTGGGAGTCGCTGCCGGACATCCCGTCTGCGAGTCATGCTCACACAAGAAATCGCCCTGCGTTCGATGCGGCAAGACTCTCCAGATCGCCGCCCGGGGCCCAGACGGCCGTCTCTGCCACACCTGCTACGAGAAGGACCCCATCTCGTTCCGCACCTGCACCGAATGCGGAACCGTCGATCGGCTCTACCACTACGGGCTCTGCCCACGCTGCGCTCTCGCCCGCCAACTCGATCAACTCTTCCGCGGTCCCGACGCCGTCGACCGCCCAGAGCTCGATGCCCTGCACCAAGTTCTGCTCAACGCCACCTCTCCCAACCAGATCCTCCAATGGCTCAGCAGGTCCGCCTCCGCCCAGCTACTGAGCGACATCGCCGCTGGAACCTGCCCACTCACCCATGAGGAATTCGACCGGCGGCTCTCCCGGAATGCCAGCCGACACCTCCGCGGGATCCTGGCCACCGCAGGCATTCTCAAACCCCGCGACGAATACCTCGCCGACCTCCAAGCATGGATCGACAAGGCGTTGACCACCGTCGACAACCCCGAACAACGGAAATTACTGCGCCGCTTCGTCACCTGGCACCATCTCAGCCGACTGCGTCGACTGCTCGGCGACGACAAATTCGCTCAACGAGCACAAGTCGATGCGATCCGCGTCAGCCTCCGAGCTGCAATCGCCCTGCTTCGCTGGCTCGACGAGCAGGACTTGACCTTGGCCAGCTGTCAGCAGGCCGACATCGACCGCTGGATCACCGAGGGCTCGAGCACCCGCTACCAGGCCCGCGGATTCGTCCAATGGTCAGTTCAGAAACACCACGCCCACCAAATCGAGATCCCCGAATACCGGAAGACCAAGCAAACGGTTCCGCTGGATGCCGAACGCCGATGGGCCCTGGCCCGCCAACTCCTCAACAACCGAACCATCCATATCGGGGACCGCGTCGCTGGCCTGTTCACACTGCTCTACGCCCAATCCGTCACCAACATCGTCCGCCTCACCATGACCGACGTCACCGTCACGACCACCGAGACCCACATCAACTTCGGCCCCAAGCCGCTGAACCTGCCCCCAGAGCTGGCTCAGCTCCTCCACGAACACATCAAGACCCGCAGCGCCCGATCAGTCGTCAACCGAGCCGGAGAATCGCCCTGGCTCTTCCCCGGTGTCGACCCAGCCCGACACCTGAGCCCGAACCACCTCGGCCACCGCCTCAAGAAGATCGGAATCTTCTCGCGACCAGGCCGACACGCCGCCCTTCTCGACTTCGCCACCCAGATGCCCGCCGCAGTCTTCGCCGACCTCCTCGGCGTCAGCCCGTCCGCAGCCGACCGCTGGGTCGATCGTTCGGGAGCCTCCTGGGCCAAATACGCCGCAGTCGTTCAACGACGGGCTCCGCAGTGACCGTCCCGGCTATTCCGGAGCGTTGGATATCGGACTTCCCCAATAGGATCGCAGCGGCGGGCACCCGGCCTCATTTTTCTTACAGTGCAGGATTTCCGCGCGCGTCGTGTGTGTTCTGCATTTATTCGTCGAGATCAGGTCTGGTGCGAGCCGCGCGCCTGCACCCCGAGCTGGCCGCGCAGTACGCAGCGGTTGAGGCCGACATCGGGCACCGCTTCCGTGTGGACGTGTCCATGGCCGAGGTCGTCGCCGAAGCCGCCACCGACACCGGGACCGGGCCGGTCGCCGACTGGATCGACTGAATCCGCCCCCCTTCCCGGTACGCCCGGCTCTCCTTGACGTCGGTTCGTGTCCCGGCACGGCCGGACCCGAACCGAGATCCGCACGCCCACATCCGAACTCGCAGAAAGGGAAACATCATGAGTGACAACGAGATCGACGCCTATCACCCCGATTTCGATCCGTACATGCCCGATGAGCATCGGATCGAGGACGCGGTGAAGGTGCACATAGTGTTCGAGGACGGCCGATGGTGTCTGGACGGGTTGATCCAGCAGGGCGAGCCGCTGGATGAGGTGCACGGGACCCGGTGCAGCTACGAGCAGCCGCGCGAGGATTGCGTGGTCTGCTCGACCCCGCAGGGCCTGGCGGTGGTCGAGGCCGCCGATCGGGCCCCGCTGCCCAACGGGCGGGAGCTGCTCGGCATGCTGGCCGCCGAGTTCGGATTGGATCTCGTCCCGGCCGGGATGGCAGGACCCGGACAACAGATCACGCGTCTGAGCGAGCAGGTCCAGGAACTGCTGGACAAGCGCAGTGAGGTCGACCAACTCGGCGAGAAGCTCGTCGACGCCTTCGTGGCCGCGGTCGAGCTGTCGACCTATCTCAACCTGCAAACCCGGCGCGGACGACTGCGCGCCCTGCGGACCCTGCTCGCCCACATCACCCGAAAAGCCGCCACATGACCGGCTGCGGCGACCTCGCTGTGGATGCGCGCCTGTCGTCGGCTGACGGCCGCGAAACGACGACGACCTGCGGTATGCGGGTGCTCTGCGACGGTGGCATGCCGCTGCTGAGCATCGCCTGCGGGCGCGACACCGCGGGGGTGGTGACGGTCGAGATGAACTCGGCCGAACTCGCGCGATCGGTGCCGATACGGATCCGGTTCGACGGCGCCACGATCGCGCAACGCCACGGCACGCCTGCGGCCCGCTGCGGGTGTCCCGAGTCCGCGCGCTCGGTCCTGGGCGGTGTCCACGTCCGCCATCACGAGCGGTATATGGGCGGTGACCCCGCCGCTACGTGTGGTCCTACGCGGGTGCCCTGCACACCGGCAGTCTCGCCGACTACGGCGAGCACTTCGAATCCCTGGACCCTGATGCCCAGCACCGGCTCGCCGCCGCCGCCGGGGACGAACTGCGCACCTGGACCGAGCACTACCGGCTGCACATCACCACCATCATGACCGATACCTACTGCGTCCACTACCGCCTCGCCGTCGCCGACGAACGGGTGGAACTGGTCATCGACACATCCTGTTGACCGGTCGACACCGGCGCGACGCCGGAGTTCGAGTCCACCACGGCCTTTCCGGCGGCCCGCGCTGTGCAGCGTCGTTCGATTCCCGCCCGCTGGGCGTGGGTCTCCTTGTCTGTGTCCATTCTGTGTGAAAGGTGATCATTGATGGCTGTGAGAACGTCGGTGTCGGTGCCCGAGTTCGCTCGCGAGGTCCTGGCCGAGTCGCGAACCGAAGGCAACAACCTGTTCCTGCCCCAGCAGTTGAGCAAAGCCGACTACCAGAAAGTCAACAGGGTCCTCGAATCCATGGGCGGACAATGGAACCGCCGCGCACAAGCCCACATCTTCCCCGACGACCCCAGCGAGACCATCGCCGCAGCGGTGGCTCGCGGCACGACCCCCAACACCGACAGGAAAGTACTCGACGCGTACTACGCGACCCCCGAGCCGCTGGCCCGCCACATCGTTGCGGGTGAGCACTCCGGTATCGCCGCACTCGCGCCCGGCGCGCACGTGCTCGAGCCCTCGGCCGGCGATGGCGCGCTTGTGCGGGCGATCCTGGCCACCAACCCGGCTGTGCGGGTCACCGCCGTCGAGCCCGACCGCGAGCGTGCCGCAGCCATCGACTACGACCCGCGGGTCACCATCGTGATCGCCAGTTTCGAGGAATTCGCCGCGACAGCGACACCCCGGTACGCGGGCGTGGTGATGAACCCGCCGTTCGCACTGCCGGGGCAGCCGACGGTGTGGATGGACCACCTCTACACCGCTTGGGGCCTGCTCGACGATGGCGGAGGGCTGCTGGCTTTCGCGCCCAACAGCTACACCTACCGCACCGACCGCGACCACCGGGCGATGCGGGAATTCATCACCGCCCACGGCGGTCACGAACCACTGCCCGCCGGGGCCTTCACCACCTCCGGCACCCAGGCCGACACCGTGCTCCTGCACGCCCGCCGCCCGCTCGACCGCTGACAGAGCGGCAATCCGGAGTACGGATCTCCACAGGACGGGCCGCTGCTTTCGATTCCGGCGCCCTCGATCGGCGCGGTCCCTCCACGCGGCGCGTAGTGCCCTGCATTGCCTGGGCCGTGAGCGCACCCGCTTGGGGGCTGCTTCGTTCGCGTGAGTGCCCGGGGTATCGCTTCCGACCGTGCTGCCGGGCCGCGTCATCTGCCGAAAGGAACGGTCGCCATGGTCGAGGAAACCGAGGGATTATTCCCTCTCCCAACGCTTTTCGATGACGATGCGATGCCGCTGTGCTGGTCTTTCGGTCTAGGCGTAGACAGCGCCGCGGGGGTCACCCGTACTCTGCTCGACCCAGGTTTCCGGCCCCCGCAGTTGCTCGATGATCTGTCGAATCTGCTGGTCATGGTCGCCCAGACAGGAGACGAGTGGCGATCGGCCTGTGACCTTGTCGCGCAACATATCCTGCCGTTGCTCGCCGCCCGGCGAGTGCGCTTCATCGAAGTCGCCCGTGCCGGTCCCAGCGTCGCCGACGGGATCGTTGTCCTGCAAGACACCCGGACCCCCACACGTCTGCATCCCGATCCCGACGAGCACGGCTTCTACCCGCTCTCGGCCGAACACCGCGGCAACGGTGTCATGCCCACCCTCAACGGGCGCGCCTGCTCAACCAAGGCAAAGGGCCAGCCTTTAGATACCTGGCGTGCAACACATTTGGGACCGCGCCCTTACATCCACGCCGTGGGGTTCTCCGCCGAGGAGACCGCAAGGATCGCCCGCGACACCTCAGTCACGATGGGCGGGCGCCGCCACCCGATCTACCCGCTGCACGCCGCCGGGATGAGCCGGGCGATGAGCCAGGGCTACCTGTACGGATTGTTCGGCGTATGGTGGCCCAAAAGTTGCTGCCGCCAGTGTGGTTACGTCAGCGTGCCCAGTTGGCCCGATCAACTCGCCCGCTACCGCACCTACCCCGAGGAAGCCTTCAAACATCTCGTCGACGAGTACTGCACGCTGGCGCTCAACCACCGCAGCGGGCTGTTCGGGCCAGGTAAATCGTTGCGGGACAGACTCAGGGCAGACGGTGCGTACGAGGTCCATGCCTTGGCCGACGCCGCGATGGACTCGTGTGAGTGGGCGGTGTATCGAGTGCGGCGCTGCTACAGCGCCCGCGCGACCGCGTGGCGCGCGGTCGAGATCACCCATCGCGCCGACCGCGCCGCAGCCGAGCGGTTCGTCCTCGACCTCGCCGATAGCCTCGGGATCGCTGTACGTGCCGACGGTGAGCACACCCTGTCGGCGCTCACGTTATTCCCGGGCGCTCGGCTCACGTAATGGGGCAGGTGGTGGGTCCTGGGTTATGTTCTACCCGACCTCCTTCTGTTGTGTCTTGGGCTCGTCTTTGGTGCCGGGGCGTTTGTTGGGCCGGTAGGACGGCCCGTTCATGAACACTTGGTGGCTGGTGTTGATGAGCCGGTCCAGAAGTGACTCGGCGACGACAGGGTTCGGGAAGAGTGGATACCAATCCACTGGTGACCGGTTCGAGGTGAGCACCATGGAGCCGCCAGCGGCGGTACGTTCGGAGATCAGCTCGTAGAGGTCGTCGGCCTGGGGCGCGGTGAGCTCGCGCATGCCGAAGTCGTCGAGGATCAGCACGGCGGGCCGGACGAATTCGCGCAGTCGCTTGTCCCAGGTCCTGTCGGCGTGACCGCCGGCGAGTGTGGCGAGCAGTCGGCTGGTTTTGGTGAATCGAACCTCGGCGCCCTGACGGATGGCCAGATGGCCGAGTCCTTGGGCGACATGGGTTTTCCCGACCCCGACCGGGCCGAACAACACCACCGATTCACCGACTCCCAGCCAGCGCAGCGCACCGAGGTCACGGATTTGGGCGGCGGGGAGTTTCGGGCTGGCGGCGAAGTCGAACTGCTCGAGGGTGACTTGTTGTTCGAACTGGGCGCGCCGGATGCGGCGCGCGATCGACTGGGACTCGCGGCGAGCGATCTCGTCGTGACACAACACCTGCAGGAACTCGATATGCCCGAGATCGCCGGCGCGGGCCTGAGCGAGGCGGGATTCGAGAGTTTGCAGCATCCCCGACAGCTTCAACGTTCGCAGTGCCTGTTCCAGGGCGACATCGACGATCATGCCGACACCCCCTCGCCCTGCTCGTCGTCGGCGCCATCACGAGCGTCGTCGTCCCGGTCGGTGTTCGTGGTGGCGGCGATCGCGGCTGGGCTGTTCGGGTTGGGCAGGGCCACGACGTTGCCGAACAGCCGCGAAGGGCCGTGCAGGAACGCCGCGGCGCCTCCATCACCAGTGCTCGGTGGTGGCGGGTCGGCCTCGAGCCCTGCGGCGAGGATGCCCTTGATGGTCCGATAGGACGGATCCCCGACGGCGATTGCTTTGGCGCACGCCAATTCGAGCCGCTCCGGTCGGTGACGATCGGCCAACCCGAGCACGCCCTGGGCTGCGCGGAGCCGGAACAACGCGTTCTCCGACAGTAATTCCGTGATCACAGCCGTGGTGAATTCCCCGATCTCGGCAGCACGGTTTCGGCACCAGGTCGGTCCCCGCATGGCGAAGGCGATCTTCTCCGGCGGGTAGTGCGACATGTCGGTCTGCTTGCCGAACGGTTTACGCACATGCGTGGCGATCAGCTCGCCATTGTCGAAGATCTGCACCATCGAATACGTCGACCGCGCATCCACCCGACGGCCGATATGCCGCCACGGCACCGAATACAACGCCTTGCCGACCTTGACATGGACATCCGGGCCGACAGTGCCCGTCGACCAGTCGGCGAGGACGAAGTCTTTGCGCGGCAACGCAATCAGCGTTTCCGCCTCGACCGCTTCGAACACCGACAGTGGTGACGCACCACCGAGTGGCCTGCATGACCGCCGCCCGGCCACCTCCCGGCACCACGCAACCGCAGCCTCCTGCATCTGGGCCAGCGACGTCCATTCCCGGCCCCGCCAGAACGAGTCACGCACATACGGCATCGGCCGTTCCACCCGCGGCTTGTCCTTGGGTTTGCCGCGCCTGGCCGGATCCACCAAAGTCCCGTAATGGTGAGCCAACTCGGCATAGGACCGGTTGATCTTCGGGTCATACAGATCCGGACGCGCCACCCCGGTGCGCAGATTGTCCGGCACCAACCGAGCAGGCACACCACCGAAGAACGCGAATGCCTCCACATGCGCCTCGGTCCAGGCCCGCTGATCCATCGACACCACCGGACGCACGAACATCAACCGCGACATCGCCAGCACCATCACAAACGCCCAGATCCGGCGCTTGCGGCCACCGACCGGGTCGACCCACGAACCCAGATACCCGTAGTCGATCTGAGCTTCTTCACCCGGCGGCGGATCATCGCGCAGCACCGTCACCCGCTGCCGCTGGTTCTCCTCCGGCAGGTTCGCTGCGATATACCTCTTCAGCGACGCCGCCGATGCGACCAGGCCGTGTTCGTCATGCAGCCGCTGCCAGATCGTCTGCTTGCTCACCCCAGCCTCGAGCATCGCCACGATGAAATCGCGATGCTTCTCGATCTCCGGCCACGTCACCTGCCGCAACCGAGTATCAGCCAACTGCGGGAACCACTCCCGAACCAACTGGCCCCACTCCTGCGGCGACCGCGCCGGCCCACCCGGCGCCAACCCCGCCGCGATCGCCGGATCCACATACTTCTTCACCGTCTTACGATCCAGCCCCAGACTGGACGCGATCTGGCTCTGCGAACGACCCGCATGCCAGTGAATCAAAATCTCGGTCACATCGACCACGTCGAACGTTCTCCTCGCCAATACCAGCTCCCACCAATCGCATCGATGGGAGCAACCTTCGTCTCGGGAGGACCACACCAGCCGCGCTCACCTTCCCGCTGGGGAATTACGTGAGCGGACACCTGCGGAATTACATGAGCGGAAACTGCCTCAACCTGGGGATTTCCGTGAGCGCCGACACACCCGGCTCTGGCTGACCGTCGAGACCGAGAACTATCCACGCTTGGAGGAGTTCTTCGTCGCGGCCCCGAACACGATCACCCCGAAGAAACGTTCAGGTTTCGAAACCCGGTGGGGCGGACACGCCGACGAGCGCTTGCTGGCACTCGAACACATGTGCCTTGCAGGGGTAATTGACCACTCTCATCGATAGTTGGCCAGTACACGTGTTTCACCGTTCAACTGGGGCTCTCGGTGGCCGTTTTCCGGATTTGTCTGCGGCGCCGGTGATGTCGAGTGTCGTACGTTCCACGCGGAGAGCCGACTCGTGGGGTTCGCACCACCTCTCGATGAGTTGGCGTGGATAGGTCCTACAGCGGCGCGGAACTCATTGGCTTTGGGCTTGCGGCCTCATGAGCCATCACTTTGAGTAATCCGAGGGTGGCAATCGATTGCCAGGCAAAATACCTACGACGACCTTCCGATCAACTGTGGCTCCTGCCGGACGGTGGGTCGCGACCCAGATCAGCTCATCGAGTCTGAGGGTGCCGCTGCTGGAGGTCTTCGGCGTCAGGTCGAGTACGAGGAGCAGGCCGAAGGGGACGTTGGTGTTGCTGTATTCCGTCGTTTGAGTCAGGTAGGTGGACTCGATGTGCTGGCGGCTGTTGTCGTGATCATCTTTCTTGATCTCGGCCAAGTAGCGCAGCGCGTCGAAGCGTACGATGATGTCGCCCCGTCCGAGGGCCAAGTCGATTGGCTCAGCACTTGCCGCGTAGTGGAGGGGGCCCGAGTCCAGCCAGCTACGGAAGTCCAATTGCAGGTCCTCCTCAAGCGGTTGGCGTTGGTCTTTCTCGGGCCGCTGGCGGTAGTCGTAGACCGGTTCGCCGTTACGGCGCCTCTTGCCCAGAAGGCTGGATTTTTCCAGGTCTAGGCGCGACTTGAGGAATAGGACGGTCTGGTACACCAGCGCTGAGAAGGTGACATGTACTCGCCCGGTGTAGTGGGGGTGTCCGGCCAACTGGTCGAGGATGCGGTGCACGATCGGACCTACCACTGGGTCGTTTGCGTCGAAGCGGCTTTGATCTGCCTGCTCGGCGAGTCCGCCGAGGGAAGACACAACGTCGTCGGTCAGGTCTGCGGTGAGGTCTAGTGCTGCCTTCTCGCCCATGGCGCGGACCAGCAGTGGCGCCAGGCGGTACAGCCGTTGCGTAGGTTGTGGGTCTTCGTCGTCGGGGTTGGCTTCGCCGTCGGGCGCGCTGGATCTGGGGGTGCGAGGTTGTCGGGCGCGGATCCTGCCCAGGAGAATTTCGGCTGTTGGGTGGTCGAATTGGGGGTGGCCGGTGTGCTGTTCGGATTGATCTACGGCGCGTTCGAGGATGTGCAGGAAGTTCTGCTCGCGTAAGAAGGTGTCTTCGATTGCGGGCTTTACGAGTAAGGCCACACCCGCGTCGGTGCTGGGGCCCAACGGTTGGACGGTGCGGATCGAGTTGTAGGCGGAGAGGACGGCGTCGAGGGCGTTCCACGGGCTCATCCAAACCGTGTCGGCGAGAGTATTCGAGGCTGTGTCCAGCAGCAGTAGGAGCTGGTGCCATCCGAGCAGGGCCGAGCGACGGGGGCGGGTCCAGGTGGGCTGGTGGGTACGCAGTTGCCATGCGGTGAGTTGTTCGAGTGCCCTCGTAAGGCGTACAGCCGCGTTGACCACTGCGCCGGTGTCGTGGCGGCTGAAAGCGAGAACCGCGTCGCAGGCCGCGATCAAGCAGTCGGCGTCGGTTCGGGCTTCGTCGGTGGTGCTGGCGGCGAGATCTCGCCGGGCATCTATGAGGTGTTGGGTGACCTGGGTCAGGTCGGTGCTCGATAAAGCGTTGCGGAGTCGGTCGCAGCCTAGTTCGTAGACCGCGTCCGAGTCGGAAGCTTCCAGTTGGGCCAGCTCACCGAGGAGGCGGCGCAGCGTGGTGGCTGCTTCCGTCTCCTCCGCCCAGCTGTCGAGTGCCGCGCCCAGGGTGCGCGGCAGCAGTTCGACGAAGTCTTCCGGGGCGTCCAGCACGGAGAGCCGTTCGAGGAAATCCCACACCCGAAAGGGCCTCACGGCCTTGCCGATGGCCAACCGCACTGCGGCGTCCAGCCGGGTACCGGCGAGTATTGGGGCGTCCTGGACCGTCTGTGCGAGTTGGTCGAGAAGTGCGTCGAGCAGCGCTGGTCCGTGAGAACTGAGCACCGCTGGACGGGCCAAAAGTACTTCCAAGGCGCTGGACAGGGCCAGCACGCTTTTCTGCGCCGCCAGACCGTCGACGAACAGTCCGGTGACATCCGCCCATCGCTGGTCGGCGTCGTCCGCGGTAATGGCCTCGGCCAGCAACGGTGCCAATGGACCTGCGGCGATCTCGCGGGCTTTGTCGAGGATCTCCGCCACGGGAATCGCGATCGTTGTGAAGGACACCCGCTGCCCGGCTGCGGCAAGGTTGTTCAAGCGATCGGCCAAGTCAGCCACGTCGTGTTCCTGGCCTGGTCACCACAGCGGCTCGTTCTCGTCAGCTTCGATGGTGTGCTTGGCGTCGAGGACAGTGTGGACAAGGTCGTAGTCGCGGGTTGTGATCACGACCTGAATGCCCTGTTCTTCAGCGACCGCCGCGAGTTCGCGGAACAGGACAGTTGCGTCGAGGTCTTGAACCTCCTCGGCTTTGGGGCTGTCGATCATGACCAGTCCCGGGTGGGTCGAGACGCCATAGGCAGCCCCGACGCGCAGCAGGGCGATGACCAATGCGATGCGCAGGCGCAGGCGGGCACCGGAATCGCAATCGCTGAACCAGTCCTCGCCGCCCCCGTCCTTGGTGACCTTCATCCGAGCACCGCGGTCGATGCGCACGTTCTCGAGCGAGAGCATGCCGAACCGACGGGACAGGTCGACGACCTCTCGCCCCAAGTCGTTGAACAGCGCGTCCGCGGCGTTCTTGTTGTCGGCGTCGAGGATCTTCACCGCCGTGTCCAGCACCCGCAGAGTCACCGTCTCGTTGTCGGCTTCGTCCCCGCCCGGCGGGGACGAAGCCGGCAGGACTTCCAACGCGCCTTCGAGGCGCCAGACTGCCTGCTGGGCTTGCATCACCTCGGGCAGCGCGGTGGCCGACCGCGCAGATCGGAGAAGTTCGTCTGCGGTAGCCAACTCCGCGGTGAGGGCCCTGAGCCGAGTACGCGTGGACTCCGCGTGGGCTCTCACCTGGTCTTCGGCTTCCGCAGCCGCGTTCAAGCGGACCTCTGCCTCTGCGATGATCTCCATCGCCTCGGCGTCGTCGGTGTCGACCGGGCGGTCGCACACGGCGCAGGCGTGGGAGTGGTGCTCCCTGTGCCTGCGGTCGGTCGTAATGGCCTGATCGCACCGCGGGCAGGCGTCAGGGTCCAGTCCCTGGAACAGCGCTCTGGCGACCTTGCTCTCGCGGACGTCGGCCAGGCGCTTGGCTGCCCGCTGACGGTCGGTTTTCGTGCTCTGCTCGGCGCGCCGGGCGTCGTCGTCGACCGCTCGGGCGTCGGCGACCTGCCCGGCCAGGTGCGCGGCTTTTCGTGCGAGTTCCGTGAGGGATCCGCTGTGCCCGGCGGCGGCGGTGAGCTCGGCCAGTCGTGCGCGTGCGGTCACCAGTTCGGCCTCGATGCGCGTGCGCTCTTCTAGACGCTGGGCCGCTTCGCGTTCCCACTCGGCTTGGCGGGCTTGTGCCTCGTTACGGCGGACATCGCGGGCGGTCCTGACCCGGGTGAGCGCTGCGGCTGCGGGGAGGTCCAAGAAGACCTGAAGCAGCCTGCCCGCCAAGCCGGACATCGGATGGTCTCCCAGCAGGATCTTCGTGCTGGCTGAGCCCAGGTACATCGCGGCAAAATAGGCTGGCCATCCGTGGGTCTGCGTGCTGGTCTCGTTTAGCGTGCTGACAATCTGAGACAGGTCGAGCCGGTCCAACATCAGGTTGGCCACCTGCTCGGCGTAGCTCTGTTCGCCGGTCGCCTGGAGCAGGACAGTCACTTTCTGTGCGGGGTCCGGTTCCCGGGCATGAGCAAGGACGGACGCGCTGGGTGCGGTGAGGACGGTCGCGGACGAGATCGCCCCGTCGGTGATGTCCAAGCGGAAACCCATCGACTGTCCGGCGACGGTGATGTCCAGGTCGAGGTGATTCAGCCAGCCCCGGACGCCGCTCTGCAATTCCCGCCGCGGTGTCCCGCGCAGGCACCATGTGATCAGCTCCAGGACACTGGTCTTACCCCGGAAGTTGGACGCGACCAGAGCCGTCAGGCCCGTGGTGAAATCAAATGTCGTATCGAACGCGCCGGGTGCGACCTTGCCCGCGCGGACTCCCTCCAACCGCAGGCGTACCAGGCGCAGCGACCGCGGGCGGGCCGGGGTGAACACCAAAGGCCACCCGTAGGTGGCGAACACGTCCCGTACCTGTTCCGCGGTGACCTTGGCCCGGTCTGCGATTCGCGTATCCAGCAACGCTTCACCGGACACCGGCGGCTCCTGCGCGCCCCCATCTGCCACGGTGCTCGCATCTTTACCGGTGAACAGGGCGTGCTGGTCGTCGCCCACAAGCCCGGTCATCGTCGTTCTCCTTGCGTAGTGTCCACAGCCTCACGCGAATCGGCCAAGTCGGCTTGCAGCGCCGCCAAGCGGGCACGTGCCCGCGGTGCCACCGTCGAGATGTGCTCGTGCAGTGGTGTATCGGCATACTCGCGCTGCAAGTACTGGCGGTTCTTCAACTGCGTTCCGCCGAGACCATCCGCGAGTCTCACCACCAAGTCGACCCGGTCGACGTAGTACTGGAAGACCGGCTCGTCGGCGACGATCTCGCGGGCCACCCGCCTGCCTTCGTCGAGGAGGTAGAAATCGCTTTGACGCACCCGCTCGATCGTGCCGCTGCGTTTGCGGGCGGCAAGGCCCGCACCGCGTAGAACCGCCATCGCGTTGTCGATGTTCTCCCACGCGCCGAACTTGTTGCGCAGCATGGGGTATCGACGCACCTCGGGTTCCTCGGACTCCAAGATCGACGCGGCCATGGCGAGCAGCGGCTCCTCGCGACTGCTCTCGTAGTCGTTGAGCAGCTCGTCTGCAAGGTAGTCGGGGTTGCGCAGCCAGAAGTCGAGCTTCAGCAACCGCACCGTCGTGCGGACAACACACACCGCGGTGCTCAGCCCGGGAATCCTCCGCTCGGTGTCGTCCACTGGTTCGCCCGCGCTGTCGAGCAACAACAGGATCCGAACAGCGTCCTGCTCCCGGCTGGTCACCGGATCCTCTGCGCTCAGTGGATCGGCCCTTTGGTCCACGCGCTCAACGTATCAGCCGATCTGACTGCTACGTCGAGAACTCGACGAAGGAAACTCCTGAACCGCAGTCGCGTCGCGACAACGGCGTCGGATGTCCGCGGCCCACTGGCCCACAAACCAATCGATAACCGGGCCAGCCCGCAGCCCACGTCCCTGGATAGCCAACTATCGCCACGCGGCCCGGCCCAAGAATCGTTGTTCGCAACGCCTCTGCCAGCGTCACCAAGCGCGGGCATGGCCATGCATGGGTGCGAGTCACAACCCGCCGCCACCGCCGGGCGCATGGCACCAGCCCTGCGGCATGACCCACTCCGGTTGCGGCCACGACAGTTTCGGCCCGCGCCGACCGTCCTGCCGTCCCGCCGTGCGGATCACGCAGCGGTCCACTGACCGGACCGGTGGTGTCGCTGCGTCATCCCTCCGTGTCGGCACCGTCGCTCGGATCACCGCTGGTGTGGCGGCCGAGCACGGATATCGCCACAGCAGAGCAGAAAGGGACCGCCCATGTACCCGATCAGGACCTGGTTCACCACCGAGGATATCGAGTGCCTGGTAGCGACCGCCGCAGAGCTGTGGGCCGCTACCGGGGATCCCCACGACGTCCTCGGTACGTATCAGAAGGATCTGCTGGCTCGTGCACACGAGCTGCTCAGCGACGACGAGCCCGCCGACGCGCCGGCGGGCGGTTCTCCCGACACCGCCTTCGTCATCGGCCATCACGATCCGTGCCCGTTTGCTCTGGACGAGGCCGCGTTCGCGGGCTGGATTGCGGCGGAAAGGGATCGGATCGCGGGCAACATCCCGTGCAGTCACGACGAGCAGCCCGCCAGCGACCTGGTGGCACTGCTCGACGCCGCTCGCAATGCCGACGTTCTCACCGGCGACCCTCCGCTCGAAATGCTCGTCGACCACGACAACACACCGCAGCTTCCCGGCTTCACGCTCATGTTGCGCAACTGCAGCGGTGGGCAGGAAAGCGTCGCCGTGACCACCGGATTCACCGAAATACTGTTCCCCGACAGTGGACTCTCGACGGCCGCGGCAATCCATTTCCACCTCGAACACATTGTGGAGATCGCCAACGGCCTGCTCCACCTCATCACGGGTCGTCTCTGACAGCCCATGACATGAAGAGGGCACGCACTGCCCGCAGCGGCTCCGGCGAACACCGCCGCGGCGACGCCGTTCCAACATCGCCAGCACAGATCCCGGTCGCGTCGCCTCCTCTGACTCGCCGCGGTCGACGCTGCCGAGCGACCCGGTCGCCGAATCGACGAACTCTGTTCCGACAACAGCAAAGGCAGGAAGCTCATGATCTCCGTCCCGGAACTACGTGCATGGGTGTCGGGTTTGGATACCTCCGGTTTCGTCGGTATCGACGAAGGGGGCCTCACTCTGGTGGAGGTCGGCGACGACGACCTTCTCACCGGCGCCTATCTCGAGGTCGGCGGATGCGACGACGACACCGAGATCGAACCGCCGTCGGTCACCGCTGTCGAGCCCGCGCGCGCGAGTGCCGCGCCCGGGGCGGCGGTGATCTCGGTGGCGGATCTGCTGGCGATGGTCGGCGGCAGCCTCACCCGCACCGAACTCCCCAAGGTGCGCGCCGCGATCCGGAACTCAAGTGTCGGTGACTCGCTCGGCGATGTGGTGTTCGCCGTCATCGCCGGACGCCGCCGCGAACTCACCGCCGAACTGCGCGCGTTCACCGATCCCGAGGCGTTCACCACACGTCTGGGCCCGGCACCGCTGGTCTCGGTCAGCGCTGAGCGGATCGGTGGCCTGTTCGCCGCGATCGAGGAAGCGACCGGACTGTCGTTGATCCGCGTGCGCTGCGGTGACGCCGCGCGGCTGTGCGTCGACGACCGCGTGACGGGCAGGTTGTTCGAGGTCGGCGACACTCTCGAGTCGTGGTTGCTCGGCGAGGCCACCTTCCCCGGCCTGACCGCGGAGTGGATCGGCGCACCCGTCGACGACTTCACCCGCGACGAACTGACCCGCACCGGCCCCCGCGACTATCAGCTGCCCGAAAGCTCACCCCGCCGCGACTGACCCGCGGCTACAGAAAACGGCCGAACGAACCCAACCCTCACACATGCGTAGATGCGCATGTCGACAACTCTTGGAAGGAGGTGGCGCTCTTGTCGGCACTCACGATTTCCCATACCGCCGAAGAGGGCACCCTGTTGGAAGGGACCGACCGCGGTGATGGCACCTACGAGGTGATGTGCGCGGTGCGCGACGCGATTGGGCATTGGCGGTGGGCCAGGAGCCTTCAGTGTTGGATCGTGGTGTCCTCGCGCGATCGCCAGCCCAAGCAGTACCACATCGACTACGCCGCCGAGAAGTTGCGTGAGGCCGGATACACCGTCGAGGTGGACATCGACCGCAGCGTGCGCGCCACCGAGGACGCCGAGACCGACCGCGCCCTGCGACAGGCTGACCGAGTCGATGCGTTGCAGAACAAGGCATCCCGCAAAGACGCGGAAGCCGCCGCCGCGGAAGCCGCGCATCAGCGCGCCCACAACGCCTTGCCCCCGTTCGGAGAGCCTGTCAAGATCGGGCACCATTCCGAACGCCGCCACCGCAACGCCATCGACAAGTCGTGGAAGGCGTGGGGCCGCTCGGTCGAAGCCGACCGCGACGCCACCCGCGCCCACCATCGCGCCGAGGCCGCCGCCCACACCACCGAGCACCGGAATTCCCCGCGGACGGTGGCCAACCGGATCGATATCCTCGAGGCCGAGCAGCGTGGCGATCAACGCGCCCTCGACGGGCACACCCGCCGGTTCCTCGACAGCGACGGCAACGTCTATCAGACCGAAACCACCGGCCCGGCGACCGGCGAATACCGGGAGCGCGTGCTGGGCCGAATGACCCAGCGCGAGCGGGACATCGCCTACTGGAAACAGGTCCGCCAAACCCAGATCGACCAAGGCTTGACTCCCGGCTGGGGCCGTGACGATTTCACGGTCGGGGACTTCGTGCGCGCCCGCGGGGCGACGTGGCGTCAGATCACGCGGGTGAATCCGAAATCGGTGTCGGTGGTGAACTTTTCCCTGTCCCCGTTGGCAGTGCATACCATCGCGGCGAAGATGACCGGTCATCGGTGGATCACCACCGATGACACGATGCGCTTCCACGAGATCACCGCCGTCATGACCGAGGCCCAGGCCCACGAACGGTTCCCCGACATCTTCGCCGACCTCGACGCCAACAGCCTGCCGCCGCGCCCGAAACGCAAGGGCGGGAAGACGAAACTCGACTACCACCGTGGCCTGCAGGCCGAGCACTGGTCCTGGAGCATCGACGGCATCGAATACGACGCGGTGTGGGCGCACCCTTCGCACTGGTTCGCCACCCCGCCCGAGCCCATCACCGAACCGGGTGTAGTGCGTCTGCGCGCGCGTCGCCGCCCGGCCGGGCGCGTGCACGGTAACCCGGTCGAACTCCCGGTGACCGAGTTCGCGATCACCGGGCCGGTGTGCTGGCCCGAGGAGGTCCACAACCAGGTCCGTGTCCTGGTCGAGGCCCGCACCTACCTGCCCGCCGCCTGACCCGCCGACACCCCTGCCGGGCCACACACCGGGCCAACGACCGCCCCACGATCCCGCTGTGGCTCGCGCAATCCCGCTGTCACACAACAGCATCCGGCGACAGCGGCAACGCCGCCAACCCGTTCGGCCGTCATTCGACCGATCCCCTGCCGGCCTGCCCTCCTGCGGCTTCCCGTCCATGTCCCGCACCGAGATCGGAGACCACCATGCCCTCCACTCCTGTCCGTCACGCCGCGGTATCGACCCGTCGTCTGCCCCTGTCCGTCGACCCCCCACATGAGGGAGGTCGGTGATGGGCGCGGTGGCCTGTTCGGTGATCGTGCGCGGACTCACCGGGCACCTGCGCGAGGTCGCGGCCGAGATCACGCCGGGACTGCCCTCGCTCACCGTGACCGGTCCCTCCGAGGACCTGCCGCACGCGTGCATCGACCGGGTCCGCGCCGCGGTCGCCAGCTGCGGCTGGGGGTGGCCGCAGGCCCGGGTGACTCTCAGGATCTCGCCGCCGGTCGGCTCGGGCATCGAGGGTATGCACGACCTCGCACTGGCGGTCGCGGTACTCGCCGCCACCGCCCCCGCCACGATCCCCGCACCGCGCCTCGATGGGGTCGTGCTGCTCGGCGAACTCGCCCCCGATGGCCGTCTGCGGCCCGTGCGCGGGATCCTGCCCGCGGTCCTGGCCGCCCGCGACCACGGACGCACCCTCGTGATCGTGCCGCGCGAAAGCCTGGCCGAGGCCGCCGTCGTGCCGGGGATGACCATTCTCGGCGCCGATCATCTCGGCGCTGTGCTGGCCTGGCTCGGCGGGGCCGACCACCCCCTGGCCGTCCCCGCCGCCGTCCCGGCACCACCGGAATTCACCGGCGTGGACCTCAGCGACGTGCGTGGTCACTACCGGGCGCGATGGGCACTCGAGGTCGCCGCCGCCGGGGGCCACCACCTGCGCCTGATCGGGCCACCGGCCGCCGGGCTCGGCGCGCTCGCCCAACGCCTGCCCGGACTACTGCCGCGGCTGACCGAATCCGAGTCGCTGGAGGTCCGGGCGATCGCGTCGCTGGCCGGCACCCTGCCCGAAGGGCCGCTCGCCTCGATCACCGCCCGCCCCTACGTCGAAGTCCATCATTCCTCGAGTGCCCGTGCACTGCTGGGCGGCGCCGCCTCCGCACGTCCCGGCGCACTGGCCCGCGCCCACCTCGGCGTGCTGCACCTGGAGTCCTATCCCGACCTGCACCAGCGCACGCTCGACGCGCTGCGGGCACCGCTGGACGACGGTGAGGTCGTCGTCGCCAACCGCGACAACCTGCTGCGGCTGCCCTGCGACACCCTCGCGGTACTGACCTCGGCCGAATGCCTGTGCCACGCGGCCCGCGATAGCGCGTGTGCCTGCCCGCCAGCGGCCAAGCGCCGCCACCGGGAGCGGCTGCACCGGGTCCTGGCCGAACGCGTCGACATCACCATCCGCGACAACCCCGACGACCGTGGCGGGTTCGGGGCCGACTCCCGCGAAACCAGCGCCGAGGTGCGCCGCCGGGTCACCGCGGCCCGTACGGCGGCAGCGGCCCGGTGGCGCGAGCACGGCTACACCACCAACGCCCGCGTCCCCTCATCGCTTCTGCGCCAACACTTTCCGTTGTCACGGACCGAGGCCGCTCCCCTCGAGGCAGCACTACGGGAGGGCCGGATCACCCGCCGCGGCGCCGACCGGACCCTCGCGGTCGCGGCGACCATCGCCGACCTGCGCGGCGCCGACCATCCCAGCACCCACGACATCGTCGAAGCCCTGCACCTGCACGGATTCGGCAGACCATAGTTCCAGGCCACCACGCACCCACACCCACTGGCGACTCCCCGGTGCCGGTCGGTTGGTTCGTGGTCACCGAACTGACCTGCCGGGTGCGTCGAGGTCCACCCTCGCCCCAGTCAACCCGCCGCCACCCTCTCCCGACGAGAGCGGCGTTGTCGTTCGTTCGAAGGAGCCACCCCCATGTCCACACCCGCCTCTGCCCACTCGCCCGCCACCGACACCGACATCCGCGCCCGGATCGACAACGATCGCGCGCGTGCCGAAGGCTTCGTCTGGGGTGCACTGCACATCCAACACTCCGGCACCCCCGAAGCCTCCACCGCCCAGGCGTTCGCGTCCGCCTACGCCGACCGCGTCACCGAATCCCTCACCAAGGACAACGTTTTCGTCCCCGGCCTGGCGGAAGCGTGGGTCGCGTGGCGGCTCACCGGCGACCTCACCGCCAACCTCGCTCCCGCCCCGTCCCCGGTCGAGCGGGTGCCGGGATTCGAGGAATGCGACGCCGCGTTACGGAACCGGACAGCGTGGTGGCTGTGCGCCGAGGCTCTCGGGTATGTGCGCGGCTGGTGTGACGCGGCCGGGATCGGGTCCGGTGACGCGGTCGATTTCGCCCACGCCCACGCCTACGCCGTGCTCGTGGCCGCGGGCGGGTCTCGCCCCAACATCGCCGACGCCTGGACCAACTGGCGCTCGGGCCGCCCCCTCAACGCCTTCGGCGAATAACACCCGCCACCCGGGCGCCGAGGCGCCACGGCAGTACCGCCCCGATCGACCAGGCCGATCAATTACCAGCAGAACGGAATTCGCTCATGAACAGCACTGATCACTGCCCGTTCGGAGCAGTGCGTGAGCCCCGGCGGCTGGCGTGGGCGCTGCTCTCGCGCGCCGCGCGCGGACCCTCGAAAACGGTGTGGCAGTTGATCGACAGGCTCGGTGTCGAGGACGCGGCGACCGCGCTGGCCACCGGCACCGCCGGGGCCGAGGTGGATCCGGCAGTGCTGGCCCGCGCCGATCCCGACCGCGCGACCGCCGAGCTGGTGGTGCACTACGCGGGCGGGGGCCGACTGATCACCCCCGACGACGATGAATGGCCGTCCGCGCATCTGGCCGCGCTGCACGCACCCGGGTGGGGACCCGAACACTTCGTCGGTCCCCTCGCGTTGTGGGTGTCCGGCACCGCCCGGCTGTCCGAGATCGCCGAGGACGCTGTCGCGGTCGCCGGGACACCGCGCCCGACCGGCTATGGGATCGAGGTCACCACCGCGATTGCCGCCGAGGTCACCGCCCGCGGCATGGCTGTCGCCGCGACCGGCGGTCCCGGTGTCCCCGCCCTCGCCCTGTCCACCGCCCACCACGTCCCGGTGCCGACGCTGACGGTGCTGGCGTGCGGCACCGACCTGGCCTACCGCCACCACAACCACCACCTGCGCTCTGCGCGACCTGGCACCGGTGTGCTGGTCAGCGAATACCCGCCGGGGACCCAGCCGCGCCCGCAGCGTGTCGGGGCGGCCCACCGGTTACTGGCCGCGCTCACCCGCGCCACCGTCCTGGTCGAGGCCGATTGGCGGTGCTGGAGCGAGGTGTCGATCACGTGGGCGCAGCGGCTGGGCCGCAACACCTACGCCGTGCCTGGGCCGATCACCTCCCCAACCTCCAACCCCGGCAACCACCTCATCGCCGACCACGACGTCACCCCGCTCGCCTCACCCCGCGACATCTACCTGCTCGCCGGTGATCTGCCCACCGAACCGTTTCCCGGCGACGACGCCCCGGACCGACCGAACGGAGAACCCGCGTGACCGACACCTTCGCCTGGACAGCGAATCTCACCCGCCACGGCGGCACCGAACTGGCCCTGCTCGCCGCCACTCCCACCACCGCGCTGGACACGGTCGCAGCCTCCGTGGCCGCGCACCCCGTCCCGCCCGAGACCCGGCATCGGGTTCGTGCCGGGCTGGTCAACAGCGACGCCGAATATCCGGGCGAGGAGTTTCGCCTCTACCGCGTCGGCGGCACCGGCCACGGGCCCCACCACGATCTGGCGGTCGCGGTCACCGTCCACCAGCTCGCCGTCGACCCGCCCTGGCGCGGGCTGCTCGACCACGTCCTGTTTCTCGCCGAACTCGGCCTCGACGGCCGCCTGCGCGCCGCTGGCCCGCCGGACACCATCGCCACCGTTGTCGCGGCGGCAGCGCGCACCGAATTCCGCTACGTCGTGACCGCGACACCGGAGAACACCGACGATCTCGACCAGGTCGAGGGCATCACCGTCGTCACCCTCACCGATCTGCGGGCAGTCCTGACCTGGCTCGAATCCCTCTCGGTCGAGCAGCCCGGATCCGCTGCGGCCTGCCCGGCATCGCCAGGAATGCGCATCGCCCACAACCTCGGTCCCGCCCGGGTCCGGCAACTGCGTGCAGTCCTCAACCGCGGCGAGGTCGAGGAGGAGCACGCCCTGTACCTCGGCGACGACAACCGCTGACCCCGGTGGCATCGCGCACGAGCGACGGCATCGACTCGTTGCTCGCCGACCTCGTCGACGCCGCCGAACAACGGCTGAGCGACGTCATCCCAGACACTCCTGACCACCCCGCGCCCGCGGGCGCCCACTTGCGAGGAGATCGCATGGGTTCGACCGGGTTCCGGGTGCCGGTCGATACCGACACCCACCGCTTCGTACTGGACAACCTGCGCCAGAACCTGCCCACCGGGCACCTGCTGGTCGCGCACTGCCGCGCCGCGCTGGGCACCGGCCGCCGCCACGGCGGCTGGTCCTATGCCCTCTACGCCGCGATCGCCGACATCACCACACCGGTGACGGTGTCTGCGCACGTGCTGCTCTACCAGCGCCACCACCGCGGCGGTGTCTCCGAGATCGTCGTCAAGCACCTGCACGAGACCGAAGGCCCCGGCGATCACCACGGCGTCACCCGCCGCGTGCTCGACGCGCTCACCCCCACCGACCATCCCGACGCCTGCCAGTGGCGGGCCGACGCGCTGCGCCACCACCGCGCCCTCGCCACCGCCCGCCGGACGGTCGGCGCGGTCATACGCCTGGACCGCGCCTACACCTACGGCCACGGCATCGGCGCCGTGCAGCAGGTCCTGGTGTGCTCCCCGACCCTCTGGCGGCGCGCCCGGATCACCGACACCGGCGTGGAGATCGACAGCCGCGAACTGCGTGCGGCCCCTGGGTGGGCCCTGCGTGAATTCGAGATCCTGCACGCACCGGCGAGTCCGCGCCACCCACCGCGCGGACCTGAACTTCGGCCCGCCTCCTGAGCGCATTCCGGTCAGGGCCGGCTCCGTTTCCTCGTCCATTCCCCTTTTCGCCGGACCCGGCTCGGGTGCGGCGTCTTTCCTGTGTTCGGAGGTTGATCTCTCATGGGCAGACTCACTCGTGCCGAGGCCACCGCGCATCGCGAAGCGCTCGGGTTGGCCGGTCTACGCCGCGACCTGGACGAGGAGGAAAAACGCTTCGTCCTGGCCCACTATCAGGAGTCGGCCAGCCAGGCCCGCCCCGTCGAGGGCACGTTCTTCACTCCGACGGATCTGGCCGACTGCATGTCCCTGGACGTGGTCGGCAATCGGGTGATCGACCTGTGCGCCGGGATCGGCGCGCTCGCCTTCGCCTGCCGCAACCCCCTCGAGCAGGCTCGTGGGCTGCCCGCGCGCGAAATCGTATGCGTGGAATCGGATCCCGAGTTCGTGGCGGTCGGGATGAAGCTGGTTCCGGAGGCCACCTGGGTCTGCGCCGATGTGTTCGAGGTGGGGC
>NZ_JABLTE010000058.1 GCF_013315795.1 Nocardia barduliensis
GCAAGACCACAACCGAACCCCACCACACACGCCCAACCCACGCAGCAAGACCACAACCGAACCCCACCACACACGCCCAACCGCCGGTTCCGAGCGAAGCGAGACCGAGCATTGCCCGTTCGCGGCCCGGCTCGCGTCCGAGCGGCCGCCGCGTCCGCGACGAAGGAGCAAGCGGCGGCCGCTCGGACGCGAGCCACAAGGGGCCGCGAACACCCAGCGCCGCAGGCGCTGGAAACCAACACAGTGGCAGCATGGCGGTATGGATTCGGTTGACATGTCGCGTATCGAGGCGGCCGCACGGCTGCTGGCCCCGGTGATCCGGCGTACGCCGCTGCTGGCGTCGCGGGCGCTGTCCGAGCCTGCGGGCACCGAAGTGTGGTTGAAGTGCGAGAATTTGCAGCGGACCGGCTCGTTCAAGCCGCGCGGCGCCTACAACCGGATCGCCAATCTGCCGCAGGAGGCGCGCGCTCGCGGTGTCGTCGCCGCGAGCGCGGGTAATCATGCGCAGGGTGTCGCGTGGTCGGCGTCTTCGCTCGGCATCGCGTCCACGGTGTTCATGCCGGTCGGGGCGTCGCTGCCGAAATTGATGGCGACCAAGGCCTATGGCGCGCAGGTGCGCCAGGTCGGCGAGACCATCGACGAGTCGCTGGACGCCGCCCTGGATTTCGCCGAACAGTCCGGCGCGACGCTGATCCACCCGTTCGACCATCCCGATGTCGTGGCCGGTCAGGCCACCCTCGGGCGGGAGATCCTGCGGCAGTTGCCGCAGGTGGGCACGGTGCTGGTACCCACCGGCGGCGGTGGGCTCCTCGCGGGTGTCGCGGTCGCGATGCGGCACCTGGCGCCGGATGTGCGCGTCATCGGGGTTCAGGCGGCGGAAGCTGCCGCCTGGCCTGCCTCGCTGGCGGCGGGTCAGCCGGTCCGGATCGACCGGATGTCGACCATGGCCGACGGCATCGCGGTCGGTCAGCCCGGTGCGGTGCCCTTCGCCCATGTGGCCCAGTTCGCTTCGCGCATTGTGACGGTGGACGAGGAAGCGCTGTCGCAGGCGTTGCTGCTGTGCTTGGAACGCGCGAAGCTGATCGTCGAGCCGGCGGGCGCCGCGGCGGTGGCCGCCCTGATGAGTCACGCGCCGGAGGAACTCGGCCTGCACGGACCGGTCTGCGCGATCCTGACCGGAGGCAACATCGACCCGTTGCTGTTGACCCGCGTGATCGGGCACGGTCTGAGCGCGGCGGGCCGCTATCTAGCCGTGCGCGTGACGATCTCCGATCGTCCGGGTGCGCTGGGGGCCCTGCTCGCGGTGATCGGCAAGACGGGCGCAAGCGTCGTGGACGTGGCGCATTCGCGCACCGGGACCTGGCTGGCGGTGGACGAGGTGGAAGTGGCGCTCACCCTGGAAACGCGGGGTTCCGACCATCGTGACGACGTGCACACCGCACTCGCGAACGCCGGATACGCAGTTCGCGTCGCGGATTGACCGGGGAGTTATCGCGTTCCGTCGGCGGGATGTCCGGTAACCGCTGAAGTCAGTGCGCGCCGCCGAGTTCCAAGGCCAGCACACCGATGATCACCAGCGCGATGCCACCGACCTGCACCACCGTCAACCGCTCGTCCAGGAACAGCACGCCGATCAGCGCGATCGCCGCGACGCCGACCGCCGACCAGATGCCGTAGGCGACCCCGATCGCCATGCCCCGCTTCAACGCCTGGGCAAGGAAGAAGAACGCCGCGCAGTAACCGATCACCACCACGATCGACGGGACGAGCTTCGTGAAACCCTCGGAAAGCTTGAGCGAAACGGTGGCGGTCACCTCGGAGGCGATGGCCAGAGCGAGCAGGAGCAAGGTCATTTTCGCAGCGTAGCGAGAGCCGCGGCGTACGGCCGTCGGGGCGCTGCCGCTCCCCAGCAGGGGGAATGCACACTCCGGCGGCCGCGGTCACCGCGTCAATACGATCGGCCGATGCATTGCTCGAACGTTGCGGCAACCGCCTTTCCCTTCGATGAAGTGACCTGTAACGAGTTGCCGTATACCGAGCGCGACGAACGGTATCGGCGTTTGCACGACTGGCCCGAACCGAGCTACGCGCATCGGTCGGGTCTGCGCATGATCTGGAAGTACGCCGACGTGCGCGAGGTGCTGGACGCGACGACGCCGGGCATCTCCAACGCGAATTCGCTGGACCCGCTGGTCGGCTACGCGCGTATCGCGGCGACGCCGCGAGCCATCCCGCACTTCGTCCGGCACCTGGTTCCGCCACCGGCGAAGGCGACCGCCAACCTGGCCGACGACCGGTTGCACAAGCGCGTCTGGAACACCATGGCGGGACCGACCGGGCATTTCACCATCTCCCCCGCCGATCGGCCCGCGCGGGCCGCGGCGATGGCCGAGCACTTCCACGAGGCAGTCCGCGACGCGGAATTCCGGCCCGGCTCGCCGTTGGACGTGACCGCGCTTTCGATCGGTTACGCCGCCCGGACCGTCGGTGCGGCGGTCGGCCTGCCCGCGGCGGACTGGCCGCACGTAGCCGCCTGGAGCGGAGCGCAATCGGGACTGCTCGGCCGGGTAATGCGTGGACGTGAACTGGCCGACGCGGTGAGCGCGCTCGGCTGGTTGTTCACCGTGAGCGGCAAAGCGGTGCGGGAAGGCCGGGGCAGCGCGGCGCCCGGGTTCGCCCGCAGGCTCCGCGACGCCGGGCTCTCCCACCGCATCGCGGTCTCGGCCATGGCGAATTCGCTCGCCGCCGGAGTGCACACGGTCAGCGGCAGCATCCAGCAAGGCGTCCAGCGGTTGCTCGGCGATCCGGACCGGGCCTGGTGGAACCTGCTCGCCGAAGCGGAGGGCGGCACCCGGGTCACGGCGAAGATCCTCCAGCTCGATCCCGGGCTGGTGGCGTGGAAGCGTCGGGCCAAGACGCCGGTCGTGCTGTCCAGCGGCACGCGGCTGCCTGCGGGGCCGGTGCTGGTACTGTTCGCCGCGGCCAACCGCGATCCGGAGGTCTTCCCGGACTGTCTGGCACTGCACGGTACCGGCAAGCTGCCGTTGACCTTCGGGTTCGGCAGGCACGTCTGCCCTGGTAAGAGCATGGCGACACTGGCCGTCGAGGTGTTTCTCCGGCAGCTGCGCGAGCTCGTGCCGGAAGCCGAGATCGTGCCGGATTCCGGTCGCACCGTCCGGCGCCGCGGCGATCTGCTGTTCAGCGGCGCGGACGTCACCGTCACCGGATAGCCGGATTCGGACTCCTTCGCGACAACGCATCTGGCGGGTGGTCTCGCGGATCGCTGATCGGCGATCCGGCCGAGATCCGCGCGACCGTGGGCATCTGGGTCGGCGCCGGGTTCAGCCGATCCAGGCCCGCGCCGCTGCCGCCGCCTCGCGCACTTCCGCCAGCTGCACGGCGACCTGCGCACCGGCCGTGCCGCCCCGGGCATTGCGGGACGCGATGGACCCCTGCACGGTGAGCACCTCGCGCACCTTCCCGGTCAGTGCCGGGTCGACGGCGGCGAACTCCTCGTCGGTGAGTTCGTCGAGGCCGACGCCGCGCGCTTCGGCGGCGCGCACGCACGCGCCCGCCGCCTCGTGCGCGACCCGGAAGGGGACGCCCTGCCGGACGAGCCATTCGGCGATATCGGTGGCCAGCGTGAAACCGGCGGGCGCGAGTTCGGCCATGCGGTCGGTATGGAAGGTCAGCGTGGAGACCAGGCCCGCGATGGCGGGCAGCAGGAGTTCCAGTTGCGCGACCGAGTCGAACAGGGGTTCTTTGTCTTCCTGGAGGTCACGGTTGTAGGCCAGCGGTTGCGCCTTGAGGGTGGCCAGCAGGCCGGTGAGGTTGCCGATCAGCCTGCCCGCCTTGCCACGGGTGAGTTCGGAGACGTCCGGGTTCTTCTTCTGCGGCATGATCGACGAGCCGGTCGACCAGGCGTCGGCCAGGGTGACGTAGCCGAATTCCGGGGTGCTCCACAGGATCACCTCTTCGGCCATGCGGCTCAGATCGACGCCGATCATGGCCAGCACGAACGCGGCCTCGGCGGCGAAATCCCGCGCCGAAGTAGCGTCGATCGAGTTCGCGGCGGCCGCGTCGAAATCCAGTTCGGCGGCGATCGCCTCCGGGTCCAGCCCGAGCGAGGAGCCCGCCAGCGCGCCGGAACCATAGGGCGACACGGCCGCGCGGCGGTCGAAGTCGCGCAGCCGGTCGAGGTCGCGCAGCAGCGGATGGGCGTGCGCGAGCAGGTGGTGGGCCAGCAGCACGGGCTGCGCCGCCTGGAGATGCGTTTTGCCGGGCATCACCGCGTCGGGGTGCGCGGCGGCCTGCTCGACCAGCGCGTCGATCACCGCGAGCACGCCGGCGGCCACCCGGCGCACGCCATCGCGCAGCCACATCCGGAACAGCGTCGCCACTTGGTCGTTGCGCGAACGCCCCGCCCGCAGGCGGCCACCGAGCTCGGTCCCGACCCGCTCGATCAGGCCGCGTTCCAGCGCACCGTGCACGTCCTCGTCCGACTCGGCCGGACCGAAAGCGCCCGAAGCCACGTCAGCCGCCAGGCGGTCCAGTCCGTCCAGCATGCCCGCGAGATCGGACTCCGAAAGCAGGCCCGCCTTGTGCAGCACGCGCGCGTGCGCTTTCGAAGCGCGGATGTCGTAGGGGGCCAGCGCCCAGTCGAAGTGCGTCGACTTGCTCAGCGCGGCCATGGCCTCGGCCGGGCCGGAGGCGAATCGCCCGCCCCACAGCGCGCCCTGGTTCGTGCCGCCGCTCATGCTGTTCCGCCTCTCCGGGTATTCAGGCTCCCCGCCTCTCCGAGCCTCCAGGCCGTACGAGTCGGGGACGGGGTGATTTGCGTTCAGGTCTTGCGTGGGATGCCACTCGGACTCGTCCACCGCGATGATCTCGACGATAGACACCATCGGACGCGTAGCTGCTCGACGTCCCCTATCGAGATGCAGCGGACGGGCGTGCCGGAACAAATGCGCTTCGGTCCTGCGTCCGGTTCCTTCAGATGTCGCACTGCTGCCCGGTTCAGCGCCACCACGAAGGCCGCCTCGGGGCTTCGGGCAAGCAGCGTGCCGGTGCGCAGGGGCACCGGCACGGGCGCTGGTTACTTCTGGTTCAGGTCGCGGCGGGCGGCGACCTTGGAGGACAGGCCGTGGATCTGGACGAAGCCCTTGGCCAGGGACTGGTCGAAGGTGTCGCCCTCGTCGTAGGTGGCCAGGTTGAAGTCGTAGAGCGACTGCTCCGAGCGGCGGCCGTTGACCACGGCCGAGCCGCCGTGCAGCACCATCCGGATGTCGCCGGAGACGTGCTGCTGGGTGTCGCCGATGAAGGCGTCCAGCGCCCGCTTGAGCGGGGAGAACCACAGGCCGTCGTAGGCCAGCTCGCCCCAGCGCTGCTCGACCTGCCGCTTGTAGCGGCCCAGCTCGCGCTCGATGGTGACGTGCTCCAGCGCCTGGTGCGCGGTGATCAGCGCGATGGCGCCCGGAGCTTCGTAGATCTCCCGGCTCTTGATGCCGACCAAGCGGTCCTCGACCATGTCCAGCCGGCCGATGCCCTGGCGGCCCGCGCGGTGGTTCAGCTCGACGATCGCCTCCAGCACGCTCACCTGGCGGCCGTCGATGGCCACCGGCACGCCCTTGTCGAAGGTGACGATCAGTTCGTCGGGAGCCTCGAAATTGACGGTCGGGTCGGAGGTGTAGTCGTAGACGTCCTTGGTCGGGGCGTTCCACAGGTCCTCGAGGAACCCGGTCTCCACCGCGCGGCCCCAGACGTTCTGGTCGATGGAGAACGGCGACTTCTTGGTCACGTTGATCGGCAGCGCGTTCTCCTCGGCGAAGGCGATGGCCTTCTCCCGGGTCCACGCGTAGTCGCGCACCGGCGCGATCACGTTCAGGTCGGGCGCGAGCGCGCCGATGCCGACCTCGAAGCGGACCTGGTCGTTGCCCTTGCCGGTGCAGCCGTGCGCGACCGTGGTCGCACCGTGGAACTTGGCGGCCTCGACCAGGTGCTTGACGATGAGCGGGCGGCTGATCGCCGACACCAGCGGGTACTGGCCCATGTACAGGGCGTTGGCCTGGATGGTGGGCAGGCAGTACTGGTCGGCGAACTCGTCGCGGGCGTCGATCACGATCGCCTCGACCGCGCCGCAGTCCAGCGCGCGCTGGCGCACCACGTTCATGTCCTCGCCGCCCTGGCCGAGGTCGATGGCCACCGCCACCACTTCGGCGCCGGTCTCCTTGCCGATCCAGCTGATCGCGACGGAGGTGTCCAGCCCACCGGAGTAGGCGAGTACGACGCGCTCGGACATGTTCTGTGTGCTCCTCGAAGTTTCGTGTGCGTGATACGGACCGGCTTCCCGCCACAGCGGCCCGCACGTCCTGCAAATGATTATGCACGACGATGCAAGCCCATTCATAATCGGGTGGGGTGTCGCCCTGTGCTGGGACAACAGCTCCGTCTACACCCTCGCACAGGCGCCGTCTTCCGCGCTCGCGACGCCTACCCGCAGGCGGAAAAGGAGCGGATCCACCCACTCGCCCGCAGGTGAGCACACCGCCGGACACGCCGACGCGGCCGCGCCCGTCGCTGCACAGGAGCCGCGCCCGGCTCAGGCTAGCTGTTCGATCTTGGCGGCCACCGCGGCCCCGGTCAGCGGCTCGCGGGCGATGACGGCAATGGTGTCGTCGCCCGCGATGGTGCCGACGATGTACGGCAGTGCGGCGCGGTCGAGGGCGCTGGCCAGGTAGTGGGCGGCGCCGGGTGGGGTGCGCAGGACCGCGATGTTGCCGCTGGCGTCGGTGGAGACCAGCAGGTCGCCGAGCAGCTTGGACAAGCGGTCGGTGCCGCCGGTGACGCCGCGCACGGGGCTGCCGTCCTCGGGCACCACGTAGACGCCCGCGCCGCCGTCGGCGGCGCGCAGTTTCACCGCGCCCAGTTCGTCCAGGTCCCGCGACAGCGTCGCCTGCGTGGTCTCGATGCCCTCGGCGGCGAGCAGCGCGGCCAGTTCGGTCTGGCTGCGCACCGCGTGCGCGGACAGCAGTTCGATGATGCGCGACTGTCGTCCGGCGCGGGTGCGTGCGATGGCCGGGCCGCTTCTGACCTCGGTCACGTCGCTCTCCCGGATCGTCGCTCGAGCAGCCAGACCAGCAGCGCCTTCTGGGCGTGCAGGCGGTTCTCCGCCTCGTCCCACACCACGCTGTGCGGCCCGTCGAGCACCTCGTCGGTGACCTCTTCGCCGCGGTGCGCGGGCAGGCAGTGCAGTACGACCACATCCGGCTTGGCGTGTGCGAGCAATTCGGCGTTGAGCTGGAACGGACGGAACGGACCGACCCGGTCCAACCCGTCGTTCTCCTGGCCCATGGAGGTCCAGGTGTCGGTGACCAGCGCGTCGGCGCCCCACGCTGCGGCGATCGGGTCGCCGGTCACCGTGATGGTGGCGCCGGTCTCGGCGGCACGCTTGCGCGCGGCCTCCACGACCCACGGCTGCGGCTCGAAGCCGGCGGGCGCGGCGATGGTCACGTTCAGCCCCGCCGTGGCGCCGCCGAGCAGCAGCGAGTGCGCCATGTTGTTGGCGCCGTCGCCGAAGTAGGCGAGTTCCCGCCCGGTCAGATCGCCCTTGTGCTCGGCGAGCGTCTGCAGGTCGGCGAGCACCTGGCACGGATGGAACTCGTCGGACAGCGCGTTGACCACCGGCACCGTGGCGGTGGCGGCCATCTCGTCCAGCCGGGACTGCTCGAAGGTGCGCCACACGATGGCCTCGACGTACCGGGACAGCACCCGGCCGGTGTCGCCGAGGGTCTCCTCCCGGCCCAGCTGGGTGTCGCGGCCGTCGACGACCACCGCGTGCCCGCCGAGCTGCGCGATGCCCATCTCGAAGGAGAACCGGGTGCGGGTGGAGTTCTTCTCGAAGATCACGCCGACGCCGCGCGGGCCGTCCAGCGGGCGCCGCGCGAACGGCGACTTCTTGAGTTCGGCGGCGAGGGCGAGGATCTCGGCCTGCTCAGCCGGGGTGATGTCGTCGTCACGCAGAAAGTGCCGCACGGAATTCATTGCGCCGCAGCTCCTTTCGCGTCCGCGAGCGCGGTGTCGAGGATCTCCGGCAGGTCGGCGACGAAATTGTCCGCCTGCGTCTCGGTGAGCACCAGCGGCGGCGCCAGCCGGATCACGTCCGGCTTGGCCGGGTTGACGAGGTAGCCCGCTTCCCGCGCCCGCGCCTCGACCTGCGCGGACACCTGGTCGGTGAGCACGATCCCCAGCAGCAGGCCCGCACCGCGCACCTGATCGATCAGCGGGTGCTCCAGCAATTCGATGCCGTCGCTGAGCCGCTTGCCGACCGACTCGACGTGCGAGAGCAGGTCGGTCTCGTCGATCGTGCGCAGCACCGCGAGCGCCGCCGCCGCGCACACCGGGTTGCCGCCGAACGTGGTGCCGTGCAGGCCGGGGGTGAGCAGATCGGCTGCCCGTCCGTTGGCCAGCACCGCGCCGATGGGCAGGCCACCGCCGAGCCCCTTGGCCAGGGTGATCACGTCCGGCACGATGCCGACGGCCTGATGGGCGTAGAACTTGCCGGTCCGGCCGATGCCGGTCTGTACCTCGTCCAGGACCAGCAGCGCACCCTTGCGCGCGGTGATCTCGCGTGCCTTGGCGAGGTAGTCGAACGGCGGGACCACCACGCCGCTCTCCCCCATGATCGGCTCGAGGAACACCGCGGCGGTGTCCTCGTCGACTGCGGCGTCCAGTGCCGCGGCGTCGCCGTAGGGCACGTGCACGACGCCGGGCGGCATCGGTTCGAACGGGGTCCGCTTGGCCGGCTGGCCGGTGAGGGCCAGCGCGCCCATGGTGCGGCCGTGGAAGGCCTCTTCGCAGGCGACCAGCTTCGGCCGCCCGGTGAGCCGGGCGATCTTGAACGCCGCCTCGACGGCCTCGGTGCCGGAGTTGCAGAAGAACGCCCGGCCCTCGCCGTCGCCGAAGTGCGCGAGCAGCCGCTCGGCCAACTCCAGGACCGGTTCGCTGGCGTACAGATTCGACACGTGCCCGAGCGTGCCGAGCTGCTGGGTGACCGCCTCCAGGATCGCCGGGTGGGCGTGGCCGAGGCTGTTGACCGCGATGCCGCCGAGGAAATCGACGTAGCGCTTGCCGTCCGCGTCGTAGACCACGGCCCCCGCCCCGCGCACCAGCGCGACCTTCGGTGTGCCGTAGTTGTTCATCAGCGCGGCGGACCACCGCTTCTGCAGTTCAGCTGTGCTCATTGTTTCGTTCCGTCCGGTGCGCCGGACCCGCTCGGGATGAGCGGGGCGGGAGTCACCATCGTTCCGATTCCTTCTCCGGTGAACAGTTCCAGCAGCACGGCGTGCGGGACCCGACCGTCGATGACGTGCGCGGTCGGCACCCCTGCCGACACGGCGCGCAGGCAGGCTTCCATCTTGGGCACCATGCCCGCATCCAGGCGCGGGAGCAACTCGGCCAGCGCCGCCGTATCGATGCGGGAGGTGAGCGAGGATCGGTCCGGCCAGTTCGTGTAAAGGCCCTCGACGTCGGTGAGCACCACCAGTTTCTCGGCGCCGATGCCCTCGGCCAGCGCCGCGGCGGCGGTGTCGGCGTTGATGTTGTGCACCACGCCCTCGGCGTCCGGCGCGATGGTCGACACCACGGGGATGCGGCCCGCGTCGATCAGGTCGAGCACGGCGTCCGGATTCACCTCGGTGACATCGCCGACCAAGCCGATATCGGTGGGCTCGCCGTCCACCTCGACGGTGCGGCGGGTCGCGGTGAACAGCCCGGCGTCCTCACCGGAGATGCCGACCGCGTACGGGCCGTGCGTGTTGATCAGTCCGACCAGCTCCCGGCCGACCTGGCCGAACAGCACCATCCGCACCACGTCCATCACCTCGGGCGTGGTCACCCGGAAGCCGCCGCGGAATTCGCCTTGCAGGCCGAGCCTTTTCAGCATCGCGCTGATCTGCGGGCCGCCGCCGTGCACCACCACCGGGTGCACGCCGACCGTGCGCAGAAATGCCATGTCGGCGGCGAATGCCTGCTTGAGCTGCTCGTCGACCATGGCGTTGCCGCCGTACTTCACGACCACGATCTTGTCCCGGAACTTCTGCAGCCACGGCAGCGCGTCGGCCAGGACGTGCGCCTTGTCCAGCGCCGAAAGCCTGTGCAACACGTCGCTGGTCATGAGCTGTAGGCCGAGTTCTCTTCGACGTAACCGTGCGAGAGGTCGGTGGTGCGGATGGTCGCGCTCGCGGAGCCGACGTTCAGTTCGATCAGCACCTCGATGTCGGTGCCGGACAGGTCGACCGCGCGGGCGCCGGGCGCGCCGACACCGTCGACACACACCGGCTTGCCGTTGAACGACACCGAGATCCGGTTCGGATCCAGCGTGACCGGCGCCATGCCGACCGCGGCCAGCACGCGGCCCCAGTTCGGGTCGGACCCGAACAGCGCCGTCTTGACCAAGCTGTCGCGGGCGACGGTGCGCGCCGCGACCACGGCCTCGTCCTCGGTGGCCGCGCCCGCGACGGTGACCAGCACCCGCTTGGTGACGCCCTCGGCGTCGGCCATCAGCTGGGCGGCCAGGTCGTCGCAGACCGCGAGCACGGCGGCGTCGAGTTCCTCCTGGCTCGGCGTGACCTCGCTGGCGCCGCTGGCCAGCAGCAGCACCGTGTCGTTGGTGGAGCAGGAGCCGTCCACGTCGAGCCGGTCGAAGGTGCGCGCGGTGGCGTTGCGCAGGGCCTGGTCGAGCTGGTCGGCGGTGACCGCGGCGTCGGTGGTGAGCACCACCAGCATGGTCGCCAGTGACGGGGCCAGCATGCCCGCGCCCTTGGCCATGCCGCCGACGTTCCACTTGTCGCGATGGTGGAACGCCGACTCTTTCGGCACGGTGTCGGTGGTCATGATGGCCCAGGCGGCATCCGAGCCGCCGGACAGGCCGCCGCCCATCTCGTGCACGATCTCGGTGACGGCGGGGATGAGCTTGTCCATGGGGAGCCGGTCGCCGATCAGCCCGGTCGAGCAGACCGCGATCTCGCCCGCGCCGGTCTCGGTGCCCCAGTTGCTCAAGGCGGCGGCCAGTTCCTCGGCGGTCTTGTGCGTGTCCTGGAAGCCGCCGGGGCCGGTGCAGGCGTTGGCGCCGCCGGAGTTCAGGATCACCGCGCGCAACCGCTTGCCGGTCAGCACCTGCTGCGACCACAGCACCGGAGCGGCCTTCACCTTGTTGCGGGTGAACACGCCCGCGGCCGGGTATTCCGGCCCCTCGTTGAACACCAGCGCCAGATCCGGCTTGCCGCTGGCCTTGATGCCCGCGGCGATGCCCGCCGCGCGGAAGCCGAGCGGCGCGGTCACGCCCTGGGTCCGGACCAGCTTGCCGTCGGCGATGTCGGATGTCGTCACGGTGCCACTCCTACGGTGGAAAGTCCTGCGGTCTCCTCGAATCCGAGGGCCAGGTTCATCGATTGCACCGCCGCGCCCGCGGTGCCCTTGGTCAGGTTGTCGATCGCGCCGATCACCACGAGCAGGCCCGCGTCGGCGTCCACCGCTACCTGCAAGGTGACGGCGTTGGAACCGAGCACCGAACCGGTCTGCGGCAGCGTGCCCTCCGGCAGCAGGTGCACGAAAGGCTCGTCGGCATAAGCTTTCTCGTAGACGGCGCGGGCCTGCGCGGCGTCTACGCGAGTCGGCGCGGTGCAGGTGGCGAGGATGCCGCGCGGCATCGGCGCGAGCACCGGAGTGAACGACACCGCGACCTCCGCGCCGCCCGCGGCCGCGAGGTTCTGCGCGATCTCCGGCGTGTGCCGGTGCGCGCCCGCGATGCCGTAGGCCCGCGCCGAGCCCATCACCTCCGACCCCAGCAGCCCGATGTCCAGCTTGCGGCCCGCGCCGGACGCGCCGCTGACCGCGACCACGTGCACGGCGGGCTCCACGATGCCCGCGGCGACGGCGGGAGCCAGCGCGAGACTGGCGACGGTCGGGTAGCAGCCGGGAACCGCGATCCGGGTCGCCGAGCGCAGCTTCTCCCGGCCGCCGGGCAGTTCGGGCAAGCCGTAGGGCCAGCTGCCCGCGTGCGGGCTGCCGTAGTATTTTTCCCAGGCCTTCGGGTCGGTGAGCCGGAAGTCGGCGCCGCAGTCGATGATCACCGTGGACTCGGGCAGCTCGGCGGCGATAGCCCCCGACTGGCCGTGCGGCAGGCCGAGGAAGACCACGTCGTGTCCGGCCAGTTCGGCGGCCGTGGTCGGCGCGAGCACCCGATCGGCCAGCGGCAGCAGATGCGGCTGCAACTCCCCCAGCGCGGTGCCCGCGTTGGAGCCCGCGGTGAGCGCCCCGATGACGAGGCGCCCGGTTCGATAGGCCGGATGCCCCAGCAGCAGACGCAACACTTCGCCGCCCGCGTACCCGCTGGCACCGGCTACCGCGACCCGCACGACGGGTTCGGTCGGGTGGGGGGCATCCGAGGAATCAACCATGTGATGATTATGCATGACCATGCAAGCTCATTCACAGCCTGGGTTGCCGCGCCCGGTCACCACCACCTGATACCCGCCGCCTGGCCCACCAAACCGCGCGATCGGGACACCGTCGGCGGCGGCCCGTCCTGGCCGGGCAGGCGCCCTGCGGCCGGCCATCGCGAGCGACCGAGACACCCGGCGCGAGCGACGTATGCCACGGCTCAGCGCAGCACCGCCGGGTCGATACCCAGCGCTTCGGCCAGCCCGGCTTCGCCCCGCGCGGTAACCCGCACGGCACGGCCGCTACCGACGCCCTTGATCCACGCCAGCTCTTTCAGGCGGCGGCACAGCTGTGCGCCCGCCGAGCCGCCGAGATGCACGCGGCGCTCGGTCCAGTCGAGGCAGGGCCTGGCCACCGGGCGGCGCGTGGCGCGCAGCGCGGCAGGGTCGACGCCCATCGAGCCGGTGAGCCACGCCGAGCCGGAATCGGTGAGGGCGAACCCGCTGTCACCGCGGAGCAGGCCACGCGCGGTCATGGCGTCGGTGATCGCCACGCCGAGCCGGCCCGCGAGATGGTCGTAGCAGGTGCGGCCACGAGCCAGCGCGGCGGCGACCGTGGCGGTACGCAAGCCGGTCACCGGGCGGCCGGACGGGTCGAGATGAGCGACCATGCCCTCGAGCAGTTCCGCGACCCGCGGACAGGCCAGCTGGACGTAGCGGTGCCTGCCTTGACGGTGTTCGACCAGCAGACCGCCGTCGCGCAGGCGGTCAAGATGCTCGGTCGCGGTGGACGCGGCGACACCGGTGTGACGCGCGAGCTCGCCCGCGGTCCACGCCCGTCCGTCCAGCAGGGCGAGGCAGATGTCGGCGCGCGTGCGGTCGGCGAGCAGGGCGGCCAAGCCCGCCAGTTCGGCTCCTCTGGTCGGCACCACTCCATGATGGCGGCCCCTCGTTTCGGAGGGCGCCGAAACGTCCCGTGGCTACCGTCGCGGCATGACTTCGTCTTCTCCGGCGCCCGGCGCGGCCACCTCGCCGACCAAGTTCGATATCTTCCACGGTCTGCATCACCGTGACCGGCCCCTCGTCCTGCCCAACGCCTGGGACTTCGCCTCGGCCGCGCTGCTGGCGACCGAGGGATTCCCGGCGATCGGCACCACCAGCCTCGGCGTGGCCGCCGCGGCGGGGCTGGCCGATGGCGTGAGCCTCACGAAGGCCGAAACGCTCGCATGCGCCCGTCGCCTGGCGCGACTGCCGATCCCCGTGACCGTCGACATCGAGGGCGGCTTCGACGAGCGGCCCGGCGCGGTCGCGGATTTCGTCGAACAGCTCGCCGCCTGCGGGATCGCGGGCGTCAACCTGGAAGACGGCCGTGCCGGATCGGCGCTGGCGGCGCCGGAGCACCAGGCCACACTGATCGCCGCGATCAAGGAACGCGCGCCGCAGTTGTTCGTCAATGCCCGTATCGACACCCACTGGCTGGGCCTCGATCACGGCTCGACCCACGCCCGCGTGCGACGGTACGAAGCGGCCGGAGCCGACGGCGTCTTCGTGCCGGGTCTGACCGACCCGGAGCGCATCGAGCGGATCGTGGCGGCGACCGAACTGCCGGTCAACGTTCTCTATGCCGCCACCGGCCCCGGCATCGCGACGCTAACCGGGCTCGGCGTGCGCCGGATCAGCACCGGATCACTGCTCTACCGCTCGGCGCTGTCGGCCGCAATGGAGGTCGCGCGCGCCGTGCGGGACGACGCCCCCATTGCGTCCGGCATCGTGAGCTATACCGATATACAACGTCTCCTGCCCGCGCACACCAGGTCGTGAGCAGCGATTCGTCCGGATCTCGGAGGAAATTTCCGCGCCGCTGTCGATCCGCCCCGGCTTCGTTCGTATAGGTGGTGAGACCGGCGCCGGGCCGGTCGCGGAAGGAGCGGAGATGAGCGAGATCATCGCGGTGGAACACCTCACCCTGGACGGCGTCGTGCAGGCCTCGGGGCGGGCCGACGGGGACGCATTCACCCCCGGCGGCTGGGCGCACCGGTACGACAGCCCGGTGCAGGCCGAGATCATGGGAAGGCACACGACGGCCCACGGGTGGACCGGCACCGGTGTCATCATCACCACGTACCGGCGCGGATGAGGAGGACGAGGCGATGAAGCACTACCTGCTCAGCATCTACCAGCCCGACGGCGAAGGCGTCCCGGACAACCTGGACGAGATCATGCGCGATCTCGGCGCGCTGAACGACGAGATGCGGGCGGCGGGAGCGTGGGTGTTCGCGGCGGGCCTGCACGCGCCGGGCACCGCGACCGTGCTGCACGCCCGAGGCGACGACGTGCTGATCACCGACGGCCCGTATGTCGAGGGCAAGGAGCACATCGGCGGGTTCACCGTCATCCGCGCCGCGGATCTCGACGAGGCGCTGGAGTGGGGCCGCAAACTCACCAGCGTCCTCACGCTGCCCATCGAAGTCCGGCCGATCCAGGACGAATAGTTGAGCAGGCCCGTGACCGGCTCGGTGATCGAAGCGGTCTTCGCCGAGCACTACGGCCGTGCCGTCGCGAGCCTGATCCGCGTCTTCGGCGACATCGGCGTCGCCGAGGACGCGGTGCAGGACGCGTTCACCGCCGCCGTCCAGCGCTGGCCCGCCGACGGTCTCCCGCCGAGCCCGCCGGGCTGGATCATCACCACCGCGCGCAACCGGGCGATCGACCGCCTGCGCCGGGAAGCCGACCGCGCCGACCGGCACGCCCAAGCCGCCCTCCTGCACGCCGAGGACGAGCCGGAGCAGCCGGTGAGCGCCGTGCGTGACGACCGCCTCCGGTTGATCTTCACCTGCTGTCACCCCGCCCTCGCGCTGCCCGCGCAGGTGGCGCTGACGCTGCGGCTACTCGGCGGACTGAGCACCGCCGAGATCGCCCGCGCGTTCCTGGTTTCCGAAACGATCATGGCGCAGCGACTGGTTCGCGCCAAAGGCAAGATCCGCGACGCCCGCATTCCCTACCGGGTGCCCGCCGACGCGGATCTGCCCGCCCGGCTGCGCGCGGTACTCGTCGTGGTGTACCTGATCTTCACCGAGGGGCACACGGCCACCTCCGGTGCGCGGCTGGCCAGGGGAGATCTGTGTGCCGAGGCGATTCGGCTCGGGCGCCTGCTGGTCGAACTCATGCCGGACGAACCTGAAGGCGCCGGGCTACTGGCGCTGATGCTGCTGAGCGAATCCCGCCGGTCCACGCGCACCGGCACCGACGGGTCTCTGGTGCCCCTCGCGGAACAGGATCGCAGCCGGTGGGACCGCGATCTCATCGCCGAGGGGCACGCGCTCGTCCGGCAGTGCCTGCGCCGCAACCGGCCCGGACCGTATCAACTGCAGGCGGCGATCAACGCGGTCCACGCCGACGCACCCGTCGCGGTGGACACCGACTGGCGCCAGATCCTGCGGCTCTACGACCAGCTGACCGTGCTCACGCCCAGCCCGATCGTCGCGCTCAACCGCGCGGTCGCGGTCGCCGAAGTGGACGGCCCGGTAGCCGCACTGGCACTGGTGGACGCCCTGGCCCTGGACGGCTACCACTTGTTCCACGCCATCCGCGCCGATTTGCTGACCCGGCTCGGCCGCGCCGCCGAGGCCACCGCCGCCTACGACGCCGCCATCGCCTGCACCGAGAACGCCGCCGAGCGAGCCTTTCTCACGCGTCGCCGAGACAGCCGAAGGCGCCCGTAAGCGCGGGGCTTCGCCCTCGGTCGTCGACGGCGAGTCCACTCCGGCTGCGGTGTCCGCGACGTCCGAGTCGGCGGTGCCCCCGACACGTCCGGCCGGAGCAGCGCCGTTTCCGCCGCCGAGTCAGTGCTTCTGCACCACGCGCTCTCCTTCGCCGGGTTTCCAGATGGTGATGTCGAGGTGGTCGCCCGCGACCTCCACCGTCGACGCGCCGGTGAGATCGGCGACGTAGAAGTGGTCGAACTCCTGGCCCCTGATGTCGAAGCCGGTCTCGTCGAACAGATGCTGGGCGAAGCGGGTGTGCACGTCCCGGTCGGGCAGGTCCACGACGGTGCCGAAGAGTTTGGCGTCGCCGTCGGACACGTTCGTGTCGACGGTGGCGGTGTGCAGGCAGAAGCGCGGATCCCGGGCGAGATCACGGAATTTGGTCGTGCCCGGCATGCCCGCGAGCACCAGCCACTCCGCGAAGACTCGCGGCTCGATCGGGCTGATCCGCGGGTAACCGTCGGAACGGAGGGTGCCGAGCATGCAGAGATTGCCCGCGGCGCGGTGCCTGCGCAGGAAGATCTCGGCGATGTGCGGCGCTTCTTCGGTGAATTGACTCCAACTGGTCATGACCAGGACCGTACGGGCAAAACCTGTCGTCTTCTGTCAAGGTTTCCGGCTAGTGTCGCGGGCATGCGGGCGAGTCGACTGGTGCAGCTGCTGTTGCTGTTGCAGACCCGCGGCCGGCTGACCGCGCCCGAACTGGCCAGGGAACTGGAAGTCTCGGTGCGCACCGTGTATCGCGACGTCGAGGCCCTCTCGGCGGCCGGTGTGCCGGTCTACAGCGAGCCCGGCCGCGCGGGTGGCGTGCGGCTGCTGGACGGCTACCGCACCCGGCTCACCGGCCTCACCACCGACGAAGCCGACGCGGTGCTGCTGACCGGCTTGCCCGGCGCGGCCGCGGATCTCGGGCTCGGCACCGTGCTGGCCACCGCGCAGTTGAAGGTGCTCGCCGCGCTGCCGCCGGAACTGCGCGGACGCGCGACGCGCATCGCCGAGCGGGTGCACGTCGACGCGCCGGGCTGGTTCCACCGGCCGGAGGAGACGCCGACGCTCGCGACGATCGCCGACGCGCTGTGGCACGACCGCACGCTACGGGTGCGCTACGGCCGCAAGGACAAGGTGGTCGAGCGCCTGCTGGACCCGCTCGGCCTGGTACTCAAGGCGGGCACCTGGTACCTGGTCGCCCGCAGCGGGCACACGCCCCGCTCGTATCGGGTGGGCCGGATCCTCGCCGCCGAACCGACCGGCGAATCCTTCACCCGCCCGGCCGATTTCGATCTGCGGGCGCACTGGACCGACGCCGCCGACGATTTCGCGCGTTCGATGCTGCGGGTCCGGGCGCGCTGCCGGATCGCCGCCACCCACCTTCGGTACCTGCGGCTGATGATCGATCCGGCAGCGGTCCCTGAGGCGCTGGCCTCCGCGGGAACGCCCGACGCCGAGGGGTGGGTGGAGGTCGTCGTGCCTTCCGAGTCCTTCGACGTGCTCGCGCACGGGATCCTCCAGCTCGGCGAGTTCGTCGAAGTGCTGGAACCGCCGCAGTTGCGCGCTCGGCTCGCGGCGACGGCCGCCGCGATGCACGCGCGCTACTCCGGCGGTTAGCACGTTCCGGCCGGCGGCCGCCCGCAGGGTCAGCGCAGCTTGCGGAAGAATTCGCGCACGTCCGCGATCAACAGGTCCGGCGCCTCCATCGCCGGGAAATGCCCGCCGCGGTCGAATTCGGTCCACCGGACGATGTTGTGCGCGTCCTCGGCGAGTTTGCGGATCGACAGATCTCCGGGGAAGAGCGCCGCGGCGGTCGGCACCTCGGACTTCCGCACCGATGCTCCCCATGCCGCGGATTCGCTGTAGAGCCGCAGCGAAGAGGCGAAGGTTCCGGTGAACCAGTACAGGCTGACATTGGTCAGCAGGGCGTCGCGGCCCACGGCGTCCTCGGGCAGTTCGATCGCCGGATTCGTGTACTGCCGGAACAGGTCGGTGATCCAGGCCAGCAGCCCGGCGGGCGAGTCCTGGATGCCGATCGCCAGCGTCTGCGGACGGTTGGCTTGCAGGGTGGCGTAGTCGTAGCGGGCATAGCTGTCGGGGCCGGTGAGCGCGGCCAGCTTCGCCTGATCTTCTGGGCTGTACTCCGGCTCGGTCCCGGCCGAGGACCACTCGTCCTGCTCCTGCGCCGCGCCCCAGGATTCGGCGTCACCGCCGTCCCATGCGGGGATGGTGATCGGACCGTTCACGTGCAGGCCCACGAGGTGCTCGTGGGCGATATGACCCAACCGAGCGGCGATGAAGTACCCCGCGTCGCCGCCCTGCACGCCGTAGCGGTCGTAACCGAGACGCGCCATGAGTGTCGCGACCACCTCCGCGAACCGCTCGGTCGAGCCCGCCCCCGGTTCCGGTGCCACCTCGGAGAACGCGAAGCCCGGCAGCGAGGGCACGACCAAGTGGAACGCGTCGGCCGGGTCGCCGCCGTGCGCGCGGGGATCGCTCAGCGGTCCGAGCACCTCCAGGAACTCGACGAACGACGCGGGCCAGCCGTGGTTGAGCACCAGCGGCACGGCGTCCGGCTCCGGCGAGCGGACGTGCAGGAAGTGCACCTGCTGCCCGTCGATATCGGTGACGAAATGGGGCAGCTCGTTCAGCTTCGCTTCGACGGCGCGCCAATCGAATCCGGTGCGCCAGTACTCGGCCAGCGGACGCAGATAGGACACCCGCATCCCCTTGTCCCACCCGGCGCCGGGCAGGTCGCTCGGCCACGACGTATCCGCCAGGCGGCGGTGCAAGTCGTCGATCTTTTCCTGCGGGATGTCGATGCGGAACGGGCGAATGTCCTGGTCGGTAGTCATGTCAGTGAAGGTAGTAAGCGCTTAGGACGAGATCGTTCCTAACTTTCCGGCATCCTGGCCTCGTGCTGGAAACGTCGGCTCGCCTGCTCAAACTGCTGGCCCTGCTACAGACCTCGCGCGACCGGACCGGCGCCGAACTGGCCGAGCGGCTCGGCGTCACCGCGCGTACGGTGCGCCGCGATGTCGATCGGCTGCGCGAACTCGGCTACCCGGTGCACGCCACCCAGGGCGCCGCCGGGTACCGCCTCGGCGCGGGCGCCGCGCTGCCGCCGCTGCTGCTCGACGACGAGGAGGCCGTCGCGGTGGCGGTCGGCTTGCGCGGGGCCTCCGCGGGCGCCGTGACCGGGCTCGAGGAGGCGTCGCTGCGCGCGCTGACCAAGCTGGAACAGGTGCTGCCGCCGCGCCTGCGCCACCGGGTCCGCACGCTGCGCGGCGCCACCTTGCGCGTCGGCGCACCCGGCAGCGAGGTCCGTCCGGACACCCTCATGGCCATCGCCGAAGGGTGCCAGCGCCACGAACGGCTGCGGTTCGACTATCGCGCGCTCGACGGCGCGCCCAGTGTCCGCACCGTCGAGCCGCACACCCTCGTGCACTTCAGCAGGCACTGGTACCTGGTCGCCTGGGACGTGGACCGCGCCGACTGGCGCACCTTTCGCGCCGACCGGATCACGCCGCGAATCCCGACCGGCCCCCGATTCCGACCTCGTGAGCCGCCGGAGGGCGATGTCGTGGCGTATCTTTCGATGCGGCTGTCCACCCGCGCCTGGCCACAGCAGGCGACGGTACTGCTGCACCGGTCCGCGGCGTATGCCGCCGACCGTGTCTGGCCGGGGATGGGCGTCCTGGAGGCCGTCGACGACCACAGCTGCCGCCTGCTGGTGGGCGCCGAGTCAGCTGAGCAGCTGGTGTGGATGATCACCTCGGTCGATCTCGACTTCACGCTGCTCGCCGGTCCGCCGGAACTCGTCGAAGCCCTGCGGGCCCAGGCCGCCCGCTGTGAGCGCGCGCTGCGCGCCTTCCCCGCGCCGTAGCTCGGGCGCGGCGGTCAGCAACGCCAATCCAGGACCGAACCCAGCGATCTCAACTGCACGGAGTCCGGGACCGCCCGCACCAAGGCGTCGCGGATCGCGACCACAGGCGGGAAGGACAGTTGCGCCGCCGCGCCGATCCACCGGGAGCGGGAGGCGATCATCCGGGTGCGCGGCCTGCGTTCCCGGTCGTAGTCGGCCAGGTCGGCCCCCGCGGCGGCCACTCTGCCGAGCACCACCGCGTCCTCGAGCGCTTGGCAGGCGCCTTGCCCGAGGGTGGGCAGCATCGCGTGCGCCGCGTCTCCGACCAGCGCGATCCGCCCGGCCACGAACGTCTTCAGCGCAGACAGGTCGTAGAGGTCGTGCTTCAGCACCTCGGCGTCCCCGGCCGCGGCCAGCAGAGCGGGGATCGGCTCGTGCCATCCGCCGAACCGGGCGCGCAACTCCGCCGCTCCGCCGCCCGGCGTTCCCTCGGGCATGTTCGCGGTGGCGAAGCAGTAGACCCGGCCGTCGGCGAGCGGGACGTATCCGAAACGCTCCCCTCGCCCCCAGCTCTCGCCCATGCCGGTGATCGGCCCGTGCGGCGTGACGACCATTCGCCACGCGGTGTAGCCGCTGTAGCGCGGCCGCACCGCACCGCAGACGGCGCCGCGTACGACGCTGCGCAGGCCATCGGCGCCGACGACCACGTCTGCGCCGGACGTTCCTGCCGAGTGCACCACCGTGCCGTCGGCCCGAGCCTCGGCCACGGCGACCCCGGTGCGCACCGCCTGCGCAGGCAGCGCCGAGCGCAGCACGTCCACCAGATCGGCGCGGTGCATCATGATCGGGCTGCCGTACCTCGCCCGGATCGCCTCGGCATCGATCCTGGTCAACCACCGGCCCGCGCGGTCGCGGATGCCCGCCGCCCCTTCCTCGACCGCGCGAGCCCGTACCTGCTCACCCACGCCGAGCGCGTCGAGGGCACGAAGAGCGTTGGGCCACAGCGACAGTCCCGCGCCGACTTCGGTGATCTCCGAGGCGCGCTCGAGCACTTCCACGCGCCATCCCTGCCGCAGGAAGGCCACGGCCGTCGCCAAACCGCCGATACCGCCACCGACGATGAGCGCCTCGGGCATGGCTTCCCCTTTCTCCGGACCGCTCGGGCGAGCAGCTACCACGCACGTTACTACATATGTAGTATCGACGCGCGAGCCTGTAACCCGTATCACTACCGATGTAGTATCGAAAGATGTCCACCAAGCGCGAACTCGTCTTGGACGCGGCGATCGAACTGCTGGGCTCGCGCGGCACCCGCGCGCTCACCCACCGCGCGGTCGACGAGGTCGCAGGCATGCCCGCCGGTTCCGCCTCCAACTACTTCCGCACCAGGGAAGCGCTGCTGATCGGGATCGCCGAGCGACTCGAGGCGCGCGACTACGCGGACTGGGAGGCGCTCAACCGGCAACCCACCCCGGGCACGATCACCGAACTCGTCGACGGCATGGCGGCCTTCGTCGTCCACGCGGCGCGGGCCGACCGCGTGCGGACCCTGGCTCGATACGCGCTGTTCCTCGAGGCACAGACCCTGCCCGCGCTGCGCGAGACCGTCCGGCGCGGGCATCGCAGACTGACCGAGTGGGCCGCGGGCCTGCTGGCGGAAGTCGGCGGCGACGAGGCGACGACGCGCATCCTGGTCGGCCAGTTCGACGGAATCATCCTGCACCAACTGGTGAACCCGGCGCCGGATTTCGATCCGCGCCCGGCGCTGGACCGGTTGGTGCGCGCTCTGCTCGCGTCGGACGGCTGACGAACGCGGCGCCTCGCGCCGGTCCGCCCGCGTCCCGCCGGGCACGCCGGCGAATCGTCAGAAGAACGTGTGCAGCAGATCGACCACGCGCGGCACCGGGGCGTCGGCGTCATCGATCACGGGAATGAGCCGCCATTTGTCGAAGGCGGTGCACGGATGCGAGAGCCCGAGCCGCACGACCGCGCCGATCGGCAATTCCGTGGCGGCGCCGCGCGGTAACCGGAGGAACGCGTGCTGATCGTTGAGTGCCGACACCGTCGCGTCCAGCGCGCCGCCCCGCGTGCCCGCGACGCGCTGCGGAATCGGCATCCCCTCGTCGAAAGGAAGATCGCGTTTACCCGCGTCGAGCAGGGCCAGCCCCGGTTCCGGGCGGGACAGGGCGCGCGCCCAGCCGTGCATCGCCGAGCGCAGTGGACGCGCGCACCCGGGCGCCGCCAGCGGCGACATGCTCGCGTAGAAGCCGTCGTCGTGGATGACATACGCTCCCGAGCGCAGGACGACCGTCGTGGCGACACCGTGGCTGCCCGATTCGTCGGAGAGCGGAGCGAGGTACTCGACCGCCAGTTCCGGGTAGGCGCTGCCACCGGCGGTGACGAGCACCTGATACCGATATCGCCCGGCCGCGGCGAGTTCGCGGTGCAAACGAGCGAGTTCGCGGAGGTAGTCGCGCACCGCGCCGAGGCCCGCAGGCGTGCGGTCGTGCGCGAGCGCGCCTTCGTAACCGCCCACCCCGGCGAGCGTCAGCCGGGACGCCGCGCCGATCGCCCGCGCCACGGCGTGCGCCTGTTCCACCGTGCGCGCGCCGGTCCGGCCGTGCGGACCGCCGAGTTCCACCAGCACCCGGATTCGCGCCCGCCCCGGAGCCTCGCGCAGGTGCGCGTCCATGAGCGCGACCGTTTCGGCGCTGTCGGCCCAGCAGAAGAACTCGAAAGACGGGTCACGCTCCAATTCGGCCGCCACCCAGCGCAATCCCACCGGGTCGACCAGCGCGTTGGCCAGCACGACCCGCGCGACGCCGAAGGATCGCGCCACCTGCGTCTGCCAGATGGTGGCTAGGGTGATCCCCCACGAACCCGCGGCCAGCTGGTCGGCCCACAGCCGCGGGGCCATCGTGGTCTTGCCGTGCGGGGCCAATCGCACGCCCGCCGCGCGCACCCACTCGGCCATGATCGCGATGTTCGCCGTCACGGCGGCGTGATCCACGGTGAGCACCGGCGTCTCCAGCTGGTCGAGCGTCGGTTCGGTGCGCAGGAATTCCCGCACGGTGCGGCCCCAGGACGCGGGTGGCATGCCCTTGTGCTCGGGCCCGATCCGGCGCTCCGCGAGCGCCGCAACGGCTGCTTCGTCGATCGGCACGACGCTCCTTCCCACCGGAACCGCCTCGGCGGCTCAGCCCGAGTTGCGCAACGCGGTGGCCAGGCCGTTCATGGTCAGCAGGATGCCACGTTTCACCAGTTCGGAATCGTCCCCGGCGCGCAGGCGGCGCAGCAGCTCCACCTGCATCTGGTTGAGCGGCTCCAGGTAGGGGAACCGGTTGTGGATGGACTCCGCCAGCGACGGGTTGTCGGCCAGCAGGTGATCGTTGCCGGTGATGGCGGCGTGCATGCGCGCGGTCCTGGCGTGTTCGTCCCGGATCATGCCGAAGATCTGCTCGCGCAGCGCCACGTCCTCCACGAGTTCGGCGTAGCGTGCGGCGATGTCCAGGTCGCTCTTGGCCATCACCTGCGCCAGGTTGGACAGCACCGTGCGGAAGAACGGCCAGCGGCGGTACAGGTCGGCCAGGGTGGCCAGGCGCTGCGGGTCGCCGCCGATCCAATCCTCGAGCGCGGTGCCGGTGCCGTACCAGCCGGGCAGCATGACCCTGGCCTGGCTCCACGACATCACCCAGGGGATGGCGCGCAGGTCGGCGACCGAATTCGTGGGCTTGCGTGAGGCGGGCCTGCTGCCGATGTTCAGATCGCCCACCTCGGCGACCGGCGTGGACTGGCGGAAATACTCGACGAATCCCGGGGTTTCGTGCACCAGCCGCGCGTACGCCGCGCGGGCGCGGGCCGCAAGGTCGTCCATGATCCCGTAGGACGGCTCGGCGTCGGCGCCGAGGCCCTCCACGTCCAGCAGGGTCGACTCCAGCGTGCCCGCGATCAGCGACTCCAGATTACGGTGCGCCGCACCGGGTTCGGCGTATTTGGCCGCGATCACCTCGCCCTGCTCGGTGAGCCGCAGCGAGCCGCGCACCGCCCCCGCGGGCTGCGCGAGGATCGCGTCGTAACTACGGCCACCGCCGCGGCCGACCGTGCCGCCCCGGCCGTGGAACAGCCGCAGCCGGATGCCGGTCTTGCGGGCGACCTCGATCAGATCCAGCTCCGCCCGGTACAGCGCCCAGTTCGCGGCCAGGTACCCGCCGTCCTTGTTGGAGTCGGAGTAGCCGAGCATCACCTCTTGGCGCATCCCCTGCGCGGCCACCAGCTCGCGATAGACCTGCACCTCCAGCGCCGCCGACAGCGTCGCCGCCCCGGCGCCCAAGTCCTCGATGGTCTCGAACAGCGGGACGATGCCCACCGGGCAGCTCGGCGGCCCGTCCGGCTCCCCCGGGTCGAGCAGCCCGCCCTCCTTCAGCAGCAGGGCGGCTTCGAGCAGATCGCTGACCGACGTGCACATGCTGATGACGTAGTTCGGCACCGCCTGCGCGCCGAGCGTGTCCACCACTTCCCGTGCGGCGCGGATGATGCCGAGTTCCTTGGCCGCGAGTTCGCTCAGGCGCGCGTGCGGGCCAAGCAGCGGGCGCCGGGTGCGCAGCTCGGCGGCGAGCAGTTCCACCCGGCGCGCCTCCGGCAGGCTCGCGTAGTCGGAATGCACCCCGGCCCAGGCCAGCAACTCGGCGACGACCTGCTCGTGCACCTCGGAGTTCTGCCGCATGTCGAGAGCTTGCAGGTGGAAGCCGAACGTTTCCACGGCATGGCGCAACGCGGCGAGGCGATCGTCGGCGAGCAGGCCGTCACCGCTGCGCCGCAGGGAGACGTCGACGGCGTCCAGGTCGTCCAGCACCGCCTGCGGGGACGGATACGGCCGCGCCCCGGTGTCCAAGCCGTTCGGTGGAACCTCGCCGAGGGCGGACAACGCGGTGGCGGTCAGCCGGGCTCGAACATGATGCAGCGCACGGCGATAGGGCTCGTCGGCGTGCGCGGCCGGGTCGGGATAGCCGGTCTCGGCGAGGGCGGCGACCTCGGGCGTCACCGTGACCAGCCGGGCCGACAGCGACAGCGTCTTCTCCAGCTCCACCAGCTCGCGCAGGTAGCGCTCGAAAGCCAGACCGGCCGCGCGATAAGCGGCCTGACGCACGACATCCGCGTTGACATAGGGGTTTCCGTCGCGGTCGCCGCCGATCCACGAGCCGGGACGCAGGATCGGGCGCGGCAGCAGCTCGACACCCGGCCAGCGCGAGCGCAGCGCGGCGCGCACTTCGGCGTTGATCGCCGGGATCACCTCGAACAGGGTGAGGTCGTAATAGCGCAGGCCCACCGAGATCTCGTCCTGGATGCGCAAGCGGGCCAACCGGATCAGCGCCGTGCGCCACAGGCTCAGCACCTGACGACGGATGCGCAGCTCCAGATCGGCCCGCTCGCGCTCGCTCTCGGCGTAGCGCTGGCGCAGGCGCATCAACTCGGTGATCCTGGCCTGCGCGTCGAAGACGGTGCGGCGGCGCGTCTCCGTCGGGTGCGCGGTGATCACCGGGGACACCAGCGCGTCGGACAGCAGGTCGGCGACCCGGGCTCCGTCGAGCGCCGCCGCGTCCAGCTTGCGGTAGGTGGCCGCGAGCGACGACTCCTGCGGCGGTTCGCCCGCCGCCTCGTGCGCCGCGCGGCGCCGGTCGCGTTGGATGTCCTCGGCCAGATTGGCCAGCAGCACGAAGTAGCTGAACGCGCGAATGAGCGGAAGGGCCACCGCGATGTCCACACCGTCCAGCAGCGCCGCGACGGCGCTGCGCTCGACCTCCTCGCGGCGCACCCGGAACGCCTCGATGCGCACCCGTTCGATGAGGTCGAAGACCTCCGGCCCCTCGTGGTCGCGAATGGTGTCGCCGAGCACGCCACCGAGGAACCGGATGTCGTCGCGCAGCGGCCGGATGGCGTCCTGCTGGGTCTCACTCATCGTTTCGCCCATGATCAGACAGTATTGCCCTGCGGCCTGCGTGGGTATGCGACGCGGCCCACACCGGCCGCGCCCGGGTCAGCTGGGGAGTTCGGAGAAGCGCAGGTGGTTGCCCCACGGATCGCGGAATCCGCAGTCGCGTACCCCGTACGGCTGCGAGATCGGCTCCTGCGTCACCTCGACCCCGGCGTCGCGCAGCCGGGCGAAGGTCGCGTCCACGGCGTCGGTGGTGAAGATCAGTGTGCCCTGCGCGCCGTTGGCCAGCCGAGCCCGCGCCGCCGCGACGGCGGCCTCGTCCGGCACCATCTCCGGGGTCTCCAGAATGAACTCGATACCCGGCTGCTTCGCGGGGCCGACGGTCACCCAGCGCCCACCGGCGAACGGCATGTCCGCGCGCACCTCGAGTCCGATGACGTCGCGATAGAACTCCAGGGCCTTGTCCTGGTCACCGACCAGCACGCCGATGTGGGTGAGGGCGAGGTCCGCGCCGTTGCTCATGATGCTCCTTGTCGTCGTTCGGGACGGGCAACAGTACAGACGCCGGACGCGCGGAGAATTCATCGGTCCCGAGCCCATGCCTCACGCGGTGAGCTGATCCGGGCGGTGCAGCAATACCTGTTCCAGCAGCGAGACCAGCACCTCTTTGACCGAATCACGAGACCTGGCATCGCACTCCAGAACCGGAATCCAGTTCTCCAGCTCCAGCGCCTCACGGACCTCGTCGAGGTCGAAGTGCGCGCTGCCGTCGAAGCGGTTGACCGCTACGACGAAGGGCGTGCCGCGTTCCTCGAAATAGTCCAGCACCGGATAGCAGTCGTCGACACGGCTGGTGTCCACCACGATCACCGCACCGAGCGCGCCGTCGACCAGGTCGTCCCACAGGAAGACGAAGCGGTCCTGGCCCGGCGTGCCGAACAGGTACAGGATCAGCGAACTGTCCAGGGTGATGCGGCCGAAGTCGAGGGCGACGGTGGTCTGTGTCTTGTCCGCACGGTGTGCGAGGTCGTCCACGCCGACGGCCATCTCGGTCATCGCCGCCTCGGTCACCAGCGGCTCGATTTCGGAGATGGCTCCGATGAACGTCGTCTTCCCGACGCCGAACCCGCCGCTGATCACGATTTTCACCGAGGACGGCATGGTCGGCGTTCGCATGTCAGAGTGCCCGGACAAGGTCCCTGATCCTCTCGATGGCAGCGGCGGTGAGCTGGTCGGCGGCGCGCACGGTCACGTGTCCGGTCGCGGCCAGGTCGCTGACGACGACCTTGGCCACCCCGATCGGAACCCGCAGCGCGGCGCCGATTTCGGCGATGGAGTGCGGCTGCTGGCACAGCCGGACCAGGGTGAGCTGCTCGAAGCGCAGCGGTGCGGACAGCGCGGCGGGCTCGGCCCGCACCAACGTCTCGATGCGCAACCCGTCCAGCAGTGGCGTGGTGCGTCCGGCGGTGACCACGAAGGGCCGCACGAATCGATCGTCGGCGGCGGATTCGCGTCTCATCGCCGCAGCGTCTCGCGCAGTTCGGCGATGAGCGCGGGATCCAGCAGCGCGCCCGCACGCTCGGCGAGCACCGCCATCTCGTACCCGACCAGGCCGACGTCACAACCGCTGTCGGCGATCACGCCCAGGCAGCTGCCGTCGCCCAGGGCGGAGACGAGCAGGAAGCCGCGCTTCATCTCGATCATGATCAGCTTCAGACCGTCGAAGGAGTAACTGCGCGAGGCGCTTCTGGCGAGCCCGACCAGCCCGGACACCATGGCGGCGAGCCGGTCGGCGGAGATGCGGTCCAGGCCGTCGGACATGGCGATGAGCAGGCCGTCCGAGGAGACCGCGACCGCCTCGCGGACACCGTCGGTCTCGCGGACGAAGTTGGCCAGCATCCAATTGAAGGTGTGCGGGTCGGCGCTCGATATGTGGGTGGTCACCGGATCTCCTCTGCCATGGTCGCGGCGGGCTGGAATTCGTGCGCCGCATCGGCGGCGCGGACGAGGTCGTCCCGCGGGGCGGCGGCGTGCCTTCCGGGCGCGCCACGCTGATAGCCCGAGCGGAAGGCGGACAGCATGCCGCGGATCTCCTCGGGTGAGCGCTCGACCGCGGGTGCGGGCTCCGATCGGGGCATCGCACTGGGCCGTGCGCCCGTAGCGGCTGCGCGAGCTTTCTTGTTGCGTTTGACCAAGCCGTTCTTGGTGTGCCGCGTCACGGGTCCGGAATCGGCTGCCGGACTGCGCGACTCGAGGGCGGCGACGCTCGGCGCGGCCGCCGGTTCCGTCAGCGTGGCGACGACCGGGGTGTAGGCCGACGACCCGGCGTCCGCCCAGGATCGAGCCGGTGCCCGAGCCACGGTCGATTCGACGGCAGACGGACGTGGCCTCGGCGGACTCGAACCGATCGGCAGCGCGGCGGCGCGTGGCGCGGGCTCGCCCGGGTCGTCGCGCTGTAGCTGCCCGGTGTCGAGCATGCCCGACGGCAGCGTCAGGCGCGCGACGATGCCGCTCACCGGTGAGACGCTCAGCTCGACGCCGATGCCGAGCCGCTCGGCGAGCCTGCCGACGACGTAGTGGCCTAGATGGCGGGTCGGCGCGACGACGAAATCCTGTTCGCCGCGCAGTCGTGCGTTGGCCTGGGCCAAGTGGTCGGCGGGCATGCCGACTCCGTGGTCGACCACCGCGAGCAGATATCCGTTCGGCCCGGCGCGCCCGTAGATCTCGACCTCGAGATCCGGTGGGGAAAAAGCGAGTCCGTTCTCGATCAGCTCCGCGAGCATGTGGGCCAGCTCGCTGGCCGCCGCGCCCGTGACGAGCACCTCGTCCATCCGGCGCAGCACCACCCTGCGGTAGTCGTCCACCTCGGACAGGCCCGCGCGGATCACGTCGCTGAGCGGGATCGGTTCGGCCCAGCGGCGCGGACTCGCCTCGCCCACCAGCACGAGCAGGCTCTCGGCGTTGCGGCGCATCCGGGTGGCGAGATGGTCGAGTTCGAACAGGTTCGACAGCGCCTTGGGATCGAGTTCCTCCCGCTCGAATTCGCTGATCAGGCCGAGCTGGCGGCGCACGAGGTTCTGGCTGCGGCGGGCCAGGCTGACCATCGACTCGGTGGTGTTGCGGCGCACCAGCGCCTGCTCCGACGCGAGGTCGAACGCGGTGGACTGCACCCGATCCAGAGCTCGTGCCACGGCGGCGATCTCGACGCTCGCGCCCGCCGGTGTCCGCACCGGAGCGGGCGGGTCCGGCGGGCGGGTGTCGTCGCCGGTGCGCCAGGCCGCGATCACGTCGGGCAGCCGCCGGCTCGATACGTCGTCGGCGTCCGCGGCCAGCATGGCCAGCGGCCGGACGATCGCGCGCACCGCGGAGACGACCAGCGCCACTTCCACCGCGATCGCCGCCAGCGCGGCGAGTACGAACGCGCCGAGGACCAAGGCGGCGTTGCGGCGCAACACCTCCGCGCGCGAGCCGATGTCGGCGCCGACCGCCTGCTGCACGGTGCGCTGCTCATCGATGACCCCGGTCATCCTGGCCCACCAAGTGATCGGGTCGACCGGACGCACCAGCGGCCCGGCGCTGGAGGCGATCGCGATGTTCTCCGACTCCGCGGCCCGGACCGCGCTCTCGCTGTCCAGCACGGCGTCCAACCGCGCCTGCTGGGCCGCGGTGGCGTCGCGGGCGAACGCGGCAAGACCGGCCAGCTTGGCCGCTCGGATGTCGAGGAACTGCACGTACTCGCCCGGCTCGAAACCGCCGGCGGCGAAGACGCCGTTGAGGAAGCCGCGTTCGCGCGCCGTCTGTTCCTTGGCTTCGCCCAGCGCGTACAACGCTTGCAGCCCGTGCCGGACCGCCGGATCGGCGGCCTGGTCGAGACCGAGGGACAGGTGGTTCAGCGCGTCGATGGCGTCGGTGTAGTACTGGAAGGCTGCCTGCCGTGCCGTTCGCCGCTCATCGATCCGGGCACGGGTCGCGTCCAGGTCGGTCAGCGGCCGGGCGGCCGCGCGCACCCGGTCCGCGCCGGGCGGGTTCTCCGCCATCGCACCCCGCAACTCGCGCAGCGCGCGGTCGACCGCGCCGCGCTGGTCGGCCACGGGCTGGAGCAATCGCCCGTCACCGCCGAGCATGCCGTTGGTCAGGCCGCGCTCGCGCTGCGCCTCGTGCACCAAGTCCTGCACCGCCAGCGCCAGCGATACCGCAGTCGCCGTGTCCCGGCTCCCGCGGTACGCGTCGACCTCCCGCGCGACCATCGCGCCCAGCAGCGCGAGCACCAGAACCAAGGAGACGACGAGGATTCGAGCCAACTGTCCGCGAATGGTGCGGGGGCGGACGATTCCGCTGCCCGACCCCTGCCGTTCGCCGGGCGCGGACAACCGTGTGCCGCCGGATAATTCCGGTCGTCGACGTGACCGCACCACCTCTGCTCCTCCGATCGGCCGCCGTGACCGCTGCACGGCGAGGACACGGAAATCAGGGGCAAACTTTCACAGGGCCTTCCCGGTGTCAACGCGAAATTCAGACAAACCGGACACTGTGCGCACTTCTAAACACACTGGCAACCAGGGGTTACCGGGCGCGACGAATCCGGCCTCCGCTCGGGTGCGGGTAGACGCCGAATCACGCTGCCTATTACCCGCGTTCGCCCGCCGCGAAACCCCTCGGCGCGACTCTGATACAGTCCGGCGCGACACACCGGAGGCAAGAGGGCGGGATGGCGCACCGAATCACGTTGGTTCCCTTGGCAATAGCACTGGTACTCGGACTCGCCGCCTGCGGCGACGAGTCCAGCGGGTCACCGGCGACGACCACCACGCAGGCCGCCGCGGGCACCTCCGCCGCGCTGTTCGATCCCTGCACCGGCATCCCCGACAACGCGCTGACCAGCGCCGGACTCGATCCGGCGAGCAAGCAGGTCGGCGTCGGCGGCGTCAAGCAGCCCGGCTGGGAGATTTGCGGATGGAAGGGCGCCGACTTCACCCTCGGGGTGTTCTCCAACGGCTCGTCCGTCGCCGAGTTCGAGCGCAAGCCCGGCAACGTCGATTTCCAGGACATTACGATCGCCGGCCGCCCCGGACGCCAGTTCCGCGTCGACGACGCCGCCAAGGACCAGATGTGCGACGTACTGTTCCCCGCCCGCCAGGGACTACTGCAACTGACGCTGGTCAACAAGACCGCGGGCCAGAACCCTTGCGACCGCCTGACAACCGTCGGCGAAGCGATCGTCCCCGCACTCCCGAAGTAGCGCGGCGCCCGCCCACGAGGGCACGAACCCCCCGCCCGCGTCCGGGGGCACAGCCGAGCGCCGGCGGACGGTCACGCCTCCGCGAAGGAGCAAGCGCCGAAGCTTCGCGCCCCCGCCACACCACGGAAAACTCCAGGCGACAAGCTCACGCCCACGCCACCGCACCAACCCCCGATTCCGAGCGAAGCAAAACCGAACTCCCACCGTCCACAGCCCAGCTCACCTCGGAATAACGACCGCCCGAATCACTGAAACCAGCCCACGCCCGGCACTACAACCGCGTGCACAATGCCCTAGCCTCGACAACCAGCGCACCCCAACCACGACTTTCGAGCGAAGCCAGACCGAGCATCCGCCGTCCACAGCCCAGCTCACCTCGAAATAACGACCGCTCGAACCACTGAAACCATCCCACGCCCAGCACTACAACCGCGTGCACAATGCCCTAACCTCGACAACCAGCGCACCCAGCTCACCCCAACCACGACTTTCGAGCGAAGCGAGACCGAGCATTGCCCGTTCGCGGCCCGGCTCGCGTTTGCGCGGCCGCCGCGCAAGCGACGAAGGAGCAAGCGGCGGCCGCGCAAACGCGAGCCACAAAGGGGCCGCGAACCCGCCGCGACGAAGTCGCGGCAAATCAAACACAGCCCAGTATGGCGAGTACCTCGTCGGAGGTGTAGAACGGCGCAAGGCGTTCGCGGATCAGCCCGGCCAGCACGCCTTCTCGTTTCGCGCCCTCGATGACCGCCGGTCCGTAGCGCAGGATCTCCCTGGCGATGTCGTCACCGGTGAGCCCGAGTTCGGGCAGCATGGCGGCCAGGGTGTAATCGCCGTACTTGGTGAAGAACACCTCGACGCACTCGTCCACGAGCAGGCCGAAGTATTCCTTCTCGCGGGTGGTGACGGCGATTTCGTAGCACAGCAGCACCAGCTCGTTGAGGTCCTTCTGGGTGAGGTACTGGCGCAGGCCGCTGACCGGTTCGTCGGCGTGCAGATCCCAGAACTCCATCGCGGCGTCGTGCACCGGCGCGTCGCGCAGCATCTCGCGGATGGCGTTGTTGGTGCGTTTGAGCGCGAACAGCGCGCCTTTGCCCGCCAGATCGCCGACGAAGGTGCTGTCGGCGGCGACTTTCTTGGCACGGTTGGCCGCGGACTGCCCCAGCGACATCAGGGAGGAGACGCCAGGGATCTTCTCGGCGCGCTCCCGGTTGGCCTGCATGAAGTCGTTGATCAGCTTGTCCACGAACTTCGAGGCGACGGTCGCCACCAGCGGGCTCTCGGTGAGCCGGTCCAGGATGCGCTCCTGCGCCTGGTGCATGCCGAAGATCTTCTCCAGCAGCGCCTCGACCGGTTCGCGCTCGACCACCTCGCCGAGCCGGTAGTCGTGGTTGGCGGCGATGTGGTCGTAGATGGAATCGGCGAACACCCCGACCATGTCGGCGATCACGGGGCTGCCGCCGATCAGCTCGACGATGGTCCGGACGGTCTGCTTGGCCTGTTCGATCTCGACGACGTCCCGGAAGACCAGCGTGTCGGCGACGGCGAGCACCGCTTCGGTGTCGCGGGCGATCACCTCGGCGAAGCGCGCGCCGCTCACCTCCGCGAGCAGGAATTCCACCTGGGCGTCCAGTAGCCGTTCGGCGATTTCACGCGGCTCGCTCATCGAATTCCACCCATCACTTCTCCTCCGGCGCGCCCGGCCGGGATCACGGCTGGTCAGGGTCGGCGTCGTTGTCCCGCAACGATTTCCGGATCCGGTCCAGCCGCTCACGCGCGGCCTTCTCGCGTGCCTGCCATTGTTCGTCCACGCTGCGGCCTGCGGGAGTCTGCCGGTCGAGTTCGCCCATCCCCTGCGCGGTACCGTAGCGCTGCTCGACCTTATCGCGAACTGACTCGAAAGTAGGAACGCCGGAGGCCGAATATCCGCCGCTCGCGACGGGCGGGGGCATACCCGGCGACGGTACCGGTACCGCCGGTACCGCGGAAGTGCCGCCGACCTGGCCGGATGTCTCCGGCGACTGCCCGAGGGGCGCAGGGGCGCCGCCCGGGGTGGTAGGAGTCACACCGGGTGCGGCGACCGCATCACCCGTTTCCAACACGCCTAGCAGCGCCGCGTGCACCGCCGCGAACCCGGGGCGCGCCGCCGTCGCGACCAGCAGCACACCCGCCAGCTCCAGGTCGGACAGGTCGGCCAACCGGCGCGCGATCTCGCTGTCGTCACTCATACCGCCAGGCTACGCAGTTGTTGATCGGCCGCGCCTTCGCGCGGCGTGTTCGCGGCCCCCTGGTGGCTCGCGTTTGCGCGGCCGCCGCTTGCTCCTTCGTCGCTTGCGCGGCGGCCGCGCAAACGCGAGCCGGACCGCGAACGGCGCATGCTCGATCTCGCTGCGCTCGAAAGGCGTAGTCGCGGTGCGCTGGGCGCGTCGATAGGCGAACTCAGGACATAACGCACGGCACTTCGTAAGGCTGGCAGCTTCGCGACGCGGCCTCGTCGCAGCCCTTTGCGGCTTGCGTGACCGCGACTTGCTCCCTCGTCGCGTACCCGGCAGCCACGCAAACGCGAGCCGGACCGCGAACGGCGCATGCTCGATCTCGCTTCGCTCGAACCTGGGGTTGCGGCGCGCGGCCCGGACCGCGGGGTTCGACTACCGCACCCGCGCGCCCGCCCACTCGCGCACGAGGTCGTACCAGGTCGAGCCGCCCACGACGATCAGGTCGTTGTGCCCGGCGCCGGGAAAGACGACGAGCCGTTTCGGCTCCCGCGCCGCGGCGTAGAGCCGTTGCGCGTGCCGCAGCGGCAGCAGTTCGTCCTGGTCGCCGTGCATGATCAGGACCGGGGCGCGCAGGTTGCGAATGCGGCGTTCGTTCGGATAGGCGTTCGGGACCAGCGGCGCGGGCAGGAACGGATACACCGAGCGCGCCGCGTCACGAAGGCCGGTGAAGGTGGACATCAGCATCACACCGGCCGGCGGATGCTGTTGCGCCAGCTCCAGGACGACGCCACCGCCGAGGGACTTGCCCAGGTACAGCACCCGGGCGGGGTCCACACCGGGCTGGGCCAGCAATGCGGCGCGCGCGGCACGGGCATCGAGGTAGGTACCGCGTTCGGAGGGCTTTCCGGTGCTGCGCCCGTACCCGCGGTAGTCGAAGGCCAGCACGTCGAACCCGGCCTCGGTGAGCAACGCGTAGATCGGCACCCGGTCGCCGATGTTGCCCGCGTTGCCGTGCGCGAACAGGACATGCCCGACCGATTCACGTGCGGGAATCCACCAGGCGTGCACGATCTGTCCGTCCGAGGTGGGCAGGGACAGATCGGTGTACTCCATGCCGAGCAGCGCCGGGGTCTGCAGCACGGTCCGCTCCGGCAGGTAGGTCAGCGCGTTGAGAATCGGATGGGCCGGGTGTCGCATGACGGTCAGCCGCGCAGTACCGCACCCACCGCGTCGGCCGCCGCCGCGACGGCCGCGTCGCGCGCCGCGCTGGCCTCGTCCTCGGTGAGGGTCCGGTCGGTGGCACGGAAACGCAGTGCGTAGGTGAGCGACTTGCGGCCCTCACCCGCCTGCGCGCCCTCGTACACGTCGAACAGCGCGATGTCCTCCAGCAGCTCGCCTCCCCCGGTGCGCAGCGCCGCCTGGACGGACGCCGCCGGAATCGTCTTCTCGACGCTCACCGAGACGTCCTGCAGCACCGCGGGGAACGGCGACACCGTGGGCACCGGCCGGGCTTCCCGCAGCGGCAACGCGTCCAGGTCCAGCTCGACGGCGCAGGTGCGCGGCGGCAGACCGGACCGTTCCAGCACGGCGGGGTGCAGCTCACCCGCGTAGCCGACGACGGTTCCATCCACCACCAGCTCCGCGCAACGGCCGGGGTGCCAGGGCAGCTGGGCCGCCGGGCGGCGCTCGATGGTCACGCCCGCCGCGTCGGCGACCGCGTCGGCGAGCGCGAACGCGTCGGCGGCCTCGACCGGACGGCCCGCCCCCCACGGCCCGCGTGGCTCGCGGCGTCCGGTCAGGACGGCGGCCACGTGCACCGGCTGGTGGGGCAGCGAATCGAGCAATTCGGCGATCTCGTCGGCGGTGGGACGCCGGTCCACCGGGAGCGGCTCGACCGCCCTGGTGTTCGCCCCGGGCAGCACCACCTGCGCGATGCCGTAGAGGGCGAGATCGCGCGCGCCCCGCGAGATGTTGCGAGCGGCCACCTCGAACAGGCCGGGCAGCAGCGTGGTGGCCAGTTCGGCGCGCTCCACGTCGAGCGGATTCAGCACCTTCGTGGTGGCACGGCGCGGATCGTCGGCATCCAGCCCCCAGGTGTCGAACACCCCGGCGGGCAGGAACACCGGCGGCGGAACCTCGACGGCGCCCGCGAACGCCAGCGCGCGGCTGACGGCGCGGCGGCGGCGCTGGGCCGGCGTGAGCCCCCGCCCGGCCGGTGCGGCGGGCAGCACGGAGGGAATCTGCTCCAAGCCCTCCAGCCGCAGCACCTCTTCCACCAGGTCGGCGGGCTGAGCCAGGTCGGGCCGCCAGCTCGGCGGAGTCACCACCAGCTGTCCGTGCCCGGCGTCGCTGACGCCGACCTCGACGGTGCAACCGATCTGGGCCAGGCGGCGCGCCGAAGTGCCCGTCGGGTAGACGACGCCGGCGACGCGATCGGCCAAGTCGATGTCCATGCGGATGGGCTCGGGGGCGGGGACCGGGATCCGGACGTCGGTGAGCACCGGTTCCACGGTGCCCCCGGCGATGTCGGCGAGCAGGGTGGCCGCCCGATCGAGCGCGGCGACGTTGATCTCAGGATCGACGACCCGCTCGTACCGCTTGCCCGCTTCCGAGACCAGCTTGTGCCTGCGCGCGGTCCGGTAGACCAGCAGCGGATTCCAGGTGGCCGCCTCCAGGAGGATGTCGGTGCTCTGCGCGCCGACCTCGGTGCTCGCCCCGCCCATCACGCCGGCCAGCGAGACGACGCCGGAATCGTCGGCGATCACCACGTCCTCGGGGTCGAGGGTGCGCTCCACGTCGTCCAGGGTGCGCAGCGTCTCCCCCTTGTTCGCCGCGCGGACCACCAAGCCGCCCGACACCTTCGCCGCGTCGAAGGCGTGCAGCGGCTGCCCCAGCTCGAGCATGACGTAATTGGTGACGTCCACCGCGGGCGAGATCGGCCGCACGCCCGACAGCAGCAGCCTGCGCTGCAACCACCAAGGGCTGACCGCCTTCGGATCGACGCCGGTGACCCGGCGCGCCGCGAAACGGGTGCACCTGGAATCCGGCTCGACCCGGATCGACCAGGCCTCTTCCTCGTGCTCGGGCAGGGTCCGCACCGCGGGGTCGGCGTAGTCGAGATCGAAGCCGCACGCCAGTTCGCGGGCCAGACCGCGCACCGAGAAGCAGTAGCCGCGGTCGGGGGTGATGTTCAGCTCGATGACGGTGTCGTCCAGGCCGAGCAGCGCGTTGGCGTCGGTGCCCGGCTCGGCGGTGCCCGGTTCCAGCACCAGGATGCCGGAATGGTCCTTGCCGATACCCAGTTCGGCGACCGAGCAGATCATCCCGTGGGAGACATGGCCGTAGGTCTTGCGGGAGGTGATCTGGAAGCCACCGGGCAGCACGCCGCCGGGCAGCACCACGACCACCAGGTCACCGACCTCGAAATTCCGCGCGCCGCAGATGATCTCCTGCAGTTCGGGCTTGCCGATGTCCACCTTGCAGAAGCGGATCGGCTTCTTGAACTCGGTCAGCTCGGTGATCTCGGCCACCCGGCCGACCACCAGCGGCTCGCCGCCCGCCTCCGCCTGGCCCGCGACCCGCTGGAGCTTGTCGACCTCTTCGACTTCCAGCCCGACCCGGACGAATCCCGCGTCGAGCTCCTCCGGCGTCACCGACCACTCCGGGTTGGTGCGCTGGATGATGTCGGTCAGCCAGGACTGCGCTACTCGCACTTGTCGTTTCGCTCTCTCGATCGAAGGGTGGGATCAGGACCGGATACCGAAGGGCAGCGTGAAGCGCACGTCGCCCTCGACGATGTCGCGCATGTCCGGGATGCCGTTGCGGAACTGCAGCGTCCGCTCCAAGCCCATGCCGAACGCGAACCCGCTGTACACCTCGGGATCGATACCGCTGGCGATCAGGACCTTCGGGTTCACCATGCCGCAGCCGCCCCATTCGACCCAGCCCGCGCCGCCCTTCTTGTCCGGGAACCACACGTCCACCTCGGCGGAGGGCTCGGTGAACGGGAAGTAGTTGGGACGCATGCGGGTGCGGGTGTCCGGCCCGAACAGCGCCCTGGCGAACGCGTCCAGCGTGCCGCGCAGATGCGCCATGGTCAGGCCCCTGTCCACCGCCAAGCCCTCGACCTGGGAGAACACCGGGGTGTGCGTGGCGTCCAGCTCGTCGGTGCGGAAGGTGCGGCCCGGGCAGACCACATAGATCGGCAGGTCGCGTTCCAGCATCGAGCGCACCTGCACCGGGGAGGTGTGCGTGCGCAGCACCTGACGCGAGCCCTCCGGCGCGATGTGGAAGGTGTCCTGCATGGTGCGGGCCGGATGGTCGGGCAGGAAGTTCAGCGCGTCGAAGTTGAAGTGCTCGGTCTCCACCTCGGGACCTTCGGCGACCTCCCAGCCCATCGCGACGAACACGTCCGCGATCTGCTCGGAGATGACCGTGATCGGGTGCCGTGCGCCGACGGCCGCGCGGCGGGCGGGCAGCGTCACGTCGATCGCCTCGGCGACCAGCACGGCGGCATCGCGCTCGGCCAGCAACGTGGCACGGCGGGCCTCGAACGCCTCCGACACCCTGGACCTGGCGACGTTGACCCGCTTGCCCGCGTCGGCTTTCTCCGACTTGGGCAGTGCGCCCAGCGCGCGCTGCGCCAGGGCCAGCGGCGCCTTGCCGCCGAGGTGCTCGGTTTTCGCGACCGCGAGCGCATCCAGGTCGGCGGCAGCGGCGAACGCCTTCTCGGCGGCCGCCGCGGCCGCGGCCAGTGCCTCCTCGGTCAGCGCCGCGTTCTGCTCGCCTGCGTCGATGTCGTCGGCCACGATGCTCCGTCTCTCCCCTGGGGATCGGTTCGCGGGCGCGGCTCATCGCCTGCCCGCACTGCTGCTGGTGAACGGCATAGCGTGCACCGAACGCTATTGCGTCGACTACACACTATTGGATCGACCGCAGGCCTTTCACGTGGATTACCCCCGACACGGCGCAGCGCCGGTGTTGCTCGCTACCCTGCCCGGTCGCATCGGATTGTGCGCCTGATCACTCACGCAAGGCTTCGTCCGGCACGACGAGTGGAACCTGCGGCCGCGCAGCGTACAACGCGCGAATGGTCATCGAGCCCCAGAGCCGGGTACGTCATCGGGTCTTCGGCACGGTCGGTGGTGACGCGCGCGGGACGACTGTGGCGCGCTCGCTGCCCCGGCACGCCGGACCCCAGCCAGACGACGAACCTGTCCGCGCACAGCACGGACAGGGACGCCCGGATCGGACTCAGTAGGCCGCGGTGCCCCGCCGTGGCAGCAGCAGCGACACCAGCGCGCCTACCGCGACTATCGCCGCGCCGACCCACACCGCGGGAACCAGACCGTCGACGAAGCTCTGCGGACCCAGGTAGGAACCGGATCCGGCGAACACCGAGGCCAGCACCGCCACGCCCATCGCGACGCCCACCTCGCGGACGGTGTTGTTGGTGCCCGATGCCATGGCCTGGTCCTCCGGCGCCGCGCTGGCCATCACGATGGTCGACGCGGGCGCGAAGGTCAGCCCCATGCCGACGCCCGCGAGCAGGAACGGCGCGACGTACGCGCCGTAGGCGACGTCCACCGTGGTGATCGCGGCCATCCAGGCCAGCGCCGCGGCCAACAGCACCTGCCCGGTGGTGATCAACGTCCGCGCACCCACCCGATCGACCAGCAGACCCGCGATCGGCGCGACCACCATCGGCGCCATGGTCCACGGCATGGTGCGCACGCCCGATTCCAGCGGGCTGTAACCCTGCACCACCTGGAAGTACTGCGCGAGCAGGAAGATCGAGCCGAATACGCCGACCGAGAAGGCGAAGCCGACCACATTGCTCACGCTGAACGCCCGGGAGCGGAACAACCGCAGCGGCAGCATCGGCTCGGGCACGCGCAGTTCCCAGCCGACCAGCCCGGCCAGCAGCACCGCGCCACCGAGCAGCGCGGACACCACGCTCGGTGACGTCCAGCCGTCGTCCGCGCCGTCGATGACGCCCCACACGATCGCGAGCACGCCGCCCGCCGACAGCAGCAACCCGACCGGATCGAGACGGCGGCCGCGACCGCGTGATTCCGCCAGCACCCGCGCGGCGAACGGCAGCACGACCAGCCCGACGGGCACGTTCAGCCAGAAGATCCACTGCCAGCTCAGCCCGTCCACCACCGCGCCACCGACCAGCGGGCCGAGCGCGACGCCGAGTCCGGCGATACCGCCCCAGATGCCGATGGCCGCGTTGCGCATCCGTTCCGGGACGGCGGCGGACAGCAGGGTCAGCGACAGCGGCATCACGGCGGCCGCGCCGAAGCCCTGTACCGCCCGTGCCGCGATCAGCATGCCGGGTCCGGTCGCCAGCGCACAGGCCGCGGACGCCAGCGTGAACAGGGCGATGCCGAGCAGGAAGATCCGGCGCCTGCCGAGCCGGTCACCGATGGCGGACGCGGTGAGCAGCAGCGAGGCGAACGACAGCGTGTAGGCGTTGACGAACCATTGCAGGTCCGCCAGCGAAGCGCCCAGCTCGGTGCGGATTACCGGCAGCGCGTTCGTCACCACGAGGTTGTCCAGCGTGACCATGAACATCGGGATGCCGACCGCGGTGAGTACGGCGGCGAGCCTGCGCCCGCCGAGCGTGGCCACCGGCGCGACAGCGGGCGCCGCGGCGGGTGGGAGGGTCTCGGTCATGTCCAATCCTTGTTGTAATCGACTGATAACTACTGCCGAAAACGGTATGCATCGACTGATAACATGTCAAGGCACACGCGGAACCAGCGGAAACGGAGCACGATGGCGACCAGGACCAGGATGACGGCCGAAGAACGAGGCGAGCAGGTACTGCGCGCGGCGGTGTCCGCGTTCGCCGAATCCGGCTACGCCGCCACCCGGACCGACGAGATCGCCCGGCGCGCGGGCGTGTCACAGCCGTACGTGATCCGGCTGTTCGGCACCAAGCAGAACCTGTTCCGCGCGGCCCTGCACCGCGTGTGCGACCGGATCGAGGAGATCTTCCGCGCCGCCCGCACCCAAGCGCCGCCCGATGCGGGCCCCGAGGACGCCCTGGCCGCTCTCGCCAACGGCTACTCGGTCTTCCTGGCCGAACGAGAACTGCTCCAACTGCTGCTGCACGGCTTCGCAGCCAGCGCGGACCCGGCGATCGGCGACCAAGTCAGGACCCGCTTCGGCGTGATCTACGAGCTGATTCGAGACCTCACCGGAGCACCGGAAACAGAGACCCGGCGCTTCCTGTCCACCGGAATGCTGCTCACCGTGATGAGCGCGATGCGGGTAGCCGGACCGGACGCGGTCCCAGCGGCCTGGGCAGAGGGAATCTTGCGGAATCTCAGCGCACACGGCGACTGACGATCCCGCCTCACCGCCCGCGTGGAAGCGCCACACAGCGCCGCGTTGCGCGACCACCGCGCAAGCGACGAAGGAGCAAGCAACGATCACGCAACGCGAGCCACAAAGAGGGCCACGAACACGCGGCATCACAGACCGCCAGCCCCCACGAACAGCCGTGCGCTAAGTCCCGACCTCGACTACCAACGCCCCCAGTGCACCCCAACCACGACTTTCGAGCGAAGCGAGACCGAACATCCGCCGTTCGCGAGCCACAAAGGGGCCGCAAACACCCAGCGCCGAAGGCGCTGCCAATCAAACACAGCCCGCGAACACACCACATCACAGACCGCCAGCCCCCACGAACAGCCGTGCGCTAAGTCCCGACCTCCACTACCAACGCCCCCAGCGCACCCCAACCACGACTTTCGAGCGAAGCGAGACCGAGCATGCGCCGTTCGCGGCCCGGCTCGCGTTTGCGCGGCCGCCGCGCAAGCGACGAAGGAGCAAGCGGCGGCCGCGCAAACGCGAGCCACCAGGGGGCCGCGAACCCGCCGCGCCGCAGGCGCGGCCAATCAAACACAGCCCGCAGCGCCGTAAGCGCGGCAGAAACTACACAGCCCAGCGCACGCGGGAGTTTGCGTAGAGGCAGATCGCGGCGGCTGTGGCCAGATTGAGGCTTTCGGCGCGTCCGTGAATGGGGATGCGGATGCGATGGTCGGCGCGCTGTGCGACAGCGGGGTCCAAGCCGTGTGCCTCGTTGCCGAACAGCCAGGCGACGGGGGCGGTGAACAGTGGGTCGGCGTCGTCGAGGTCGACTTCGCCGTTGGCTGCCGTCGCCAGGATCGTGATGCCCGCCGCGGCGATCGCGTCCAGCGTCTCGCCGACGTCGCGGTGCCGTGCGATCGGCACGTGGAAGATGCTGCCCGCGCTGGCCCGCACGCATTTGCCGTTGTGCGGATCGACGGTGTCACCCGCGAGCACCACGCCGTCGGCGCCCACGGCATCGGCCACCCGCACGAGCGTTCCCGCGTTGCCCGGCTCGGCCATCTCGACGGGAACGGCCAGCATCCGAGGCTGCGCGTCGAGGACACCGGCCATGGGCACGTCGAGCAGATCGCAGACCGCGACCAATCCGGGCGCGGTGACGGTGTCCGCGAGGTGCTGTGCCGCGCGATCACTCACCAGCGTGGTGCGCACCCCGGTGGCGGCGGCTCCCGCGATCAGCGCGTGGTCGCGCTCGGCGGCTGCCTTCGAGTAGAACAGCTCGTGGACGCGCCCGGTTTCCAGCGCCGCCGCGACGGCGTTCGCGCCTTCGGCGAGAAACCGTCCCGCTTTGCGACGCTGCGCGCCGCGCTGCAGCTTCACAGCGGAAACGACCCGCGGATTGCGCTCGCTGAGCGCTTCCACGGGTCGTTCCGAAAGTTGTCCGTGTGCCAACGGAGGCGACTCAGGCAGCCGGCGCGTTGACATCCTGCGGCAGGGCGGCCTTGGCGATCGCGACGAGACCGGCGAACGCCTCGGCGTCCGACACCGCGAGCTCGGCGAGGATCTTGCGGTCCACCTCCACACCCGCGGCCTTCAGGCCCTGGATGAAGCGGTTGTAGGTGATGTCGTTGATGCGCGCGGCGGCGTTGATGCGCGCGATCCACAGCTTGCGGAAGTCACCCTTGCGCGCCCGGCGGTCCCGGTAGGCGTAGGTGAGCGAGTGCAGCTGCTGTTCCTTGGCCTTGCGGTACAGCCGCGAGCGCTGGCCGCGGTAGCCCTTGGAGGCCTCAAGGATGGAACGGCGCTTCTTCTGAGCGTTGACGGCCCTTTTGACGCGTGCCACTGGTCAGTCCTGTTCGATCTGGGGCGCGGGGCAGCGCCCGGAAATTGGTCGGGGGTGGCGACGGAGGTACTCCGGTCGCGGGGTGCCGGTCGGTGTGCGCGCGGGCGCGATCAGATACCGAGCAGCTTCTTCACGCGACGGACGTCGGCGGGGGCGACGACTTCCACACCGTCCAGACGGCGAGTCCGGCGGGTGGGCTTGTGCTCGAACAGGTGGCGACGGTTCGCCTGCTGGCGAAGCAGCTTGCCTTTGCCGGACACCTTGAATCGCTTCGAGGCGCCGCTGTGCGTCTTCATCTTCGGCATGGATTCCTCTATCTGTCGTCCCGGCGGTCCGAAAGGACCGCCGGCGTTCTGATCGGTGTTACTGCGGGCCGGCCGTCTCGGCCTGCTCCGCGGCGGGCTGACCGGCCGGGGCGGCGCTGGGCGCCGGACGCGGGGCCGACTCCTGCTGTGCCTTCACCCGGGTCTTCGCGCCCTTGTGCGGGGCGAGGACCATGGTCATGTTGCGACCGTCCTGCTTGGCCGAGGTTTCCACGAAGCCGAGCTCGGCGACGTCGGACGCCAGCCGCTGCAGCAGCCGGAAGCCGAGTTCGGGCCGGGACTGCTCGCGTCCGCGGAACATGATCGTCACCTTGACCTTGGACCCGGCCTCGAGGAAGCGAACGACGTTGCGCTTCTTGGTCTCGTAGTCGTGGTCGTCGATCTTCGGGCGGAGCTTCTGCTCCTTGATCACCGTCTGCTGCTGGTTCTTCCGAGACTCGCGCGCCTTCTGCGCCGTCTCGTACTTGAACTTGCCGTAGTCCATGATCTTGCAGACCGGCGGACGGGCATCGGGTGCCACCTCGACCAGATCGAGGTCGGCTTCGAGGGCGACGCGTAGTGCATCTTCAACACGCACGATCCCAACCTGCTCGCCGCCAGGCCCGATGAGCCGGACTTCGGGAACACGGATGCGATCGTTGATGCGGGTCTCAGTGCTGATGGGGCCTCCTAGGTCAAGCGGTGTCGTCGGACGACCGCGCGCAATAACTGCAACCCCTGTTCAACACGAAGGCCCCGGTGCGGTATTCCGCGCACGGGGCCCGATGTCGACCGATCGCCGACCACGAGCGAACTCGGATCGACTCTCGTGCGCGGGTTCTCCAGGAGAACTCGGCACGAGAAACCCGCCCTCGCGGGGCGGGTGACCGGACCGCTGGACCGTACGATGACTCGTCGGCAGCGGTGGGAGTCGGGCTCCACTTATCAGCCCCGAGGCAAGCCCGGGGCGGTCGTCAGCGGAAAGTCTAACATTCCGTTCGGCTATCGCCGAATCGGGTCGAAAATGCCTTGCCCGGCCGCCTGTCGCGTGCCACGCTCCCCCGGTGCGCCCACCACGCCGTGACCTGCTCCGATGGCAATTCGACCTGACCTGGTCGCTGGCCGGGATCCATCTCGAAGCGCTGACGCCGGAGGATTTCCTCTGGGAACCCGCCGAGCTCACTTGGACGGTACGCCCCGACACCGACGGCGTGTGGCGGCCGGACTGGGCCGACACCGAACCCGATCCCGTGCCCGTTCCGACGATCGGGTGGCTCACCTGGCACATCGGCTGGTGGTGGGGCGCGGCGATCGACCACGCCGAGGGGCTCGCCCCGCCCGCGCGGGAGGACGTGCACTGGCCCGGTGACGGCGTCGCGGCCATCGCCTGCCTGCGCGATCTGCACGCCGAATGGGTGCGCGTACTGGACGGGCTCGCCGAGTCCGACTTGGACCGCCCTTCCGCCTACCCGTGGCCCGCCGACGCCGGGCTCACCATCGCGCATCTGGCGGGCTGGGTGAACGCGGAGCTGATGAAGAACGTCACCGAGATCGGCCACCTCAGGATGCTGCGCGCGGCGTCGCTAGCCTGAAGACATGACCGACGACCTCGACGCCTCCGTTCGCGAACTGGCCGACATCCCCGCGGTGGAGGTGATCAGCCGCGCCGCCGTCATGCTGATGAGTTCGGCGGCGGAGAAGCTCGGCCTGGCCGACGAGAACCCGGACGCCAGCCCGCGGCGCGATCTGGACGAGGCGCGGCGCGTGATCACCGCGCTGGCCGGTTTGGTCACGGCCTCGGTGGAGTACCTGGGCCCGCACGCCGGACCGATCCGCGAGGGGTTGCAGTCGCTGCAGCGCGCGTTCCGTGAGTCCTCCGCGCATCCCGACGAACCGGGCAAGGGCCCGGGTGAGAAATACACCGGCCCCGTCTACTGAATTCGAGGTCCGGCGCGGGTCCCGCGGACGGCACGCTCGCTCCTCGGCCGTGCGCGCCGGTACCGCGTCCCGACGGACGCCGGCGAGTATGCGCCGACCGACGACGACACCGACGCCGGGTAGATCACCAGCGCGCCCTACCTCAGTTCCTCCGGAAATTCGACTCACGGCCGGAAATTGTGAGCGAAATACCCATGGGGACAACGATGTTTAGGAAATATCCCAACGGGTAGGGCACAGTGAGCCCATGGCTACACGGATTCTTCTCACTCCGGGATTCTGGCTCGGCGCATGGGCGTGGGACGAAGTCGCGCTCGATCTGCGGCAGCGGGGCAACGAAGTGCTGGCGCTCACGCTGCCCGGTCTGGACGCCGCCGACCCCGATCGGTTGTCGGCCACCCTGGAATCCCAGGCCGAGGCGATCATCGACGCGGTGCCCGCGGGCGAGAACGTCGTGCTCGTCGCGCACTCCGGTGGCGCGGCGCCCGCCTATCTCGCCATCGACCGCGCGCCCGACCTGTTCCGCCGGGCGATCTACGTCGACAGCGCACCGCTGCCGAACGGTTTCGTCATCAACTCCGCGCTGGACGCCGCCGCGCGCGAGTGGGTCCTGCCGGAATGGTCCGACCTGGAGGCCGAGGGCAGCAGTCTGGCGGGCTTGGACGACACCGCGTTGGCGCGTTTCCGGGAGCGCGCGGTATCGGAGCCGGCGTCCGTCGCGGGCGCACCGCTGCGGTTGAGCGATTCGGCCGCGCGCCTGGCGGTGCCCACCACCGTGATCTGCAGCAGCATGACCGTCGAACTGGTCGAGAAGCTGCGCGACAACGGCGAAGCGCCGATCTTCGCCGAGCTGGCCCGCATCGACGCCGAATACGTCGACCTGCCCACGGGGCACTGGCCCATGTGGTCCAAGCCCAAGGAACTGGCCGAGCTGATCCACGCCATCGCCAACCGCTGACGGCAGCGGCGCGGCCCGTGCGAGCAGGGCCGCGCCGGGCGATGGTCAACCGACCGATGCCGTCTTCTTCGCCACCCGCTTGGTCGCCTTCGCCGCCGTCTTCTTCGCCGGAGCCTTCTTCGCGGCGCTCTGCGGCGCGGGCCGCGCGTCCAGCACCTCCTTCAGGAACTGGCCGGTGTAGCTGTCCGCGACGGCCGCGACCTCCTCCGGCGTGCCCTCGGCGACGACGGTGCCGCCGCCGGAGCCGCCCTCCGGGCCCATATCGATCACCCAGTCGGAGGTCTTGATGACGTCCAGGTTGTGTTCGATGACGATCACCGTGTTGCCCTTGTCCACCAAGCCGTTGATGACGTTGAGCAGCTTGCGGATGTCCTCGAAGTGCAGACCGGTGGTCGGCTCGTCGAGGATGTACACGGTGCGGCCGGTGGACCGCTTCTGCAGCTCGGCGGCCAGCTTCACGCGCTGCGCCTCACCACCGGAGAGCGTGGGAGCGCTCTGACCGAGGCGCACGTAGCCGAGGCCGACGTCCACCAGCGTCTTGAGGTAGCGGTGGATCGAGGTGACCGGTTCGAAGAACTCGGCGGCCTCCTCGATGGACATGTCCAGCACCTCGGCGATGGTCTTGCCCTTGTAGTGCACCTCGAGGGTTTCCCGGTTGTAGCGCGCGCCGTGACAGACCTCGCACGGGACGTACACGTCCGGCAGGAAGTTCATCTCGATCTTGAGCGTGCCGTCACCGGAGCAGGCTTCGCATCGCCCGCCCTTGACGTTGAACGAGAACCGGCCCGGCTGGTATCCGCGCACCTTCGCCTCGGTGGTGGCCGCGAACAGGGTGCGGATCTTGTCGAACACGCCGGTGTAGGTGGCCGGGTTGGACCGTGGGGTGCGGCCGATCGGCGACTGGTCCACCTGCACCAGCTTGTCCAGGTGATCGAGCCCGTTGACCCGGGTGTGCCTGCCCGGCACCTGCCGCGCGCCGTTGAGCCGGTTCGCCAGCACCGTCGCCAGGATGTCGTTCACCAGCGTCGACTTGCCCGAACCGGAGACACCGGTCACCGCGGTGAGCACGCCGAGGGGGAACGCGACGTCGATGCCCTTCAGGTTGTGCTCGCTCGCCCCCACGACGGTGAGCTGCCGCTTCTTGCCGACCGGGCGGCGCACCAGCGGCACCTCGATCCGCTCCCGGCCCGACAGGTACGCACCGGTCAGCGAGTTCGGGTCGGTGAGCAGTTCCTGGTAGGGCCCGCTGTGCACCACGGTGCCGCCGTGCTCGCCTGCGAACGGGCCGATGTCGACCACCCAGTCCGAGGCGCGGATGGTGTCCTCGTCGTGCTCGACCACGATCAGCGTGTTGCCGAGATTGCGCAGCCGCGTGAGCGTCTCGATGAGCCTGCGATTGTCCCGCTGGTGCAGGCCGATGGACGGCTCGTCGAGCACGTACAGCACGCCGACCAGGCCGGAGCCGATCTGTGTCGCGAGCCGGATCCGCTGCGCCTCACCACCGGAGAGCGTGGCCGCCGCGCGCGAGAGCGTGAGGTACTCCAGGCCGACGTCGAGCAGGAAGCCCAGCCGCGCCTGCACCTCCTTGAGCACCTGCCCGGCGATCGCCGCCTCGCGCTCCCCGAGGGTGAGCGAGTTCAGGAACGCCGAGCACTCGCCGATGGACAAGTCGCTGACGTCGGCGATGGACTTCTTGTCGCCGTTCGCGGCGATGGTGACGGCGAGGATCTCCGGGCGCAGCCGAGCGCCGTTGCACACCGGGCACGGGATGTCGCGCATGTACCCGTCGTAGTGCTCTTTCATCTGCTCGGACTCGGTGCTCTCCATGCGCCGCTGCAGGAACGGCATCACGCCCTCGAAGTCCGCGTAGTACGAGCGCTTGCGCCCGTAGCGGTTGGTGTAGGACACGTGCACCTGGTCGGCGCTGCCCTCCAGCACCGCCTTGCGCGCCTTCGGCGGCAGATCCTGCCACGGGGTGTCCATGGAGAAGCCGATGGAATCGGCGAGGCCGGACAGCAGCCGGGTGAAGTACTCCGCGGTCTGGCCACGCGACCACGGCGCGATGGCGCCTTCGTTCAGGCTCAGCGCCGGGTCGGGCACCACCAGTTCCGGGTCGACCTCCTTGCGGATGCCGAGGCCGGTGCAGTCCGGGCAGGCGCCGTAGGGCGAGTTGAACGAGAACGAGCGCGGCTCCAGGTCCTCGATGTCAAGCGGATGACCGTTCGGGCAGGCGAGGCGCTCGGAGAAGCGGCGCTCCCGGTCGTGGGCGTGCTCGTCGCGGTCGACGAAGTCGAGCACCACGATGCCGTCGGCCAGGCGCAGCGCGGTCTCGATCGAATCGGTCAGGCGCTGCTTGGAATTCGGCTTCACCGCCAGCCGGTCGACCACGACCTCGACGTCGTGCTTCTCCTGCTTCTTCAGCTTCGGCGGATCGGTGAGCGGGTACACCACGCCGTCGACCCGCACACGGGAGTAGCCCTGGGTGTTCAGCTGGTCGAACAGGTCGACGAACTCGCCCTTGCGGGTGCGCACCACCGGAGCGAGCACCTGGAAGCGGATGCCCTCCTCCATGGCCAGCACCTGGTCGACGATCTGCTGCGGCGTCTGCTTGGCGATCAGCCCGCCGCACACGGGGCAGTGCGGCGTGCCCGCCCGCGCGTAGAGCAGTCGCAGGTAGTCGTAGACCTCCGTGATGGTGCCCACGGTCGAGCGCGGATTGCGGTTGGTCGACTTCTGGTCGATGGACACCGCGGGCGAGAGACCTTCGATGAAGTCGACGTCCGGCTTGTCCATCTGCCCGAGGAACTGCCGCGCGTACGCCGACAGCGACTCGACGTAGCGCCGCTGCCCTTCCGCGAAGATGGTGTCGAAGGCCAGGCTCGACTTGCCGGAGCCGGACAGACCGGTGAACACGATGAGGCTGTCGCGGGGCAGGTCGAGATCGACACCCTTGAGGTTGTGTTCCCGAGCTCCGCGCACAGTGAGGCGTTCCGCCACAGGTCGTCCCTTCTCCTTCGTGTTCGGCGTCCAGACATACCCCCGGCCGCCATGCTAGGCATGAGCACCGACAAGTTTCACGGACCGCCTGTCACCTGGACGAACGCGGGAACCCGGCGGCCGGACGTCACGGATCGAGCCGGGAAACGGGTCGGGACGCCTCCGTAGCATCGCCCTCCCGGCATCCCTGGTCAACAGCGGAACGGACCTCGTCATTCCCCCTTCGCCGGCCCGCCGCCGCTGCGCCGCGCCCTTTCGGCCGGGCGCGATGACTGGGGCAACGCCGAACTCGGCCATGGAAGGAAGGCGATCGTCCGCGGGCCGCCCGAGGGCAGGGTGCTCGAGGTCACGCGGTTCGTGTGCGGACGAACCCGGCGAGGACAGCGACCGCGGTCACGCGCCGGTCGAACGACTTCGCCGCGTGCGCACCGACTGCCGACTAGACTGAGCCCGCTGTGCCCATCCCACCGGCCTCCCCACCTCCTTTATGACGGACGTCACC
>NZ_JABLTE010000059.1 GCF_013315795.1 Nocardia barduliensis
GAAGAAGGCGAAGCCTTCGGTATTCGAGTCGCCCCGCTGGGTGTAGAACAGGCAGCCGCCGTCACGGGGCGTGATGAAGGTGATGGTGTAGACGCCCAGGCGGGTGCGGTGGCCGGAGTGGGCGCAGTCGGCGGCTTGGTCCTCGAGGATCCCGCGGGAGAGCCGCCAGCCGGTGTCCTCCGGGACGTCGTAGAGCGTCAATGCCACCAGGACGCCGATCAACACGGGCGAGGCGAGGCTGTGGAACAGTGCCCGGTAGCGCAGCAGGCCGAGCAACCCGAACAGGACGGCGAGCACACCGAGCACACCGAGGACCGCCCACAGCACGACGAGGGTCGGAAACGTGCCCTCCGCGGCGAGTTGCCAGAACAGCGCCGCGCAGCAGAGCGTGACCAGGGCGGTCAGGAGCCCCATCCACAGCACGAACCAACGAGGAATACGCGACCGTGTGCGCACGGGCCCTGCGGAGTTCACATGATCAAGATACGAGGGGACGGCGCTTCGCGCGCGGGATCGCCGCGCTCGGTGCGGATCACGACGATCCGGCAGCCCACCGCGAGACAGCCGAAAAACTCGCGAAGCGGCGCGGAGTCAATTCCGAAAGCCGCATGCTCGCGGTTGTGGTCGAGCACGACACCGCGCATCGAATTCCGGTGATCCGAGGATCACTTGTGCTCGGTGAACAGCCGAGCCCACCAGTGTGAAAACAAACGACACGGAACGCTTTCCGATTCCGGCCGGAACCGGAAAATCCCCCGGCCAGGACACCTGACCAGGGGATTCCCTACCGCTCGAAGCAGATCGCGTACCGCACGCTCACAGCGGCGGGAAGCCCGCCGATCCGGTGGCCATCCAATTCCAGAACATCGCCGCGCGATTGGCGAGCAATGCCACGATGTCGAGCACAACGCTTCCCATGAATCTTCCTCACAAATCGAACGATCTCGTGCGGCCCCCAGGGTAACGGACCGACAAACGGGAATCGAAACACCCGCTCCCGTGAAAGCGCGAATCCCCCGGCCGACGAGCCGGGGGATTCGCGAAGCGCGCGGACTAGACGCAGGCCAGCGCCTTCGCCTCACGGCGACGGCGGTGCAGGATGGGCTCGGTGTAGCCGTTGGGCTGCTTGGTGCCCTCCAGGATCAGCTCCTTGGCCGCCTGGAAGGCGATGCTGCCCGCGAAGTCCGGAGCCATCGGCCGATAGTTGGGGTCACCGGCGTTCTGGCGGTCCACGACCGGAGCCATCCGCTCCAGGCTCGCCACCACCTCGTCGGCGGTGACGACGCCGTGGCGCAGCCAGTTGGCCATCAGCTGGCTGGAGATGCGCAGGGTCGCGCGGTCTTCCATGAGCGCGACGTCCTTGATGTCGGGCACCTTGGAGCAGCCGACGCCCTGGTCGATCCAGCGCACCACGTAGCCGAGGATGGACTGGGAGTTGTTGTCCAGTTCCTGGCGCTTCTCCTCGTCGGTCCAGTTCGGCTCGGCCGCAAGCGGGATCTCGAGAATCTCGTCGACGGTGGCGCGGCGGCCGCCCTTGGCGATCTCCTGCTGCCGCTTGAACACGTCGACCAGGTGGTAGTGCGTCGCGTGCAGGGTGGCGGCGGTCGGCGAGGGCACCCACGCGGTGTTGGCGCCCGCGCGCGGGTGACCGACCTTCTGGGTGAGCATGTCGGCCATCAGGTCCGGCATGGCCCACATGCCCTTGCCGATCTGCGCCTTGCCGGGCAGGCCGGCCGCCAGACCGGTGTCGACGTTCCAGTCCTCGTAGGACAGGATCCACTGCTGGGACTTCATGTCGGCCTTGCGGACCATCGGCCCGGCCTCCATGGAGGTGTGGATCTCGTCACCGGTGCGGTCCAGGAAGCCGGTGTTGATGAACACCACCCGCTCGGCGGCGGCCTGGATGCAGGCCTTCAGGTTCACCGTGGTCCGGCGCTCCTCGTCCATGATGCCGACCTTGAGCGTGTTGCGCTCCAGGCCGAGCACGTCCTCGATCCGGCCGAACAGCTCGTTGGTGAACGCGACCTCGTCGGGGCCGTGCATCTTCGGCTTCACGATGTAGACCGAGCCGGTGCGGCTGTTCTTCAGCTTCGCGTCGTCGGCCAGGCTGTGCTTGGCGATCAGCGAGGTGATCAGCCCGTCCATGATGCCCTCGGGCACCTCGTTGCCCTCGGCGTCGAGGATCGCGTCGGAGGTCATCAGGTGACCGACGTTGCGCACGAACAACAGCGAACGGCCGTGCAGCACCAGTTCGCCGCCGTCCAGCGCGGTGTACACGCGGTCGGGGTTCATGGTGCGGGTGAAGGTCTTCTCGCCCTTGCTGACCTTCTCGGCGAGGTCACCCTTCATCAGGCCGAGCCAGTTGTGGTAGCACAGCACCTTGTCCTCGGCGTCGACCGCGGCGACCGAGTCCTCGAAGTCCATGATCGTGGTGACCGCGGACTCCAGCACCACGTCCTTGACACCCGCGGTGTCGGTGCTGCCGATCGGGGACTGCGGGTCGATCTGGATCTCGATGTGCAGGCCGTTGTGCTTCAGCAGCACCGAACTCGGCGACTCCGGGTCGCCGAGGTAGCCCACCAGTTGCGAGGCGTCGGCCAGGCCGATGCTGGTGCCGTCCTCGAGGCCGACCTCCAGTTCGCCGTCGACGATCTTGTAGGACGTCGAGCCGATGTGCGAACCGGTGATCAGGGTGACCGAGTCGTCGAGGAAGTTGCGCGCCCACTCGATGACCTTGTCGCCGCGCACCTTGTTGTAGCCGGTGCCCTTCTCCGCGCCGCCCGCCTCGGGGATGGCGTCGGTGCCGTAGAGCGCGTCGTACAGCGAGCCCCAGCGCGCGTTGGCGGCGTTGATGGCGAAGCGGGCGTTCATCACCGGCACCACGAGCTGCGGGCCCGCGGTGACGGCGATCTCGTCGTCCACGTTCTGGGTGGTGATCCGGAAATCGGCGGGCTCGGGGCGCAGGTAGCCGATCTCGGTCAGGAAGTTCTTGTAGGCGGCCTTGTCGTACTTCGCGCCGGGGTGCTCGGCGTGCCAGGCGTCGACCTTGCCCTGGATCTCGTCGCGTTCGGCCAGCAGGGCGCGATTGCGTGGGGCGAGGTCGTTGACGACCTGCTCGGCCCCGGCCCAGAACGCGGCGGAATCCACGCCGGTCCCGGGGAGCGCCTCGTTCTCGACGAACTCGTGGAGAACGCGTGCCACCTGGAGCCCGCCGACCTGAATCCGCTCTGTCATCTACTGCCTCACTTCCGCGAAACCGGGTGGGAAAACAAGGCCATGTTACCCGCGGGTAGTGGTGCCACCGCGCGCCGGGTCGTGCGGCCCTGTGCCCGAATCTGTCCGCCACGCCGATCTGAGCGGGTCTTCACCCGGCGGGTCGTAGAGCCGTCGGCGGTCGGCCGGACAGCCCCTTGATCGTAACCCGCGGCCGATTTAATGTACTGATCGGAACATTTCTCGATCCACGCAGGAGTTCAGGTGTCACTCACCGACAAGGTCGCCGTCGTCACCGGAGGCAGTCGCGGTCTGGGCAAACAGATGGTGCTCGCGTTCGCCGAAGCGGGGGCGGACGTGGTGATCGCCAGCCGCAAGCTGGAGGGGTGCGCCGCGCTCGCCGAGGAGGTGACGCGGCGGTTCGGCCGCCGGGCGCTGCCGGTGGCCTGCAACGTCAGCGACTGGTCGCAGTGCGACGCACTGGTGGAGACCGTCTACGGCGCGTTCGGCCGGGTCGACGTGCTGGTGAACAACGCGGGCCTCTCGCCGCTGTACCCGAGCCTGGACCAGGTCACCGAGGCGCTGTTCGACAAGGTCATCGGCGTCAATCTGAAAGGCCCGTTCCGGCTGTCGGCCCTGATCGGCAGCCGCATGGCAGCCGACGGCGGCGGCTCGATCATCAATATCTCCTCGATCGAGGCGGCACGGCCGGAGCCGTTCGCGGTCCCCTATTCCGCGGCCAAGGCCGGGCTCAACGCCCTCACCGGCGGCCTGGCGCAGACGTTCGCGCCGAACGTGCGGGTCAACACGATCCAGTGCGGCCCCTTCGAGACCGACATCGCCACGGCGTGGCCCGACGAGCTGCGCACCGAACTGACCAAGCACAACGCGTTGCGCCGCGTCGGCGAGCCCGGCGAGGTGGTCGGGGCGGCGCTGTTCTTCGCCACCGACGCCTCCGCGTTCTGCACCGGCGCCACCCTCGCGGTGGACGGAGGCTGGCGATGAAGGCTCTGACCTACGAAGGCCCACAGCAGATCTGCTACAACGAACAGCCCGATCCGGTGCTACCCGGCCCCGACGGCGCGATCGTCCGGGTCACCGCGGCCGGCATCTGCGGCAGCGATCTGCACATCTACGCCGGACACGGATTCGTGGCGGGCGCCGGTTACGGCGTCGGGCACGAGGCGGTCGGCGAGATCGTCGAACTGGGACCGCACACCCGCGGGTTCGCGGTCGGCGACCGCGTGCTGGTCGCCGCGTCGGCGGGCTGCGACAGCTGCCCGCAGTGCCGAGCCGGGATCGTCACCGCCTGCGCGCGCCACCCGCTCCCGGTCGACGCCTGCTATGGGCTCGGCGGCTCGCTGGCGGGATGTCAAGCCGAGCTGCTCGCCGTACCGCACGCCGCGGGGAACCTGGCGAAGCTGCCCGACGAGGTGAGCGACACCGCCGCCGTCGTGCTCACCGACAACGCGCCCACCGCGTGGTACGGGGCGCGGCGCGCCCGGATCGCGCCGGGCGACACCGTGGTGGTGATCGGCCTCGGCCCGGTGGGGCTCATGGCGGTGCAGTCCGCCTTCGCGATGGGCGCGGCGCGGGTGCTCGGCGTCGACCTGCTCGCCGAACGCCGCGAGCGCGCCGCCGACTTGGGCGCCGAGCCCGTCGAGTCCGGCGACCCGAAGCAGGCGATTCGCGAAACGCTGGGCGGCGGAGCGGATGTCGCGATCGAAGCGGTCGGAGCCGACGAAACCATCAAGCTGGCGATCAGCGCGGTCGGCCACGGCGGCCGGGTCAGCGTGATCGGGGTGAGCCACAACCGCGCCTATCCGTTCCATCTGATGGCGGCGCAGGTGAAGGACCTCGAATTCCACATCGGGCTGTGCGCGATCCAGTACGAACTGCCCGCGCTGCTGAAGCTCACCGCGGGCGGCAGACTGCGGCCCGAGGCCGTGGTCACGCACCACCTCCCGATGTCCGAAGGGCCCGCCGCCTACCGGATGTTCGCCGAACGGGCCGACGGGGTGGGCAAAGTCGTCTTGGACCCGTCGAGATGACCGCCCCTTCCCGCCGCAGGGGGCGGCCCCCCGCCGCGGAATCCACGGCGAGCGACACCAGGGAGCGGATCGTGCGCGCGGCGATCGACCTGTTCGCGGAGAAGGGTTTCCACGGCACCGGCGTCGCCGAGATCGGCGAGCGCGCCGACGTGCAGCGCGGCGCGCTGTACTACCACATCGGTTCCAAGGAGGACCTGCTGTGGCAGATCCTGCGCGACTACATCCAGCGGATGCTGGCCGAGGCCGAACAGATCGCCGACGGCCCCGGCGATCCGGTCACCAAGCTGCGCGGGCTGATCCACAGTCACGTGCGGCTGATCATCCGCCACCAGCGTGAGGTGGCCATCCAGCTGCGCGATGTCGGCGCGCTCACCGGCGAGCGCGCCGCGCAACTGCAGGACCTGCGCGACCGGGTCCAGCACTGCTGGCAGCGGGTCATCGACGCCGGTCACGCCGAGGGGGCGCTGCGCACCGACGACCACGTGGTCACCAACAGCGCGCTCGGCATGCTGAACATGGTGTCGTTCTGGTACCGCCCGCACGGCGACCGCTCGCCGGCCGAGATCGCCGACATCCTCACGACCACTTTGCTCGACGGCGTGGTGACCGACACCGCGCGGGACACGAAAGGCTGACCATGGCTTGGGATTTCGAGACCGACCCGGAGTACCAGCGGAAGCTGGACTGGGCGGCGGAGTTCGTCAGGTCCGAGGTGGAGCCGCTGGATCTGCTCTACCCCAATCCGTACGACCGCACCGACCGCGAGGCCATGGCGCTGCTGCGACCGCTGCAGGAGCAGGTCAAGGAGCAGGGCCTGTGGGCCTGCCACCTCGGGCCGGAACTCGGCGGCCGCGGCTACGGTCAGATGAAGCTCGCACTGCTCAACGAGGTGCTCGGCACGTCGGTGTGGGCGCCGTCGGTATTCGGTTGCCAGGCGCCGGATTCCGGGAACGCGGAGATCCTCGCCCACTACGGCACGCCGGAGCAGAAGAAGACCTACCTCGAACCGCTGCTGGCCGGGGAGATCGGCTCGTGCTACGTCATGACCGAGCCGACCGGCGGCGCCGACCCGACGCTGTTCCGTACCCGCGCGGTGCGCGACGGCGACCACTGGGTGATCAACGGCGAGAAGTGGTTCAACTCGAACGCGCAGTTCGCCGCGTTCCACATCGTCATGGTGGTGACCGACCCGGAGGTGAGTCCGTATCAGGGCATGTCGATGTTCATCGTGCCCGCCGACGCTCCCGGCCTGGAGATCGTGAAGAACTTCCACGTCGCCGGCTTCAGCGAGCACGAGGGCCATCTGCGGTTCACCGACGTCCGCGTCCCCGCGGACCATCTGCTCGGCGCCGAAGGTTCGGGCTTCGTGGTCGCGCAGACCCGGTTGGGCGGGGGCCGCGTGCACCACGCGATGCGCACGGTCGCCATGGTCCGCAGAGCGTTCGACATGATGGCCGAGCGGGCGGTGTCGCGCCCGATGCGCGGCGGCACGCTGGCCGGGCTGCAGATGACCCAGGAACGCATCGCCGACAGTTGGATCGAGATGGAGCAGTTCCGGCTGCTGGTGCTGCGCACGGCCTGGCGCATCGACAAGGAGCAGGACTACAAGAAGGTGCGCAAGGACATCGCCGCCATCAAGGTCGCCATGCCCAAAGTGATGCACGACGTCGCCCAGCGCGCGCTGCACCTGCACGGCGCGATCGGCGTCAGCCAGGACCTGCCGTTCGTCGACATGCTCAGCTACGCCGAGGTGATGGCCCTGGCCGACGGACCCACCGAGGTGCACAAGATCACCCTGGCCAAGGAGGTGCTGAAGGACTACGCCCCCGCCGACCCGGTGTACCCGAGCGGATACCGGCCCGCACTCCGGGAGAAGGCGCGGGAACTGGTCGCCCGGCGCCTCGAGCACGTCGTCGGAAACCTCTGAGCGGAGCGCACGCGGGGATGTCGCCGGAGTTCAGGACGCGCGCTTGGCGGCGTCCCCGATGTGTGAGGTGTCGGCATATCCGGCGACGGGACTGAGCCGCAGCACCGACGGCATCCGGCGGGTGAGCGCGGGTGGGCCGGTGAACCCCACGCGGCCCGTCCGCAGCGCGTGCGCCAGCGGAAGCCGCCCCAGCCACACCTGATACAGCGAGGCGACGTCGGAGCTGATCACGACGTCCACGGGATACCCGGGATCGGAGTCGCACACCGAGGGCACGCCTGCCTCGACCACGATCCAGAAGCGGCGCAGGTCGTCGGTGAACCGCACCACCAGTACGTGGCGCCGACCCGGGAACGACGAGGTGTCCACGCGGGTGTGCATCCACCACACCAGCAGTGCGGGGTCGCGCTCGTCGTCGCGTGGCGCGCCTCCGACTGGGTCGGCTCCAACGGCCGCGCCGAACCGGTGGCGGGCGGTTACCGGGTGCACGCGCGCAAAGCGCCGGCCGCAAGACCGCCGCGGCGGACGCGCTCGTGCACACCGTGCGTCTGGTCGTGGAAACCGTCGGCGGACTCGGCTACTCCCGCGCCGGTGAACTGGAGATGCGCTACCGCGACGTGCACGGCTGTCTTTTCCACCTGTTGCCGCGGGCGAAGCAGACCCAGTTCACCGGTCGTGTGCAGCTCGGGCACTCCCCGATCGACTGACACCGCCCGTTCCGTTAACGCCGCCGCCGCTCGCCCCCATAATTCGATGGGGGCGAAAAGCCCTGCGCGGTGACCGGCCTCGCAGCGGTCACCCGACGACGCTCCGAGGAGATGCCATGGTGTCCGCACGCAGGATCGCCCGATCGCCGATCACCTGGACCGTCGCGGTGCTGCTGGTGGTGGCCCTCGGCGCCGGACTGGCGGTGTTCCAGCCCTGGCGGCTGTTCACCGACACCACCGTGCAGGAGGCGGCGCCCTCGGCCGCCCCGGCGCCCGGCCCCGGCGATGCGGCACCCCAGCCGCGCGCCATCGCCGAGGGCACGTTCGTCTCCCACGAGCACGCCACCACCGGCACCGTCGTGCTCCTGCGCCTGCCCGACGGCAACACCGTCCTGCGATTGCGGGACCTCGACACCTCCGACGGCCCCGACCTGCACGTCTGGCTCACCGACGCGCCGGTGCGCGAGGGCCGCGACGGGTGGTTCGTCTTCGACGACGGAGCGCACACCGACCTGGGCAAGCTCAAGGGCAACCAGGGCAACCAGAACTACCCCGTGCCCGCCGACGCCGACCTGGCCCAGCTGACCAGCGTCGCGATCTGGTGCGACCGGTTCAACGTCTCCTTCGGCGCCGCCGAACTGCGCCCGGTCTGATCCCGGGGAGCCTCCTGCCGAGCACCGCCGGAAAATGACCCGACAACGGCGGGGGCGCTGTGCCACCATGTGTTTCGACAACGACCACCGCCTCGAGGTGGTCGCCGAGCAGTGGAGAGGAGGGGCGGCAGTGATTCCGGAGACGACGAAACGAACGCAGGCCGAGACGGCACGTTCGTCGGTCGCGGGCTGTGTGTCGGGCAGGCCGATGCGCGCATCGTACGGCGAACCGGACGTCAGCCGCCTCCAGGCCAACGGCTGATCGCCGCGCTCCTGTCCTCCTTCGCTCGATTCCGCACGAAACGTGGTGATCCCCATGACGTTCCGCCGTGCCGCCGATCAGGCGGCGTTGACTGCCGACAACTGGATACACACCGGTGTGCTCGTCCTGAACGCCTCCTACGAGGCGCTCGACGAGATCAAGGCCGACCGGGCCGTGGTACTGCTGGTCGCCGGAGCCGCCGAGTCGGTCGCCGACCGCGAGCCGCACTTCCCGATCCGGTCGCGGCACGTGGAACTGGCTCTGCCACAGACGATTCGGCTGCTGCGCTACGTCTACCTGGAGCACACCGCGCTGGTCGACGACGAGAGCAGGGCCACGCTCGCGGGTGTGCTGCGACGCGACCGCAACCGGTGCGGCTACTGCGCGGGGTGGGCGCGCACCGTGGACCACATCCGGCCGCGGTCGCGAGGCGGGCCGAACACCTGGAGCAATCTCGTCGCCTGCTGCGCGCCGTGCAACTCGGTCAAGGCGGACCGCACCCCGGAGGAGGCGGGCATGCGCCTGCTCTGGGAGCCGAAGGCCCCCACCCATCAGGTCAGGCAGCAGCGGCGGATCTGGAAGCAACTGGCCGCGACCTGACCACCACCCGAGAAAGGAGAAGATCGTGATGACGCGGACCGAGACCACCGCCGTGGCGGAGTTGACCCTGGCCGACCTGCTCCCACTCTCGGACTCCCGAGGGTGGCACCGGGCGGCCTGCCGCGGTGACCCGAACCACGAAGCCTGGTTCCCGTACCCGTCGCAGGACTTCGGCTACGCGCGAGAAGTCTGCGGCGGCTGCCCGATTCGTGACGCGTGCGGCGACTTCGCCGCGCGCACCGGACAGTCCGGCGTCTGGGGCGGGCTCGAGTTCGACCGCGGACGAGTGATTCGCCACTGAGGTCCGCCGTCGCGCCTTCGGGCGCGGCGGCGCCACCCTTCCCCTGGTCAGGAGGAACCTCGCCGAGGCTGCCCGGAGCCGGTGACCATACACTGGGGCGCGTGGGCACTCATCGCAGCGGAACCAGGTCCCGGGGCGTCAGCAAAGGTCCGGTTATCGCGGTGGTTGCCATTGTGTTACTGGCCGCGGCCGTCGTCGGCTGGTTCCAGTTGCGCGACCGGGCGGCCGATCAGGACAGCGCGGCCGCGGCCGAATGCGTGGAAGGGCCCGCGACGCTCTACGTGACCGCCGATCCGAGCATCGCCGCGCAGGTGCGGACCGCCGCGGACAGCTACAACGCCACCCAGCCCAAAGTGCGTGACCACTGCGCGCGGGTCGCGGTGACCGCGCAACCCTCCTCGGCGATCGTGGCCGCGTTCACCAGCGGCGAGCCGTGGGACCAGGCGCTCGGCCGGCAGCCTGCGCTGTGGATCGCCGATTCGACCCGCTCGATCGAGTCCATGCGGGTGCCCGGTCTGATCGAGGGCACGCCGGTGCCCATCGCCGCGAGCCCGATCGTGCTCGCGGTGCCGGAGGAACTGCACCGCGCGCTGGAGCAGGCGGAGGTCTCCTGGGCGGATCTGCCGCGACTGCAGCAGGGTTCGCTCGACGAGATCGGGCTCAGCGGCTGGGGCGGGCTGCGGATGGCCCTGCCCTCGGGTGACGCCACGCTGGCCGCGGCCGTGGCGGTCGGATCCGCCGTCTCGGGCACCGAGCCGCTCAGCGAGCAGGCGGCGCAGTCCGGCCAGGTGGTCGCGGCGATCTCCGGACTCGCCAGCGATGCCCCGGAACCGTCCGGCGAGACGACGGCGCTGTCGGAGATCACGGCCAAGGACGCGCCCATGCACGCGATTGCCGCTACCGAACAGCAACTCACAGGGCTGCCCGGCGTCGTCGGATTCCGGCCCGCCGGGGCGGCGCCGGTGGCCGACTACCCGGCCGCGTTGATGTCCGGCGCCTGGGTGGACAAGACCCAGAACCTCATCGCCGGGCGGTTCACCGACTATCTGCGCAAGCCCGAGCAGGCGCAGGTCTTCGCCGCGGCGGGCTTCGGCAGCGCGCCGCAGACCCCGACGGCCGTCTCGTCGCGTGCCGCGCTCGACAAAGTCCGGGACACGCTGGCGAATCCCGTTCTCGGCGTGCGATCGACAGTCCTGGTCGACGTGTCGGCCTCGATGGGCACGGCCGAGGGCGCGACGACGCGGCTGGCGAACGTCCTCGCCGCGCTGAACTCCACGATGACGGTCATGCCGCCCGATTTCGGCCTCGGTGTGTGGACCTTCGGCAAGAACCTCGACGGCACCACCCCGTACCGGGTGGCGGCCGCGACCGCCCCGCTCACCACCGACCAGCGTACGAAGATCGCTACGGCGCTGAACTCGGTTCGCCCGGGTGAGAGCCGATCCGACCAGGCATATCCGTCCCTCATCGCGGCATACAAGAGCGCGGTCGCCGGATACACGCCGGGTCGGACCAACTCGGTCCTGCTGATCACCGACGGACCCGACGACGATTCCACGGTCACCGGACCCCAGCTGGCCGCCGACATCACCGCGGCCACCGACCGCACCCGCCCGGTGCGCGTCGACGTGATCGTGCTCGGCGGCAGCGGCACCCAGACTCTCCAGGCGCTGGCCCAGCAGACCGGCGGAAATTACACCCGCCTGACCACCTCCGACGACATCAGCTTCGGCTCCGCGGTCGTCAAGGCGCTCACCACGCCGTAGCCGCGCTCGGCCGCCGGACCGAAGTTTCCGCGCGGCGCTTCAGGCCCTCCTCGAAGAACGACCCGACCGGCGACAGAGCCCGATCCGGGGCGTGCCAGCCGCGTCGACGTCACCTACTCGGCCGTCGCTCCGGACCGCACCCCGGCCGCCGGTGTGCACACCGGTTTCGAGAAGCGCGGACCGGGAGTCCATGCGCGACGCGATCGACCGGCCGGACCGGCGAACATTGATGTGAAGGTTGCCGCGGGGGCGGGCAAGCGGGGTCAGTCCGCGTACGCCTCCAAGGGAGGGCAAGCGCAAACAAGGTTCCGGTCGCCGTAAGCGCCGTCGATCCGGCGCACCGGCGGCCACACCTTCGCCCTGGCATGCCCGAGCCCACGCGGATAGACCGCGACTTCCCGGGTGTAGGGGTGGTTCCAATCCCCCACCAGCGATGCGGCGGTGTGCGGTGCGCCGCGCAACGGGTTGTCGGTCGCCGGCCACACGCCCGCGGCGACCTGGTCGATCTCCGCGCGGATGGCGATCATGGCCTCGATGAAATCGTCGAGTTCGGCGAGGTTTTCGCTCTCGGTGGGCTCCACCATCAACGTGCCCGCCACCGGGAAGCTCATGGTCGGCGCGTGGAACCCGTAGTCCGCCAAGCGCTTTGCCACGTCATCGACGGTGACACCGGTCTGCTTGGTGATCTCACGCAGATCCAGGATGCACTCGTGGGCCACCATGCCGTGCTCGCCGGTGTAGAGCACCGGGAAGTACTCGTCCAGCCGCCGCGCGATGTAGTTCGCCGAAGCGATCGCCGACAGCGTGGCCCTGCGCAGTCCGTCGGCGCCCATCATCCGGATATAGGCCCAGGTGATCGGCAGGATCGACGCCGAACCGTACTTCGCGGCCGACACCGCGTGCGACCCCGCTTCCAGCGGATCGCCCGGCAGGTACCGCGCCAGGTGCGCGCGCACCGCGACCGGCCCGACGCCGGGACCGCCGCCGCCGTGCGGGATGCAGAAGGTCTTGTGCAGGTTCAAGTGGCTCACGTCGCCGCCGAACCGGCCCGGCCGGGCGAGGCCGACCAGCGCGTTCAGATTCGCCCCGTCCACGTAGACCTGACCGCCCGCGTCGTGCACCAGCGCGCACAACTCGGCGATCTCGTGCTCGTAGACGCCGTGCGTGGAGGGATAGGTGATCATGATGCAGGCCAGGCGATCGGCGTGATCGGCGATCTTGGCGCGCAGGTCGTCCAGGTCGACGTCGCCGTTGGCGCGGCACTTCACCACCTCCACGCGCAACCCGGCCATGGCGGCCGAGGCCGCGTTGGTGCCGTGCGCGCTGGAGGGGATGAGGCAGGTGTCGCGATGGGTGTCACCGCGGTCGAGGTGATACCGGCGGATGGCCAGCAGCCCGGCGTACTCGCCCTGGCTGCCCGCGTTCGGCTGCAGGCTCACCGAGTCGTAGCCGGTGATGTCCGACAGCCAGCGTTCCAGGTCCGCGATCACCTTCAGCAGGCCGGGCGCGTCCTCGACCGGCGCGTAGGGATGCACGCGAGCGAAGCCGGGCCAGGTGATGGCCTCCATCTCGGCGGTGGCGTTGAGCTTCATGGTGCACGAGCCGAGCGGGATCATGCTGCGGTCCAGCGCGATGTCCTTGTCGGACAGCGAGCGCAGATACCGCAGCATCGCCGTCTCGGTGTGGTACTTCGTGAACGCGGGGTGGGTCAGGAACCGCGAGGTGCGGTTCTCGATCGCCGCGACCGGCGCCCGCGTCCCCGGCTCGGGCGACACGGCGGTACCGAAGGATTCGAGCACGGCCGCGACATGCGCGCCGGTGGTCGCCTCGTCGCACGCGATGCCGACATGGTCGGCGTCCACCAGCCGTAGGTTGATGCCGCGCGACTTCGCTTTCGCCACAACGGCTTCCGCACCGCCCGGCACGTGCGCGAGCACCGTGTCGAAGAAGCTGTCGTGCACGACAGCGCCGTCGAGCCCGGCAGCGATCGCCGCGGCGTGCCCGTGCACCCGGCGGGCGATCGCCCGCAACCCGTCGGCGCCGTGGTAGGAGGCGTACATCGCGGCGACGACGGCCAGCAGCACCTGCGCGGTGCAGATGTTCGAGGTCGCCTTCTCGCGACGGATGTGCTGCTCACGGGTCTGCAAAGCGAGCCGGTAGGCGACCGCGCCGTCCGCGTCCACCGAGACCCCGACCAAACGGCCCGGCAGCTGGCGGGCCTGCGCCTGACGCACCGCGAGATACCCGGCGTGCGGGCCACCGAATCCGAGCGGGACGCCGAAGCGCTGGGTGGTGCCGAAGCACACGTCGGCGCCCTGCTCCCCGGGCGGCGTGATCAGCGTCATCGCCAGCAAGTCGGCGCCGACCGCGACCAATGCGCCCCGCTCGTGGGCCGCGGCGATCGTCTCGGTCAGGTCGACGACGCGGCCGGAAGCTCCCGGGGTCTGCGCCAGCACGCCGAAGAACTCGCCGTCGGGCAGGTCGCCGGTGGCCAGGTCGGCTTCGACGATCTCCAGGCCCAGCGGCTCGGCTCGGGTTTGGAGCACCGTCTTGGTCTGCGGGAACAGGTCGCTGTCGATGACCAGCCGGGCGGACGCGCTCTTGCCCGCGCGCCGCAGCAGCGTCATCGCCTCGGCGGCGGCGGTGGCCTCGTCCAGCATGGACGCGTTGGCGACGTCCATGCCGGTCAGTTCCGCCACCATGGTCTGGAAATTGAGCAGGGCCTCGAGCCTGCCCTGGCTGATCTCGGGCTGGTAGGGCGTGTAGGCGGTGTACCAGGCCGGGTTCTCGAGCAGGTTGCGCACCAGCACCGGCGGGGTCAGCGTGTCGTAGTAGCCGAGGCCGATCATCGAGGTGGCCACGGTGTCGGAGGCCGCGAGCGCGGCCAGTTCGGCGAGCACCTCGTGCTCGGTGCCCGCCGCGGGCAGCCCGGCCAGACCGTCGCCGTCGATGATGCTCTCGGGAAGCGCCCGCCTGGCCAGCTCGTCCAGCGACGGCACGCCGACGACGTCCAGGATCCGGGCGATCTCTTCCCGGTCGGGTCCGATATGGCGGTCGGCGAATGAGCGAGTCACAACAGCTCCCAAGGTCGGGCGGGGTCGACCGCGTGGTCGACGGGTACCGGCCCTCCCCCTCTGTCGTGGCGCCTGAGAGATTCGGGTGCCGCGACCGGTGGCCGAGACCCTTTCCCCATGGGCGGGCAGCCCGAAGCCACCGCTTTCCAGAGGCGCCGAAGCCCGCACGGTCCTGGTTGCCTGAGAGATTGACGGGGAGGTGCTGCTCCTTCGGCGCTCGGACTCGTTTCGAGACCGAGACTCTCCCGCACGGCGGCGACGCACCGTCAGTTTATGCCGACGCCGCGCCGGAGCGCGCCATCGGACCCCGGATGAGTCCTGTCGTTCTGGTCACTGTGGGACCGGGCGGACATCACCGTCAGACCGGCAGCCCGGCGCGCAACCTCGTCGCGGCGAGCATGATCGATTCCGCTTGGATGCCGACCAGTCGCGCCAGCGGCACCGCGACGCCCGGCGCGTTCTGCTCCACGTCGACGCACCACCGATCGAAGACCGCGGCGAAACGGTCGCGTTCGGCGGCCAGCACCGGCCCGGCGCCGCGCCGGTATTCGTCCTCCAGCAACCGCAGCAGCATCCCACCCAGCCGCAGGCGCAGCATCGCGGTCCAGTCGTACTGTTCGACGAAGATCTCGCCCCGGGTGGCGATCCGGTGTCGCTCCGGCACAGCCTGCCTGCTCACCGCGAGACCGGGCAGCCCCGCGATCAGCGCGCGCACCGACCGCTCGAACGGGCTGCGGCCGCTCAATCGGCCGTCGACGCGAGCGAGCACCCCGGAGGCGACCTCGGCCATGGCGTGATAGTCGGCGGCGGTGGCGTCGAGCAGGTCGCCCAGTACACGGTCGCCCGCCGAGCCGTCGCCGATGCGCGAGTCGACCCAGAGCGGCAGTTCGCAGACGAGGATCGCCGTGCCGTAGCGCGCCGCGTAGTCCCGGCAGCCGCCCCCGCCCAGCGCGGCGACCGAATCGAGGCCTTGCGCCGCGAGCAGATCGGCCATCTCCTCGAACAGCGGCAGTTCGAAGACACCCGGCGCCAGCGCGCGGGCACCGGGGGTGTCGGGTTCGCCGTGGTAGATCGGCACGCCGGCGGCGGACAGGCGAGCGGTCAGCGCCGACCAGTACCGCGGGTCGCCGCCGGAGGTGTAGAAGAACCCGCCGCCGAATTCCGCGTTGTGCAGCGAGGCGATCAGCGCGGGCTGGGTGCGGTCGATCAGCGACATCATCGCCTTCGTCTCCGGGAGCGGGACGCCGACCGTCCTGCCGCGCCACACGGTCGGGAAGCACCACTCCGGTTGCTCGGCGGCTGGCGGCCGGTAGAAGCCGCGCGCGACGCTCGTCCTGGTGTGCGGACCGGCGAACCACCCTTCGTTCAACCGGGTGCCGTCCGGGTCGACGCAGAGCAGGAAATGCCAGGTGGCGCCCACGGTCGCGGCGTCGTCGGCGGCCATCCGGCAGAGCAGGTGGCGGATCGTGGCCATGCCGATGGGCTCGTTCGGATGCGGATTGCCGAACACCAGGATGTGACGGTCGCCGAAGCCGACCGTCACCTCGCGAATCGGATCGCCACCGCGCGACCGTCCGAGTTCGGTGATCGAGACCCGATCCGGATACCGTTCGGCCAGCGCGTCGGCGAACGCGTTCAGTTCATCGACCGTCGGGAACGCGTCGATCCGGCCGATCGGCCCGACCAGCCCCGTGATGTCGCCTGTTTGCACGCCGCCCCCCTCTCGCCACCGCCGGCCCTTCACCCACCGCCGACGGCGCTGTCACACACCACGGCCGGGAGGCGGCAAGCCTTACCCGGCCGTGAAAGCATTTTGTTCATTGTGTTCGCACTGAGCGGGCGATTGCTAGCCCGTCTTACGGTTCATCCGCGCCTTACGACGGAACGACAGCTCGTCCTCCGGGCGTTCGGTGATCGCCGACGCGCGTTCGGCGGGGAAATTCGCGATGGCGCCGGTCAGTTCGCGCATCGCGCCGCTGACGGCGATGCCGAAGACGCCCTGTCCGCCCTGCAGTAAATCGACGACCTCCTCGGCCGAGGTGCACTCGTAGACCGACGTGCCGTCGGAGAAGAGGGTGATCCCCGCGAGGTCCTGCACGCCGCGGCTGCGCAGATGATCGACGGCGATCCGGATGTTCTGCAGCGAGATGCCCGCGTCGAGCAGCCGCTTGACGATCTTCAGGACCAGGATGTCCTTGAACGAGTACAGCCGCTGACTCCCCGAACCCGCCGCGCTCCGGATGGAGGGCACCACCAGACCGGTGCGCGCCCAATAGTCGAGCTGCCGGTAGGTGATTCCGGCCACCTGGCACGCACTGGGAACGCGATAGCCGACCAGATCGTCAGGTACCGAGTCGTCGGGGAACAGGCCTGGCTGTACCACATCCTGCGATTGCTCTGCCACTGACCACTCCCTTGCTTCGCCGACGCATTCCCAGCCCTCATCGATGACCCGGCTCCGTCACCGACCGAATCGGTGCGGATTCGGCCGAAACGGACGTGGCCCAACTGTCGAGATTACTCCCCACGATTGTCCAGGGAGCGGCGTCATCGAGCCAAACGCGACGCGCGGTAAAAGTCTCGACCTCTACTTCAGCTATCGGTCGCCTTGAAGTCGTCCGGAGAAACCGACTCGAGGAACTCCTTGAACTTCTCCACCTCGTCCTCGCGCTCGTCCGGCATCACCAGCCCGGCTTCCTCCAGCACGGACTCCTCGGCATGGATCGGGCAACCGACCCGCAAGGCGATCGCAACCGAATCCGACGGCCGCGCGGAGATGCGCAAGTCGTTCTCGAAGACCAGGTCCGCGTAGAAGGTGCCCTCTTGCAGATCCACGATCCTGACCTCTTTGAGGGTGTGCCCCAGCTCGGTGATCAAGATCTTGATGAGGTCGTGCGTCAACGGGCGGATGGGGGTCACCCCCTCCTGCTCGAGGACGATCGCAGTCGCCTCGGCCTGCCCGATCCAGATCGGCAGATACCGGTCACCCGCCACTTCGCGGAGCAACAGCACGGGCTGGTTCTGTGGCTGCTCGACACGGATGCCGATCACGCGCATTTCGCTCATCGCACTGCCTCCCATACTCGCCGCCGGCCCGGCATGACCGCCGCAGAGCTCGCCGTACCACGAGTCTAGGCGAACCCGCACCGGTCCAGCGATCCGTCTGCACCGCCGAAATCACGGTGTCGGCTCGGCGAACCTCCGGACCGGAGGCCGCCGGGGAGTCAACCTCCCAGCGAGCCCCGGACCGAGGACTTCACCAGACAGGTGTGCAGGGTCAGCGACAGCGCGGCCAGCTCGCGCACCGTCTCCTCCGCACGGGCGCGCGCGTCCGCGTCGCGACTCTTCGCGATCGGGGCGACGATCTGCGCCACGAGCGCGGCCTCCCGGTCGGCGGCGAGCTTGAACGCACGCAAATGCCGTGCCTCCAAACCGAATTCGGCCATCGCCCGCGCGGTCTTGGCCAGCGTCACCGCGTCGGCGTCGAAATACCCCGCCGGACCCGGCGTGATCAGGTTCGCCCTGATCAGGTCGTTGAGGAACTGATCGTCGATTCCCGCCTGAGCGAGCAGATCAGCCCGGGTGACCCGGATTTCGTGGTCGAACCGCAGATCGTCCGGCGAGACCTCGCTCGGCACGACGCCGAGCCTGCGCGGCGCGGCCACCGGGCGCGCGCCACGTTCGGAAACCGGCGCGGCCCGCTCGGCGTCCGGCGCGCCCGATCCGGGCTCCGGCGCCCCGGACCGGGCGGAGTGCGCTCGGGCGCGGGCTTCCCGCACGCCGAGCGTCGCCGCACCGCTGTCGATTGCCTCGAGCTGTTCCTTGATCACCTTCAGCGGCAGGTACTGGTCGCGTTGCGCGGTCAGCACGAACCGGAGCCGCTCCACATCCGCCACGGAGAATCTGCGGTACCCCGAAGGGGTCCGCTCCGGCCGGATCAGGCCCTCCGCTTCCAGGAAGCGGATCTTGGAGATGGTGACGTCGGGAAAGTCGGGGCGCAGCAGGTCGAGCACGGATCCGATCGACATCCCTCCGCGTGCCCACTGCGCCGCACCGGTCACAGCGCCAGGTCCTTCATGACTCAGAGCCTCTCATGAGGGGTAACACCCAGCGCCGACGCTGTCATAGACTCCCCGCGCCCGCCGACGAGTCGGTCACCTGGGCGCGCGGTCCGGTGAGGAACACCAGCCGGAACTTGCCGATCTGCACCTCGTCGCCGTTCTGCAGTTCCGAGGAATCCACCGGCTCCCGGTTCACGTACGTACCGTTCAGGCTGCCCACGTCGACGACCTGGAACGAGTCGTCGTCCTGACGGAACTCGGCGTGCCGACGGCTGACGGTGACGTCGTCGAGAAAGATGTCACTGTCGGGGTGCCGCCCCGCCGACGTCGTCGGCTGATCCAGCAGGAACCGCGACCCCGCGTTCGGGCCGCGCTTGACCACCAGGAGGGCCGCGCCAACGGGCAGACCCTCGACCCCTTGGACCGGCTGCTCGCCGGTCGGCTCTCCGGAGCGCGACGCGTCGACCTCGTTCAGGAAATCCGCGCGGAAGACCGACGTCGTCTCGGCCGCGGTCTCCCCGTAACCCGGGTCTTTGTTCTCGCTCACCGTTTCTCTCCTCCTCGAACCTGATTATCCATGCAAGCAGGTGATGCCTCTGGCACCACGACCTGCCGTCGAGTCTCTAGATTCCCGGCACAACCGCCGGGTGCATCTGTTGGCATTGACCGTACCCTGCCGGGCCGCACCCGTGCAGGTAGAACTGGGAAGGCTGCTTCAGCCCCCGATAACTCCTTGATAACCTGCGGCATCCAGCAGTTCACCGAGCGTCACGTCCAGACTCGCCGCGTCGCTCACCTCCAACTCGAACAGCCACCCGTCACCGTAGGGGTCGGTGTTCAACGTCTCCGGCTCCGAGTTCAGCACGTCGTTCACCGCAACGATTTTCGCGCTCAGCGGCGCGTAGATGTCGGACACGCTCTTGGTCGACTCCACCTCCGCGATGCTTTCCTCGGCGGCCACGTCCGCGTCCGTCTCGGGCAGCTGCACGAACACAACGTCACCGAGTTGAGACTGGGCGTAATCGGTGATGCCCACCCGCACCCGGGTCGGGGCGATCCGGCGTACCCACTCGTGCTGCTCGGTGTAGCGCAGGTCCTCGGGGGTCTGGGTCACAGGCCGTCCTTTCGTTTGAACGTTGCACGCAAACTCTATCGGCTACGCCGTCCGGTGCCCCACAGCCGGTATCGCTCTTGCTACCGCGATGGCTTTGCCGGTATAGAGCACGCCGGTCCACACGTAGACCACCGTGCCCCAGATCAGCAGAGCCCCGCCGAAGGCACGCCCGAAACCGGCGGCAGCCCAGTCCATCTGCCCGGCCAGCAGCCAGGGCAGCGCGGACATCAGCGCGAAGGTGGCCGCCTTGCCCAGGTAGATCACCTCCGGCGGGGGCAGGTCGCGGCGTTTGTACACCGACAGGGTCGCGGTGAGCACGAGGTCGCGCCCGACCAGGATCGCCGCCACCCACCACGGGATCAGGCCGCGGATCACGAAGGCCGCCAGCGTCGTGACGAGATAGAGCCGGTCGACGAACGGGTCGAGCAGCGCCCCCAGCCGCGAGGACTGATCGAGCAGCCGCGCGAGCTTGCCGTCCAAGAAGTCGGTGACGCCGCTGGCGACCAGCAGCGCGAACGCCCAGCCATCGGCCCGCTCGATCAGCAGCAACCACAAGAAGAGCGGGACGCCGAGCAGGCGCAGCACGCTCAGCACGTTCGGCACGGTCAGCACGCGGTCGGCGAAGACGCCGCGTACTCCGCCGCCGGTCGCGCGTTCCTCGGGTTGCGCTGTGCCCGATTCGGTTGTCACGACCCGTGCATACCCCACCGACCCCGGTCCTCGCCATCCGCAGCGCCGATTTTCCGGATATCGGCGCGGCACGCCCGTGCGAGGATGGTGGCCGCCACAACGCAGCGGTGAAAGAATGATTGAAAATATTTCTCACCGTATGGCCGGTGAGCGAGAGGAAGTCATGTCCGCATTCGACTACGACGTGGTGGTGATCGGCTCCGGCTTCGGCGGCAGCGTCAGCGCCCTGCGGCTCACCGAGAAGGGCTACCGGGTCGGCGTCCTCGAAGCAGGCCGCCGATGGAACGCCGAGGACATCCCGCGCACGAATTGGAATGTGCGCAAATCGATCTGGGCTCCTCGCCTGGGCCTGACCGGACCACAGCGGATCAGCCTGCTCGGCAAGTGCGCCGTGTTCTCCGGCGCGGGCGTCGGCGGCGGCTCGCTCATCTACGGGAACACGCTCTATGAACCCCTGGCGAACTTCTACACCGATCGCCAGTGGGCGCACATCACCGACTGGCGGGCGGAGCTGGCGCCCTACTACGACCAGGCCAAGCGCATGCTCGGGGTCGCGCCCAACCCGCGCACCACACCGGCCGACGAGGTGATCCGGGAGATCGCCGAGGACCTCGGCGTTGCCGACACCTACCATCCCACCGACGTCGGCGTGTTCTTCAACGAGAACGACCCGGGTACCGAGGTCGACGACCCGTACTTCGGCGGGGTCGGCCCGCGCCGCACCGGCTGCGTGCACTGCGCGCGCTGCTTCACCGGCTGCCCGCACAACGCCAAGAACACCACCACCACGAACTATCTCTATCTGGCCGAGCAGGCGGGCGCGCAGGTCCACCCGCTCACCACGGCCACCGCCGTGCGGCCGCTGCCCGGCGGCGGGTACGCCGTCGACACCCAGCGATCCGACCGCTGGATCCGCAAGCAGCGCAGAATCTTCACCGCCGAGCAGGTGGTGTTCGCCGGCGCCGCGCTCGGCACCCAGAAGCTCCTGCACAAGATGCGCGACGAGGGCGTGCTGCCGCACCTGTCGCCCCGGCTGGGCGAACTGACCCGGAGCAACTCCGAGGCCATCCTCAATGTCGTCAGCCGCGCGCGCCGCGATTTCGCCGAGGGCATCGCGATCACCTCCTCGATCCATCCGGAGGCCGACACCCACGTCGAGGTGTGTCACTACGGCAAGGGACAGAACGCGCTGTTCCCGATGTCGGTGCCGATCGTGGACGGCGGCGCGTTCCGTTTCCTGCGCTTCCTGCTGGCCATGGTGGTGCACCCGCTGGTGTTCCTGCGCAGCCTGAACGCGCGGCACGCGTCGGAGAAGTCGGTGATCCTGCTGATCATGCAGTCGCTGGACAACTCGCTGACCTCCTTCCGCAGCCGCGGGCGCCTGCGCACCCGGCAGGGCACCGGTGAGCCGAACCCGACCTGGATCCCGCTGGCGCACGAGATCGGGCGGCGGTTCGGCGCGAAGGTCGACGGCGATACCCACGGACTGATCATGGACGTGTTCGACATTCCGGCCACGGCCCACTACATCGGCGGATGCGTGATCGGCGACAGCCCGCACAGCGGCGTGGTCGACCCCTACCAGCGGGTCTACGGGCATCCCGGCCTGCACGTGGCGGACGGCTCGGCGGTGAGCGCCAACCTCGGCGTGAACCCGTCGCTGACGATCACCGCGCAGGCCGAGCGCGCGATGGCGTTCTGGCCCAACCGCGACGATCCCGACACCAGGCCGGAGCTGGGCTCGGCCTACCGGCGCATCGCTGCGGTGGCTCCGGCGCACCCGGTGGTGCCCGCGGCGGCGCCCGGCGCGCTGCGGCTGCCGATCGAGCCCGCGCCGCCCCGCGTCCCGGTGGACTGAGCCGGACGCCGCACCGGCTAGCGTGAGCCGTTGTGTCAGACAGTGGTATCGACCTGCGTTCCTACGTGCCCGCCGAGCAGGTCCTCGCAGCGGGCCGCGCGCTGCGTCAGCGGACTCCCGTCATCGCGCGGGACCGGGAAGCGACCAGCGTGCGGCGGCCGGGCGTGCTCGACTACGTCGCGGCGAGCAACGCGGGACGGCTGCCGCATCTGGTACCGCTGCGGATCGGCCGGATGATCGCCTCACCGTTCACGTTCTACCGGGGCGCGGCGGGCTTGATGGCGGCCGACCTGGCAGGTGGCCCGGACAGTGGGCTCACCGCCCAGCTGTGCGGTGACGCGCACCCGGCGAACTTCGGCCTCTACGGCACCGCGCGCGGCGAGATCATCATGGACATCAACGATTTCGACGAGACCGTGGCCGGCCCGTGGGAGTGGGATCTGGAGCGCCTGGCGGCCGGCCTCGTCTTGGCGGGGCGCGAGGCGGGCGCCGCCGAGGACGAGTGCCGCACCGCGGCGCGCGACGCCGCCCGCTCCTACCGCTCGGCCGTCGACGCGCTGGCCGCGATGCCGTTCATGGCGTCCTGGAGCGCGCTGCCGGACGAGTCGGTGATCACCCAGGCCAAGGCCGACGCTCTGCTCGACGACTTCCAGAAAGCGGCCAAGAAGGCGCGCAAGAACACCAGCGCCAAGGTGGTGGCCAAGTGGACCGAGCACCTCGAAGACCACCAGACCGGTATCCGCAGGCACCGATTCGTCAGCGACCCCCCGATTCTCACCGCCGTGGACGAGCGGGTCGCGGCGGCGGTGATCGGCGGGCTGGAGCGCTACGGCGATACCCTGCACGCGTCGCGGTGCAACCTGCTGGCCCGGTTCGCGGTGTCCGACGTCGCATTCCGGATCGTCGGGACCGGGAGCGTCGGCCTGCACAGCTACTTGGCACTGCTGCACGGCAACGACGGCGAGGCGCTGGTCCTGCAAGTGAAGCAAGCCCCGCCCGCGACACTGGCCCAGTTCTTGCCGACGCGCCCCGTGCGGCACGAGGGTGAGCGAATCGTGGAGGGCGCCAGGCTCGTTCAGTCCGAATCGGACATCCTGCTCGGCTGGACCTCCCTCGACCCGGTCGGCGACGGTGCCGAATTGCCGTTCGTCGTCAGGCAATTCCGCAATCTGAAGGGCAGCATCGATCCCGCCGAGCTGCCCGCGAGCGATCTGGACGACTACGGGCGGCTGGCGGGCGCGTTGCTGGCCCGAGCCCATTCCCGCTCCCTCGATCCCCGTCTGCTGTCCGGATATCTGGACGGTGACGAGCGCTTCGAGGAGGCGGTGGCCGCTTTCGCGGTGCGTTACGCCGACCGCACCGAGACCGACCACGCCGAGCTGGCAGCGGCCGTGCGGGCGGGCCGGATCGACGCCGAGCAACCGGAGTAGCGGGTGCGCGAGCGGCCGCGGCGCCGTGGGACCGACACGCCGCAGCTCGGCGTGCGCGCGGCGAATCCGTTGCGGCACCTCGTATCCTGTCCCGTGTCGAGTGTCGACGTGAAGGGTGGTCGCCAATGCTCGTGCGAGTCCAGAACGCCGCAGGCACCAATGCCGAGCGCACGCTGATCGATTGGCTGCGTACCTGGAAGGACCCCGACAGTCCCCATGGTGTGGCGACGATCACCTGCAGCCTGTTCCACAAGGACCGGCTGCACCAGTTCGACGCCGTGATCTGGACGCCGACCAGCTGCGTGGTGATCGAGGCCGACGCGCTCGTCGCCCGTCAGGACGGTGTGCTGGAGGTCCCGCTCAACGGCGAGTGGACGATCAACGGCGAGCCGGTCGCCACCGAAAGCCGCGACCGCCGCACCCCGGTGGATAAGTCGCGCGAGCACACCTTCGCGTTGCAGGAATGGCTGGCCGCTCGTGGACTCGGACAGCGCGTCGTACACGGCGTCGCACTGCTCGTCCCGTTGCCGGGCGCGCAGCTCCAGCTCGAACAGCGATGGGCCGATCCGAGTTTCGACGTGATCATCGGCGAGGGACCCGGCCGGCTCCAGCACTACTTCGACGCGCTCGCCCAGCAGGAGAAGTTCCTCTGGACGGCCAACGACGTCGCCGTCGCGTTCCGCGGCCTGGGCATCCTGCCCTATCTCCCCGCGCCGCAGGACCTGCTCAACGAGGGCTTCCTCGGCCCGATCGACATCACGCTGTGGCACGGCGGCCCGAACCAGGCGCAGGCCGAGGCCTACGCGGAGGAACTCGCGCAGGCCGAACGGGACGCACAGGCCAACGCATTCGCCATCCGGGCGCCCTGGTACAGCCCGTGGAAGCTGTATCCGCGCGAGCGCGGCGACCTCGACTTCGGCCGCGCGGTGATGCGCACCGTCCTGGCGATCGGGATGGTCATCGCCTTCGTCTGGGCTGTGTGGTTCGTGGTCACCGCGATCACGGAGTACGGACCGGGCTGATCGGCGGCGAACCAGCGCTGCGGCGCTAGGACGGCACCGCGATCGGCTGGGCCCGGTCGAAGACGCTCGCGTCGTCGAGCATGGCCGCGCGCAGCATCGACTCCGGCACGCCCATAGCCTCGACCAGGGTCAGCGCGTGCGGACGCAACCGGTCGACCAGCTCGTTCACGCCGCGCCGGATGGCCTTCGCCCGCTCCACCGACATGAACCGGTGCATGATGTACCAGGCCTGGTTCTCCTCGATGGTGGTGTAGACGAACAGGTCGCACATCCAGTCGGCCAGTTCCCGCGCCTCCGGATCCTCGATGTCGGCGATGCCCTCGATGAACGCCTCGAGCACGAGGCGGTCGATATGCGCCGAACCCGCGGCCAGGATGTGGTCCTGGGCGTTGTTGAACGCCTCGAACGGCCCGGTGTCCTCGGCCCTGGCGCGCAGCCGGTGCGCCGCGGTGCGGACCAGGTAGTCCTCCCGATCGGCGAACAGCTGCAGCTGCACCGCCCGGCGCGAGAGGTCGCCCTCCTCGATGGGGTCGTCCCCGCGGTCCTTCAGGTTCTGGATCAGCTGACGCACGCCGGACCGCTTGCGCACCACGTCACCGGCCATGGTCGCGGCGAAGCGCACCCAGCCCAGCGCGTCCAGGTCGCGCACCTCGTCGGCGTAGGCGGTGAGCAGTTCCTTGGCCACCAGCTGGGTGAGCACGACGTTGTCGCCCTCGAAGGTGGTGAACACGTCGGTGTCGGCCTTCAACGTGACCAGCCGGTTCTCGGTGAGATAGCCCGCGCCGCCGCAGGCTTCGCGGCATTCCTGGATGGCGCGGGTGGCGTGCGCGGTCTGCGCGACCTTCAGTCCAGCGGCCCGCTTCTCCAGCGCGCGCTGCGCGCCCGCCTCCAGGTTCTGGCCGGTCTGCACCAGATGCATCCGGCGCACCAGGTCGTTCTGCGCGAAGGCGAGCGCGTAGGACTTCGCGACCAGCGGCAGCAACCGGCGCTGATGGCTGCGGTAGTCCAGCAGGACGGTCTCCACGCCGGTGTCCGGGTCGGAGAACTGACGGCGCTTCAGCGCGTAGCGAACCGCGATGCTCAGTGCCACCCGCGCCCCGGCCGCCGCGGCGCCGCCGACGCTGACCCGGCCGCGCACCAGGGTGCCGAGCGTGGTGAAGAACCGGCGGCTGGGATTCTCGATCTCGGAGCTGTAGGTACCGTCCGGGGCGACGTCGGCGTAGCGGTTGAGCAGGTTCTCCCGGGGCACGCGCACGTGGTCGAAGACGATGCGCCCGTTGTCCACGCCGGGCAGGCCGCCTTTGAGACCGTCGTCATAGGTGGTCACGCCGGGCAGGTCGGCGCCGTTCTCGTCGCGGATCGGCACCAGCAGACAGTGCACGCCCCGGTTCTCGCCGCCGGTGATCAGCTGGGCGAAAACCGCGGCCATCCGCGCGTGCTCGGCCGCGCCGCCGATGTAGTCCTTGCGCGCCGACGGCGTCGGCGAGTGCACGACGAATTCCTGCGTCCGCGGATCGTAGGTCGCCGTGGTCTCGAGGTTCGCGACGTCGCTGCCGTGGCCGGACTCGGTCATCGCGAAGCAGCCGAGCAGATCCAGGGAGATCAACCGCTCGATGTACTCCCGGTGCCGCTCGGTGCCGAGATTCTCCACCGCGCCGCCGAACAGTCCCCACTGCACGCCCGATTTCACCCACAGCGACAGGTCCGCGTACGCCAGCATCTCCAGGCTCACCACCGCGGCTCCTGGCTCGCTGGCGCCGCCGTTCTCCCTGCGGAAGCCGCGCTCGGCGAACCCCATGGTGGCGATGGCCTTCATCTGTTCGAGCACCCGAGCCCGAGCCGCTTTGTAGTCCAGGTGGGGATCGGCGGTGAACTCGTCGCCTGCCAGCAGCGTCCTGGCTTCCTGCCGGACGGCCGCCCAGGGTCCGTCGAGTGCCGCGCGTAGGTGGTCCGCCGTCGTTGCCGTGCCGCTAGTCATGTCTCGACGATAGCCCGGTACACCGGCGGCAAACCGTGACGCAGGACAAGTCGGCGACGGGGTCTTGCTAGACCGTTGAACGACTGTTTAATATACTGAACATGTGTTTAACCAACAGCCCGTTCCGCAAGGATCCCCCGAGGATCTGACCACCGCGGCGCGCATTCGCGATACCGCGATCGAGGTGTTCGGCGAGCACGGATTCCAAGTCGGGGTCCGCAAGATCGCCGCAGCCGCCGGCGTCTCCCCCGGGTTGGTCAACCATCACTTCGGTTCCAAGGACGGCCTGCGCGCCGCCTGCGACGACCGGGTGCTCCAGCTGATCCGCGACGAGAAGGTCAAGGCGATCACCGCGTCGTCGGTCAAGGCGGGCATGCTCGACGCCCTCGCCGAGATCGAGTCCTACGCGCCACTGGTCGCCTATATGGTGCGCAGCCTGCAAGCGGGCGGCCCGATGGCGGAATCACTGTTCGAGCACATGGCCGCCGATGCCGAGGGGTATCTGGAGAAGGCGGTCGAGGCGGGCACGATCAAGCCGAGTCGCGACCCGGCGGCGCGCGCCCGATATCTGATGATGCTGAACGTCGGCGCCACCATGCTGTACATGCAGATGCGCCAGCACCGCGACGAGAAGATCGACTATCGCAAGGCGATCCGCGAACTCACCGAAGAACTCACCCCACCGGCCCTGGAGTTCTACACCCAGGGACTGCTCACCGATTCCACGATCTTGGACACATTCACCAAGGAGAAGTGATGTCCGACATCATCGAAGTCCGCGACCTCCGCAAGACTTTCGGTCACGTCACCGCGCTGGACGGCCTCGACCTCACGGTCGCCGACGGCGAGATCCACGGCTTCCTCGGCCCCAACGGCGCGGGCAAGTCCACCACCATCCGGGTGCTGCTCGGCATCCTGCGCGCCACGGGAGGGCAGGCGCGACTGTTCGGCCGCGACCCGTGGGCCGACGCGGTCGCCCTGCATCGCGACTTGGCCTATGTCCCCGGCGATGTCACGCTCTGGCCGTCGCTGTCCGGCGGCGAGACCATCGACCTGCTCGCCCGGATGCGCGGCGGCATCGACGAGCGACGACGTGACGAGCTGATCGAGCGCTTCGACCTGGACCCGCGCAAGAAGGCGCGCACCTATTCCAAGGGCAACCGGCAGAAGGTCGCGCTGGTCGCCGCGCTCGCCTCGGATGCGCGACTGCTGCTGCTCGACGAGCCGACCTCGGGGTTGGATCCGCTGATGGAGCAGGTGTTCCGCGAATGCGTGCACGAGGCGCAGGAGCGCGGCGCCACGGTCCTGCTGTCGAGTCACATCCTGTCCGAGGTCGAAGTGTTGTGTGAGCGGGTGACCATCATCCGAGCGGGACGCACGGTGGAGAGCGGCTCGCTGGCGGACCTGCGTCACCTTTCCCGGACCTCGATCACCGCCGAACTGATCGGGGACGCGGGCGACCTGAGCCGCATCCCTGGCGTGGACGACATCGAATTCGACGACCACACGCTGCGCTGCCAGGTCGACAACGAGCACCTGGGTGAACTGATCCGGGTACTCGGCGATGCCGGCGTGCGCAGCCTGACCAGCACGCCGCCGACGCTCGAGGAGCTGTTCCTGCGGCATTACCACGTCGACGGCCATGCCGAGTCCACCGCGACCACCGGGGAGAAGGTGCGAGCATGACCACCGCCACCGCCGGCCGCGCGGCGGCGGCACCGGTATTCGGCGTATCCGGCGACTTCGCGGGCACCGGGCGACTGCTGCGGCTGTATCTGCGGCGCGACCGGATCGTGCTGCCGCTGTGGACGCTGCTCATCGGCATGATGCCCGCGTTCCAGGTCGTCAGCGTGAAAGATCTCTACGACAATCCGGCCTCCCTGGACAGCTTCGCGCGTACCACGGCCGACAGCCCCGCGCTGATCGCCATGTACGGTCCGGTATTCAGCTCCGCGCTGGGATCGATCGGCACCTGGAAAGCCGGCGCGATGTACACCATGATCGCCATCGCCACGGTGCTCACGGTGATCAGGCACACCAGGGTCGAGGAGGAGACCGGACGCGCGGAACTGGTGGGCGCCACCAGCATCGGACGCTACGCAGGCCTCACCGCCACCCTGATCATGACCTACTCGGGGGCGCTGCTCGCCGGGGTCGTGTGCGCCCTGTCGCTCTACGCCGTCGACCTGCCCGGCGCGGGATCGGTGGCCTTCGGCGCCGCCCTGGCGGCCTCCGGCATCGTCTGGGCGGCCGTCGCGGCGGTCGCGGCCCAGGTGAGCGCCGGTGCGCGGGTGGCGCGCGGCGTCGCGTTCAGCGCCCTGGGCGCGGCCTTCGCCCTGCGGGCCGTGGGCGACGCCGGAAACGGCGTGCTGTCCTGGTTCTCGCCGATCGGATGGTCCTTGCAGATCCGCCCGTACGCCGACGAGCGCTGGTGGGTGCTGCTCGCCCTCGGCGCCGTCGCGGTGCTGGGGACCGCTGCCGCGTACGCCCTGCTCGGCAACCGCGACGTCGGCTCGGGGCTGATCGCGGAGCGTCCTGGACCGCGCGCCGCGGCCCCGGGCTTGTCCGGCCCGCTCGGCCTGGCCTGGCGGTTGCAGCGCGGCACCCTGCTGGCCTGGACGGTCGGTTTCGCCCTGTACGGGCTGCTGATCGGCGGCGCGGTCGGCAGCGTCGGGGACATGCTCGACGGCAGTACGGCCGTGCGGGACGTGGTCACCCGGATGGGCGGCTCCCAGCAGCTGCAAGAGTCCTTCATCACCTACGCGATCACGATGCTGGCCGCGGCCGCGTCCGCCTACTCGATCTCCGCCGCGCTGCGGCTGCACGACGAGGAGTCCAGCGCGCGGGTCGAGGCCACGCTCTCCGGCGCCGTCGGCCGCGTCCGCTACGCGCTCGGCCACATCGGCTTCGCCCTGTTCGGCCCCGCGGCGGCACTGCTGGTCTCCGGTGCGGCGATCGGCATCGTCTACGGCGCCTCGGACGGTGACCTCGGTACGAAGCTCACGCAATCGATCGGCGCCGCCGCCGTGCAGGTCCCCGCGGTCTGGGTGGTCACCGGCATCGCGGTGGCCCTGTACGGGGTCGCACCGCGGTTCGCCCCGGTCGCGTGGGGTGTGCTCAGCGCCATGGTGGTGATCTTCTTCGTCGGTTCGCTGGACGGCCTGCCGCAGTGGATGGTCGATCTGGCGCCGTTCGTCCATCCGCCGAAGCTGCCCGGCGCCGAGTTCCAGGCGCGGCCGGTGCTGTGGCTGCTGGCGAGCGCGGCACTGCTGCTCGGTGTGGGCATCACCGCGTTCCGCAGGCGCGACCTGCGCTGACAATGCCCTCGGTGGCCCGCGCGAAATCCTCTCGCGCGGGCCTGTTCACCTGCGCGGGTGCGGCGCGGACGGTCAGGATCGTTCAGCGCGTCACCCGTGGTGTTCGATCCCGAGTTTCCCGGCCAATCGGGTGAGGTAGGCCCGCACGTCCTCCACCGGGCGGTCGGGCAACCCGAAAACCGCTTCGGTGACGCCGGCCTGTGCCCAGCGGGCCAGCTGTTCGGCGTCGTGGCGACCGGCGAGCGCGACCACCTCGGGGGTGTCCGCGCGCTCGTGCTCGCGCCACACCCGACGCAGCAGGTCGATCTTCTGGTCCAGGCCGTCCTCGGTCGGCGTGGTGATCCAGCCGTCGGCGTGCTCGGCCAGCCAGGTGAAGTTCTTCTCGGTGCCCGCCGCCCCGAGCAGGACCGGAATGCGTTTCCGCACCGGCTTCGGCCAGGACCAGCTGGGGCCGAAGCTGACGAACTCGCCGTCGAAGCCTGCCTCCTCCTCGGTCCAGAGCACGCGCATCGCCTCCAGATGCTCGCGCAGCACGGTCCTGCGCTTGCCCGCGGGCACCCCGTGGTGGGCCAATTCGTCGGTGTTCCAGCCGAATCCGACACCGAGGCTGACCCGGCCGCCGGACAGGTGGTCCAGCGAGGCGATGGTCTTGGCCAGCGTGATCGGATGATGTTCGGCGGGCAGTGCCACCGCGGTGGACAACCCGATGCGCTCGGTCACGGACGCCGCGGTGGCGAGCGCGACCCACGGGTCGAGGGTTCGCAGGTAGCGGTCGTCGGGCAGGCTGGCGTCCCCGGTGCGCGGATGCGCCGCCGCGCGGACCACCGGGATGTGGGTGTGCTCGGGCACGTAGAACGTGTCGAAACCGGCACGTTCGGCGGCCACCGCCGCATCAGCGGGGGTGATGCCCCGATCGCTGGTGAACAACACGATTCCGTACCGCACCGTACGCGCTCCCATCGCCGAAATTAGAACAAGTTCTACCACGATTCGCCGGTCCGACCAAGGGGGCGGAGCAGGACCGGCACGCCCGCGACGACCCGCACGGATGCCGAGAGGTCATCGGATGACTAGGTTCGCGTCCATGGGTCCTGACGCATCTTCCGTAGGCGATGTCACCACCGCACGGGTGGATCACCTCGGCTGGCGTCGCGGGCTTCGCCTGCGGCGCGCCCGGCCGATCCCCGTCGTCAGCCATGCCGTCGGCCTGCTGGTCGCGGACCGGCAGGCGACCGCGGACACCATCGTCGCCGCGCCCACGCCCTTGCAGCCGATCGATCTCACCGACGACGCCCGGGTCGCCGAAGTGCTCGATCTCGCGGTCCGGGTCGGCGAGGTGGTGCTGGCCTCCGGCACCGGCGTGGTCGACACCACGACAACGGTGCGGTTCATCGCCGCCACCTACGGACTGTCGCGCTGCAGCATCGATGTCACCTACGACGCCATTCGCATCTGGGCCGACCGCGGGCCCGCGCTGCCACCGGCCAGCACCATGCGGATCGTGCACTACCGCGCGCTCGACTTCACCCGGCTGGCCGCCGTCGACCGGCTGACCCGCCGGATCCGCAACGAAGTGGTCCCGCCGGAGCAGGCCCGCGCCGCGCTCGACGCGATCACCTCGGCGCCGCATCCGTACCACCGGTGGACCGCCACCGCCGCGTGGTCGCTGATGGCGGCGGCGATCGCCGCGCTGCTTGGCGCGGGCGCCGTGGTTGCCGCGGTCAGTTTCGCGACCACCGCGGCGATCGACCGCACCAATCGCGTCCTCAACCGCTACGGGCTGCCGTTCTTCTTCCAGCACATGGTGGGCGGGGCGATCGCGGCGATTCCGGCCGTTCTGCTGGCGAGCCTGGCCGCCAAGTTGCGGATCGATGTCGACCCGACGCTGATCATCGCGGCCGGGATCACCGTGCTGCTCAGTGGGTTACAGCTGGTCGGTTCGGTACAGGACGCGATAACCGGCGCGCCCATCACCGCCACGGCCCGCATGCTCGAGGTGATGATGATGACCGGCGGCATCATCGCGGGCATCGCGCTCACCCTGCGCATCGCCGATCTCCTCGACGCCACCGTGCCACCGGTCTATCTGACCTCCGCTCGCGACATCACCGACCTGCCGGTGAAGATCCTCGCCGGCGCGGTCGCCGCCCTGGCGTTCGCGCTGGCCTGCTACGCCGAACGCCGGGCACTGGCCGCGGCCGCAGGCAGCGGCGCCGCGGGCATCATCTGCTTCCTGCTCGTCCAGCAGGCCGGTTTCGGTCCGGTGATCTCCTCCGGCGTCGCCGCGACGCTGGTCGGCCTGGCCGGTGGCCTGATGGCCCGGCGCGCGCTGACTCCCCCGCTGGTCGTCGCCGTCGCTGGCATCACCCCGCTGCTTCCCGGTCTGAAGGTCTACCGGGGTCTTTACGCCCTGCTCAACGACGAACTGCTGATCGGGGGCAACCAGCTGCTGTCGGCCGTCGGCATCGGCTGCGCGCTGGCGGCCGGGGTCACCCTGGGCGAGTGGTGTGACCGCACCGTGCGCAGGCCGCGGATCCTGCGCCGGTTCGGCTCGCTGCGCCGCCCGATCGTGCGGCGTCGCCGCCGCTCGGCGCCCGTCCGCTGAGCCGCGAGGTGCATGCGCGCCGATCGCCCGCCCGGTACCCTCTTATCGAACTGGTCAGGGCGGCCCGATTCGGCGGCGGCCCCGGTTGAGGTGAGGTGGTTCGGACATGTCGGAGGCAGTACCGTTCTCGACGCAGATCCGCACCGCCACCGCGCACCAGCATGCGGAGGCGGAGAACTCCCGCTTCATGAGCGACATGCTCGGCGGCTCGCTCGGCGTGGATTCCTACCACCGGTACACCGGACAGCTCTGGTTCATCTACCGCGCGCTCGAACGGCGCTGGGGAGCACTGGCCGACGATCCGGTCGCCGGGCCGTTCATCCGCCCCGAGCTCGCCCGCACCGCGGAGCTCGAACGCGACCTCGCGCACCTCATCGGTTCCGACTGGCGTTCCGGCCTGGAACCGCTGCCCGCCACCGCGGCCTACGCCGAACGCATCGATGAGTGCGCGCGCGACTGGCCCGCCGGGTACATCGCCCACCACTACACCCGCTACCTCGGCGACCTGTCCGGCGGCCAGGTCATCCGCGGCACCGCCGAAAAGCTGTGGAATTTGCCGCACCGCGGCGACGGCGTCCGCTTCTACGTCTTCGACGGCGTCGGCAATCCCGCGGCGTTCAAGCGCGAATACCGCAGCCTGCTCGATCGCCTGCCGCTCGACGATCTGGAACGCCGCCGCGTGCTCGACGAGGGCCGGCGCGCGTTCGCGATGAACACCGCGGTTTTCGAGGAGCTCGCCGAGGAATTCCCGGCCGCTCAGTAGCCGCGTCACGCGCGGCGCATCGGATTGCGGCGCGTGGCATTTCGCCTGTCGTGCGCGATCGCAGGGGACATGGGACAGTCATGACATGAGAGCGCGCCGTCGCATCGCCGTTGTTCTTGCCGGTCTGTTGGCTGCCGGTCTGGTGGGGGGTTGTGGTACCACGTCCGACCCCGGCGCCGGTCCCGGCTCGTCCACGGCGGCCCAGATCGTCCCGTTGATCTCCACGAACGACCTCCGTCCGGCCCAGCCCGACGAGGTGCACCTGTTCGGCTTCAACGACTTCCACGGGCACCTGCAGCCGCCCGGCGGGTCCAACGGGAAGATCGCCGGGCACGACGCGGGCGGCGCCGCGTATCTCGCCACCCATCTGGCACGGCTGAAGGCCGCGTATCCGGCCAGCGCCGTGCTCGCCGCCGGCGACAACATCGGGGCCAGCCCCTTGGTCTCCGGGCTGTTCCACGACGAGCCGACGATCACCTTCCTGAACAACGTCGCGGTGGCCGCGTCGGCGGCAGGCAACCACGAGTTCGACGAGGGCGTACGGGAATTGGCGCGCCTGCAGCAAGGCGGATGCGCGCACGACGGATGTTCCCCCGGCGCCCCGTTCACCGGCGCGAAGTTCCCGTACCTGGCGGCGAACGTCGCCGACGCACAGGGCAACCTTCCGCCCGCGCTGCGCCCGTGGACCCTGCTGGAGGTGGGCGGGCACCGGATCGGCGTGATCGGCACGGTCACGCCGGACACAGCGAATATCGTGCTGCCCGAGGGCATCCGGGGTTATCACTTCGGCGACCAGGCCGCCGCGATCAACCGCTACGTGCCGGAGATGAAGGCGGCGGGCGCCGAGGCGATCGTGGCGCTGGTGCACGACGGCGGCGGCCAGCGGCCCGAACGGGACGCACCGCTGGACTACAACGGATGCGCGAACGTCACCCCGAACGTGAGCGGGCTTGCCGAGCGGGTGGACCCCGCCGTCCGGGCGGTGTTCACCGCCCACAGTCACCAGCCCTACGTCTGCACCATCGGCGGCAAAGTGATCACCCAGGCAGCCTCGTACGGACGGCTCATCACCGACGTCACGCTGCGTTTCGGCGGCGACGGCGTGCAAGCCTCCGCGGTCAACCGGGTGGTCACCCGCGAGGTGACGCCCGATGCCCCGACCACCGCGCTGATCGATTTCTTCGCCGAGCAGTCCCGGCCTCGCGCGGGCCGCGTGGTAGGCGCGACAGCGGACGTCCTGCCGCACGATCCGGGCCCGGCGGGCACCTCGCCGCTGGGCGACGTGATCGCCGATTCCATGCTTTCGGTCACCGCCGGCCCGTCCGCCGCCGTGGCCGCCTTCATGAATCCCGGCGGTGTGCGCGCCGACCTGAAGCAGGGGCCGATCACCTACGGCGACCTCTTCACCGTCCAGCCGTTCGGCAACCAGGTCGTCACGCTCACGCTCACCGGCAGCCAGATCCTGCATCTGCTGGAACAGCAGTGGAACACCCCCGGCAAAACGACGATCCTGTCACCGGCCGGCATCACCTATGCGTACTCCGAGACCGCCCCGCCCGGCGCGAAGGTGATCGCGGACAGTGTCCGTGTCGCAGGCGCACCGCTCAATCCCGTCGCGACCTATCGCGTCACGACCAACAGCTTCCTCGCGTCCGGGGGCGACGGCTTCACCGTCTTCACCGAGGGCACCGAGACCGCGGCGGGTCCGAGCGATCTGGACGCGTTCGAGACGTTCCTGCGCGACAAGCCCCCGTTGCAGGCGCCGCCCGCCCGCATCGAGAAGAAGTAGCGGAAGCTGTCAAGTTGCTGGACACTCGACCAGAATGCGGGTAACTGGAAATCTTTGTAACACATACCGTTTGACCTGCACGGATGGGTGATCAGCCCCACAGGACGAACGGGCCATGATCGCTTGCCGGTCTCGCGCGCCCTCGATTACTCTTCAGTAATAAGTCAGGACGAAGGAGTTCCTACTTTCGGCCCGACGTACGTCGCTGGGGGCCGAATCACGCTGTCCGCATCCATTGCCGCATGCCGGATGACTTGTGCGACAACATGGTTCGAGAACAGCAGGAGAGTGCGATGGCCACTTACATCGTGACCGGTGGAACCGGATTCTTGGGCAGGCGGGTCGTGCAGGACCTCCTGGATCGCGACGCCGAGGCGATCGTCCACGTGCTGGTGCGTGAGACGTCACTGGCGAAGTTCACCGACATCGCGGCGGGCTGGCGCGGCGCCGAGCGGGTCTTCGCGCTGATCGGCGATCTCACCGCCGAGGGCCTCGGACTGGCCTGCGAGGCTCCGCGGGCCGACCACGTGGTCCATCTAGGCGCCGTCTACGACATGACCGCCGACGAGGACACCGCGCACGCCGCGAACGTCACCGGCACGCGCTCGGTGCTGGACCTGGCCCGCGAACTGGGCGCGGTGCTGCACCACGTCTCCTCGGTGGCGGTGGCCGGTGACCACAAAGGCAAGTTCTTCGAGGAGGACTTCGACCTCGGACAGCAGCTGACCTCGCCGTATCACCGCACCAAGTTCGCCGCCGAGAAGCTCGTGCGCGAATCGCGCGGCGTGCGCTGGCGGGTCTATCGGCCCGCGATCATCGTGGGCGATTCCCGCACCGGCGAGATGGACAAGATCGACGGCCCCTACTACTTCTTCGGCGCGATCGCCAGGCTCGGCACACTGCCGTCCGATCTGCCGTTGCCGCTGCCCGATCTCGGCGCGACGAATATCGTTCCGGTCGACTACGTCTCGGCCGCCATGGCGGAACTGATCCGCCGCCCCGGCCTGGACGGACGCACCTTCCACCTGGTCAACCCGGAGCCCCAGCCGTTCGGCGAGGTGTACGGCGCGCTCGCCGCCGCGGCCGGTGCGCCGACCGGCGTGGGCACGCTGCCGGGCAGCGGGCTGGCGCTCAGCGGCCTCGCACTCATCCCCGGAGTCGCCACCGTGCGCGATTTCCTGCTCGAACAGCTCGGCATCCCGGCCGAAGTCGCTCCGCACACCTCGTTCTCCGCGGAGTTCATCAGCGACTCCACTCGCGCCCAGCTGCGCAGCAGCGGTCTGACCGTGCCGTCGTTCGACAGCTACGCCGAGAAGCTGTGGCTGTACTGGCGCGACCACCTCGACCCGCAGCGCGGACGCGTCACCATCACCGGTGACCCGCTGGCCGGCCGGGTCGTGCTGATCACGGGCGCGTCCTCCGGGATCGGTCTGGCCACCGCGCACGCCGTCGCCCGGCGCGGCGCCACGGTGCTGATGGTCGCGCGCGGGCACGACGACTTGGCGACCGCGGCCGAAGCCGTGCGCGCCGAAGGCGGTGTCGCGCATACCTATCCGTGCGACATCACCGACTCCGAGGCCGTCGAGAAGCTCGTGCAGTGCGTCCTCGACGACCACGGCCACGTCGACTACCTGGTGAACAACGCGGGCCGCTCGATCCGCCGCTCCGTGCTCAACTCCACCGATCGCATGCACGATTTCGAGCGCACCATGGCGGTGAACTACTTCGGCGCGGTCCGGCTCATCCTGGGTCTGCTGCCGTCGATGCGGGCGCGCCGCTTCGGGCACGTGGTGAACATCTCCTCGATCGCGGTGCAGACCAAGGTGCCCCGGTTCGCCGCCTATGTGGCGAGCAAATCGGCACTGGACAACTTCAGCGAGATCGCGGCGGTGGAGAACCGGGACGCCGGAATCACCTTCACCTCGGTGCGGATGCCGCTGGTGCGGACCCCGATGATCGCGCCGACCGATCTGTACCGCGCCCTCCCCGTACCGGATCCGGAGCAGGCCGCCGCCATCGTGGTCCGCGCGCTGGAGGACCGCCCCGATCGCATCGACACGCCGGTCGGCACCTTCGCCCAGGCGGTCGAGTTGCTGATGCCGTCGGTCAAGCGCCAGATCATGCACCAGGGCTTCCGCCTGTTCGGGGAATCTCGCGCCGCGCGCGGTGACTCGGACCGCCGTCCGGCCGATGAGCAGGCACCCCGCCGCGGCGCGCTGTCCGCGCTGGCCCCGGTCGTCATGCCGCTCATGGCGTTGCCCGCCCCCGCGGCGCGCGTCGCCCGCGTCGTTCCGGGCCTGCACTGGTAGGGAACGGAAACGGTGGGGCCGACCACGGGTCGGCCCCACCGCGCGGATTCCTGGTTCCGCGATGTCACACCCGGTACACCGTGAACTCGACGGCCGGCCACATGGCCCACCGGTAATCGGTGTGTGCGGCGGGACGGATGCCGCCCTCGCACACCGGATCACCATTGGCGCAGTAGTTTCCGGTCCGCCAGGCGAAGCGGTCCGGCACATTCCAGCCGAGCAACCGGATCGGATCGCCGAACAGCAGCACCGCGGCCACCCGGGATTCCAGGTCCGCGGGCAGCGAGCGGATGCCGCCGAACGCGGTCGCGATGCCAGTGCCGAGCACTCCGTGGGTGACGACCGCCCCTTGGGAGAAGCCGACCAGGATGAACCGCTGGTGCGGGCACCGCGCCGCTTGCCACATCAGATGGGCGGTCATGTCCTGGGTGCCGCGGCTGATCGAGGCCGGATCGAGCAGGTCGGCCGGGTAGTCCACCCGGTACGCCTGCGCGTCGATCGGAAGCGCTTGCCACAACTGGTCATAGAGCGGGTCGCCCACCACCGAGCCCAGATACCCGGGTTCGTGGGTGCCTCTCGCGACGACGACATCGACCGCCGCACAGGACGTCGCCCATGCCTGCAATCCCGTCGCCGCCCCGAATCCCGCGACGAGCAGTAGCACGGCGAACGCCCTTACCACACGCCACTTCTCGAAATGAATTACCTTCCGGTTGGCCATCGTACTCACCTACTCACGCCGTTGTGAGACAGCCGATCGACACTTGTCAGTGACAATTACTCGGCTATATCCGCGAAGGTAAGAACGGCTCCCGGGGCCGTCAAGGAACTCCATCCGACCGATACGGAGTCAGCGCCGAATCGTGTTCTGCGGGCGCCTACGGTACGAGAACCGCTGCGCCGGTGAATCGACCGTGCGCGAGATCGACCAGCGCCCGATCGGCCATGTCCAGGGAGTACCCGTGCGTGGTCAGATGTATCCGGTGTTCGCTCGCGAAAGCCAGGAATTCACGCGCGTCCGCCCGGGTATTCGCGGTCACCGAGCGAATCTCCTTCTCCTGGAAAAGATGCCGCTGGTAATTCAACGCGGGAATATCGCTGAGATGGATGCCGGCGACGGCGAGGACCCCGCCCCGATCGAGCGCCGCCATGGCAGGCGGAACCAGTGCGCCGACCGGTGCGAACAGGATCGCCGAATCCAGCGGCACCGGAGGCGGATCCGCCGCGCCCCGCACCGACGCGGCCCCGAGCGCGGACGCGAGTTCCCGCGCGGCGGGATCGCGGGTCATCACATGGACCTCCGCGCCCTGCGCGACGGCTACCTGAGCGGCGATGTGGGCGCTGCCGCCGAAGCCGTAGATGCCGAGCCGCCCGCCCGGCGGCACGTCGGCCCGCCGCAGCGCCCGGTATCCGATGATGCCCGCGCACAGCAGCGGAGCGGTGTCGGCATCGGTGTAACCGGCGGGCAGGCGCAGCGCGTATCCCGCCGGCACGCAGGCGAATTCGGCGTACCCGCCGTCGGCGTCCCAGCCTGTGTAGGCCGAACGCGGACAGAGATTCTCCGCCCCGCGCAGGCAGAATTCGCACTCCCCGCACGTGTGGCGCAGCCAGGCGATGCCCACCCTGTCCCCGACCGCGAAACCCTCCCGCCGCACCGCTTGCCCGACCGCGACGACCTCGCCGACCACCTCGTGCCCTGGCACCACTCCGGCGCGATGTACCGGAAGATCGCCCTCGGCGACATGCAAGTCGGTCCGGCATACGCCGCAGGCGAGGACACGCACCATCAGGTCCCCTGGACCGGGTTCCGGCAGCGGCGCGCGCTCCGCGTGCAACGGGCCGCCCTCGATCGGGCCCGGCCTGCGCACCCGCCAGCACCGCATCGAAGTCGTACCGCCGAATGCCTCGCTCATCGCCGGATCACCTCGCACCGATCGAAACGACACGGATGGGGCGGCCCGGCCGCGCCGAGTGCGCCCGATTCAGGCTACTCGGCGCATTCGGCCGCGGTGGGCGACAACGTCTGATACGTTTCTGTATCCAGTACATTTGTGTATCCGATGATCGGTCGAGACCGAGGCGAGGAGGTGCCCGATGACGTCCGACGCCGTGCAGGCCGCGCCCGCCCGGGTCACCCGCCGCCGCGCCGAGACCAGGAACCGGCTGTTGAAGGCCGCCTACGAGGCGTTCGCCGAAGAGGGCTTCGGGCGGGCCACCGTGGAGCGGGTGTGTGAACGCGCCGGATTCACCCGCGGGGCGTTCTACTCGAATTTCAGCTCGCTGGACGAGTTGTTCCTCGCCATGTGGGAGCAGCGCTCGTCGGCGATGCTCATCCAGGCGAGCGCGATCCTCGACGACATCGCCGCCGAGGGGACCGATGACGTGCGCACGGCCGTCGAGCGACTGGAGCGCGCGGTCCCGGTCGACGAGGGCTGGTACCGGATCACCGCCGAATTCACCGCGCACGCCCTGCGCACCCCCGCGCTGCGCCGGGTGATGGCCGCCCGGGAGGAGGCCATCGTGGCGGCGCTCATGCCCACCATCGTCGCCGCGCTCGCGCGCGGCGGCCGCACCGTGCCGGACCCCGAGGCGTTCGGCCAAGCGCTCATCGCCGTGCACGACGGCACCAGCGTGCAGGTCCTGATGGAGCCCGGCAGCCGCGCCGTGCGCGAGCGGCGCACCGAACTCTTCCACCACGTCGTGCTGGCCTACAGCACCGCAACCGAAGGATGAACATGTCCCACAGCAGCCCCGAGGTTTCGCCGGAGGCGGACGTCCTCGTCATCGGCGCCGGGCTGGCCGGCCTGGTCGCCACGCACGAGCTGGTCAAGGCGGGTCGCACGGTGCACGTGCTGGACCAGGAGAACCGCAACAACCTGGGCGGTCAGGCGTTTTGGTCGCTGGGCGGGCTGTTCTTCGTCGACAGTCCGGAGCAGCGCCGCCTCGGCATCAAGGACTCCTACGATCTCGCCCTGCAGGACTGGCTCGGCTCGGCCGGGTTCGACCGCGACGACGAGGACAAGTGGGCCAGGCAGTGGGCGCAGGCGTACGTGCGCTTCGCGGCCACCGAGAAGCGGGACTATCTGCGCGCGCTCGGCCTGCGCGTGACCCCGCTGGTCGGGTGGGCCGAACGCGGCGGCGACCGGGCCGACGGGCACGGCAATTCGGTGCCGCGTTTCCACCTCACCTGGGGCACCGGCCCCGAAGTGGTCCGGGTTTTCGCCGAGCCGGTGCTCGAGGGCGAGCGGCGCGGTCTGGTTCGTTTCGGTTTCCGCCATAGAGTGGACGAATTGATCGTGGTGGACGACGCCGTCGTCGGCGTGCGCGGCACCGTGCTCGAGGACACCGATCTCGACCGTGGCCGCGCCTCCTCCCGTACCGCCGTCGGCGAGTTCGAATTCCGCGCCAAGGCCGTGATCGTGGCGTCCGGCGGGATCGGCCACAACCACGACATGATCCGGCGCAACTGGCCCACCGAACGACTCGGCCCGTGCCCGAAGACGCTGATCTCCGGCGTGCCCGCGCACGTCGACGGCCGGATGCTCGGCATCACCGAGACGGCGGGCGGCGCGATCGTCAACCGGGACCGCATGTGGCACTACACCGAGGGCATCGTCAACTGGGATCCGATCTGGCCCGACCACGCCATCCGGATCATCCCCGGTCCGTCCTCGCTGTGGTTCGACGCGAACGGAAAACGGCTGCCCGCGCCGTGCTTTCCCGGATTCGACACCAACACGACGATGAAGGCGATCCTGAAGACCGGCTACGACTACTCCTGGTTCGTGCTCACCCAGTCGATCATCGAGAAGGAGTTCGCGCTGTCGGGCTCCGAGCAGAACCCGGACATCACCGGCAAGGATCTCAAGCTCACCCTGAAGAGCCGGGTCGCCAAGGGCGCGCCCGGTCCGGTCGAGGCGTTCAAACAGCACGGTGTCGACTTCGTCGTCGCGGACACGCTGCGTGAACTGGTCGAGGGCATGAACAAGATCGCGCGCGGTCCCCAGCTCGACTACGACGACCTGGAACGCCAGATCGTCGCCAGGGACCGGGAACTGGGGAACAAGTACAGCAAGGACAGCCAGCTGATGGCGATCGACAACGCACGTCGGTACATCGGCGACAAAGCGGGCCGGGTCGCCAAACCACACCGGATTCTCGACCCGGCCGCCGGTCCGCTGATCGCCGTGCGGTTGAACATCCTCACCCGCAAGACCCTGGGCGGTTTGCAGACCGACCTGGATTCCCAGGTGATCCGGCCGGACGGCACCGCGTTCCCCGGCCTGTACGCCGCGGGCGAGGTGGCCGGATTCGGCGGCGGTGGCGTGCACGGGTACAACGCGCTGGAAGGCACTTTCCTCGGCGGGTGCATCTTCTCGGGCCGGGCTGCCGGGCGAGCGCTCGCCGCGAAACTCGCCTGAGCGCTATGGCCTGCACCTCGACGCGGCCGTGTCCGGCTCCGTCGAGGTGGCCAGGGACGGCGCCAACGACGTGAACGAGGGCGCGCCCGAATAGAGCCGGGTACCGGCCACGTACCGCCCCGGCCGCACCGTGACGTCGGTGATCTCGGCCTCGTTGCCGAAGACGTCCGTCACGCGCGCCGTGAATGGTCCCGCCCCTGCGCCGGAAACGGTCCAGTAGTTGTCGGCCCGCCGGGTGAGCTGTCGCCACGGCCCGCCTGCCGCAGGGCGGACAGCCGCCTCCAGCAAGGGATTTCCGGTGCCGTCGAACAGGATGCCGAACCAGGATGTGGAGGAGTCCGGCTTCACCTCGTAGGTCAGCTCCTGCACCGGCTGCGGGTCGCGGACCAAGCGGTAGCGCACCGGCGCCACCCCGTCGTCCGGATCGGCGATCCGCTCGAACGCGGCCGCGCTCAGATTCAATTCTTCCCCCGCGCATGCCGGGCAGTGGTCGACCACCAGCGCCCGGACCGACCCGCGCGGCCCCTGGATGTCGAGATACGCACCGCAGAGGTCGGCGCGACCGTAGTCGGAGGTGGACAGCCCGGCATAGTAGCCGTCCGGCGGCAGCTCTCGGAAGGAACACGACACCTGCTTGCCGAACCGGTAATAGCGCGCCTCGGCGGACCTTTCCGGCCCGAGCGGCGCGAAAGTTCTGGCGCTCACCGGGTATCGCGACGGCGAGGACGCCTCGTTCAGCGCGGCGGCTGCGCCGCAGGTCGGCGCCGACGGCCGCACCAGCCAGACGCCCACCGCGACGGTGGCCAGCACGCCCGCCGCGAACCACAGCCATTCGGAACGAGATGGCCGCTCATGGATCGGTACCCGGTGCATCGCTTCCCCGACTCCGGCTCGCCTGCTCGCGGACTGTCCATCCTGACTCGACCAGGAAAGCAGCCCCGCGGCTCGGGTGCACCGCGAACGAAAATTCTTCACTGTGAAAAACCGCAATTCAGCAAGCATCCGGCTACTTTCGGCGGATCCGCCCCGCGCGGGCAGCGGCCGATCGGAAATGATTCGGCGCGGCTGTGGCCCACCGCTGCCCCGACCGGCGCCGTCAATGCCTGCGCGCGTGCCGAGGGAAGAGGTTCCGGCCCGCCTCCTGCGCCACCTCGGCCAGCGCGCGGGCCAGCCGCGCCGTGTCCGGCACCGCTCGATCGGCTCCGATCCGGCTAGACAGCGACACGGCGGCCACCGCGGCGCCGCGACCGCGGATCGGCACGGCCACACAGGCGATGCCCGTCATCGACTCCTCGTTGTCCACGGCGACACCCTGGCGGTTGCGAATGCGACCGAGTTCGCGATGCAACTCGGCGCGGTCGGCGAGGGTTCGCGGGGTCAACTGCGGCAGGCGATCCCGGAAGGAGGCCTCCACGACGCTCGGTTCCAGCGTGGCCAGCAGCGCCTTGCCCAGTGCCGTGCTGTGGGCGGGCATCCGGCCGCCGAGCCGGGTGGGCACGGTGGCCGCGCACCGGCCACCGACCTTGTCCAGGTACAGCACGTCGCGCCCGTCCAGAACGCCGAGGTGACCGACCATGCCGATCTGCTGGCACAGGTCGTGCAGCAGCGGGCTCACCGCGTCCCGGATCTCGTTGTGCTCGGCGGCGAGCCCGCCCAGCTCGAGCGTGCGCAGACCGAGCCGGTAGCCGCCCGGAGCGTGCGCGAGCCAGCGCAGCCGGATCAGCTGGTCGAGGATGCGGTGCACGGTGGACCGCGGCAACCCGGTGCGCGCGGCGAGTTCGACGAGGGTCAGCGTCGGCGTCACGCCGTCGAAGGCATCCAGGATCAGCGTCATCCGCTCGATCATCGACACCGGCGGCTGACCCGGCCGTGCTGCCGCCCCGGTCCAACACTCCCCGGACTCGGGATCGGTCGTCACCTCGACCGTCATTGCCAACCTCCACGCATGCTCGCGTAGAGCTTAGAAGCAATCCCCGCGTACCGCGGTGGTTCCCACGCGTACAGGGGTAGTTCATTGATCATTTCGACGCCGCCACCGCCGAACGCGCGGGGACGGTGTGCGGCCCACGCGTCGGCGGTAACTGTATTCGCAGGTGGCGAACCCGGCCCGGCCGTCAGGCGGACCCGGACGCGGAATCGGCGAGGGTGAACAGCCACTCGCGGGTGTACCGCTCGGCAAGCAGCGGCAAGTAGTTCACCACGGTGGCGTGGTCGGCGAAACGGTCGTACGACGTGTGCAGGTGATCCTCGATCGCGGCCTCGCTGGCGACGCCGTCGAATTCGTCCTCCAAGCGCTGTGCCGCCGCTTTGAGGGCGAGTTCCTGGTCGAGGGGGGTTTGCTGGTTGTGGTCGTGGATGGCAGGACGGTCGGTCATCGCAAGGTTCCCCTGGTCGTGACGAGATCGGTACCCAGGACGCTGTCGTGGTGCACGAAAGCGCCCGTTCTCCGGTTACCCGGTCGAGGCGGTTCGACACCCCGGGCCTGTAATAGAACACGTTCTTGTCCGAGGCAGCCGCGCGTGACAGGCTCGACGGATGGATCTCGACGCCATCGAAGCCGTCCGCCAGCTGAAGTACCGCTACTTCCGGAGCCTCGATCTCAAAGACTGGGACGAGTTCGCCGACACCCTCGCCGTGACGGCGAAAGGACGCTACGGCACCCACGCCATGGGCGAGCCGCTGCATCTGGACGGCCGCGACGCCATCACCGCGTTCATGCGGGAGAACCTCGGCCCCTCGGTCGTCTCGGTGCACATCGCCAACCATCCCGAGATCGGCATCGAGGGCGAAACGGCCACCGGTTCCTGGGCGTTCGAGGACACCGTGATCGCCACCGAATACGGGGTGCTGATCCGGGGAGCCGGTTACTACACCGACGCCTACCGCCGCGACGCCGACGGCAAATGGCGCATCACCTCCACCAGCTACCGCCGCATCTACGAATCCATGCAGTCGCTGACGGACACGCCCAGCTTCCAGCTGCTGTCGAATATGTGGGCGCCGGAGACGTGACCGGCCCTGGGCGATGAATCGGTCCACTATCGCCCAGGTGGCGCTGGACGACCCGGCGCCCGGCGGCGGATGCTGCGACCATGCCCTCCCTAGCGCCTGACGAATACGCTCCCGAGACCACCTATCTGAACACCGCTTCCTTCGGCCTGCCCTCCGCTCGCGCCCTGGCCGCGGTGCGCGACGCGAGCGCGAGCTGGGCGTCCGGCCGCGGTGCGCCGACCTCCGAGGTGGATCGACTGGCGCCCGACCTGCGGGCCGGATTCGCCCGGCTGCTGCACGGCGCGACCGCCGACGACATCGCGCTCGGCAGTGGTGTCGCCGGCCTCATCGCCCCCGTGGCCACCGCACTGCCGTCCGGCGCGGAGGTCCTGCTTCCGGAAGGCGAATTCTCTTCCGTCTCCATGCCTTTCGTGTACCGGGACGACCTCGTCGTGCGCTTCGTCCCCCTTTCGGAACTGGCCGCGCAGGTGCGGCCGGAGACCGCGCTGGTGGCCGTGAGCGTGGTCCAGTCGGCGGACGGCCGCGTCACCGATCTGGCCGAGCTGCGCGCGGTTACCCGAGCCAACGGCGCGCGTCTGCTCGTGGACGCCACCCAGGCCGCGGGCTGGCTGCCACTGCGCTTCGCCGACGCGGATTACTGGGTCTGCGCCAGCTTCAAATGGCTGATCGGCGCGCGCAGCGTCGCGTTCCTCGCCACCCCGCCCGACCTCGTCCCGCAGCTGCGTCCGGTCGGCTCCAGCTGGTACGCCGCCGCGGACCGCTGGGCCGAGCTCTACCGCCCGGTCGCACTGCCCGCGACGGCACGGCGGTTCGACACCACCCCCGATTGGCTCGGTGTCGTGGCGGCGCTGGCCGGACTGTCGCTGATCGAGGAACTCTCCGTCGACAAGATCGGCGCGCACGATCTCGGACTCGCCGATACCTTCCGCAGCGGCCTGCGTGATTTGGGCTACGAGCCCGTGGCAGCCCGCTCGCCGATCGTCTCCGTCCCGGGCGCGGGGGGACTGGCGCCCCGGCTCGAGCAGGCGGAGGTGATCGCCTCGGCGCGTGGGGGCGGCCTGCGGTTTGCCTTCCACCTCTACAACAGCGCCGACGACGTCGAACGGGCCCTGTCCGCCCTACGGGCCGGGTGATCCGCCGCCCATACGCGTGGGCCTACCCATCGGTCGGCCGAGAACGTGGATTGGGTGCGATCCATGCTGCGCGCCCGAATATCGCAAGGGCCGCTGGCCCGCCCGATCGGTCAGTGATCGAGTCGGGCCGAAGAATCTCCGCGCGCCCCGTGAACCGCGCTGTCGATTACCGACCAGGGCGGTGCGCGGGAGCCGTGATCAGCGGTAGATCGAGTGCGGTGAGGATGCCTGCGGGGGCGGCGACCACGGCGGGGACAGCATTGACGATGCGCAGGCCCGTCGCCAGGACGGTCGCGTAGTTGTGGTCCCCGTTGCGGCTCGAGGTCACCAGGTCCAGCGCGTAATCGGGCTCGCCCGTGATCTCGACCCGGTAGGAGCCCTCCGGGTGCGCCGGCTGCGGCCAGTCCGGACACAGGTCCGGACGCAGCCGAGTCACGTGCTCGAGCACCGTGACCGGTTCGTCCCCGACCATGCCCCGCACTTCGAAACGCAATGCCGCCGCGGTCCCCTCGGCGATGTGCCCGGTGGCGATGTCGAACGACTCCGGCGCCGGAACACGCTCGTAGGACTGCGTGACGGCGTCGAGGGTGACTCCGATCCCGGCCGCGAGCTGCCGGACCGTGCCGCCCCAGGCGAGCGACAGCACGCCGGGCTGCAACAGCATGGGGATCTCGTCGACGGGCTTGCCGAAACCCATGATGTCGAACATCACCGCCCGGTTGTCGTAGCTGGCGTAATCCACGATCTCCAGGCAGCGCACCTGGTCGACGCGCAGACAAGTCCCCGCGAGGGCGAGCGGGAGCAGGTCGTTGGCGAAACCGGGGTCGATTCCGTTCACCCACAGTGACGCTTTACCGTGCGCGGCGGCCTCCTGCACCGGCTTCAACAGTTCATCCGGCAGCACACCATAGGGATATTGGAAGAACACCGGTGCGCAAGCGACGACGTTGATTCCGGCGGCCAGGATGCGTTGCAGATCCTGCACGGCCTCCAACAGCCGGTTGTCGGTCATCGAGCAGTAGACGACGCAGTCGGGGCGCGACGCGAGCAACGCGTCGGCGTCGGTCGTCGCGGTGACGCCGACCGGATGGTCGAGTCCCGCGAGCGTGCCCGCGTCCGTGCCGCTCTTGGCGGGACCGGATACCCACACGCCGGTCAATTCCAGTTCGGGATGGGCGATCACGCCGGCCAGGGCATGCTTGCCCACATTGCCGGTGCCCCATTGCACTACGCGATATGTCATGTCACAGATCCGGGATCGGGAGGTCGAGGTTCGGGATGATCAAGCCGCCGTCGGGCTCCAAGATCTTGCCCGTGAGGTACTGCCCCGCGGGCGACACCAGGTAGAGCGCGGCAGCGGCGATGTCTTCGGGTTCGCCGATGCGATGCAGCGGCGTCTTGGTCTCCAATTCGGTACGCATGGCGTCGTTGCTCGCCACGATCTCCAACGCGGAGGTCAGGATGGAGCCGGGCGCGATCGCGTTCACCCGGATGCGAGGGTTGAGGTCGAGCGCGGCGAGCTTGGTGTAGTGAGCGAGGGCGGCCTTCGCGGTGCCGTATGCCGCGAACGCTCGCCCGGGCAGCCGCCCCATCGTGGAGGTGATATTGAGAATCGAACCGCCCCCCGCGGTTTCGAGGATGCGCGGCACGGCGGCCCTGACCAGAGCATGCGCATTGACGACATTGAAATCGAATGCCTGCGCCAGCGCCTCCGGCGTCGTGTCCAGCAGCGGGCACGGCAGTGCGCCGCCCACGTTGTTGACCACGATGTCCAGCCGCCCGAAGCGTTCGACGGCCGACGCGGCGAGGGCCGCCGTCGCATCGATGTCGCTCAGGTCCGCGGGCACCACGTGGGCCTGCCGCCCCGCGGCGGCGACCCGCTCGGCCACCTCGTGGAGCTGGCTCTCGGTCCGCGCGGCGATCACCACGTCCGCGCCCGCCTCCGCGAACGCGACCGCGATCGCCGCACCCAGCCCACGGCCCGCACCGGTGACTACGGCCACCTGACCGTCGATCCGGAACCGATCCAGAATCATTCGCGCTCCCTACCGCCGGTGACGAATATTCGACATGCTGTGTTTAGATATTCGTCATCGTAAGTCGTTCGCCCGAGCCGGGACAAGGGGTTGCCGTCATGCCGGACCGATCCGCCTCGCCACCGACGCGTCGCGTCGTCGACATCGTGTCGCTACTGGCCACCTCCGGGGAGCCGATAAGCGTCGCGGGCATCGCCGAGCGCCTCGGCATCGCCCGCGCGACGGCGACCGCGATCCTGGCCGAGCTGGACGCGGCCGGTTGGGTGGCCCGCGACCCGGCGCGCGGCTACGGGATCGGGCCCGCACTGGCCGGGCTGCACGGTGCCGCCCTCCCGCACGGCGTCGGCGACCTCCTCGCCGGTCTCGCCGCGCGGACCGGGTACGGCGCCACGTTCAGCCGGATCGAACCCGACCGGCTCACCGTGCTCGACGTGCGGCACGGCGTGGACCGCGTCGTTCCCGGAATACCGGTGGGACAGCGCATTCCGCTCCAGTTCCCGGCAGGGGCCAGCGTGATGCCGTGGCGGCCCGCGAGTGAGCAGAACACCTGGCTGCGCACTGCCACCGAAGCGGATCAACGGATGGCCGGTGCGCTGCTCGCGCTGGTCCGCGACCGCGGGGTGGCCGTCTTCCGGCCGCGCGCCGACGACGCGGGGATGGTCGATCTGCTCGCCGATCTGCTCGGCGCGGTGGGATCCGAACTGCTGCGACCGCATTTGCGCACTCGGGCACTTCGCCAGCTGGCCGCGCTCACCTCGCGACCTTTCACCCGGGCCGAGCTGGATTCGGAGGAGATACTGCCGCTGAGTTATCTCGCGGCGCCGGTTTTCGACGCCAGCGGCACCGCGGCCTATGAAGTACAGCTGGGACCGTTGCGCTCCGCGACCACCCGAGCGGAACGTGCGGATTTCATTGACGCGACGCGTAGTGCGGCGACTGAATTGACGACCGCGCTGAGCACGAGTCGGCAGGGAAGGTAATCACCTGTGGAATGCCGAAAGGCCCCCGACTGTGTCGAGGGCCTTTCGTGAAGGATGTTCCGGCGGTGTCCTACTCTCCCACACCCTGTCGAGTGCAGTACCATCGGCGCTGGCAGGCTTAGCTTCCGGGTTCGGAATGGGACCGGGCGTTTCCCTACCGCTATGGCCGCCGTAACT
>NZ_JABLTE010000005.1 GCF_013315795.1 Nocardia barduliensis
GTTGGTGCTCAGGTCGTTGCGGCCGGCCGAAACCGGGGGCGCGGGCGGAACGGCCTCCGGCGGAAGGGCTCCGGGGTCGGCGGGATCGGCCACCGGGGTGACGCCGACGGCGGGCGTCGGGGCGAACGGAAGCTGAATCGAGATCTCCGGCACCAGCGGGTCGGCGCCGGCGGTCGCGGTGCCGATCACCGACAGCGGTATGGCGCCCGCGACAATCAGAGTGGCGGCGCGGCGTAAGAAGGGATGTTGTGCAGGAGTTTCGGGTACCGCTATGTCCATGGACTTACCCACCTCATTCTGAAGAGGACATATACCTACCTTTCTAGTTCGGTTCAGAAAGCCTTGCGGATGCGCGGAAGTTCGATTTCTTTTCGCAAGGAACGCGCAGGTGGCCAATCGAATCCGCGCGACAATGACGAATCGCCGTGCCGCCGTGCACAACCGAAACTGCGGTGGCGGCACGATTCATCGACGGAAATCACGAAAACCAGCTCGAAACGGGTTTTCGCCCTGCTGCACGGCTGCCGATCCACATCGCGGACAGGCAAATTGCCCCGGGGCCGATCACCCCGGGGCACTGTGCGTCAGGAAGCCGCCGCGAATCCGGCGCGCAGATCGGCGAGGATGTCGTCGATACCTTCGATGCCGACCGCGAGCCGGACCAAGCCGGGCGTGACGCCCGCGGCCAGCTGCTCTTCCGGCGTGAGCTGCGAGTGGGTGGTGGACGCCGGATGGATCACCAGCGAGCGCACGTCACCGATGTTGGCGACGTGACTGTGCAGCCGCAGTGCCTCGACGAACCGCTTGCCCGCGTCCACGCCGCCGGCCAGTTCGAAGCCGATCACCGCGCCGGCGCCCTTCGGGGCGAGGCTGCGGCCCCGCTCGTACCACGGCGAGGACGGCAGGCCCGCGTAGGACACCGAGGTGACCTCGGAACGGGTGGTGAGGAATTCGGCTACCGCCTGCGCGTTCTGCACATGCCGCTCGACCCGCAGGCTCAGCGTCTCCAGGCCCTGGCTGATCAGGAACGCGTTGAACGGCGAGACCGCCGAGCCGAGGTCGCGCAGCAGTTGCACGCGCGCCTTGAGCGCGTAGGCGGGTGCGCCGAGGTCGGCGAACACGGCGCCGTGGTAGCTCGGGTCGGGTTCGGTGAAGCCAGGGAACCGGCCGCCGGTCCAGTCGAACTTGCCGCCGTCGACGATGACGCCGGCGATGGCCGCGCCGTGGCCGCCGAGGTACTTGGTGGCCGAGTGCACGACGATGTCGGCGCCGTGGGCCAGCGGCTGGATCAGGTACGGCGTGGCTACGGTGTTGTCCACGATCAGCGGAACGCCGTTGTCGTGGGCGACGCCCGCGATGCCCGGGATGTCGAGGATGTGGTTCTGCGGGTTGGAGATCGTTTCGCCGTAGAGCGCCTTGGTGTTCGGGCGGATGGCGGCCTTCCACTGCTCGAGGTCGTCGGGATCGTCCACGAAGGAGACCTCGATGCCCAGCTTGGGCAGCGAGTAGTGGAAGAGGTTGTAGGTGCCGCCGTAGAGCCGGGGGCTGGAGACGATGTGGTCGCCCGCTCCGGCGATGTTCAGGATCGCGAAGGTCTCCGCGGCTTGCCCGGAGGCCACCAGCAGCGCGGCGACGCCGCCTTCGAGGGCGGCGATGCGCTGCTCCACCGCGTCCTGGGTGGGGTTCATGATCCGGGTGTAGATGTTGCCGGGCTCGGCCAGACCGAACAGCGCCGCCGCGTGCGCGGTGTCGCGGAAGGTGTAGGAGGTGGTCTGGTAGATCGGCAGCGCGCGGGCGTTGGTCGTGCCGTCCGGAATCTGTCCGACGTGGATCTGCTTCGTCTCGAAGCTCCAGTCCTGGGACAGGTCGGGTTCGGTCATCGGGGTGGTCCTCCTCGGGATGGTCGATCGGGGTGGGGCAGCGGCTAATCGGTGATCAGGGTGGTATCGACCGGAGTGCGTCCGGTGGTGAGATCCAGCACCGGGCAGTGCGCGTCGACGGCCTGCTGGAGTTCGGCGTAGCGCTGCTCGGTATCGGGTCCGCTGATCCGCACGGTCACCCGCACCGCTCGGAAACCGGCGCGGACGTTGTCATCCAAGCCGAAGAATCCGCGCACGTCGAGGTCGCCTTCGGCGCTCACCGCGAGGTCGTCGATCGTGATGCCGAGGCGCTGGGCCCAGAACCGGTAGGTCACCACCTGGCAAGCGATGAGCGACGCCAGATACACCTCGACCGGATTGGGCGCGGTGTCCGCGCCGCCGAGCGCGGGCGGCTCGTCCACCCGCACGGTGTGCTCGCGGAGACTGATCGCACTGCCCACCGTCCCCTCCGGAGTTCCGGCGGCACGGAACACCACCAGCGCGTTCGCCGGGTCGTCCGCCACGGCACGGGCCGTGGCGGAGGCGATGTCGTTGAGCGGGGCGCGCACCTCGGTTGTCATGTCCACTGACGCTAGGAACCGCAGCGGAGGACGGCGATAGTTACATTCGGGCTGAGTGCAACGATGGTCCGGCTTTCGATGCGGTGGGTCAGTCGGCGGTCTCGGTCTCGGTCTCGGTCTCGGTCTCCGGTTCCGGTGGCGCGGTGGTGGCCGCGTCGATCTGCTCGCCGATATAGCGCAGGACGACCGCGACGATCGCGACGACGGGAACGGCCAGGAACGCGCCGACGATCCCGTACAGCGAGCCGCCCGCGGTGACCGCCAGCAGCACGATGACCGCGTGCAGCTGCATGGTGCGGCTCTGCAGCACCGGTTGCAGCACATTGCCCTCCAGCTGCTGCACGGCGACCACGATGCCGAGCACGATCAGGGCGGTGACGAATCCGTTGCCCACCAATGCCACCAGCACCGCGAGCGCACCCGCGACGAACGCGCCGACCATCGGGACGAATCCGCCCAGGAAGGTGACCACCGCCAGGACCAGTGCCAGCGGCACCCCGAGGATGACCAGGCCCGCGCCGATGAGCACCGCGTCGATCAGGCTGACCAGCGCCTGGGTGCGGATGAACCCGCCGAGCACGACCCAGACCCGGCTGAGCACCTCCTCCAGGTGCTTGCCGCTGCGGCTACCGGTGATGCTGTGCACCCAGGGCAGGAAACGCGGTCCGTCCTTGACGAAGAAGAACACCAGCACGAGCACCAGGAACAGGGTGATCAGCACCGAGGTCGCGGTGGTCACGCCAGTGAACACGCCGCTGGCGATCTGCTCCGAACTCGACTGCAGCCGGGAGACGATCGCGTCCACGGCCGAATCCAGTTGCTCGTCACGTATTTTCAGCGGCGGACCTTGTAACCAGTCGCGCACCTGCTCGACGCCCGCGCTCGACTTGTCGGCCAGTTCCGGCGCTTGGTCCACGACCGACGGCACGATCAGCGCGATGACCCCGGCCAGCACCCCGATCAAACCGATCACCCCGATCGAGGCGGCCGCGGCGGGCGGCAGGCCGCGCGCGGTCAGCCAGCGCACCGGCGGCCACAGCACCGTGGCGATCACGATCGCCAGCGCCACCGGCAGGATCACCACCCACAGCCGGGCGACCAGGAAGCCGAGCACCCATGCTCCCGCCGCGATGGCGACGATGCACAGCGCCCACTTGGCCAGCCACAGCACACCCCCACCGATGACGTCACCGCGATCCCGCAGCGTGGGCTTGTCCGGTCCGTGGCTTTTGCTACGTTCGCTCACCGGCCCAGTCTGGCACGAGGTCGCCGGATCGATCAGGGCTCACGGCCGGTCGCGAGCGGCACGCTGTTTGACCCGGCGGCGCCGGGTCATCACCGGAGCAGGTCATCGGAAGGGTGGTTGTCGTGCGATGTGTGGTGTTCGGCGCGACCGGCTACATCGGCGGACGACTGGTACCGGAGTTGCTGGCAGCTGGTCACCGGGTCCGGGTGCTGGCGCGCACGCCGGGCAAGCTCGCCGAGGCGCCCTGGCGCGATCGCGTCGAGGTGCTCGCCGGTGATGTGACCTCCGTCGCAGATGTGCGCGCCGCCCTGTCCGGACAGGACGTGCTGTACTACCTGATCCATTCGCTGACCCGCGCCGACTTCGACACCGTCGACCGGGAGGCGGCCACGCTGGTCGCCGCCGAAGCGGCGCACGCGGGCCTGACCCGGATCGTCTACCTGGGCGGCATCACCCCGGACGCGCAGCGGCTGTCGCGCCACCTGGCCTCCCGCGCCGAGGTCGGCGAAATCCTGCGGGCGGGCGCGGTGCCCGCGCTGGTGCTGCGGGCCGCGGTGATCATCGGTTCCGGCTCGGCCAGTTTCGAGATGTTGCGCTACCTGACCGAGCGGTTGCCGATGATGGTCACCCCGCGCTGGGTGCGCAACCGGATCCAGCCGATCGCGGTGCGTGACGTGCTCTACTACCTGACCGAGGCCGCGACACTGCCCGACGGCGCAGGCGGCGCCTTCGACATCGGCGGTCCGGACGTGCTGACCTATCTGGAGATGATGCGCGGCTACGCCGAAGTGGCGCAGCTGCCGCGCAGGCTGATCGTGCCGGTGCCGGTGCTGACGCCGTGGTTGTCGGCGCAGTGGGTGAACCTGGTGACCCCGGTACCGCGCGCGATCGCCGTGCCGCTGATGGAGTCGCTGATCAACGACGTGGTCTGCCGCGATCACGCGATCGCCGATCTCATCCCGGACCCACCGGAGGGCCTGACCGGTTACCGGCGGGCGTTGACGCTGGCCCTGCGGAAGATTCGCGATCTGGACGTGCCGACCCGGTGGTCGGACGCCCGCTCGCCGGGCGCGCCGTCGGATCCGCTGCCCACCGACCCGGAGTGGTCGGGCGGTTCGCTGTACCGGGATGTGCGCGAGCGCCACACCGACGCCGACCCGGCGACGCTGTGGCGGGTGATCGAGGCGATCGGGGGCGAACACGGCTGGTATTCGTTCCCGCTGGCCTGGTCGCTGCGCGGGTGGATCGACCGGCTCGCGGGCGGCGCCGGTCTCCGCCGCGGTCGCCGCGATCCGCACCGGCTGCACGAAGGCGAGGCACTGGATTGGTGGCGGGTGGAGCGGCTGGAGCGTCCGCGGCTGCTGCGCCTGCGCGCCGAGATGCGGGTTCCGGGCCGGGCCTGGCTGGAACTCGCCGTCGAGCCGGACGGACCTGGCGCCACCTACCGTCAGCGCGCGCTGTTCGAGCCGCACGGGCTGGCCGGGCATCTGTACTGGAAGTCGATCGCGCCCTTCCACGCCGTCATCTTCGGTGGGATGGCGCGGAATATCACGGGCGCCGCGGAATCCTCCCGCGCCCGATGACGTCGTGGCGGGACTCGTCGCTCGTCTGCGGATGCGGTCACGGTGCGCTACGGCGACCGCGAGTTCGTCGGCGCCCGAGCCGGTCCGGCGCGGAGCGAAGACCCGGCATCCTTCCGCTGGTGGACTTACGCTGATCCCGGTGGCGATTTCGCCAGTGACGACGGCTAGGAGTCCCGGTGGGTGCGGCATTGGTCAAAGGACAGAACGGGGCGTTGGACGTGCCCCGCGTGCTGGTGTCGGTGCGCACCGAAGCCGCCGTCGACGTGTCGGCGCTGCTGGTGACCGAAACCGGGCGGGTGCGATCGGACGCCGATTTCGTCTTCTTCAACCAGCCCAGCGCGCCGGGCGTGTCGCTGGAGCGGGGAACGCCTGGAGCGCTGGCGGTTTCGCTCGGCGACCTGCCCCAGGACATCGCGCAGCTGCGCGCGGTGCTCACCCTCGACGATCCGGCGCAGACCTTCGGCCGGTTCGCGCCACCGGTCGCCACGGTCGCCGACGCGGCGGGAAACGTGCTGTACGAGTACCGCATCGAGGGCCTGGGCAGCGAATCCGTGGTGATCGCGCTCGAGCTGTATCGCCGCCACGGCGCGTGGAAGGTGCGCGCGGTGGGGCAGGGCTATGCGGGCGGCTTCGCCGCGTTGGTCACCGATCACGGCGTGAGCGTCGAGGACGAGCCGTCCCAGGGCGAGGTCCCGTCCGCGCAGCCGCAGCCGCAGCCGCAGGCGCAGGCGCAGGCGCAGGCGCAGACCATGGCCGGTCCGGCGGCGGACGTCTTCACCGTTCCCGGCGAGGCGAAGCTCTCGTTCGAGAAGCGCGCGACGCTGGATCTGCGCAAGCGCGCGGTCGCGAAAGTCCTGATCGACAAGGAGGCTTTCGGGATCCGCGCCCGCGTCGTGCTGGTCATCGACAAGACCGGCAGCATGAAACGGCAGTACCACGACCAGGTGGTGCATCGGGTCGTGCAGCGGATGATTCCGGTGGCCACCCAACTCGACGACGACGGCACCCTGGAGGCGTATCTCTACGCCCTCTCCTTCGCCAAGCTGCCCGACATCACGGTCGAGCACGGTGACGAGTGGGCCCGGACCTTCCTGCATCTCACCGGGACCCACGAGGGCATCGACTACGACCGGCTCGGCGGCCGCAACGACGAGTTGCCGATCATGCGCGACATCATCGAGTCGTTGCGCCCCGGCGGCCGCCCCACCCTCGTGTTGTTCTTCACCGACGGCGGTTTCGCCAAGAAGCGCGAGATCGCGGCGCTCATGCGCGATGCCTCGCTGCTGCCTGCCTTCTGGCAGTTCGTCGGTCTCGGCCGCGCCAATTACGGTCTGTTGCGCACTCTGGACGAATTGTCCGACCGGGCGGTGGACAACGCGGGATTCTTCGCCCTGGACGACATCGATCAGGTGGACGACGCGCAGCTCTACGCGCGTCTGCTCGGCGAGTTCCCGGACTGGCTTCGCGCCGCGCGAATCGCGGGCATCCTGCGTTGAACCGCGGAAGTGCGCGTCGGCGCCAGTGCGGCGAACAGCGCGGAGCTGCCCTGCCCACTTGACATTCCCCGCTGGTCATAGCGAAAAGCTATGGCGGGGTGGTTTCGGCGCGGCCCGAATCAGCCGATGACGGCGTTCATGATGGTGCCCGCACTGGTGGCGATCACCCCGCCGATCATGGCTCCCGCCACCATCTTCGGCGACTCGAGCCCGCCGCCGGTCCACTTCTCCCAGGCGAAGCGGCCACCGGCGTAGATGATGCCGCAGATGCCCGACAGAAGCACGAACCACGTCAGGTAGCGGACCAGTTGGAGGAACTTGTCGGAGATCGGCGGTGCTTCTGGTGTGGGGTTGCCGATCTGCGCCAGGGTGTCGTAAGCGGCGGCCAGGATCATCGTCGTTCGCTCATTCTGGATTCGGGACAGGGGCAAGTGATTCGCTGAGAAGATCGTATCCGTTCGCTCGCCGCGATGCAGTCAGGTCCGTGTAGCGCAGGGAAGTTCGCGTTTCCCGCTTCCTTGCCGGGGTAGGCGAAGGTCGGGATCATGGATGACGCGCGGCGGTCGAGACCTTGCCGCCGTGTTTCGCCGGATCCGCCGACGACTGTTCGCGGGCGATCCGGCGTGATCCCCCTGCCGGTTCCGCGGCTGGTCGCGGGCGTTCCGGGCAGAGCACACCGCGGCGCGGTCCGTGCCCGTATCCTGGTGCGTGGCCGAATTCATCGGTGGTCGAACAGCTTTCGCAAAGCGGCTGGTCGGCGGCAGGGTTGTCTTCGAGCGTAGAGGGAGTAGACGGTGAGCATCATTCTGGCGTCGGTCGGCGATTCGTTCACGACGTTGGCGCAGATCGGCAATCCGACCCCGGAGGCGCCGCCTCTGGCGGACAAGCTCTTACAGTTCGTGCGGTATCTCACCTGGTTCGCACTGGCGTCCGGCATCGTCAGCATCATCTACGCGGGCGGCCGATTCGCCTGGGAGAAGTGGAGCGGCGGCGGGCTGCAGTCGCCGAAGATGATCGCGGGGGCGATGCTCGGCGGGGTGGTCGCCACCAGCGCGGGCACCATCATGAACACCGTTCTGGAGTTCTGACCGCGGCCATCGGGCAGGCCCGTCGGCGTCGACGATCATGGCGCGAACGGATCGCCGCGGGCCGCCGGGAGGCTCGGTCACCGGGCCAGGCGAGCCGTCCTCCAGGCCGGGGCGCTGCTCGTCAAGTGGCCGTCCCGGTCCGCCGATTACGGTGCTGACCTGCTATTTCCGCTGCGTAGGGCGGGTAAGATCCGGTGCGGATCTCCCGGTGCCCGATCGGATCGGAGGCGGAGCAGGATCATGGACAGAACCGGCGGGAAGGCCACCGTGTCGCGGCGCGCGGCGTTCGGTATCGCGGCGACCGCGCTCGGGGTGGCGGCATGCGGCGGATCCGACGAGCGGGACGCCGGCCCGGTTCCCGGCGACGCGGTCACGATCGCCAAGGACGCGTACGTGTTCGGCTATCCGCTGGTGCTGATGGACGTCACGCGTGTGACGGCGGAGGCGACCACACCGGTCAACCGATTCCAGCACGCGACGTCGCTGCCCACGCCCGCGCAGCGGGAAGTGGTGCGACTGGACCGGGATACGCTGCGCTCGACCGCTTGGCTGGATCTGACCTCGGAACCGATGGTGCTGCAGGTTCCCGCGATCGGTCGCGGCCGGTTCTGGCTGGCGCAGGTGCTGGACGCGTGGACGAACAATGTGCACAATCCGAGCAGTCGACGGCCGCAGGCGGTGTCGGCCACGCCGCCCTACACCTATGTGGTGACCGGTCCCGGTTGGTCGGGGGTGTTACCGGAAGGGCTCACGCCGTTGCCGGTGCCGACGCCGACGGTGTGGCTGATCGTGCGGATCCAGGTCGACGGCGGGAACGATCTCGAGGCGGCTCGCTCGGTGCAGCAGCAATTGCGGCTGGTTCCGCTGAGCGCGTGGAGGGCGGGCGCCCAGCCGCCCATGCCCGACGCGCCGCCCACGCGGGAGAGCGCGCAATCGCCGCCGGAACGGGTCGCGGAGATGGACCCGCGCGTGTTCTTCGATCGCATGTGCGCGTTGCTGTCGGTCAATCCGGCCGCTCCCGAGGACACGCCCGCCATGCGGCGCTTCGCGACTATCGGCATCCGGCCCGGTGGTGCGGTGGAAGGCATCCCCGATACCGATCTCGTCACCGCGGTGGAGACTGCCCAGCAGCAGATGCCGGTGTATCTGGGTGCGCGGACGGTCAACGAGAACGGCTGGCTGATCGATCCGGACGTCGGCAGGTACGGCGTCAACTACATGCTGCGCGCCGTCATCGCCCGGGTGGCCCTCGGCGCGAGCCTGGCCGAGAACGCCTTCTATCCGACGCTGTTCGCGTCCACGGACGCGGGCAGCGAGTCGGGCCGATTCCGGCTGCACTTCCCGCCCGGTCAACTGCCGCCGGTCGACGCGTTCTGGTCGCTGACCGCCTACGGCGCGGACAGCTATCTGGTGCCCAATCCGGCGGGGATCTACGCGGTGGGCCACCCGGCCCCCGTAGCGCTCAATCCGGACGGGTCCGCCGATATCGCGGTGCAGTACGCCGACCCGGGAGCAGCCGTTCCCGCCGGGAACTGGCTGCCCATCCCGGAAGCCGGTCAATTCTCGCTGACCCTGCGGATGTACGCGCCGAAAGCGGAGGCCGTGCAGGGGCGATGGCGTCCGTCGCCGCTGGTCCCGGTGCGCTGATCGGCGCGTGACCGACCGCGATTCGCGGCGCTGACCAGCGTTTTCTCCGCCGTAGGGCGGGTATGATCCGGTGACCGGGCGGATCGGAGGCGGAGCAGGATCATGGCGGATTGGACCCGCGGTTCCGGGCTGTCGCGGCGCGCCGTGCTCGGCATGGCGGCGACCTCGATGGCCGCCCTCGGCGTGGCGGCGTGCGGCGGATCGGACCAGGACGATGCCGAACGCCCGGCCGTGACCAGCGAGGGCGGCATGATCGCCAAGGACGCCTACGTCTTCGGCTTTCCGTTGGTGCTGATGGACATCACGCGCGCGACGGCCGAGGCGACCACACCCGCCAACCGGTTCCGGCACGCGACATCGCTGCCCACAGCCGCCGTACGCGACAGGGTTCGGCCGGACCCCGACACCCTGCACTCGACCGCTTGGCTGGATCTGACGTCGGAGCCGATGGTGCTGCAGGTTCCCGCGATGGGTGGTGGCCGGTTCTGGCTGGCGCAGGTGCTGGACGCGTGGACGAACAATGTGCACAATCCGAGCAGTCGACGGCCGCAGGCGGCCTCGGCCACGCCGCCCTACACCTATGTGGTGACCGGTCCCGGTTGGTCGGGCGCGTTGCCGGAAGGGCTCACCCCGTTGCCGGTGCCGACGCCGACGGTGTGGCTGATCGTGCGCATCCAGGTCGACGGCGAGGACGATCTCCCGGCGGTGCGCTCGGTGCAGCGGGAGTTGACGCTGACGCCGTTGAGCGCCTGGAAAGCGCGCACCCGTCCGCCCGCGAGCGAGCCGCCAGGCGAGCAATCGAACGCGCAACGCCCGGTCGAGCAGGTCCTGGCGATGGACGCGCACGAGTTCTTCGACCGGATGTGCGCCTTGATGGCGATCAATCCGCCCGCCCCTGGCGACACACCGGCCATGCGGCGCTTCGCGACGATCGGAATCCGGCCGGGCGGCGCGGTCGAAGGCGTCTCCGACGCCGAACTGACCGCCGCGGCCGACACCGTGGAACAACAGCTCCCGGTGACACTCGGAGCGAACACGATCAACGACAACGGCTGGGTCACCGATTTCTCGGCCGGGCGCTACGGCACCGACTATCTCCTTCGCGCCGTCACCGCCTACGGCGCTCTCGGCATTCCCCTGCCCGAGGACGCGCACTACCTCTTCACGGCGGTTCCCGGGGGCTCCGGCCCGTTCCGGCTGCACTTCGCCGCCGACGAGCTGCCGCCGGTGGACGCCTTCTGGTCGTTGTCCGTCTACGATGCCGCGAACTATCTGGCGGCGAATCCGGCCGAGATCTACTCGATAGGTCACCATGTTCCCGTCGTGCTGAATCCGGACGGCTCCCTCGACCTCACGCTCCAGCACGACGATCCAGGTCCCGGCGTCCCGAAGGGGAACTGGATGCCCATCCCGGCATCGGAGATGTTCTCGGCAACCTTGGCCTTGTTCGCCCCGAAAGAGGCCGTTCTGCAGCGCCGCTGGCAGCCGCCGCCGCTGATTCCGCTGCGATGAGCTGGTCGTCGCGGTTCCGGCTACAGCGGGGAACGGCTCGGATCGGACGCGGCTGCGCATCGCTGTTCGCGCGCCGGATCGGGGGAGGGCCGATACGCCTGCGCGGACCACCGAGGAGCGAGAGTGGCGGAGAAAAGTAAACATGTTTTACTAAACGGTGTTCACGAAGCCCGGTTCTGTGGTTGCATCTCCCTTGACCGCGTTCCCGCATCGCCGTGGGTCCGCGCCTGCACCGGAGGAGATTAGCCGTGACCGTGACCACGCCCTCGATCCCGACGGGATTCGATTTCACCGACCCCGACCTGCTCGCCGCCCGCCTGCCCATCGCGGAGTTCGCCGAACTGCGCCGCACCGCCCCGGTGTGGTGGTGCGCGCAGACCGATCGGGCCAGCGGCTTCGACGACGGCGGGTACTGGGTCGTGTCCAAGCTCGCGCACATCAAGGAGATCTCGAAGAATCCCGAGGTGTTCTCCTCCCACCAGAACACCGCGATCATCCGGTTCAACGAAGAGACCACCCGTGAGCAGATCGACATGCTCGGCGACATGCTGCTGCTCAACCTCGACCCGCCCAAGCACACCAAGACCCGCCGCATCATCTCCAAGGGCTTCACCCCGCGAGCGGTGGAGAGCCTGCGCGCCGCGCTCACCGAACGCGCGGCGCGGATCGTGCACGAGGCCAAGAAGTCCGGTAGCGGCGACTTCGTCGAACAGGTGGCGTGTGAGCTGCCGTTGCAGGCCATCGCCGAGCTGCTGGGCATCCCGCAGGAGGACCGCAAGAAGATCTTCGACTGGTCCAACCAGATGATCTCCTACGACGACCCGGAGTTCGACGGCGACCATCACGCCGCGACCGCCGAGGTGATGGGCTACGCCTGGAACATGGCCGAGCAGCGGCGCGCCTGCCCCGCCGAGGACATCGTCACCCAGCTGGTCAACGCCGACATCGACGGCGAGCACCTCGGTTCGGACGAGTTCGCGTTCTTCGTCATCCTGCTGTCGGTGGCGGGCAACGAGACCACCCGCAACTCGATCACCCACGGCATGAAGGCGTTCGTGGACCACCCCGAGCAGTGGGAGATCTACCGGCAGCAGCGCCCGCGCACCGCGCCCGACGAGATCGTCCGGTGGGCCACCCCGGTGACCGCGTTCCAGCGCACCGCGACCCAGGACACCGTGCTGGGCGGCCAGGAGATCAGGCAGGGCCAGCGGCTCGGATTGTTCTACAGCTCGGCCAATTTCGACGAGGAGGCCTTCGCGGATCCGTTCACCTTCGACGTGCTGCGCGACCCGAACCCGCACGTGGGTTTCGGCGGCACCGGCACGCACTACTGCGTCGGCGCGAACCTGGCCCGGTTGCAGATCGATCTGATGTTCAACGCCATCGCCGACGTGATGCCCGGCCTGCGGCAGGTGTCCGATCCGGTGCGGCTGCGGTCGGGCTGGCTGAACGGGATCAAGCGCTGGGAAGTCGAATACGCTTGAATCGAACGGTGCAACAGTCCAAACCGCGAGGCCGTGCGCCGGTGGTGAGTGACACCGATATCCGGCGGGTCGCCAGCGCGCTGCTGGTCGAACGCGGGCCCGACGCGGTCACCCTGCGCGCCATCGCCCGGGAACTCGGTGTCACCGCGCCCGCGCTGTACCGGTATTACAACTCGCTGGAAGACCTGCTGGAACGGCTGCGGCTGGACTTCTGCGCCGACCTGGCGGCCGAACTGACCGCCGAGATCGCCACGCTGCCCGACGACGGCGCCGTGCAGTTCTTCGCCATCTGCCGTGGCTTCCGGCGCTGGGCGCTGACGCACACCAGGGAGTTCACCCTGGTGTTCGCCTCGCCCGGCGTCGGAAAGGCCCGCGCGCTGCGCCGCTTCGACGAGCCCTTCGGCCGGGTCTTCCTGGCCGCCGCGGGCAGGCTGCTGGCGAACTACGACATCGTCACGCCGTCCACCGATGTCATCCCGCCGGAACTGCGTGAGGATCTGGTGCACTTCCAGACCGAACTGCTGGGCGCGCTGTCGGAGTCGAGCCAGAAATTCCCCGCCGAGAAGCTGGATCTCGGGGTGACGTACCTGATGATCCAGATCTGGGCGCGGCTCTACGGGCATGTCACCCTCGAGGTGTTCGGGAACTACCCGATCCCGCTGGACAAGCCGGAGATCCTCTTCGACGCGATGCTGGCCGACCTGGGTCGTACCGCGGGCCTGCTCGCCGACTGAATCCGGCGCGCGCTAGATGCGCGCGCCCTTCGCGCGGTTGCACGCGCGGCACAGGATCTGGAGGTTTGCGGCGCTGGTCGCACCGCCGCGGCTGAGCGGGATGATGTGGTCGAACTCCAGGTAGTGCCCGTCGCCGCATTCGACGCACCGGCCGCCGTCGCGCTGCCACACCTGCGCCTTCACCTCCTGCGGGATGCTGCGGGTGTCGCGCTGGCCGGGCGTGAGGACGAGACGCTTGGCCACGCGCAGCGCGCCTTCCAGCGCGGCCGAGACGTAGTCGGGATCGTCGACGGCGAACGTGGCGCCCCCGCGCGCGGAGGTGGCCGCGACCACCACCGCCCCTCGTTCGGTGTGCACGGACACGACGCGCGACCACGGCATCTCGATGCCGGTGTCGGCGCCGACGAAACGCAGCTTCTTGTTGCTGCCGATCAACCTGCCCTCGGTGAGCCGCGGGCCGCGGGCGAGTTGTCGCACGTGCGTGGCGGGCAGGTCGAGGTGCACCGTTTCCTCGGGGTCCAGGTGCAGGCCGGGCGTGCGGACGACCGGCAGATCCCCGGTGCGCAGCCGGTAGAGGGTGTGCCCGCGATGCATCCGCCTGCGCAGGTCATCGATCAGTGGTCCGCCGAGCGCGAGTTCGGCGACCGCCTGCTCGAACAGTTCCAGTTCCGCGTGCCGGACTTCGGCGTCGGCGAAGGCGAAGGTGACCAGCCGCTCCACATAGCTCTGGCCGACCTCGCGCAAGGCCGTGCGCCCCGCTTCGGCGACGATGCGCTGGTAGCGCAACGAGGCCCACAACGCGGCCCACTCGGGGCCACGCGGGCCGTGGGCGGTGAGCACCCGCCACGCCCGGGTATGCCAATGAGTGAGGTACTCCTCGATCTCCTGCGCACACCGCTGGCAGGGAGCGAGCCCACCGAAGAGCTTGCGGCGCAATTGGTTTCCGCAGCGATCGCAGTGGCGACCCCCAGTGGGGTGGCGCAGGTACCTGTCCTCGGTCCATTCGGCGCCGTCCCACCATCGCATGCGCCCGGGGTCGTCCGGATCCGGGTGCCAGTCCGCGTGCTCGGGGTTCGGGGGTGGCGGCGTGAACGGTGCGGTGTCCGGGGTGTACCGGTGGAGGTCGACCGGACGGCGAGTGCGCGGCAAGGGAGCGGTGTCCACGCGGTCGAGCACTTCGGTGCGTGGCCGTGCGGGTGTGTCCGGGAGCGGGGCGTCTGGCCACGCGGGTGAGTTCTCGGCCTGGTGGTGATGCTCGCCGATGCGCTGCACCGGAACGGGTTCGGCGGCGCTGTTCAGTGCGTCCGTTCGCTCGGCCGGCGGGAATTCCCCGTTCCTGCGCGACTGGCCGGAGGAGAACGACCCGTGCGGGAGGCGCCGGATCTGGGCCGGGTCGTGCCGGTCCACCCGTTCGCCCGCGTCGAGGGCGGGCTCGGCCCCGCCCGTGGATCGGGGCGGAAGTCGTTGCGCAGGCGTGCTCGCGGCCGATCGGTGCACGCGGAACGGGTTGGTGGGATGCGTGGTGCGGGCCGGCGCCGACGGATCGTCGACCTGGACGCCGAACTCGCTGACCAACCCGGCCAGTCCGCCGGCCCAACCCTGGCCGATGGCGCGGAACCGCCACTGCCCGTCGCGGCGGTAGAACTCGCCGAACATCAGCGCGGGCACCGCCTCCACGTCGGCGATCTCGAATGTCACGACCGGCCCGTCGACGGAGTGCACGGCGATCGTCAGGTCGTGGATGTCGCCGAAGCTGCCCGCGTCCACCGAGCCGGAGACGACGATGCGATCGACGTCCGCTTCGGTGCGGGGCAGCGAGACGCTCAGCCGCGCGGTGCCCGGCGCGGGTTCCTGATCGAGGGTGACCGCCTGGGAGACGTGCCGCGGCGCGTTGTAGAACACCAGGTCCCGGTCGGAGCGAACCGTGCCCGCCGCGTCCAGCAGCAAGGCGTGCGCGTCCACCGTGTGCTCCGATCGCCATGAAACAACCACGGCTAGAAGAGATGTCGGTACCGCTGCGTTCGCGCCCTTGCTGAGTTTCATTGTGCTCGAACTATGCCACGACCCTCCGACACGCCGAACTCGCGAGGGGAGGTCCTTCGGCGGGGCGTGCGGCACAGTGTTCTCATGACGAACCCGAAACGCCCGGGTCGTAAGCCCCCGGCCCCGAAGCTGCCCGGCGGGCGGGTGCCCGGCCCCGCCGACGTGCTGGCCGCCGCGCAGGCCGCGGTCGAAGCGGCGCAGACGGCCGCGGGGCAAGCGCTGGAAGCCGCCCAGTTGACCGCGACGTCGGCGTTCGACGCGGCGGTGCGGCTGCCGCCCGCGTCGGCCCAGCTGGCCGCGCAACTGCCGGATCTGGTCGACAACCTGGCGACGGCGATCGAGCGGCTCAACTCCACCATCGATCGGCTCGATCGCACCCTTGCCCTCGCCGATCCGGCGTTCGCGGCCTACGACCGGCTGCTGCCCAGGCTGGAAGCGATGATCTCGCTCGGCGAGGACGTGCTCGGACGGCTGGCGAAGCTGCCCGGCGTCGCCTTGCTCGGCAAGTTGACCGGTTTGAGCGCGCCGGAACCACCCGCCGCCGAACCACCGCGACGGAAGTCCGCCAAGCGGCGCACCTAGTCGGGTCGATCAGCGGTGCGCGTGATCGGCGGCGGCGCGCAGCGTGGCGGCGGCCTTGAGCAGGACCTCGTGGTATTCCTCGGCCGGATCGGAGTCGAGCACGATGGCGCCGCCCGCCCCGATCCGCCAGCGTCCGCCGTAGCGGACGGCGGTGCGGATGACGATGTTGAGGTCGGCGGTGCCGCCGAGCCCGAGATAGCCGATCGTGCCCGAATAGACGCCGCGCGCCTCGGTTTCCAGCGCATCGATGATCTCCATGGTGCGCAGCTTCGGCGCACCGGTCATCGAGCCGCCGGGGAAACACGCGCGCAGGCAATCGACCACGCCGACCTCCGGCCGCAGCCTGCCGCGCACCGTCGACACCAGCTGGTGCACCGTCGCGTACTGCTCGGTGGCCATCAGCTTCGGGACGTACACGCTGCCGATCTCGCAGACCCGGCCGAGATCGTTGCGCAGCAGGTCGACGATCATCAGGTTTTCCGCCCTGGTCTTCGGGCTGTCCGCCAGTTCGCGCCGCAGCCGCTCGTCCTGCTCGGGTGTCGCGCCGCGCGGTGCGGTGCCCTTGATCGGTTTGCTCTCCACGACGCGTCGGCGATCGATCTTGAGGAACCGCTCCGGCGACGAGCAGGCGATGTCGAGGTCGTCGAAGCGCAGATAGGCGGCGTACGGCGCGGGATTGCACCGGCGCAGGGTGCGGTAGAAGTCGAGGCCGTCGGCCGCGGCGGCGGGGATCGTGGCGCTGTCGGTCAGGCAGATCTCGTAGGACTCGCCCGCGTGCAACTGCTCCTGGCAGACCGCGATGTCGGCGAGATAGCGTTTCCGGCCTCGGGTGAGCAGCGGCGCGACGGCGTCGCTGTCCTGCGGTACCTCGAGCGTCGGCGGATTCGACCAGGTCGGTAGGGCTTCCAGGATTTCGCGGGTGTCCCGCAGCCAGTCCGCGCCGGATCGCGCGGTGGCCACGTCGTCGCTCAGCGCGAGCAGGTGCGTCTGCCCGCCGACGTGGTCGACCACCACCAGCCGGTCGGCGAAGATCCACTGCGCGTCCGGCGTGGGCGCGCGGTGCACCGCGTTCCCGCCGCAGTCGGCTTTGATCTCGTAACCGAGGTAGCCGACGTAGCCACCGGCGAAATCGAAGGGCAGGTCGGGCAGTTCGAGTCTGCGCGTACGCAGTTCGGCGGACAGGAACTCCAGGATGCCGCCCGGTGCGGTGCGCCTGCGCCCGTCGGCGGACTCCACGGTCACCTCGCCGTCGCCCACGCGGTAGCGCAGCACCTCGGCCAGGGGGCCGCTGGCGTCCCCGAGAAAGGAGAACCGGTCCGCCCCCGGTTCGACATGCTCGCTGTCGAGCCAGAAAGCGGTGGGAGAGTTGCCGTACAACTGCCCGAACGCGCTCTCGGTATCGATCGGCCGTTCGATGACGGCCCGCTGGAGCCGGAAGGTCCGCGGCACCGGGGGGTCGGTGCGCACCGGATCGGTGCGCGCGGCCGACGATTCCGCGGGGCGCTCGAGCTCGACCGCCGCGGCGGGGAACTGCTCGGGTGCGAGCGGCACGTGGGTACCGGTCGGCGCTTCGGTACGTGCCATGGGAAGCGGGAAGCCGGTGGCGACGGGCATCGCGGCGGCGCCGCGCTCGATACCCACCGATCGGCTGTGGGGGAGACGGGCACGCCGGCTTCCGTGCGTGGCGGTGAGCTTCGCGAAGTTGCGCAGCAATGCCGCGCCGAAATCGCCCGCGATCGATTCCGGGTGGAACTGCACGCCCCACTGTGGTCGCGTGCGGTGCCGCACGCCCATGACCACGCCGTCGCCGGACAGCGCCGTGACCTCCAGCTCGTCCGGCAGCGGCCGCAGCGCGCACAGCGAGTGGTAGCGCACGGCGGTGAAGCCCTGCGGGATTCCGGCGAACAGGTCCCGCCCGTCGTGCTCGATCCGATCGAGGTACCCGTGCCTGGCGGTGGGCGACCCGGCCACCACGCCGCCGGCCGCGACCACGATGCCCTGATGGCCCAGGCACACCCCGAGCAGCGGCAGGTCGCATTCGCGGATCACCGCCGTGGAGATCCCCATGTCGCGCGCCACGTCCGGCCGCCCGGGGCCGGGCGAGACGACCACGTTGTCGAAGCGCCACGGATCGAGTTCGGCGACCGTCCTCGCCTCGTCGTTGCGCACGACCGTCGGCTCGACGCCGTTCACCTCGCTGATCAGCTGATACAGGTTGTAGGTGAACGAGTCGTAATTGTCGATCAACAGCGTGTGCATGGTTCTGGAAACCCTACGCCGCGCCGGTCGGAGCTAACTGTTGTCGTCTGCCTTCAGTTCGGCTCGGCCGGTGGTGCACAATGTGGGGCATGTCTGTTGCGCAACCGGTCGATGTGGATCCCGCGGTCGTCGACTTCGCCGTCGTCGGAAAGTGGATGGACGAGCAGGGTCTGCCCGCGGGCGAGTTCGAGGACGTGACCGCGCTCGGCGGCGGAACGCAGAACATCATGCTCCGCTTCGCGCGGGGCGGCCGGACCTACGTGCTGCGCCGGGGGCCGAAGCATCTGCGCGCGAAGAGCAACGACGTGATCCGGCGCGAGGCCAGGCTGCTCGGCGCGCTGGGCGGCGCCGAGGTCCGCGCGCCCCGGGTGATCGCGGCCTGCACCGACGAGTCGGTGCTCGGCGCGGTCTTCTACCTGATGGAGCCGATCCACGGGTTCAATCCGCAGAACGAACTGCCCGAGCCGCACGCGAGCGACCCGGAGATGCGCAGGCAGATGGGCCTTTCCGCGGTCGAGGCCATCGCGCGGCTCGGCGCGCTGGACTATCAGGCGCTCGGCCTGGCCGACTACGGCAAGCCGGAGGGTTTCCTGGAGCGTCAGGTGCCGCGCTGGCTCGGTGAGCTCGAGTCCTATTCGGCCAACGAGGGCTACCCCGGCCCGGAGATCCCCGGTGTGGGGGCGGTCGGGGAGTGGCTGGACCGCAACCGCCCCGCCGAGTGGACCCCGGGCATCCTGCACGGTGACTGTCATCTGGCGAACATGATGTTCTCCTTCGACGGGCCGCAGGTGGCGGCGATGGTCGACTGGGAGATGTCCACCATCGGCGACCCGCTGCTGGACCTCGGCTGGCAGATCGCCACCCGCCCGGAGCCGGGCACCACCGGTGCGGCGCTGGTCGGAAAACTCGGCGCGGTCGGCGGCCTGCCGACGGCCGAGGAGATGATCGCCCACTACGGGCAGTTCTCCGAGCGTGATCTGAGCGCCATGTCCTGGTACACCGTGCTGGCCTGCTTCAAGCTCGGCATCGTGCTGGAGGGCACCCACGCCCGCGCGTTCGCGGGCAAGGCTCCCAAGCAGGTCGGCGACTTCCTGCACGCGATCACACTGGAACTCTTCGAGCGGGCGCAGCGGCTGATGGAGTGACTGTCGGGATGTTGCCGACAGGTGACCGGATATCGGTGGAAGGTGTCATCCGGTCGCGCCTAGGTTGAGCGCATGCCGATCGTTCCCGATGTCAAAGACTGGACCTGGGTGCTCGAGCGCCCCTGTCCGCAGTGTGGCTTCGACGCCGCCGCAACCGCCTACGAAGCCGTGCCCGCGCTCACCCGGGAGGCGGCCGTCCGCTTCGCCGCCGTGCTCGAACGCACTGATGTGCGCGAGCGGCCCGACGAATCGACTTGGTCGGCCTTGGAATACGGGGCTCACGTGCGCGACGTGTGCCGCCTGTTCGACACTCGCCTCGCCATGATGCTGGCCGGTACCCCCGAGGGCGAGCCACCGCGTTTCCCGAATTGGGACCAGGACGCCACCGCGGTCGGCGATCGCTACAACGAGCAGGACCCGGCTCGGGTGGCCGCGGAGCTGGACGAGGCCGCCGAGCGGATGGCGCGCTCCTTCGAATCGGTGCCGCCCGAGCGGCGTGGCCTGCGTGGCGCGCGCAGCGACGGCGCGCTGTTCACGGTGGAGTCGTTCGCGCGGTATTTCGTGCACGACCTGGTGCATCACGTGCACGACGTCCGGGGTGGAGGTGTCGCGAAACTGTAACGCGTTCGGGGAGAAGGTCACGCTATACCGACGAATTTTCCGAGCGGTACTAGAACGCGTTACATTTTTCTCGTACTGTGGGTGTAGTCACATATAAGCACGTGCATGCGAGAGGGTCGACAGGAATGAAGACGAAGGGCGCGATCCTGTGGGGGATCGACCAGCCGTGGTCGGTGGAGGAGATCGAGGTCGGCGACCCGGTCGCGGGCGAGGTGCAGATCCGGATGGAAACCGCGGGTATGTGCCACTCCGACCATCACATCGTGACCGGCGCGACCCCGATGCCGTCCTTCCCCGTCATGGGCGGGCACGAGGGCGCGGGCGTGATCACCAAACTCGGCCCGAACTGCCCGGCCGACTTGCAAGTCGGCGACCACGTGATCCTGTCGTTCATCCCCGCCTGCGGCCGCTGTCCGGCGTGCGTGGCAGGCCACATGGCGCTGTGCGACCTGGGCGCTGGCCTGCTGATGGGGCAGGCGATCAGCGACGGCACCTACCGCATCCAGGCCCGCGGCGAGAACGTCATCCCGATGTGCCTGCTGGGCACCTTCGCGCCGTACATGACGGTGCACCACACCTCGGTGGTGAAGATCGACCCGAGCATTCCGTTCGAGGTGGCCTGCCTGGTCGGCTGCGGCGTCCCCACCGGCTTCGGCTCCTCCACCCACGTCGCCCAGGTGTCTCCTGGCGAAACCGTGGTGATCGCGGGCATCGGCGGTGTCGGCATGAGCGCGCTGCAGGGCGCGGTGCTCTCCGGTGCCTCGAAGGTGGTGGCCATCGACCCGAATCCGTGGAAGCGCGAGCAGGCGCAGAAGTTCGGCGCCACGCACACCTACGAGAGCATGGCCGCCGCGATCATGCCGCTGATGGAGGCCACCGAGGGCCGGATGGCCGAGAAGGTCATCCTGACCATGGGCGAGATGCACGGCGAGTACATCGAGGAGGGCCTGATCCTCACCTCGAAGGCGGGCACCCTGGTGGTCACCTCGATGGGCCGGATGGACGAGAACGACGTCAAACTGAACAGCTTCCTGCTGTCGATGCTGCAGAAGACGGTGAAGGGCTGCATCTTCGGCGGCGGCAACGCCCGCCAGGACGCGCCGCGCCTGCTCGCGCTGTACAAGGCCGGTCAGCTGAACCTGGACGACATGGTCACCCGCAGCTACTCCCTGGAGGAGATCAACCAGGGCTACCAGGACATGCTGGACGGCAAGAACATCCGCGGCATCATCAAGTACACCGAGGCGGACTGGTAGACCGCCTCAGCGTCGCTCGGCGAGCGCGGTGGCGATTCGTGCGATCAACTCGTACGGCACCGGTTCGCCGAGCCGGAACCGCAGCGTTCCCTTGCCCGCCCGGTACGGCTCGAGTTCGCGTTCCAGCGCCGGATCGCCGTCCGGGATCGGGTAGAGGCTGACATGCCGCTGCCACCCCGCGAAGTGCACGACATTGCGGCCGTGCAGCTTGAAGGTGGGGATGTCGTAGCTGATCGCCTCGGTGGCGTCGGGCAGCGCCCGCCGGATGGCGGCGCGGATCCCGCTCAGTATCTCGCGCACGTCGTCCGGGAATCCGGCCAGATACGCGTCGATGTTCGCGGGATGCTCCGCCACCAGGGCCTCCTCGATTCCGGGATCGGCTACCGCTGCTCGAGCGTGGTCAGTCTACGGAACGAAGGCGCTCAGATCTTGCAGCGCGGCAGGGCTTCGCGCAGGTCGCGGCTGCGGACGTCGTCGGCGCTCGAAGTCGCGGCGGAAGGCGTCGGCGGCCGGTTCGAAACCGGACGCGACGTCACCGTGAACAGTGGGCCTTTCACTCATGGTGAGTCGATGGCAGTCACGCGGTTCTCGTAGGCTCGTAGGGTGCGTTCACTCGAACAGATTCGGGACTGGCCGGTTCGGCATGCGGCGTCCGCGGTCGTCACCGCTGACGGCGCCATCGCGAGCGAAGGCTCCGCCGAGCGGGTGTTCCCGCTCGCGTCGGTGACCAAGCCGCTGGTGGCCTACGCCGTGCTGGTCGCGGTGGAGGAGGGCGCGGTCGAACTCGACCAGCCCGCGGGGCCGCCCGGCGCCACCGTGCGTCATCTGCTGGCGCACGCCTCGGGGCTCGCCTTCGACACCACCGACGTGCAGGCGCCGCCCGGTAGCAAGCGGATCTACTCCAGCGCGGGCTTCGAGGTGCTCGCCGCGTTCGTCACCGAGCAGACCGGCATCGCGTTCGACGAGTACCTGCGCGACGCGGTGTTCCGGCCGCTCGGCATGACGGATTCGGTGCTGGCCGGGCCTGCCGGGCACGCCGGACGCTCCAGCGCGGCGGATCTCGCGCGCTTCGCCGCCGAATTGCTGAATCCGCGGTTGATCTCGGCGCAAACCCACGCGGAGGCCACCTCGGTCCAGTTCCCGGGCCTCAACGGCGTGCTGCCCGGCTTCGGTTCGCAGCGCCCCAACGACTGGGGGCTGGGCTTCGAGATCCGCGACGGCAAGGCGCCGCACTGGACCGGTGGCACGAATTCGCCACAAACCTATGGACATTTCGGCCAATCCGGGACATTTTTATGGGTTGACCCGGAAACGGGGTTGGCGTGTCTCGCCTTGAGCGACGAGAATTTCGGCGACTGGGCGCGCGCGGCCTGGCCACCACTGAGCGATGCCGTCATCGCGGAGGTGACCGCCACGCGCGACACGGTTGCGAAGTAACACGCGTAACTTCGGGCACTCCAGTACACTCGGGCAACGCCAGTTCGACGAATCGTTGGGGAAGACGTTCCTCGTCGAAGCTGGAGGTGTTGGTGGTGCGCGCATCGAGTCAGTTCGCGGACGCGACGGCGGGTGTGGTCTACATCCACTCGTCGCCTGCCGCGCTGTGCCCGCATGTCGAATGGGCACTCACCTCGGCCCTCGGCGCCCCGGCGAAGCTGCGCTGGACCGCCCAACCGGCCGATGGTCAACTGCGCGCCACCAGTGAGTGGATCGGCCCCGTCGGCACCGCCTCCAAGATCGCCCAATCGTTGCGCTCCTGGCCGGTTCTGCGCTTCGAGGTGACCGAGGACCCCAGCGACGGCGTGGACGGTGAGCGCTACAGCTTCGTTCCCGGCCTCGGTCTGTGGCACGGCTCCACGAGCGCCAACGGCGATGTCATGATCGGCGAGATGCGCCTGCGCGCCATGCTGCAAGCCACCCGTGAACTCGGCAAGTACTCCGCCTACGACCTGGCCGCCGAAATCGACCGCGCCCTCGGCACCCCCTGGGACGAGGACCTCGAAATCTACCGCTACGGAACGGAAACCGGCGCCGAGGTCACCTGGCTGCGCCGAGACGTGGGGTAGGGCATCGCCTGCTGCACTACACTTCCCCCCGGTCGGGGAATCGGGGCGTCTAGCAGGTTTGAGGGGTGGCAGTGCCGAACGGCGACATTCTGGGCGATATCTCCGGCGTCCGGTATTCGGTCGCCCGGACGGAGCGGCCATGGGAGGAACTGGCCATCGATTCGATCGTGGTGTCGGTGGGCGGCAGCCTCGGTTCGCTGGGGCGGGCGGTGTCGCGGCAGCATCCGCGAGCGCCATGGGATGCTGTGCCGTTCGACCGGATCCGCGCCGACCAGCCTTTCGTGCTGGATCTGCCACCGAGTCCCGAATCTTCGCTGCGACAGGCCATCCTGGTGACGCCGCGTGACCAGGCGAACGACCTCGGAGACGTCACAGAGGCTTCCCTGCGCGCCGCGGCGCGAAGCTCGGTCGAGGCAGCTGCCGCGAACGGAGCGCGGTCGCTCGGGCTTCCGCTGCTCGGTACCGGAGTACTGGCCGAGCCCGCGCAGCGTGTCGCCGCTGTCCTGGTGCCCGCCGTCGTCGAGGCGCTCCAAGCGCAGGGCGCCGCACGGCCGGAGCAACTCGTCTTCCTGTGCCGGACAGCGGAGCTCGAAGAAACGATCAGGCAGGAGTTCCAAAGGCTGACGCAGGCCGGGGTCTTCGAGCTGGCCGGTGGCGTGGCCCGTGACCTGGTGAACCCCAATGTCGGGATACCGCTCAGCGAGGATCGGCTCGGCTTCGGGCCCTACGTCTCCATGCTGGCCACCGTCATGGCCGACCGGACGACGCCGCTCCCGCTCTCCATCGGGCTTTTCGGCGAATGGGGCTCTGGCAAAAGTTACTTCATGGCCATGCTCCGCGAGCGGGTTCGCGTGCTGGCGGCATCGGGCGACGATCGATACTGCGCCGAGATCGTGCAGATCGGTTTCAACGCTTGGCATTACGCGGACACCAACCTGTGGGCGAGCCTCGGGGACGAGATCTTCCGGCAACTCGCCGGTAGCGGGCCCTCCGCACAGCAACGCGCGGAACAGATTCGCGCCGAACTCGCCGACCGTCTGGAACAACGCCACCAATTGCAGACGGCCACTCGCGAGGCGCGGGCGGTCGCCGCCAGCTTGCAGGCCGAAGTCGACCGGGCGGTCGCGGAACGCGAAGCCTCCGCACGGGACCTGCTGACCGCGCTGCGGAACTCGGGCGTATTCCAGGCCAAGGTCGACAGCCTGTGGCGCAAGCTCGGCATCGCCGACGAGATCGAGCAGGCGAAGCTGCTGTCCGACCAGATGCACGGCACACTGACCGAAGCGGGGGCATTGCGCCGGGCGGCCTCCGAGCGCAACGGCCGGATCGCGTTGACGGTGGCGGCCGGTCTGCTGGTACTGGGCGTGTCGGCTGCGTTCCTGGCGCCCGCGATACGGGAAGTGCTGGTCGCCGTGGTCGGCGTCGTCACCGTCTGCACCGGCGGCCTGGGGTTGGCCTTCCTGAAGCGCGCCCGCGACGGGCTGCAGGATCTGCGGGAAGTGACCGAGGACGTGCGCTCCGAGATGAGCCGGGCCGCGGTGGCCACCGTCCATGAGGACATGGCGGAGACCCTCAACAGGCTGCGCGCCGCCGAGGCCGACCAGCGGGTCGCGCAAGCCCAGCTCGAGGACGTGGTGGCGCATGTCGGTGAACTCGGCAGACAGCTGGCCGAGCTGACCCCGGGCCGCAGGCTCTACACGTTTCTCGCCGAGCGTGCCGACAGCGCCTCCTACACCGGAAGCCTCGGTCTCGTCTCGACCATCCGGAAGGACTTCGAGCAGCTGATCGAGCTGATGGCCGACTGGCAGGCTCGGCCCGAAGAGTGGGAGACCCGCCGTCCGGTCGATCGCATCGTGCTCTACATCGACGATCTCGACCGCTGCCGGCCCGACCAGGTCGTCGACGTGCTCCAGGCGGTGCATCTGCTGCTGGCCTTCGAGTTGTTCATCGTGGTCGTCGGGGTCGATCCGCAGTGGCTGCTGCGCTCGCTGCACAGCCGGTACGCCGAACTGCTGGGCGACGGCGCCTTCGGCGACCCGGCGGACACCCGGCACACGCCGGAGGACTATCTGGAGAAGATCCTGAACATCCCCTTGGTGCTGCCGGGTATGCCGTCGGGGAGTTTGGAGCGCTTCCTGCGTGCCATCGACGAGGAAGACGGCTCTCCGCCGATCCGCGCGACGTATCCGCGCGTCGGCGTGGCGCCGCTGCGCCTGCCCGATCCGGTGGACGGCGGCTCCGTCGATCCCGCCGCGATCACCGTCGAGCGCGGATCCGAAGTCGACCGGCAGCGGTCGTGGGCCGTGCCGGTCGACCGGCTCTGGACGCTCACCGAATCGGAGATCCAGGTTCTGGCCGCGCTGGATCTGCTGATCGATACACCCCGCGAAGCCAAACGGCTCATCAACCTCTACCGCATGGTGCGGGCGACCCGCGATCTGTCCGACGCGTCCCGTTTCCTGGGCGTCGACGGCAGCCCGGGGGAGTACCAGGCCGTCGTGGTCCTGCTCGGACTGCTCACCGCCCACGCCCGGCTGCTCGACAGCGTCCTGTACGCGCGACCGGATCGGGACGGCGGCATCGGCGGCGGCCTGGCGCACCGCCCGTCCGAGCAGCTTTGGTCGAGCTTCGTCGACGACGTCGAACCGCGGCGATCGGCCGACGGCTGGACCAACCGGATCATCGGCCCATTGCCGGAAAGCCGCCTGCCGCAGTGGAACCGGCTGCACAGCGGGCTCGTCGGGATCTCCGCGGTGGCCGACCTGCGCGACCTGTCGGATCTGCACACCTGGCTGCCCCGAATCCGCCGCTTCTCCTACACCCTGTCCGCCACCAGAAGCGTGGAAAACCGAACCGGTTGAAAGCCGTTGGTCACTGGATCGCGTTCACCGGAGTCGCTGCCGACAAGGGTTGTGGTGTTCCCGTCTCAGTGTGGCGCGACGCCGACTCGCTCGCACAGAGCTCGAACGTCGTTGCGCATTCCCGAGGGCGGTCGTTTCAGCAGCGCGTTCAGCATGTCGCGCGCGTATCCGTTGTATCGAATCGTCTCCCGTGCCGTACGTTCCGACTTGTCGAGCATCGCCAGCGCGGCTGCGAATTCGTCACGCTGGTAGTGGGCGCGCGCCACTTCGATGAAATGGCGGCTGCGGCGTGGAACGGACGTGATCCGGTCGGCATCCATCGCGCGAGCCGCGCGTAGTCCTTCACCTGTTCGACGCAGCTCCACTCCGAGTGTCGTAGCGTGTGCCTGCATCACCGGGATCGAGAACGATGTCTGAACGTGCCGGTAGGTAGGTCCGAGTCGCTGGGCGATCCGGTGGGCCGATTCCCAGTACGCCCACGCTTCGCCGTAGCGGCCGCGACGGGCATGCACATAGGCGATCTCGGCCTGGAGAGCCCCCGCGATCCCGTGCCAGTCGTTGGACGTGTCATCTCGGTCCAGGTAAGGCTCTAGTTGAGTGATTGCAGTGCGCGCCAGCGCGATTCCTTCATCCCAGCGGCCGGAGTCCCGCAGGGCCTGCACCATCGACCAGGCACCGCTCGCGATCAGATAGGGGTCGTCTGCCTCGTACCCCTCGTTCAGGGCACGGTCGGCGACGAGCCAGACGAGTTCCGGCGCGGGTTGGTATGCCACGAAGAAGTCCGCGAGCTGGTACACCCCGGCCAGCACACGCCGGGCGGCCCGCTGATCATCGCCGCGAAGGCGTACGGCGTTCTGCGCGTCCCTGATCAATCCGGGCAGTAGCGAGCCGAGCTGGGTACGGTGATCCGGGCTCGCGTGGCGCACGTGCCATGCCTGTCGCAGTCGCAGAGCCAGGTGCTCGGTGCCAGCGGATTCGTCCGGGGCCGCCACGCGGTAGTCCGTCAGCGCCGACTGCACGTCGGTCAGGGCCGCATGGCGTTCGCCGGCGAAGACCGCGATCGGAACTGCGTGCCCATCTCCGGTCAACTCGGCCAGATCGTCCAATTCCAGGGCGCGGGCGATTCGCACCAGCATCGGTAGGCGCGGGCTCCGAAGACGGCCGTTCTCCACGGCCTTCAACCACTCGGCGGATCGGCCGACCAAGCCCGCTAGGACGGGGCGTGACATACCGGCCCGTTCCCGATGCCGTCGAATCCGCGCGCCTATCGAGACATCCTCATCAGAGCTGTACACGGCTGAACCCCTCTCGCCGCTGTTCCGGTGAGTCAAGCGTAGCCGGATGGCCTCGGCCGCAGAGAGACGAATCGAGCGTTCACCGGCTGTGCCAGGTACGAAGCGTACCCAGCGGCACTTCGACAACGGCCTAGCGTGCTGCGCAGTCCAGTCAGGTCGATGCTGTGCGCTTCGTGCGCACACGGCGGCTGGCGCCCACCGACGGGTCGAGCAGGGGAGTTGCAGGGGATGGATCGGGAGATCAGCTGTGTGCCGGATGCGCTGGGGCCGAATGCGTTGGGATTCGTTCGGCGGGCGGTGTCCGGCGAGAGCGGGGAGCAGGACGAATGCGTCATCCGTGAAATAGCCGCTGTCCGCGGGTATTTCGTGGCGGAGGTAGTCGTCTGCGATACGGCGGTCAGGACGGCGGCCTTACTGGCGATCGAGCATATCCGGGTAGTCGAGGCGGTAGCGGTGATCGTGCCGGGGTTGGCGCATGTCGAGCCGTTTGCCCGTGCGGTGACCGAACTATGCGATTTGATCACGCCGGAGCAGACCTATCCGCGCAAGTATCGGTGGCCGTCCCTGCTTCCCGCCGACCATCCGTACCGGAGGTTGCCGTGACCGGGTGGCAATTGTCGGCGCTCGTGTTGGGGGCGGTCCTGCTGGTCTTGGTGCTCGGCACGGCGGTGTGGCTGCGGCCGGTCCGGGTGCCGGAGGGTCGCAGCGTGGACGAGATCACCCGGCGAGTGCACAGCGAGCGCACCGACTCGAATCCGGCGGCTCGGCCGATGGGTTCCCCGCATGCCGCGCCGGACTACGCGATGGGTGTGCGGGAGGCGCAGACGGTCATGCAGCGGCACCGTTCCTGTCGCGTGGGTGAGTGCCCTCGGAAGACGGTCGCTTGGCGGACGTTGGTCGAGGCGGGGCGCATCCGGCCGGATGCGGTACGGCAACGATGAGAGCGCACCGGCTCCCAGCTCGGATTCTCAGCACTGTGGCGCAGCTCGACCGGTCTTTGTCGCCGGTCGGCGCAGCGTTCTCATTCGGCGTGCGGCCCCAGATGTCCCAGGACGGCGAACATGGTGACCGAGAGGTGGTAGTCGCCTCGGGCGATCCCGTCTTCCATGGCGGCAGCGAGGTCTCGACGTTCCTGGTCGGTGATCACGCCGTCGGTGTGGGCGCGTTCGGTCATCTGGGCGAAGAGGGGGCGGATGGTCTCCGGATCCCAGATCACCGCCTCCGAACCCACGTCGTCGATGGCGAATCCGGCAGCGGTGAGCAGGCCGCGCAGGCTTCGGCCCGACTTCGGGTTCGGGGTGGTGGTGAGCATCGCCTCGGACAGGCGGGCGAGCACGTCTTCATCGCCCGGATGGACGATGGCGGTTTGCCAGTCGCTGTCGATGAGCAGCACGCGCCCACCCGGCCGCAGTACCCGCGCGATCTCGGCGGTGGCGGCGGCCGGGTCGTCGAGGTGCTGGTAGACGCGTTCGCAACGGACCGCGTCGAAGGAATCGTCCGGGAAGGGCAGGCGGTAGGCGGTGCCCTCGACGAAACGGGCGCGCACCCCCGCGGCCTCGGCTCGCGCACCGGCGACGGCGAGCATCGCGGGATTGGGATCGACACCGACGGCCTCGCCGTCCGGTCCGACACGCTCGGCGAATTCGAGTACCTCGGAACCCGTGCCCGCACCGATGTCCAGGGCTCGCTCACCCGGCCCGACCGCGAGGGCGTCGTGCCCCCATCGCCGCATCCGCCGAATGCCGGGCAGCGCCGCCTGAAGATCGAGGATCTCGACCAGCAGGGCCATCGGGTCGTCGGCCGCCTCGCCGGGCCGATCGGCGGATATCGCGTCCGTATGGAAGGAAGGTGCGGGACGGGGCGTCGCGTGTTCGGTCGACATGGCCCCGACAGTAGTCGCGGCGCCTGGCGTCGACGCGCGATCCGATCATCGCAGCTCCGCTCCGTCTGCGTCCCACCAGAACTGGCGGCTGTCCCGCGCTCGTCGGTGGACGTAGGGTCGTCATACGGTCGGGGCCGAAAGCTAGGAGTCGACCATGAAGCATGCCGCTCTGCGCGTCGTCGCGGCCACCGCGATCGCACTGACTGTCGCGACAGCTGCCCCTGCTACCGCGACGGCCGAGATCACCGCCGAGCCGGTCGCCTCGGTGGTGGATCTGCCCCCGGGTGTTGTCGACTCGGTACGTGGCGCGATCGCCAGCGTGTTGTTCTTCGGCATCGTCGGTTTGTGCTTGGTCCGCGTTCTGCCGCCGGACCAGTGTCATTTCTTCTGAACGCGCAGTGCGCGGAGTTCCCCAGAACCGACAGTTCAGGTGCGAGCCGAGAACCGTCCGGGGCCGCGATGATCGACCGGACGGGCGGTTCTGATCACTGGCGTTCCTGGTAGGAGGAGTATTCGCCGCCGCCGAGCACTCCCGCGTAGTCGGCGGGCACGGAGGCAGCCCGCCGGCCGAGTCGCAGCGCCTGATCCAGATTGATGTACACGCCGGCGCCTTGTCGTCCTGTGCTGATCAGTCCCGGGCCGAACCGGGCCAGATCGGCGTCGAGTTCGTCGAGCAGGTCGCGGGTGGCTTCGAAGTTCGCGTACGCGTTGGGCAAGATGTCGAAGCCGAGCAACTCGTACTCGCCGCCGTAGATGATCGACAGGTCACGGTGTACCTCGTCGGTGTAGTCGGGGGCGTGGCCCGCCGGAATCGTGTACTCCAAGCCGATGAGTCCGGGCGGGCACGCCAATCCCCGCCAGGCGCTGTAGTTCTGGAACCGATTGGCGCGAACGCCGACATCATGGGTGTACAACCACTGGTAGTTCTCCCACATGCGCGGCAGCGACGACAGCCGCACGAGCGCGACGATCAGATCCCGCCGGATCGCGCGGCGCGCGAGTCGCGCACCGAGCGATGGCAGGCCGATGCAGGAAGCGAGGTCTTCCGGCGGCGCCGTGGAGATGACCCTGCGGGCGGTGATGGTGGTCGAGCCACCCGGACCGCGGACAGCTACCGACAGTTCGCCGGAATCCGCTCTCCCGATAGCGGTGGGGTGGGAGTCGAACAGCAGCTTCGCTCCCTCGAGGGATTCGGCGAAGCGAGACCAAAGCCGCCCGAGACCCCCGTCCGGATACAGGAAATGATCGCTTTCCGTCGAGACATGGTGGCAGTGCGGTAACCGAGGTAGCGCGGCTTTCAGCACTTCACGCAGCGGCGGCACCGCGATTCGCTGCGCTGCCCACGCCGCCGGGATGTCTGTCGGCTCGACACCGAACACCTTGCGCGCGTGGAAATCCATCAATGTCTTGGTGAGATAGTCGCCGTAGCGATTGGTCACCCAGGCCGACAGCGAGTCCTCGTCGGGCAGTGGCCGAACCCGGCGGCGCACCATGGAGGCCGCTGCCCTCAGCCGAGTTCCCCACGGCGTCACCTGGGCGAACTGTGGCCATTCGACCGGGTAGGCGAGCACCCGCCCGCGCCGGAGTATGCCGCTGCGGCGACCGACCGTATGCAGTGGCAACCGGCCCAGCTCGTCAGCCAGTTCCGACCAGGCGCGACGTTGTCGCACTGTGGTCGCGAGCAAGCGATGCCCGCCGGGATCGACCTCGAAGCCCGCGATCTCGGCCGACCGTGCCAGGCCGCCGACCGTCGCGGCCCGCTCCACGATCGTGACGCCGAGGCCCGCGCGGACACAGCCCGCAGCAGCGGCCAGACCGGTCGGCCCGGCGCCGATCACGAGCACATCGGTCGTGCGGGCGCTCACGCGTCGACCCGGGGCTGCGCGACCGGATCGCCGCCGAAGCGCCGATCCCGAGACGCGAATTCGTCGAGGACGACTTCCAGATGAATGTCGGAGAATTCGGGCCAGTACTCGTCGACGAACGCCAATTCGCTGAAAGCGACCTGGGGTGGAATGAAGCCGCTGAGGCGGCGCTCGCCTCCGGTCCGGACAACGAGATCCACCGGCGGAATATGACCGAGGCAGTGAGTGCGCGCCGCCTTCGTGTGCCCTGATTCGCCGCCGTAGTTGACGAAGAAAGCGACGTTGTTCGCATTCTCGGCGGCGGTGCGCCCGCACAGGTTCAACAGCCCTCGAGCCTCGGCTCGCAGCGCCGACGGCAGCTCGCCGGAGCCGATTTCCCCGACGAGGTGGGGGGTGGCGTCAGTGGCCGTAGTCCACTCACGGAAGAAACTCGTCAGCAGGTGGACGAGATGCTCGACTTCCGCGCCGCTGCGCCGCATATTGGCCGACGAAAGCAGGTAATACGACCGCCAGGCGATTTCCCGTTGCCGGCACGCCGCGTCGATGGTGAGCACATTGCGGTAGCCTGCCTCGTGCCCGGTCGATGGAAGAAGATCGCGGTCTCGAGCCCATCGCCGATTGCCATCGATGATGAATGCGATATGCCGAGGGCTCCTGGAGGTCGATTTCACGGACGGCCTAACTATTGAAGTTCGAATACGATTTCGATACTCGCAAAGGTTCGGCTCGGCGGACAGATCGAAAATCGTCCGGAAAGTTCGGGCAGCGAGCAAGATCTTGCGTGCTACGCCGTCCATAGGATGGGGAATGCGTTGACCTCTTGCGCGGGTACGCCCGTTTGTGGTGACCTCTGCCGGGTAACCATCGGGTCGGCGCGCAGTTCGAGTATCGGTAGCTATCTTCGGCAGCATCACCGGCCCCGACTACAGAGGGAGCGTCAGATGACCGAATCGGGTTCTGCGGATCTCAAGAAGCGGCATCGCGCGATGTGGGCGCTGGGCGACTACCCCGCCATCGCCACGGAGGTCATCCCGGGGCTGGGCCGGCATCTGGTCGAAGTCTGCCGTATCGGCCCTGGGCAACGGGTGCTGGACATCGCGGCCGGATCCGGGAACGCCGCGATCCCGGCCGCGGAGACCGGCGCGGATGTCGTGGCCAGCGACCTGACGCCGGAGTTGTTCGAGGCGGGTCGGCGTATCGCCGCGGCCAGGGGCGTTGAGCTGCAATGGCAGGAAGCCGACGCCGAGGCGTTGCCCTACTCCGATGCCGAGTTCGATGTCGTGATGTCCTGCGTAGGCGTCATGTTCGCGCCGTTCCACCAGGCGGCCGCCGACGAAGTGGTGCGCGTGGTCAAACCGGGCGGCACCATCGGGCTGATCAACTGGACGCCCACCGGATTCATCGGGCAGATGTTCGCCACGATGAAACCGTTCGCGCCGCCGCCCCCGCCCGGCGCGCTGCCGCCCCCGCGGTGGGGCGACGAGGAGCACGTCCGGGAACTGTTCGGCGATCGCGTCACCGACCTGGAGTTACGGCGCGAGAACGCGGTCATCGACCGTTTCGCCGACGGCGCCGAGTTCCGCGACTTCTTCAAGTCCTATTACGGACCGACGGTCGCGGTGTACAAGGCCATCGCCGGCGAACCCGACCGGATCGCGGAGTTGGACCGGTCACTAGCGGAACTCGCCACCCGCCACGACCTGGGCAACGGACGCATGGAGTGGGAGTACCTCTTGGTCACCGCCCGCCGATCGGCCTGACCCGGCGGCGCACGGAACACCGCTGCTCGCTATCGGACGTGGGCACCGGGCCTGTACCCCGCACCGACCGACCTGGCCGGGAAATGCCGCAGCGCCAAGTAGTGGCCGCTGGCGGCTGCCAGCAAGTTGAGGATCGAATACCGGATTGCCCTGCCGAGTCATCGCCGCCGTGTGGCCGAGGTTTCCCCACCCAGGGGCTTTACCTGCCGGCCGCAGCGGTCGGGCCGCCGGACGCGCCGGTGGCGATCCAGTAACGCCGTGCCGGGCCGAGGTCGGTGTCCACGATGCTCTCGAGGACACCGCCCTGGCGCTCGATGGTCTTCGCCGAGGCGATGTTGTCGGCCGCGCAGACGATCAGCACCCGGTCCATGCCGAGGTTTTCCGCTTCGTCGAGCATCCGGCCCAGCGCCCAGGTGGCCAGGCCGCGTCGGCGCGCGGATGGTCGGATGCCATAGCCGATGTGGCCGGCCCTTTGCACGAAGTCGTCCATCCCGTGCCGCAGAGCGATCCCGCCGAGCACCCGCTCGCCCTCGGCGATCCACCGGTAGGTGCACTGCGCCCGGCCGCCCTCGACCGCCTGACCTGGTTCGTCAGCCAGCCGGGCCACCCACGCCGCGAACCCGGTCGGCGAATCCACCTCGTCGTACAGCCGCAGCCCGAAGCCGTCCTCGTGCGGCCCGGGCCCCCACTCACGGTGCGCCTCGAGCCAAGCGGCATGCAGACGTGTAGTAGGAGCGATCAGGGCGGGCATATCGCGACGATACCGATTCGGGCGGCGTTACCTGCCACCCGTTCGCCGATCCAGTGCGGCGGTGATCAGCGCGCGGGCCGCGTTCCCGTAGACGGCGTGGTGGTGCAGCCCATCCCAGAGTCGTTCGTACAGCTCCAGTTCGGTGCGCGCGGTAATACTGAGTTCGGCGCTGGCGGTTTCGATCAGGGCCTTCCGACGATCGAACAGGTGGAAGCTGCCGGAGAGGTAGACGAACTCCGCTCGTAGCGGCACGACTCCGAAGGACAGGCGGGGATTGCCGAACGCGACACTGAGCAGGTGCCGGAGTTGCCCGGCGGTCACCTCATCGTCGCCGAGCGTGGTGTGTAGTCCCGCTTCGTGGATCAGCACGGCCACCCGCGTGCCGCCGGTGCGCAAAATGTCCTGTCGTGCCATCCGAGCCGCAACTGCCGTGTCCAGATCATCGAGGGTGCCGAGAAACCGGATGCACTGCGCGAGTACGGCGTGGGCGTACTGCTCCGTCTGGAGCAGGCCGGGCACGATCGTCGGGTTGTAGATGCGGAGCTGCCGGGTCTCGGCTTCGAGGTCCCGGCCGCGCTGCTGGCGGCGGGTGTGTCCGGTCGCAGTGATGCGCTTCCACTCCGTCCACTGGGCTTGGACATTGCGCAGCGCGGCGATCAGATCGGGCAGCGCCAGCGGAGCATCACACACGCGGCACCACACCGCCAGGTCGGATTCGCTCGGCATCTGCTTGCCCAGCTCGATCCTGGAGGTTTTCGACCAGTGCCATGCAGCGGCGGTGGACAGTTGCCGACCGTCGAGCCCGGCGTCTTTGCGCAGCTCTCGGAGCCGCGCCCCGAGAGCCACCCGTGCCCGCGCTGCCCCGTTCACCGGTCCGTGTACTCGTCGAACGGGATCGCCGCCGACCACACCCGATCACGGATCGCGACCGCGTGCGCAACGATCACGGGTTCCTCGGTAAGCGCCGCCCCGGCCCAGTAGCCGCGTGCGTCGAACAGGGAGAACGCTACCGCTCGCTCATCGAACAGCCAGAAATCTTCGGTGGTCGTGTCCGACGGATCGGCATCATGCCTGGCCAGATAGCGGATGTCCTCACCGGCGGCGATGTTGTGACGACTCAGTGCGAGCAGATAGCGCGTGTAGAGCGTGTGTGGTTCGGAGACGATCCGGGCGCGGCGCACCGACACCCCGCGTGCCACCGTGGCGGCAACGTGGTTCGTCCAGCCCGAGAACCATTCCCCGCCGGGGTCGATGGTCTCGTCGGCACGGAACGCGGTCAGCGACGCGGATTCGGATTCGGCCGTGTAGTCGTCGTGGGTTTCCAGGTGAAACGCGAGGCGCCGAATGGTGGCGAAGACCGGACGCAGCTCATCAGCGCCGTGGAGTAGGCGCATCGGGGCGTACCTCCCGTCCGATCGGCACAAGCACGGCGGTCTCGTGGGCCGGAATTCGCATGATCGCAAGCGCTTCCGGGTCGGTCAGCGGCACGCCGTCGAGGTGGAACGAGCCGTGCCCGGTGTCGCGCAGTGTGGATATGCAAGTGCCCGGCTCAGTGAACCACAGCAACTTGTGCGGGATTTCAACGGTGCCGGGGTTGTCGGTCTTCCAGCCCTGCACCGCATAACGCGGCGGATCGGTCTCGGTGACATACAACCTGGGCGACCCGTCGCCGCCGGATTCACCGCCGATGAATCGAACCTTCATTGGAGTTCCCCTCGTGGTGTGAGTGCGGGCCAGAGTGCGCACCCTGCCTCGATTGTTGCCGCATTGCACGATAAGCGGCAAGCATTGCGCACTCAGGCGCACTTTTCTGGAGAGCTTGAACATCGCACGCCTAGCGTGTTTTCAGCCCCGTCGCCGGGTTGATGCGAAGTCTTCGGCGGCGGGGTTGCCAACGCCAAGGAGGGCAGGGGAATGGACGCACTCGGAGTTGTCGACCTGGGTTCGACATCCGACCTCGGCGCGGCGCGGCGTGCGCTGCGCCGGATAGCTACTGGGCAGGGGCTCGACCTCACCGACGTGATGATGTTCCGTTCGGCCGAATCGGGCTGGATATTCCGACTGCTCACGGCCGTGCACATCCTCGGCACGCACGCGGTGATCGTGCGCGAACTCGGCGAACTACATGGGTTCGAAGCCGCCATAACCGGCGTCGCGGACCTGCACACGCACTGGATGACTCGGCGGTATGTCGGCTACGGACCGGGGCACACGCGGCCTTCACGAGTGCATCTGGCTGGTGCGGGATGACCGGTGATCTGTGGGTGTGGCTCGGATTCGTTGCGGCCGCGGGCATCCCGGCGGTTGTGTTCGTGGTGGCCGTGCTGTGGCCCGAGCGTGTTCCGCCGGACCGCACGGTAGAGGCGATCCGGCAGCGGATCGAGGACGAAGGTGACCCGCCGCCCGCACTCTGACCTATCTCCGCGAAGCGGGTGATCGCGCAGTCGGTCGCCAGCCCGAGGGAGAGCTGACCGCACGCGCATAACAATTCATCAGTTTCTGAATACAGATTCGCATGTACTATCAGTGGTGTGGAGACCTTGTTGCACGGTGATGCGCTGGCCCGCTTCGGGCACGCGCTGTCGGATCCGACCCGCACGCAGATTCTGTTGCACTTGCGCACGGGCTCGGCGTATCCGTCGGATCTGGCCGAGCGGATCGGGGTGTCGCGGCAGACCTTGTCCAACCATCTGGCGTGCCTGCGCGGGTGCGGACTGGTGGTCGCGGTGCCGGAGGGCCGACGCAGTCGCTACGAGCTGGCCGATGCCCGCATCGGACGGGCGTTGGAGGATCTGCTCGGGCTGGTGCTCGCGGTGGATCCGGCGTGCTGCCCGGCCGCCGATACGGAGGCGTGCTGCTGATGGCATCGCTAGGGATGCCCCTTTCGCCGGTGACCGCGGCGAGCGTGGCGCGGCGCGCGGTGCTGTCACGTCGGATCCGCTGGCTGGTCGCGGGCACGATTTCCTACAACGTGATCGAGGCCGTCGTCGCGCTGACCGAGGGCGCGCGGGTGTCCTCGACGGCGTTGATCGGATTCGGTCTGGATTCGGTGATCGAGGTGTCCTCCGCCGCGGCGGTCGCGTGGCAGTTCGCCGGACGTGATCCCGAGGCGCGGGAGAAGGTCGCGCTGCGGATCATCGCGTTCTCGTTCTTCGCGCTGGCGCTGTATGTCACCGTCGACTCGATCCGCGCTCTGGCCGGTGTCGGGGAGGCACGGCATTCGCCGATCGGGATCGGGTTGGCGGCAGCCAGTCTGGTCATCATGCCGGTGCTGTCGGCTGCCCAGCGCCGCGCCGGACGCGAACTCGGATCGGCTTCGGCGGTCGCGGATTCCAAGCAGACCCTGCTGTGCACGTATCTGTCGGCGGTGCTACTGGTCGGCTTGCTGCTCAACAGCCTGTTCGGGTGGTCGTGGGCCGACCCGCTAGCCGCCTTGGTGATCGCGGTGATCGCGGTCAGGGAAGGCACGAATGCCTGGCGCGGCGACACCTGCTGCCCGGCGTCCGCCCTGGGCGCGGCCGACGCGGTGGGGCACGACTGCGACTGCTGCGACAACCCTGCTCGGCAGAACTCCTGATGCCCCGCCTACCCGACCCGGCCTGCGCCCGCTACCACGAGGAGATGCGCGCGGCGAAAACCGCCTTCGGCGCGGAGCAGCGGTGGACCCACCTGGAACGCGCGCACATCCCCACCGCGGCTTGACCGGGGCGCTACGCGCGATGCCCTTCCGGCTGCCCGTTATGACCGCACCGAGCGCAGTAGTCACGACCACTTCGGCTGGATTGTGCTCCTAGGGACTCACACGGGCGATGCTGGCTCTGACCTTCCGACCTGCATCTTCTTCTGTGGGCGCAGAGGGGATCGAACCCCCGACCGCTGGTGTGTAAAACCAGTGCTCTACCGCTGAGCTATACGCCCGTGCCGTTACCGGCGGCTTATGAATCTAGCGCGGCGAGCGCTTTCTCCCAAGCCGCCTGGTCACGGGCTTCGCCGGGGCCGTTCATCTCGGCGAAGCGGATGTAACCCTCGCGGTCGACGACGAACGTGCCGCGGTTGGGGTAGCCGGACTTGGCGTTGAAGACGCCGTAGGCCTGGGCCACCGCGCCGTGCGGCCAGAAATCCGACAGCAGCGGGAAGGTGTAGCCCTGTTCGGCGGCCCAGATCTTGTGCGTGGGCGGCGGGCCGACCGAGATCGCGAGGATCTCCGCGTCGTCGTTCTGGAACTTGGGCAGCTCGTCGCGGACCTTGCACAACTCACCCTGGCAGATCCCGGTGAAGGCGAGCGGGTAGAACACGATGAGGACGTTCTTCTTCCCACGGAAGTCGGACAGGGTCACTTCCTGGTTGTTCTGGTCCTTCAGCGTGAAATCCGGCGCGAGAGTGCCAACCTCGAGCGGCATAGCGAATCCTCCATCGTGTCGGGTTTCCACCGGGCGGTCCTGCACGACCAACCCTGGTGGAAACCATAGCGCGGTGGCTCAGCGCTGCTTCGAAGGCGCCTTGGGCTGAACCAGCCTGCTACCCGTCCACGAACCGAGACTGATCGCCGAGGTCTGAGTCAGACCGGCGGTCGGCGCGGATTCTGCGATTTCGCTCGGCTCTACATGGCCGGGCTGTCCGGTCTTGGGGGTGAGCACCCAGACGAAACCGTCATCGGCCAGCGGGCCGATCGCGTCCATCAGTGCGTCCACCAGGTCACCGTCGCCGTCGCGCCACCACAGCAGCACGACGTCGATCACCTCGTCGGAGTCCTCGTCGACGAGTTCGCCGCCGATCGTTTCCTCGACGTCGGCCCTCAGGTCGTCGTCGACGTCCTCGTCCCAGCCCAATTCCTGGACAACCAAGCCGTGTGTAATGCCAAGCTTCTGAGCGTAGTTCTGCGCGTCCGCCGCGGCGACCACGGTGGTGTCCTCCTCAACTCCCGACAGTAGGTAGTTGCAAGCGAACATGGTTATGGGCTTCAGCGCAAGCCGATCCGGCGAAATAGCTACCGAATGTCGCGTTGGGATGGTGTGTCAAGGGCTTTCTCAGCGTTTCGGGCACGAGTCGCGGACGACGTTGCGCGCGTCGTTGACCCGCCTGCTGGCGTCGTTGAGCGCCGCGACCGGCGCGGTGTAGGTCATCCCGCGGGTCTCGCGTGCGAGCGCGCGGGCCGCGTTCACGTACTCGGTCAACTTGGCCGCCAGGTCGGCGGGCAGCGCGTCCCTGGCGGAGTTCACGCCGCTTTCCACCTTGTTCGCGGCGTCCTCCAGGGTCTGCGCCGCCGTGTCGCGCTTGGCGACGTAATCGGGCGCGTTCGAATCGTGCGCGTCGACGAAGTCGTTGTATCGGCTCACGCCGGCGCCGGTGGTGCCCGGGAACTGGCCGCAGTTGTCGGCGATCGCCTTGGCCTCGGCCGCCGCGCGCCGGGAGGAGGTCGCGGCCGCCGACGAGGACGCCGCCTCGGTCTTGTACGCCGCCAGATCGCTCGCGTTCGGACCCGCCACGCCGTCCACCCGGTTGGCGCATCCCGCGACGACCAAACCGATGGCGACGGCTCCGATGGCGCACACCATTCCGAACCCGCGTGGGTTCAGCAGCTTCATCGTCCTCCCGCTCCTCAGGGCTGCCACGCTCATTGCTCACCTTGCCTGTCGAACGGTACTGGATTTACGGCTGACATGATGATTTGGGACGCGCCATCGGCAAGGATGGATGGTGCGCCCGAACCTTTCGTAAACGGGCGGTCCGCCAACCAGCGAAACCGCCCGGGGATACCGACGCCATCAGCATGTCCACCCCTGTACGAGGAGCAGATTTGACCGACCTGATCCACTCTTCCGCGCCGGCGAAATCCGCCGGTTCCAGCTCCGCCCCCGCGCCCGCCGCGAGCCGCGATCCGAACGGGTCGCACCCGCCGCAGCCGGGCGGGCGGGTGCGGGTCATCCGCGAAGGGGTGGCGTCCTACCTACCGGACATCGACCCGGAGGAAACCAGCGAATGGCTCGAGTCGTTCGATGAAATGCTCGACCGGGAAGGTCCCGGCCGTGCGCGTTACCTCATGCTCCGACTGCTGGAGCGGGCCGGTGAACGTCGTGTCGCCATCCCGTCCTTGACCTCCACCGACTACGTGAACACCATTCCCACCGAGAACGAGCCGTGGTTCCCCGGCGACGAGGAGGTGGAGCGGCGCTTCCGCGCCTGGATCCGCTGGAACGCCGCGATCATGGTGCATCGCGCCCAGCGGCCCGGGATCGGCGTCGGCGGTCACATCTCGACCTACGCCTCCTCGGCGGCGCTCTACGAAGTCGGCTTCAACCACTTCTTCCGCGGCAAGGATCACTCCGGCGGCGGCGACTCGATCTTCATCCAGGGTCACGCCTCGCCGGGCATCTACGCCCGCGCGTTCCTGGAGGGCAGGCTGTCGGCCGATCAGCTCGACGGGTTCCGCCAGGAGTACAGCCACGGCGGCCCCGGCCACGGGCTGCCGTCCTATCCGCATCCGCGGTTGCTGAACAACTTCTGGGAGTTCCCCACGGTGTCCATGGGCTTGGGCCCGATGAACGCCATCTACCAGGCGCGGTTCAACCACTACCTGCACGACCGCGGCATCAAGGACACCTCCGACCAGCACGTGTGGGCGTTCCTCGGCGACGGCGAGATGGACGAGCCGGAGTCGCGCGGTCTCGCGCACGTGGCGGCCATGGAGGGGCTGGACAACCTGACCTTCGTGGTCAACTGCAACCTGCAGCGCCTGGACGGCCCGGTGCGCGGCAACGGCAAGATCATCCAGGAACTCGAGTCGTTCTTCCGCGGCGCGGGCTGGAACGTCATCAAGGTGATCTGGGGTCGCGAGTGGGACGCGCTGCTGGGCGCCGACCGCGACGGGGCGCTGGTGAACCTGATGAACAGCACCCCCGACGGCGACTACCAGACCTACAAGGCCAACGACGGCGCGTACGTGCGCGACCACTTCTTCGGCCGCGACCCGCGCACCAAGGCGCTGGTGCAGGACCTGTCCGACCAGGAGATCTGGAACCTCAAGCGCGGTGGCCACGACTACCGCAAGGTGTACGCCGCCTACGCGGCCGCGATGGCGCACAAGGGCCAGCCCACGGTGATCCTGGCCAAGACCATCAAGGGCTACACCCTCGGCAAGCACTTCGAGGGCCGCAACGCCACGCACCAGATGAAGAAGCTGACCTTGCAGGACCTCAAGGACTTCCGCGACCTGCAGCGCATCCCGATCAGCGACGCCGAGCTGGAGAAGGATCCGTACCTGCCGCCGTACTACCACCCCGGTATGGAGGCCCGCGAGGTGCAGTACATGCTCGACCGGCGCAAGGCGCTCGGCGGGTTCCTGCCCGAGCGGCGCGCGGCGGCCAAGCCGCTGAAGCTGCCCGGCGACGAGGCCTACCGCTCGGTCCGCAAGGGCTCGGGCAAGCAGAACGTCGCGACCACGATGGCCCTGGTACGGCTGATGAAGGAGCTGCTGCGGGACAAGGAGATCGGCAAGCGGATCGTCCCGATCATCCCCGACGAGGCCAGGACCTTCGGTATGGACTCGTGGTTCCCTTCGTTGAAGATCTACAACCGCAACGGCCAGTTGTACACATCGGTCGACGCCGAGTTGATGCTTGCCTACAAAGAGAGCGCCGTCGGGCAGATCCTGCACGAGGGCATCAACGAGGCCGGTTCGACGGCGTCGTTCACCGCGGCGGGCACCTCGTACGCCACGCACGGCGAGCCGATGATTCCGCTGTACATCTTCTACTCGATGTTCGGTTTCCAGCGCACCGGTGACGGACTGTGGGCAGCGGCCGACCAGCTCGCTCGCGGGTTCGTGCTCGGAGCGACGGCCGGGCGCACCACCCTGACCGGTGAGGGCCTCCAGCACAACGACGGGCACTCGCTGCTGCTCGCCTCGACCAACCCGGCCGTGGTGACCTACGACCCGGCGTTCGCGTTCGAGATCGCGCACATCGTGCGGGACGGCCTGCGCCGGATGTACGGCGGCGGCACCCCGCCGCGGGGCTCGGCGCCGCTGCCGGGGACCCATCCGCACGGCAGCGCGGGCGAGTTCGGCGGCGAGGACGTCTTCTACTACATCACCCTGTACAACGAGCCGTACCCGCAGCCGGCGGAGCCGGAGGAACTCGACGTCGCGGGTCTGCTCAAGGGCATCTACCTGTACAAGCGCGGGGGTGAGGGCGCGGTGCGCGCCCAGATCTTGGTCTCCGGCGTCACCGTGCCGGACGGCCTGCGCGCCCAGGCGATGCTCGCGCAGGAGTGGGGTGTGCAGGCGGACGTGTGGTCGGTGACCTCGTGGGGCGAACTGCGCAAGGAGGCACTGGACAAGGAGATCGCCGCACTGCGCAACCCGGGCGCCGATCCCGGCGTCCCGTACATCACCGAGGCGCTGTCGCGGGTCGAAGGCCCGTACGTCGCGGCGACCGACTGGATGCGCGCGGTGCCCGACCAGGTGCGCAAGTGGGTGCCCGGCGATTTCACCACGCTCGGCACGGACGGTTTCGGCTTCTCCGACACCCGCCCGGCCGCGCGACGGGTGTTCAACGTCGACGCGCAGTCCATCGTGGTCGCCGCGCTGGCCGGTCTGGGCCGGACGGGCGGGATCGATCCCGCCAAGGCGGTCGAGGCCGCGGCGAAGTACCGGATCGATGACGTCGACGCCGCGCCGAAGCCCGCGGCAAGCGCCGAAGAAGAACTCGCGTAGCGGAATATTGGATGGTGGAACGTAAACCGCCGCGGCCGCGACGGATCTCCGAGGGCTCTTCCGAGCACGAGGTGTATCTGCCGACGGGCGCGCTCTCCCCGAACCGGCAAACTCGCGACCCCCTTCCGGACACACTGCTCAAACGGGTGAAGCAGTTCTCCGGCCGCCTCTCCACCGAGGCGGTGGGGTCGATGCAGGATCGGTTGCCGTTCTTCGCCGATCTGGACGCCGCGCAGCGGGCGGGCGTGCAGATGCTGGTGCAGACCGCGGTGGTGAACTTCCTGGAATGGCTGCAGGACCCCGACAGCGACATCCGGTTCAGCCTGGACGCCTTCCAGGTGATCCCGCAGGACCTGGCGCGGCGGCTGACCCTGCGCCAGACCGTCGACATGGTCCGCGTGGCCATGGAGTTCTTCGAGCAGTGGCTGCCCGCGCTCGCGCGCAACGACCGGCAGCTGGTCGCCCTCACCGAGGCGGTGCTGCGTTACGGGCGTGAGCTCGGGTTCGCCGCCGCCTCGGTGTACGCCAGCGCCGCGGAGTCGCGCGGCGCGTGGGACACCCGGCTGGAGGCGCTCGTCGTCGACGCCGTGGTGCGCGGCGACACCGGCCCGGACATGTTGTCGCGGGCGGCGACGCTGAACTGGGATGCCACCGCCCCGGCCACGGTGCTGGTGGGCACCCCGCCCGGCGAGCAGGGCGTCTCGTCGGTGGGGGCGGTGCATTCCATCGCCGCGCGGCACGGTCGCGCCGCCCTGGCGGTGGTGCAGGGGACCAGGCTGGTGATGGTCGTCTCCGGACATCTGGGCGAAGCCTCGCATGTGTCCCCGTTCCTGGCCGACCTGCTCGGCGAAGTGTTCTCGGACGGTCCGGTGGTGATCGGCCCGACCACCCGCACCTTGGGCGCGGCCCACGCCAGCGCGGTGGAAGCGCTGGCCGGAATGGAGGCCGTGGTGGGCTGGCGCGGGGCGCCGCGGCCGGTGCACGCGGCGGAATTGCTGCCGGAACGCGCTTTGTTGGGTGATCGAGCTGCGATCGACGCGTTGAACGAGTACCTTGTCCTACCGTTGGCCGCGGCGGGGTCGTCGCTGGCGGACACTCTCGACGCATACCTGGATTGCGGTGGAGCTGTCGAGACGTGTGCGCGTCAGCTGTACGTCCATCCAAATACGGTTCGGTATCGGCTCAAGCGCATCGCCGAGATCACGGGCCGTGATCCGATGAATCCCCGGGATGCGTATGTGCTCCGGATTGCCGCCACAGTAGGTCGTTTGACACGAACCCGTAACGAATCGTCAACTCCAGCCCCAGAGGACGCTCGGGTCGCGCTCGGTCACGAGGGGCTGTAACGCATCGGTCGAATCGGTCGATTCGGACAGCCCACGTGGACTTTTGTGGGACCCCCACAAAAGCGCTTCCGAACCTTCATCCGCGTCGACATCTCGGACGGCCCGCCTCACAGTGTTTTCTTAGAGGCGTGATCGCGTTGTTCGCCCCTGGACAGGGGTCCCAGACACCCGGCATGCTCGCGCCCTGGCTCGACCTTCCCGGCGCGGCTGAGCGTCTCACGCTCTGGTCGAAGGCTTCCGGCCTCGACCTGGTCCGTCTCGGTACCACCGCGACGGCCGAAGAGATCACCGACACCGCTGTCACACAGCCGCTGGTGGTCGCCGCCGCGCTGCTCGCCTTCGCGGAGGTCTCGCAGGAAGCGCTTCCGGCCGCTACCATCGTCGCCGGGCACTCGGTCGGTGAACTCGCCGCCGCCGCGGTCGCCGGAGTGATCTCCGCCGACGACGCGGTCCGGCTGGCCGCCATCCGCGGAGCGGAGATGGCCAAGGCGTGCGCACTGGAGCCGACCGGTATGTCCGCGGTGCTCGGTGGCGATGAGGCCGCCGTGCTGGAACGGCTCACCGAACTCGACCTCGTGCCTGCCAACCGCAACGCGGTGGGCCAGATCGTGGCCGCGGGTCGGTTGGACGCTCTCGCCGAGCTCGCCGCGAATCCTCCGGAGAAGGCCCGGGTTCGCGCGCTGCCCGTCGCGGGCGCCTTCCATACGGCGTTCATGGCCCCGGCGCAGGAAGCTGTGACCGATGCCATAACGAAGATCACGCCGAACGAGCCGACCAGGACCCTGCTGTCGAACTTCGACGGCAAGCCGGTCACGTCAGGACAGGACGCGATCGACAAGCTCGCCGCGCAGGTCACCCGGCCCGTTCGCTGGGATCTGTGCACCGAAACCGTCCGGCGAGCCGGCGTTTCGGCAGTGGCGGAACTGCCGCCGGCGGGCACCCTCGTCGGTATCGCGAAGCGGGAGCTGAAGGGTACGCCAACGCTGGCCCTGAAGACCCCGCAAGACCTCCCCGCGTTGGCTGAGCTGACCGTCTCCGGCTAGCTTTCCTCCGCGACCGTGCATCCAGATGCGAGGTCGTGACCGAGAAGCGGTAACCATTTCCGCGCTCGATCCGAAAAAAACCAGTAGAGCCCTACAAAGTATCAAGAAGGGAGCCACGAAGTGGCCGCTCTGACCCAGGAACAAATCGTCGAGGAACTCGGCAAGATCATCGAAGAGGTGACCGGCATCGAGCCCTCCGAGGTGACGATCGAGAAGTCCTTCGTCGATGACCTGGACATCGACTCGCTGTCCATGGTCGAGATCGCGGTTCAGACCGAGGACAAGTACGGCGTCAAGATCCCCGACGAGGATCTGGCCAGCCTGAAGACGGTCGGCGACGCCGTCGCGTACATCCAGAAGCTCGAGGCCGAGAACGCGGACGCGGCGGCCGAGCTCAAGGCCAAGTTCGACGCCGAGTAGGGCCGAAACAGTGACCACTCCTTCCACCTTGAACGGGAATTTCCCCAACGTCGTCGTAACCAGCCTTGCGGCGACCACGTCGATCGCGGGTGACGTCGATGCGACGTGGAAGGGACTCCTCAACGGCGAGAGCGGCATCGACGTTCTCGAGGATTCCTTCGTCGAGGAATACGACCTTCCGGTCCGCATCGGCGGTCACCTGAAGGTCCGGCCCGACACCCTGCTGTCCCGTGTCGAATGCCGGCGCATGGCCTACGTCGAGCAGCTCGCGACCGTGCTCGGTCGCGAAGTGTGGCGGAACGCGGGCAGCCCGGAAGTCGACCCGGAACGGCTCGGTGTGGCCATCGGCACCGGATTGGGAGGCGGCGACGCCCTCATCGATTCCGTGGACAAGCTGAAGAACGGCGGATATCGCAAGATCTCGCCGTTGGCTGTGCAGATGGTCATGCCGAACGGCCCTTCGGCCGTTGTCGGTCTCGAATTGAAGGCCAGGGCAGGAGTGGTCACTCCGGTCTCGGCATGCTCGTCCGGCTCCGAGGCCATCGCCAATGCCTGGCGCATGATCGTCATGGGTGACGCCGACATCGTCGTCACCGGTGGCGTCGAAGGCTTCATCGACGCGGTGCCGATCGCGGCGTTCACCATGATGCGCGCCATGAGCACACGCAACGAGGACCCGAAGGGCGCCTCGCGTCCCTTCGACAAGGATCGCGACGGCTTCGTCTTCGGCGAGGCGGGCGCGCTGATGGTCATCGAGACCGAAGAGCACGCGAAGGCCCGTGGCGCGACCATCCACGCGCGACTGCTCGGCGCAGGCATCACCTCCGACGGCTTCCACCTCGTCGCCCCCGATCCCACGGGTGACGGCGCCGCGCGGGCGATGACCAGGGCGATGCAGTCCGCGGGTCTGACCAAGAAGGACATCACGCACATCAACGCGCACGCGACCGCGACGCCGATCGGCGACACCGCCGAGGCGAACGCGATCAACAAGGCCGTGGGCAGCCATGCCTCGGTGTACGCGCCCAAGTCGGCCCTCGGTCACTCGATCGGCGCCGTCGGCGCGCTGGAGTCCGTGCTGACCGTGATGAGCATCCGCGACGGCATCGTGCCGCCGACGCTGAACCTGGAGAACCAGGACCCGCAGATCGACCTCGATGTGGTGAAGGGCGAAGCCCGCCGCCAGGAGATCGAATACGCGATCAACAACTCCTTCGGATTCGGTGGGCACAATGTGGCGCTCGCCTTCGGTCGGGCATAGCCGCGCGATCGACTGCACAACGGTCCCGGCGGGGTCGGCCACTGAACTGGCTCGACCCCGCCGTGGTTCGACATACGCAGCCGCAGCAGCGGCACACACTCAGTGAGTGAGGAGACCACGCGATGACGATCATCGCTCCCGCGTTGCATCAAGAGACATCGACCGACCCGCGCGATCCGCTCGGTCGACTCCAGCGCTTCTTCGATCCCGGCACGATTCTTCCGCTACATCCGCGTGACAAGTCCGGCGTGCTCGCCGCCATCGGCGAGGTGGACGGCGTCCGTACCGTGGCCTACTGCTCCGACGCCACCGTCATGGGCGGCGCGATGGGCGTGGAGGGCTGCAAGCACATCGTCGACGCCATCGACACCGCTATCGACTCCGGCGTTCCCGTGGTCGGCCTGTGGCACTCCGGCGGCGCTCGGCTGGCCGAGGGCGTCGAGGCGCTGCACGCGGTCGGCCAGGTCTTCGAGGCCATGGTCCGCGCGTCCGGCCTGGTGCCGCAGATCTCCGTGGTGCTCGGCTTCGCCGCCGGTGGCGCCGCCTACGGCCCGGCGCTGACCGACATCGTGATCATGGCTCCGGAAGGCCGCGTCTTCGTGACCGGTCCGGACGTGGTGCGCAGCGTGACCGGCGAGCAGGTGGACATGGCCACCCTCGGCGGGCCGGAGACGCACGGCAAGAAGTCCGGCGTCACCCACATCGTCGCCAACGACGAGGCCGACGCGCTGCACCGCGCGCGCCGGCTGGTGTCGATGTTCGCCGAACAGGGCGAATTCGACCTGGTCGCGGCCGAGCACGGCGACGTGGACCTGAAGGCCATGCTGCCGGAATCGGCCAAGCGCGCCTACGACGTCAAGCCGATCATCCACGAACTGCTCGACAACGTGGACGGCGAGTCGTCGTTCGAGGAGTTGCAGGGCCTGTACGCCCGCAGCATCGTCACCGGTCTGGGTCGTCTCGGCGGCCGCACTGTCGGCGTGCTGGCGAACAACCCGATCCGGCTCGGTGGCTGCCTGAACTCCGAGAGCGCGGAGAAGGCGGCGCGTTTCGTGCGGCTGTGCGACGCGTTCGGCATTCCGCTGATCGTGGTCACCGACGTGCCCGGCTACCTGCCCGGCGTCGGCCAGGAGTGGGAAGGCGTCGTGCGGCGTGGCGCGAAGCTGCTGCACGCGTTCGCCGAGGCGCGCGTTCCGCGGGTCACGCTGGTCACCCGCAAGATCTACGGTGGCGCCTACATCGCGATGAACGCCCGCTCGCTCGGTGCGACGGCGGTCTACGCGTGGCCCGGTTCCGAGGTGGCCGTGATGGGCGCCAAGGCCGCGGTCGGCATCCTGCACAAGAAGGCCCTCGCGGCCGCGCCGGAGGAGGAGCGCGAGGCGCTGCACGAGCGGCTCACCGCCGAACACGAGCGCATCGCGGGCGGCGTGGAGCGCGCCATCGCGATCGGCGTCGTCGACCAGGTCATCGACCCGGCGAAGACCCGCAGCACCATCGCCGCGGCGCTCGCCGCGGCCCCGGCCCGCGCCAGCCACCACAAGAACATCCCGCTCTGACTCACCACCGAAGCGGGCTCCGGCACTCCCGGAGCCCGCTTCGGCGTTTCCGGGATCTGCCGGACAGCGTCGCCTTCCGCCGATCGTGATCGCGGTGTGCGGCGTCGGTGCGGTGGGGTGTCCTCGTTCGGGTGGCCCGGGATCGTGAGGTTTCACGGGGCGGGAGCGGGGGAGTGGTCGGTAGCATCGGGAGGTGCGCTACGAAGAACTGGCCGACGTGCCGTGCTCGATCACGCGCCCCCTCGTGATCTTCGGTGATCGCTGGACTTTGCTGATCCTGAAGTCTTGCTTCTCCGGCATCCGGCGGTTCAACGCTTTCCAGAGCACATTGGGCATCTCCCGCAGCAGATTGCAGGATCGCCTGGACCGGCTGATCGACAACGGCATCCTCGTCAAACAGAAGGCCGCCGTGGGTGCGCACGAGGAATACCGTCTCACCCCCAAGGGCCACGACATCTACCCGATCTTGCTGGCCATCCGGGATTGGGGCGATGCTCATATGGCACCCGATGGACCGCCGGTGCGCTACGGTCACCGCGATTGCGCGGGCGAGGCGCACGTACGTCTCGAATGCGACCTGTGCGGAGCGGAACTGACCGCTCGCGACGTCACCCCCGAACCGGGTCCGGGTCTGTTCGACGCCACCGCTGCGAAGCCCGCGGGCAGCACGCGCTGAGCGATGTTCTCGGCGCCGGTTGTGGCGATCCGCTTGTCGCACAGCGACCGCCGGTGGGTGGTACAGATTGGTCCTCCCCGGCCGGATCGGCGGATGACAGCCTCGTGGTGTGACGACAACAGCACTGATCACCGGTGCCAACAAGGGCATCGGATTCGAAACCGCTCGACAACTCGCCGCCCGGGGCGCCACCGTGCTGGTCGGGGCGAGGGACACCACCCTCGGCGCCGCGGCCGCGGACAAGCTGAACGCCGAAGGGGCAGACGCACGCTTCGTGCAACTCGACGTCACCGACGCTGATTCGATCGCGCGCGCGGCGGCGTGGATCGAGGAGGAGTTCGGCGAGCTCGACGTCCTGGTGAACAACGCGGGCATCGCGGGGCGGCTCGACGGGGACGGAAAGCCCTCGTCCACCGCACTGTCCACCTTGCGAGAGGTCTACGAAACCAACGTATTCGGCGTCGTCGCCGTGACGAATGCGATGCTGCCGTTGCTGCGCCGCGCCGAGGCCGGTCGAATCGTCAACGTGTCGAGCGAGGTCGGCTCACTGTCCTTGATGATGGATCCCGACGGGCCCATGTGGCCGATGGCTTCGATCGCGTACCCGTCCTCGAAGACCGCCCTCACCATGGTGACCGCGATGTATGCCAAGGAATTGTGGGACACGCCGATCAAGGTGAATGCCGCGAACCCCGGTTACTGCGCGACCGATCTCAACGGCAACACCGGTTTTCGCACGGCGGCGCAGGGCGCGGAGGTGGCCGTACACCTCGCGACCCTGCCCGAGGGCGGGCCCAGCGGACAGCTGTGGGGATACCGCTGGGGTGCGCCCGCGGACGACGCATACGGCGTGCTGCCCTGGTGACGCGAACGCCGAGGTAGGCGTGCCAGGCCGCCGATCCGGTTCGGGTGCTGCGTCGTGGGTTGCCCTGCGGTGGAGACGGCGGGTTCGGACGTCACTCGGTGAACCAGGTGGCGACCTCGTCCGGCTCGGCGCGAGCGGTGCGGAAACCGTTGACTGGGTGGTCGGTGTCCGGATAGCCGAAGGAGACGCCGCAGACCACCTTGCGGTGCTCCGGAATGCCGAAGTAGTCCCGGATGAACGGGGAGTAGGACGCCAGCGCGGCCTGCGGCGCCGCGCCGAGGCCGAGGCTCTGCGCGCCCAAGAGGAAACTGCCGATGTACAGGCCGCAGTCGACCGCCCCGTAGACGCCCAGATCCGCTTCGCTGGTCACGATCGCCACATGCGGCGCGTCGAAGAACTCGAAGTTCCGTACGGCCTGCCGCATGGTCTTCTCGTGGTCGCCTTTGGCGATGCCGACGCTTTCGTACAGCTGCTTCCCGCATTCGCGCCTGCGGTCCCGGTACACCCCGGCGTAGTGCGCGGGGAACTCGAAATCGGGTGCGGGTGTGGCGGTCGCGATGTGTTCGAGCAGTTCCTTCCGGAAGCGATCGGTGCCCGCACCCTCCGTCACCACGACCTGCCACGGCTGGGTGTTGCACCACGACGGCGTGCGCTGGGCCAGCCGCAACAGGGCATGGATGGTGTCGCGCTGCACGGGCTGCGAGTGAAACTGCCTGCAGGTCCATCGCTGGTCGAGCACTCGAGTCAGCGCCGTGAAGTCCTCTGTCGTCACTGTCATTCCCCCGCCTCCTTTGGCAGTCTTATTTCGAGACTGAACGCTAGCATCGAACCCCCCGGCGCGAAAGCCGAGCGGTCCTACGCGCGCCGAGGACGGGCGCGTCGGGCGCGACGCGCGCAGTCGGCGATCCGGTTGTCCGCGTTGCGGCAATCGGCGCGGCGGGACGAGGCAGAATCCCGTTATGGCGTCCGAAGTCCCCGCCGGGGACCGCAAACGGCACGGCAGGCATTACACGCCCCCGGCGCTGGCCCGGTTCCTCGCCCAGCGGCTGCTACGCCATGTCGAGCCCTCGGACGCCGGGGTCCTGCGCGTGCTCGATCCGGCCTGTGGGGACGGCGAGTTGCTGCTCGCGGTGCATCACGAGGTCGCGGCCCGGTTCCCGGGTATCCGGCTGATGCTGACCGGCTACGACCTGGACGCCGCAGCGCTCGCGGTCGCCCGCGAACGCGCCGGTGCGCACGGGGTCGCCGCGCGCTGGCACAAGGCCGACTTCCTCGCCGTCGCGTCCCGGCTGGCGGACGGTTCCTTCGACGCCGTGATCACGAACCCGCCGTATGTGCGCACCCAGCAGTTGGGCGGATCGACCGCGCAGCTGCTGAGCAAGCGCTTCGGCCTGCGCGGGCGGATCGACCTGACCCATCCGTTCGTCGCGACGCTGCCTCGACTGCTGGCCGACGGGGGCGTACTCGGGTTGTTGTGCGCCAACCGATTCCTGACCACCAAGGCGGGCGCGAACGTCCGGCGGCTGCTGCTGACCGACCTGTCGCCGGTGGAGCTGTACGACCTGGGGGACACCAAACTCTTCACCGCCGCGGTCCTGCCCGCGATCACCATCGCCCGGCGCGCGGGCCACCGCGACGGCTGCCGGTACGTCTCCGCCTACCAGGTCAGCGATGAAACGGCGGGTGGGAAAACCCTTTTCGAAGCGCTTGCCGCTCCGAACGGCTCGATCGTCGAGTTCAACGGCCGGACCTTCGCGGTCGAGGTCGGCGAGTTGGTGACGGCGCGTGACGATTCCGGAGTGGGGCACGGCGGCGCGAACTCGACCGGCCGCGCGACGACCCGCGAGGGGCAGGCGGAGGGAAGCGATCGCCGCCACGCGAGCGACGAACCGGAGGTCGCGTGGCGGATGTCGCACGACTCGGTCGATGCCTGGTTGACCCAGGTAGCGGCGGCGACCTGGCGCAGTTTCGGTGAGCTGGCCCGCATCCGGGTCGGCATCAAGACCACCGCCGACCACGTGTTCATCTCCGACCGCTGGGCCGAGGCCGACCCGTGCCCCGAACCGGAATTGCTGCTCGACTTGATCACCCACCACGACCTCGCGCCGTGGCGGACTGCCCGCGCCCGCGACGTGCGTGTGCTGTATCCCTACGACCTGGGCCGTTCGCGCCGGACGCCGATAGATCTGGCCGAGTTCCCCCGGGCCGCCGCGTATCTGCTGTCGCATCGGGAGACACTGGCCGGGCGCCGCTACGTCGTCGCGAGCGGACGCCCCTGGTACGAGATCTGGGTTCCGCAGCGCCCGCACCTGTGGCGCGAGCCGAAACTGGTCTTCCCGGACATCAGCGATCGTCCGCGTTTCGCGCTGGACAGTTCGGGCGCGGTGGTCAACGGCGACTGCTACTGGATCTCGCTGCCCGATCTGGCCGGGGTGCCCGCCGAGGCGACGCGCTTGGCGTATCTGCTGATGGGCGTGGCCAATTCCGCGCTGGGGCTGCGGTTCTACGACGCGGTGTGCGGTAACCGGTTGTACTCGGGCAGGCGGCGCTGGATCACCCAGTACGTGTCGCGACTGCCGGTGCCCGATCCGGCGACCGCCCGGTCTGCGGAGGTGATCGACCTGGTGCGCGAGTTCGCGCAGGGGCGAGCGCCGGACCCGGCGGCGCGGGCCGAACTGGACGAGCGGGTGGCCGCCGCGTTCGGCGTCCGGTTACGCGCTGAACTGGACCCCGACCATCGGCAGCAGGGTGCGGCGGGCGAACTCGCGCGCGGCTCCTTGGTCGCTGACCGGGATCAGGCCGTCGGGGGTGAGGGCCAGCGAGAGCGCGAGGCGGGCCATGATCTCGGCGACCAGATCGGCGTCGAAGTCGTGCGTGCCACCGGCATCCCGTAAACCGCGCAGTTTCTCGGCCAGATAGTCGCGGCCGACGGCGAGTATCGGGCCGGCTTCGGTGGTGAGGCGGGGCAGGATCAGGTCGGGCTCGGTCCGCAGCAGCCTGCGCAGCAATTCGTTGCCCGCGATCGCGCTGATGAACGCGACGAAGATCTCGACCAGTTGGTCGTCGGTGCCGGAGACGGCGTGCACCTGCTTGTCGATGGCGGAGACGAAGCGCTGCGCCTCCCGCACGCTGACCGCCTCGACGAGGTCGTTCTTCGATTCGTAGCGCCGGTACAGCGTGGCCGGGCTGATTCCCGCGCGACGGGCGATCTCGCCCATGCTGGTTCGCTTGATGCCGAAGTCGAGGAATGCCGAGAGCGCGCTTTCCAGCAGCTTTTCCCCGTCGGCGACCGGCTTCTCCAGAATGCGCTGCAGTATGGGCGAGACGGTAGGCATCGGATCTCCAGTGGTGTCGGCGCGGTGGCCGGGCCGTGGCCGGTAGGCGCGGCATCGCGACGGGTGTGGACGGGACGTCCATTATTTCATTGGATCGGCGCAGCGTGATCGGGCAGCGCCCAACCATGCCGTCCTCCGACAATAGGTCGCGCGTCCAGATTCGACTGGCTAGCCTGTGGATGGCGTCCGGCCGCACTCTCGGCCGGGACGGAAAGGGGTTGGGCCGTGGGGTATTTCGCGGATCGCGTGGTGGCGGTCACCGGAGCGGGCTCGGGTATCGGCCGGGAATTGGCCGTGGCATTGGCCGGTGCGGGGGCATGGCAGGCGCTGTCGGACAAGTCGGCGGAAGCCGTCGCCGAGACGGGCGCGTTGTGCGCCGCCGCGGGCCGCGCGCCTTTGGTGTGCACCGTGGACGTCACCGACCGCGCGGCCGTGTTCGAGTTCGCGGAGCGCACCCTCGCGCGGTTCGGGCGCGTCGAGGCGCTGTTCAACAACGCGGGCATCCTGCATGTCGGCAGCGTGCTGGAGTCGCCGTTCAGCGACTTCGAGCAGGTGATGGCCGTCGATTTCTGGGGTGTGGTCAACGGGACCAAGGCGTTCCTGCCGCATCTGCTGGCCGCCGAGCGCGCGCACGTCGTCAACATGTCCTCGGCCTTCGGCCTGGTGGCGGTGGCGCGGCACGCGCCGTACAACGCGGCGAAGTTCGCCGTGCGCGGCTTCACCGACTCGCTGCGTCAGGACATGCGCGCGGCGGGCGGCAGCGTGCGGGTCACCGGGGTGTATCCCGGCGGCGTGCTCACCGGGATCGCCCGCTCGGCGAGCGTCGCGCCGGGTGTGGACGCGGCGCGGGTGGTGCGCCGATTCGAAGGGCACGTGGCGCGGACCAGCCCGGCCGCGGCGGCCAGGACCATTCTGCGCGGTGCGGCGCGCGGCGAGGCGAAGGTTCTGGTCGGACTGGACGCGGTCGTTGTGGACCTGGTCACAAGAATCGCCGGGTCGTACCACGAGAAGGTGCTGGACATGGTATTCCGTTCCTGACCGCGCGCAGGGTACGCGGTCCGGGATGGGATGGCGTAATGAGAACGGACAGAACGTATTTCACGTTATGGTGGAGCGTCGCCGGGCCGCGTCGCGGCGGCGCGTCGGGGCACGAGCGGTGACGAAATGGATTCTCGTCGAGTGTTTCTCGGGTCCACCGGGGCGCGTGATCGCGGTCGGGTCCACGCCGAAGTCTTTCGTGCCGCTGACCAACATCGTGCGCAATCCGCTGTCGCTGGACGACGCGCAGGCGGCGCTGCGGCAGACCTGCGCCACCGGTGCGCCGGTCACGCGGGTCTCCGGCGACGGGCGGCGCACGGTGCGGGCCGAGCCGCTGCTCATCGCGCCGCGGCGGGCGCATGCCGTCCGGCTGTGGGTCGGCCCGGTGCGGGAACCGGTGGCCGCCGCGGACCCGATGGGCGCGTGGTATTTCGATCTCACGACCAACCGCTCGGTGCGCAGTGACGACCTGCTGGACCTGTACGGCGTCGCACCGCGGGACCGTGCTGCCGAGCTGGCCATCGCAGGCGCGTTCACCCGGCTGGTCACCAACCGGGACGAGAGCGAGGCACTGGCCAAGATCGTCAACTCGGCGCCGGGCACCGAACACCAGGCGGTCTGGACCATCCGGCGCGACGACGACGCCCTGCGGGCCGGCCATTTCGCTTGCCGGATCATCGCCGAGCCGGACGACTCGGGCGTGCGGCACGTGCTGCTGCGCGGCGTGACCCAGGACATCGGCGCGGCCACCGCGGTCTCCGCCGCCCCGCCGCCGACGATCCTGGAGTACGCCGTTCTGGAAGCCGCCACCGAGCCGGGCGAATACCGCGCGATCGTCAATCTGCGGTCGCTGCGGCTGATCCGGTGGATCGGCGCGCCCATGCCGGACATCGCCTGGGAGGATCTCCCCGGGCAGCCCGGACCGCAGATCCATCCGGACGATCTGGGCACCGCGCGGACCATGTCGCGCGACCTGGCGCGGCATCGCACCGAGGGCACGCTGCGGCTGCGCCGCCTCGACGGTGGTTGGCAACGGGTACGGGTGCGGGCCGCGTTGATGGCGCTGGATCAGCACACCACGGCCGGACTCGCCACGGTCACCGCGGCATCGTGAACCGCGGTGACCGTGGCGTCGAAGTCATTGGCGCGGCAGATCCAGCTCGGCCATTTCCTTCTCGATCGCGTTCGCGGCGAAATCCACACCGCGAGAACGTAATTCATGAACCCGACGCTGGAGTGCCTCGACTCCGCCGGGTTGGGCCGCGATGTCGGCGACGCTGATCCGGCCCATTGGCCGATGCACGCCCGACTGCACGTACGACACCGTGATACCTCCTGCCTGCACGCTCACCCACCCACCGACCCGGGTGGGTTCCCCACTGCGCTACAAGTCGCACGACGACCGTGTCGACAGGAGAGCCCGGGTCGCCGGGCACGCTGGCTGAATGCTATCAGCGATTTCTGCTGGACACTTGATCAATGTGTCCTGTCTCACACCGCATTTCCCGTGCGATGTTGAGCTGTATTTGCTAGATAGACAGTCGCATTCAGGCGAATGCGATCTTGTTCCTCGGCGCGGAGCTCGCGGCGCACCTTGCCGGGCACGCCGGCCACGAGCGAACCGGGCGGGATCTGCGCGCCTTCGGGGATCAGCGCGTTGGCCGCGATCAAGCTGCCCGATCCGACGACCGCCCCGTTGAGGATGGTGGCGCCCATGCCGACCAGCACGTCGTCGCCGATCGTGCACCCGTGCAGGATCGCGTTGTGGCCCACCGAGACCCCGGCGCCGACGGTGAGCGGGAAGCCCGGATCGGCGTGCAGCACGCAGCCGTCCTGGATATTGCTGCGCGCGCCGACCTCGATCGTCTCCAGGTCGCCGCGCAGGACCGCGCTGTACCAGACGCTGACCTCCGCGCCGAGCCGCACCCGGCCGATCACGGTGGCATTCGGCGCGATCCACGCGCTCTCATCGATCTCCGGCGCATGTTCGCCCAGCTGAATCCGCATGCTCATGAACATAACGGGCGCGGCCGGGTGGGTGACCGGAGCCCGGCCGGGGCGGAGGACATGCCGAGCCGCGACCCGGGTAGCGGCGCGAATGAGCACCCGAGGAGGACGCTCAGCCGCGCCCCTGGAAGCTGGTGCGATGGGCGGCGGGGGTGGTGCCGAGGATGCGGTGGAAGTGGTGGCGCAGGCTCGCCGCCGTGCCGAAGCCGGTGTCGGCGGCGATGCGTTCCACGCTGTCGGCGGTGGATTCCAGCAGCAGTCGCGCCCGGTCGGTGCGCTGCACCAGCAACCACTGCTGCGGACTGCTGCCGGTGCGGTCGCGGAAGCGACGGGTGAAGGTGCGCCGCGACATGAGCGCGACCCGGGCCCAGCCGTCCAGGTCGATCGGGTCACCGAGATGGGCCCGCGCCCAGACCATGGCCCGCTCGATCGGATCGTCCTCGGCGGCGTCGGGGACGGCGACCGGGATGTACTGCGCCTGTGAGCCGCTGCGGTGCGGCGCGGTGACCAGCGCCCTGGCCAGTTCGGTGGCCGCTTTGCTGCCCAGATCGCCGCGTACCAGGTGCAGGCAGCAGTCCAGGGCCGCGGCCACGCCTGCCGAGGTCACCACGTCGCCCAGGTCCGACCACAGGGTGTCGGCGCGGACGCGGACGGCGGGAAACGCGCGGGCCAGTTCGGCGGCGGCGGCCCAGTGCGTGGTGACCTCGCGTCCGTCGGCCAGCCCGCTGGCGGCCACCGCCCAGGAGCCGAGGCACAGCCCGACGATCCGCGCGCCGCCCGCGTGGGCGGCGTGCAGCGCGGCGCGCAGGTCGGCCGACAGCGCCATGCCCGCTCGCCAGCTCGGGAGCACGACCGTGTCGGCGCGGGTCAGCGTATCCAGGTCGTGCCGGACGTGGATGTCGAATCCGGCGGGCGTTGCCAGGCTTCCGGCTTGCTCGGCGCACACGTCGACTCGATACGGGGCGGCCCCGCCCACCCCTATCCGCCCGAAGACGAGGCTGGGTACCGACAGATGGAACGGACTGATCCCGTCGTACGCGAAGACGGCCACGGTGTGCATGGCCCGATCTTAACGTTAGGCGGCTCACGGGCCACTGTCGGCGGTTGGACGAGCCGGACAAGATCGACGGCATGAGCGACACGATCGAACGCACCGCCCTGGAAGTCCTGCATGTCGGCGGCCCGACGCTGCGGTTCCGCTACGCAGGCCGCACGTGGCTGACCGATCCCACCTTCGACGAGCCCGGCGACTACCCGGGGCCCGTCACACTGCACAAACTCATCGGACCCGCGGTGTCGCCGCGAGAGGTCGGCCCGGTGGACGTCGTGCTGCTCTCGCACGACGAGCACGCCGACAACCTGGACAACTCCGGCCGGGAATTCCTGGGCACCGTGCCGACCGTGCTGTCCACTCCCGGTGCGGCGACCCGGATCGAGGGGGTGCGCGGCCTGGAGAACTGGGAGACCGTGACGGTGCACGGGGTGCGGGTGACCGGCGTGCCCGCCCTGCACGGTCCCGAGGGCTGCGAACCGATCACCGGGGTCGTCACCGGGTTCGTGTTGCGCGCCGAGGGGGAGCCGACGGTGTACGTCTCGGGTGACAACGCCTCCGTCGACGTGGTGCGGCGCATCGTCGAGCGGATCGGCCGGATCGACATCGCCGTGCTCAACGTGGGCGCGGCGAACGTCGGCCGCTTCATCGAAGCCGACGTCACGTTGAACGCGCGCACCGCCCTGCAGGCCGCCGAAGTGCTCGGTGACGCGCTGATCGTGGCGGTGCACGGCGAAGGCTGGGCCCACTTCAGCGAGACGCTCGACTACCTGAGCCAGGTGTTCCGCTACGCCGGTCGCGCCGGCCACCTGCGCATACCTCCTCTGGGGCGCGCGGCCACCGTGTGAGATCGATGCGCTCAGCTGGGCAACGTGCCGAGAAACCGGCGCGAAGCGGGGTGCCCGAGTGGGCGGCGTGCGCTACCGGCGCGTCGCTCGTGGCGCGGGCACCGTGGCGGGGCCACGATGGCGATATGAGGATCGGAGTACCACGGGAGGTCAAGGAGCAGGAATTCCGGGTAGCCCTGACTCCGGCGGGTGCCGGGGAACTGGCCGGGCACGGGCACGAGGTGCTGGTGCAGGCGGGCGCGGGCGTCGGATCGGGGTTCCCCGATGCCGACTTCGCCGCGGCGGGGGCGCGTCTGGTCCCGGACGCCGACCGAGTGTGGCGGGAAGCCGAGCTGGTGTTGAAGGTCAAGGAACCGATCGCGCAGGAGTATCCGCGGCTGCGTAGCGGGCAGGTGCTGTTCACCTTCCTGCACTTGGCCGCCTCGCGCGAATGCACCGACGCCGTACTGCGCTCGGGGATCACCGCCATCGCCTACGAGATGGTCCGCGCCGCCGACGGCTCGCTGCCGCTGCTGGCGCCGATGAGCGAGATCGCGGGCAAACTCGGCGTCCAGGTCGGCGCGTATCACCTGATGGCGCCGCTGGGTGGCGCGGGACTGCTGCCCGGCGGCGTCCCCGGTGTGCGTCCGGCGGAGGTGGTGGTGCTCGGCGGCGGCGTCGCGGGCTCGAACGCCGCCGCGGTGGCGGTGGGCATGGGCGCGCGCGTCAGCGTGCTCGACACCAACCTGCACCGGTTGCGCGAACTCGACGCCCGCTTCGACGGGCGGGTCACCACCGTCGCGTCGAACGCCACGGAGATCCGGCGTGCGGTGCTGTCGGCCGACCTGGTGATCGGCGCGGTGCTTGTCCCGGGTGCGCGCGCGCCGAGACTGGTCACCGACGACCTCGTCGCGGGCATGCGCCCCGGCGCGGTGCTGGTGGACATCTCCATCGACCAGGGCGGCTGCTTCGCCTCCGCGCACCCGACGACGCACGCCCAGCCCACCTTCCGGGTAGCGGACGCGCTGTTCTATTGCGTCGCCAATATGCCCGGAGCGGTGCCGCACACCTCCACGATCGCGCTGACCAACGCGACCCTGCCCTACGTGCGCGCGATCGCCGACCTCGGCTGGAAGGAGGCATGCGCCGAGCACCCCGATCTCGCGCACGGGCTCACCGCGGACGCCGGGCGGCTGCTGTCGGCGGAAGTCGCCGCCGCGCACGGATATTCGCGGCCGCTCGGCGTCGCGGGCTGACTACTCCCGCTCGTCGCGGCCCTCGCCCAGATACCAGTCGGGCTCGCCGCTGGTGGGCAGGTCGCGCAGCTTGTCCGGGTTGCGGACCACGTCGATCGCCACGATGCGGCCGTCGTCGACGGTGAAGGAGAAGACGCCCGCGTGGGTGCCGTCGAAGACCACCAGCCCGGGCTGGCCGTTGACCAGCACCGCGCGACCCCAGGCGCCCGTGGCGGACGGCGCGTGGTACCAACCGAGCAGCAGCTTGGCCACGAGTTCGGCGCCGTGCACCGGCTGCCGGATCGCGGGCACCTTGCCGCCGCCGTCGGCGGTGAGGCTCACGTTCGAGTCCAGGACGCCGAGCAGCGCGCTGAGATCGCCGGAACGCCAGGCCAGCGCGAAGGCCGAGACCACTTTCTTCTGCTCGTCGGGCGAGGCCGGGAAGCGCGGCGTGCCGCTCTCGACGTGCTTGCGCGCCCGGGAGGCGAGCTGGCGGACCGCGGCCGGGGTGCGACCGACCACTTCGGCGACCTCCGGCCCGCTCATGCCGAAGACGTCCTGGAGCACGAACGCGGTGCGCTCGGCCGGTGACAGGGACTCCAGCACAACCAGCAGCGCGGTGGTGACCCGCTCGTCCTGGGTGATCCGGTCGGCGGGGTCGTCCCAGGTGGTCACCTCCGGCTCCGGCAGCCATTCGCCCACGTACTGTTCGCGGCGTACGCGCGCGGAACCGAGGTGGTCGAGGGCGAGCCGGCCGGTGACGGTGGACAACCAGGCGCGCAGGTTATCGATCTCGCCCGCCGCGCCCGCCTCGTACTGGCGCTGCAACCGCAACCACGCCTCCTGCACCACGTCGTCGGCGTCGCTGAGACTGCCCAACGTGCTGTAGGCGAGCCTGCGCAGATACGGCCGGTGCTCCTCGAACTGCCGGGCCAGCTCGGCTTGGTCGAGAGGCTCGCGGGAAGGCTGCTGGGAGGTCACTCTGTTCGCCCGTTCGTGGTTCGGCCCCTACTGGGGGAGTCTATGGTGCGTCACCAGGTCGACGACGCAGGGGAACAGAGTGTGACATGGGTTCGAGCGGTGAGCCGTGTGCGCAGGACCGCCCGCCCACCCGATAACCTCGCCGGGTGCAGAAGGGGACCTCCACCGCGATCGGGCTGCTGCTCGGATTCGCGCTCGACCGGGCGTTCGGCGATCCGCGGCGATGGCATCCGGTGGCCGGATTCGGTTCCGCGGTGACGGCTCTGGAATCGGTGACCTACGCCGACCGGCGCGCGGCGGGGCTGGTGCACGAGGCGCTGGCCGTGGGCGCGGTGGCCGGTCTCGGCATGGCCGTGCGGCGCGGCGGGGTGGTGTCGACCGCGGTGGCGACCTGGACCGTCCTGGGTGGACGCAGTTTGGCCCGGACCGGCCATGCGATGGCCGACCGGTTGGCGGACGGCGACGTGGAAGGCGCTCGCGCGCTGCTGCCCTCGCTGTGCGGCCGCGATCCGCAGGCGCTCGACGCCGACGGCCTCGCCCGCGCGGCCCTGGAGTCCATCGCCGAGAACACCTCCGACGCGGCAGTGGCCCCCGTGGTCTGGGGCGCCGTGGCGGGTGTACCGGGTTTGCTCGGCTATCGCGCGGTCAACACGCTCGACGCGATGATCGGCTACCGCAACGAGCGCTACCGGCGTTTCGGCTGGGCCGCCGCGCGCGTCGACGACGTGGCCAATCTGATTCCGGCGCGCCTCACCGGTTTGCTCACCGCCGCCCTCGCGCCCATGATCGGCGGACGGCCCGCGGCGGCTCTCGACGCTTGGCGACGGGACGCCGCCGAGCACCCCAGCCCCAATGCCGGCGTTGTCGAAGCAGCGATGGCCGGGGCGCTGGGCGTTCGACTCGGCGGCCGCACGCAGTACCCGCACGGCGTGGAACTGCGGCCCGTCCTCGGCGACGGCCCGGCCCCCACCGTCCACGACCTGCGCCGCGCGGTCCGCCTCTCCGAGGCCGTGCAACTCGCCGCCACCCTGCTGGCCGCCGCCGCCGCCGCGATCAGGCGCTGATCGGTTTCACGCGGGTCCGCGCGGTCCGGTTGCGTCGCCGGGGCAGGGATCGGCGGTGGCCGTGGACATCGAGCTCGCGATGGGCTGCGGCTCCCGGAGCAGCGGGGCGGAGCTGCGGCCGCGAGGGGTGCCGGGCGCGGGTCTGCTGCGACCGGAAGCCGCGAAGCCGGGGTTGTGGCCTCGAGCCGCCGGGGTCAGCCGCGCCCGCGGCCGTAACGGTCGGCGAGGCGAGCTTCCGTGGTCGGTGCGGCGGGTGGGGGCGGCGTGGTCGCCGGGCTCGGCTCGGACCCGGGTGGTTCGACGGGAGACCTTGTGCCGGAGGGTTGTGCGGCGGCGGCCTTTTCCTTTCTTCGTTCCCGGATCTCGGCGTAGACGAAGTAGCCGAGGCCCAGCGGCGCCATGATGCCGAAGGCGAGCCACTGGAGGCCGTAGGACAGGTAGGGGCCCGCGTCGAGCTGGGGCAGCGGAGTCGGGGTGAACACGCCCGGTTGGTTTTCGCTCAGCTGTAGGTAGCCGCCGCGGTCGCCGGTCGGGAGGGTGGTCAGGGGCTGGTCGAGGACCGCCGACTCCTGGGTGGTGTCGATGGAGTACACCTGGCGGTAACCGTCCTGGACGCTCGGGTCCTTGCCGGGCGTGACGCCCTCGGACATCCGGACGCGGGCCTCGATGCGCTGCGGTCCGGCGGGCGGCTCGGGAATCCGCGGCGGGCGCGTGCCGTCCACCGCCGACACCAGCCCGCGGTCGACGAGCAGCACCCGGCCGTCGTCCAACCGGAAGGTGGCCAGCACCGCGTACCCCGGAGCGCCGTCGAGGTGGCGCAGCCGCACCAGCACCGTCGAGTCCGGGACATAACTGCCGGAGGCGGTGACGCGCCGCCACTCGGTGGGCGTGCCGCCGCCCGACTCGGCGAGCACGGCGGTGACGTCGACCGGCTCGGCCTTCACCGAGTCGGCGATCAGCTGGTTGCGGTGCGAGGTGGCCGTGTTCTTGCCGAGCTGCCACGGCGCGAGCACGGTGAAGCACAGGTAGGCGAACGCGGCGACCAGCACCGCCAGGATCAGCCAGCTGGGACGCAGGAGGAAGGCGAGCCTGCGCATCAGAATCGCTCGTCGGCGAGCAGGCGGGGATCGGGCGGTTCGGCGGCCAGTTCGGCGCGCACCCAGTCGAGCAGGCCGGGGACGGCGGCCTCGATCTGGGCGCGCACGAGTTCGAAGTCGGCCGCGTCGCCGTAGTAGGGGTCGGCCACGTCCTGCCCGTCGGCCTCCGGGTCGAAGGCGCGCAGCAACCGCAGCCGCTCGGCCGGGATGCCCAGCCGGGCCAGGTCGCGCTGGTGCGAGCGGTCCAAGGCGATCACCAGGTCGGCGTCGCTGTGCTCGGCGCCGAACACGGCGGCGATGTGGCCGGTCGGGTACCCGTACTTGCGCAGGGTCGCGCTGGTGCGCGGGTCGGCGTCGGCGCCGACGTGCCACGAACCGGTGCCCGCGCTGCTGACCCGTACCCGATTGGCCAGTCCGGCCCGGTACAGGTGCGACGCGAAGATCTTTTCCGCCATCGGAGAGCGGCAGATGTTGCCGGTACAGACGAACGAGACGTGCAGCTGACCCACGCCTGCCATTCTGGCCGGTCCCGCTACGGGACCGCCACGTAGGGTGTGGTCTCGTGGCCGAGGACACCGTCGATCGCGCGAAACTGCGTCACCACGGCGACGTGGACGCGCGCCCCGGCATGCTCGACTTCGCGGTGAACGTGCAAGGGATCGCGCCGCCGGAGTGGCTGCGGCGGCGACTGGCCGCGCGCCTGTCCGATCTGGGTCGCTATCCGAGCGCCGAGGACGCCGAAGCCGCCCGCCGCGCGGTCGCGGCCCGGCACGGCCGCGTTCCCGGCGAGGTGTTGCTGTTGGCGGGCGCCGCGGAAGGGTTCGCGATGCTGCCGCGCCTCGCGCCGCGATCGGCCGCGGTGCTGCACCCGTCGTTCACCGAGCCCGAACTCGCGCTGCGCGAGGCCGGTGTCCCCGTGACCAGGGTGCTGCTACGGCCGCCCTACCGGCTCGACCCCGCCGCCGTGCCCGCCGAGGCCGACCTGGTGGTGCTCGGAAACCCCACCAACCCGACCTCGGTGCTGCACCCGGCCGACGCCATCCGCGCCCTGCGCAGGCCCGGTCGCGTCATCGTGGTCGACGAAGCGTTCGCCGACGCGGTGGCGGGCGAACCGGAATCCCTGGCCGCCGACACCGCGCCCGACCTGCTCGTGCTGCGCAGCCTCACCAAGACCTGGGCGCTGGCCGGGCTGCGCTGCGGCTATTTCCTCGGAGCGCCCGAGGTGCTCGACCGGCTCGGCCACGGGCGCCCGCACTGGCCGCTGGGCACCTTGCAATTGGAGGCGATCACCGCCACCGCGAGCCCCGCGGCCGTCGCCGAAGCCGGGCGCCGAGCCGAGACGCTCGCCGGGCACCGCGCCGCGATGATCGAGCGCCTGACCGGCGTCGGCGTCGACGTCCACACCCCGGCGGAAGGCCCGTTCCTGCTGCTCCGCGTGGCGGACGGCGAACTGCTGCGCAAGCATCTGGCCGCGGAGGGCATCGCGGTCCGCCGCGCGGACACCTTCCCCGGTCTCGGCCCGGATCATCTGCGCGTCGCGGTCCGTGCCACCGCGGAGGTCGACCGGCTGGTCGCCGCGATCCGGTCGGCGGACGCACGGTGAGCGCGCCCTCGGCCTGCGCGACGAGGTCGCGGATCCGACGCCGTGCGCTCGGGCGGTGGGCGAGCCCTCGAACCCGCACCGCTCCGGAAACGAACGCGGGGCGGCAGTACTGGAGCGACGTGAAGGAAGGTGGACGATGACCACGCTCGCGGATCTCATCGGGGTGCTCGACGCGGCCTACCCGCCCGCGCTGGCCGAGGCGTGGGACTCGGTCGGCCTGGTCTGCGGTGACCCGGCCGAGGAGCTGACCCGAGTGCTGTTCGCGGTCGATGCGACCGCGGCCGTCGTGGATGAGGCGATCGACTGGCGCGCGCAGGCCCTGGTGGTGCACCACCCGCTGCTGCTGCGCGGCGTCGACACCGTCGCGGCGAGCACGCCGAAAGGCGCCCTGCTGCACCGGTTGATCCGTTCCGGCTGTGCGCTGTTCACCGCGCACACCAACGCCGACTCCGCCGCGCCCGGCGTCTCCGACGCGCTCGCCGAAGCCCTCGGGCTCACGGTGACCGGTCCGCTGGACGCCAAACCCGAGTCGGCCGTGGACAACTGGGTGATCCAGGTGCCTCGCACGCACACCGATGCCGTACTCGCCGCGCTCTTCGCCGCGGGTGCGGGCGGGAGGGGGTCTTGCGACTGTGCGCTGCGGGTACCCGCGACGGGGCAGTACCGTCCGGTGGAAGGCGCGACTCCGGAGGAGGGCTCGCTGGGCGAACTCCGGCAGGTCGAAGCGGACCGGGTGGAGGTGGTCGCCCCGACCGCGGTGCGCTCGGCCGTGCTCGCCGCGCTGCGCGCCGCGCATCCCCACGAGGAACCGGCGTACCACATCAGCGAACGCGCCCAGTTGCCGTCGTCGCTCGGCATCGGCCGGGTCGGCACGCTGCCGGAACCGGAATCGTTGCGCGCGTTCACCGATCGGGTGGCCCGTTCTCTGCCACACACCGCGTGGGGCGTGCGCGCCGCCGGAGACCCGGATCGCAATGTCTACACCGTCGCGGTGTGCGGGGGAGCGGGCGACTCCTACCTGAACAAAGCCACCGGGCTCGGCGTCGACGTGTACCTCACCTCCGATCTGCGCCACCATCCGGTCGACGAGCACCTGCGCGCGGGCGGTCCGGCGCTGGTCGACGCCGCGCACTGGGCAACCGAATTCCCTTGGTGCGCGCAGGCCGAAGCGCTCGTCCGAAACGCCTTGCCGGGCCTGGAGACCAGGGTGTCCACCTTGCGCACCGACCCGTGGACGGTGCGCGCGTCCAGCTGAGGGCCGCGGGCGCGCGTCCGATGCCGTTGTCCCCGCGGCGAACTGGCGACGGCGTGTCGGGGCGTGTCCGCGCCGTGCCGGAACTGGATGGGCGTTTCGGGTGAATCGAGTAGTTCGTGCGGGGTACAACTACCGCATGAACTTCCCGGTTGATTTCGGGCTCGTGCAGATCGGGCTGATCCTGCTGCTGGTCGTCGGTGTGGCGCTGATCGTGTCCGGCCTGCTCGCCGCGCGCCGGGTCGGGCTGCGGGCGCTGCTCGCGCGCGGGACGGGTGGACTCGCGTTGTTGCTGGTCGCGGCGGTGTTGCTGTGGATAGCGACGCTGCTGCAGACGTATCTCGGACTGACCGGCGAGATCAAGGCGGCCCATGTGGTGGCCAAGCCGGTGCCGGGTCAGGAACACCAGCTCGACGTCGACCTCACCCTCTACGGCGACGACGACCACCCCGAACAGCGCAAGACCTACCGGGTCGAGGGTGACATGTGGGTGCTGCAATCGGGCATCGTCGAGCTGGAACCGTGGGTGAACGCCCTGGGCTTCCATTCCGGCTACCGGATCAGCCGGTTGTACGGTCAGCGCCTCGACGGCGTCGCGACCACGCAGAACCAGATCTTCCTCAACGACGGCGACCGCGACTTCTTCGCCGACATGCGCGAGGGCCGCTGGTGGACCCAGCCGTTCGTGCGCTCCGCCTACGGCAACGCGGTGATCGCGGTCCCCGGCGAATACGACGTCTACATCTCGCGCGACGCCATCAAAACTCGCGCCGTCGGCGGCTGACGCGGGTCCGCCGGTCCGGCGGGGTACGGTTGAACACCAGTCCCGTCCACCCCGTCCAGGAGTTTGTCCGCGTTGAATGTCGAACCCACGATCCAGGCCGAGCTGCTGCGGCTCGCCTCCGTCGACGCCGAGCTGACCCGGATCGCGCACCGGCGCACCGTGCTGCCCGAGCAGCAGGAGGTGGCCCGGTTGGAGGCCGAGCGCAACGCGCACAAAGACGCCGCGGTGGCGGTGGAGATCGTGCTGGACGACCTCGACCGCGACATCCGCAAGCTGGAGGGCGAGGTCGAGGCGGTGCGCAAGCGCGAGGACCGCGACAAAGGCATGCTCACCGCGGGAACGGTGAACGCCAAACAGCTTTCGGAGATCCAGCACGAGCTGGGCAGTCTGGAGCGCCGCCGCTCGGTCCTGGAGGACGAACTGCTCGAGGTGATGGAGCGGCGCGAGGCCTCCGCCGCCGACCACGAGCACGCGGGCGCCCGGTTGAGCAAGACCGAGGACGAGCTCGCGAACGCGCAGCGACAGCGCGACGAGGCGCTGGCGGATCTGGACGTCGCGCAGACCCGCTGCGACACCGATCGCGGCGTCGTGGTGGCGAAGCTGCCCGCGGAACTGCTCGCGATCTATGACCGCCAGCGGCAACAACACGGCGTGGGCGCCGCGCTGTTGCAGGCTCGTCGCTGCGGTGCGTGCCGCATCGAGCTCGACCGCGGCGAGATCGCGCGCATCGCCAAGACCGCGCCCGACGTGGTCGTGCGCTGCCCCGAGTGCGGCGCGATCCTGGTCCGGACCAAGGAATCGGGGCTGTGAGCTGGTCGCGACCGGGCGCCGGGGAAGCCCGGCGATGAGCTTTCCCGAAGTGATCATCGAAGCCGACGGCGGTTCCCGGGGCAATCCCGGCCCGGCCGGATACGGAGCGGTGGTCTACGACGCCGACCACGTCCGGGTGCTCGCCGAGCGCCGGGAGTTCCTCGGCATCGCGACCAACAACGTCGCCGAATATCGCGGGTTGATTGCCGGATTGGAGGCGGCCGCGGAACTGGGCGCCGAGTCGGTCGTGGCGCGCATGGATTCCAAGCTGGTCGTCGAGCAGATGTCCGGTCGCTGGAAGATCAAGCACGCGGCCCTGATCCCGCTGGCCGACCGCGCCCGCAGGCTCGCCGCCGGGTTCGCGCGGGTGACCTACACCTGGATTCCCCGCGCGGAGAACGCCGCCGCCGACCGCTTGGCGAACGAGGCCATGGACGAGGGCGCGGGGCAGGACCGTGCGGCCGCCGCGGACACGCGGTCGGCCGAGGCCGCCGATCCGGCCCTCGCGGTGACCGAACGCGATCTGCCGAGCTGGATCGATGAAGTCAGGGACGCCGGCGCCGCGCAGCCGACGCCCGCGCAGTACAGCCCGGGCTGGACCGGCGCCACCGGTCGTCCCACCCGTTTGCTGCTGCTTCGCCATGGGCAGACCGAGTTGTCGCTGCAGCGCCGCTATTCCGGCCGCGGCAACCCGCCGCTCACCCCGCTGGGCCGGGAGCAGGCCGCGCGCGCCGCGAAGATGCTCGCCGCCAAAGGCGACATCACCGCCGTGGTCAGCTCTCCGCTCGGCCGGGCCAGGGAGACCGCCGAGGCGGCGGCCACCGCTCTCGGAGTTCCGGTCGAGGTCCACGGCGGGTTGATCGAGACGGACTTCGGCGTGTGGGAGGGGCTGACCTTCGCGGAGGCCGCGCAGCGCGACCCCGGCCTGCACGCGCGCTGGATCGGTGATCCCACCGTCGCCGCGCCCGGCGGGGAGAGCTTCGTGGAGGTCGAGCGGCGGGTGGACGCGGTTCGGCGCGACCTGGTCGAGCGGTATCCGGGCGCGAACCTGGTGGTGGTCAGTCATGTGACCCCGATCAAGACGCTGCTGCGGCTGGCCCTCGACGTCGGGCCCGCGCTGCTGTATCGGTTGCACCTGGATCTGGCGTCGCTATCGATAGCGGAGTTCTATCCCGACGGCGGGTCGTCGGTGCGTCTGGTGAACGATACGTCCTACCTCTGAGGGCGCCGCGGGGCCGGAATCGAGGGCGAACGGGGTGCGCGGACCGCGAATTATGCCCTATTGCAACACATTTGCGTTTCACATTCGCGCGATGCGGTGAATCTCACTTCAACTCTGCCTTGCGCGCCCAGTAGCGGTAGGCTTCCGGACGGTCAGGCACAGGCGTCCTACGGCCTGCCTGGCCGGGGTCTACGCACGTCCTCGGTCAGTGCTGTTCGCGGGACGATGGTTCGCGGGCAGCGGCGCCCGCAGGCCGCGTCGTAGGAAGCACCTGTGCCGTCGAGTGGTTCGATGAGAGTGCAGGTTCGATGAGCAGTCCGATCAAGGTTGTCGTTCTCGGGGCGGGGATCGGAGGGCTCACCACCGCTGCCGCCCTGCGGCATGCGGGATTCGGCGTCGAACTATACGAAGCGGGTCCGCAGCTGCGGGCCCAGGGTTTCGGACTTTCGGTGCAGGCCAACGGGATCAACGCGCTGCGTACCCTCGGCCTCGGCATCGATGAGCAACTGCTCGAACTCGGCGGCCGGGTGGAGACCTTCCGCTTCTGTAACCCGGACGGCAGCCCGATCCGAGTGCTTCCGGTGCACCGGCTCGACGCCCAGCTCGGCGCACCCGCCGTGGCGCTGCACCGCACCGACCTCCATGACGTGCTGCTGCGCGCGATCGGCGACACACCGACTTTCGTAGGCGCGCAAGCCACTCGCTTCGTGGACGACGGCGAGCACGTGCGCGTCGAGTTCGCCGACGGCCGGATCGCCGAGGGCGATCTGCTCGTCGCCGCCGACGGCATCCACTCGGTGGTGCGCGCCCAGCTGCACGGTCGCGCCGAGCCGCGCCCCGGCAATTTCGTGTGCTGGCTGGCCTGCATCCCGTTCGAGCATCCCAATGTCGCGCGCGGTCTGTCGGCGCATTTCTGGGGCACCGGAATGCGTTTCGGCATCCACGACATCGGCCACGGCCGGGTGTACTGGTGGGGCACCAAGACGCTGCCCGCCGAGGAGGCCGCGAACTGGCAGGGCGGCAAAGAAGACCTGCTGCGCCTGTACGCCGATTGGGCGCCGGAGGTGCGCGCCTGCATCGAGCAGACCGACGAATCGGCGATCCTGGCCGTGCCCGCGCAGGACCGCCCGCCGCTTCCGCAGTGGGGCCGCGGCCGGGTGACGCTGCTCGGCGACGCGGCGCACCCGATGCTGCCCAGTCTCGGCCAGGGCGCCAACGCGGCCATCGAGGACGCGGTGGTGCTGGCGAGCGTGCTGCGCAACTGCCTGGATCCGGTTGCGGGCCTGCGCCGTTACGAGAAGCTGCGGGCCGAGCGCACCGCCATGTTCGTCAACGGGTCGGCCTCGCTGGCCAAGATCGAGCAGACCACCGACCCGCGTCTGGTGCGGGTGCGCGACACCTACTTCCGGCACGCGCCCACCGAATTCTTCCTGCGCGAGCTCGGCAAGCCGATGTCCTTCCCGCCGCCGGACGGGCCGACCGCCCGGCTGCCGCGCCCGCTGTCACCGGTCGAGCGCTGGCATTGGATCGCCGATCAGCTCGCGCCGCTGCACATCCTGTCGCGCGTGCGGATCCGGGGGCACGTCGAGGTCGAGCAGATCCGCGCGGGCTTGGACGAGGTGCAGCGCCGACATCCGCTGCTGCGGGTCGCGGTCGCCGCCGAACCGGACGGCACCGCACCGCGTTTCGTGCCGGTGCAGGCGCCGATTCCGCTGCGCGTGATCGAATCCGAGGACAGCACGAACTGGCTGGCCGAGGCCGACGAGGTGGAGCTGCGCGAGCCGTTCGACTGGCGTACCGGCCCACTGGCCCGAGCGGTGCTGATCAAGGAGACCGACGGCACCAACGAGCTGATCGTCACGCTGCACTACGCCATCGCCGACGGGGAGAGCGCGCTGTCGGTGGCCAAGCAGGTGCTCCAGGTGGCCGCTGGGGAAGCGGGCGACTTCTCGCCCGCGCCGGTGCGCCCGGGGCCGGAGGAGCTGTTCCCGCCGCGTTTCCGAGGAGCGGGCGGTGCCCTGCGCACCGCGAGTTCCTTCCTGCGTGACCAGAAGTCGCAGCTGCGCAAGCCGCGCAGGCTGGAGCCCACCTCGCTGGCGCCGCCCGCGCAGCGGCGCAGCCGGGTCGTGCACCGCAGCCTCGACGCCGACCGGCTCGACGCGCTCACGGCGGGATGCGCCCGCCACGGCGTCGGCCTGCACGCGGCGCTGTCGGCCGCGCTGCTGATCGCGGCGGCCAGGGAGGCGGGCACCGAGAAGGCCACCTGGTACACCGTCGGCAGCTCGGTCGATTTCCGCGACCATCTCGACGGCGCCGCCGCCGACACCGAGGTCGGCACCTACCAGGGCATGATCGCCACCCCCGCGAAGTACGCGCCGTGGGCCTCGCTGTGGGAGATCGCCGCCGAGATCGAGCGCGAGTACGGCGCGCGGATGCAGCGGCGCGATCACCTGTCCGCGCTGAACCTGCTGAAGGTGGCCGCGCCGAAATCGGTGGCCGCCAGCGCGTCCACGGTGAAACTCATGGACACCCGCGGCCCGGGTCATCTCTGCATGACCTACCTGGGCAGCTACCCCTTCCCGGACAAGGTCGGCTCGTGGCAGCTGGAGGGCGCGCAGTTCGTCTCCGGCATGTCCGTCAGCGGCTTCATCATGGCCACCGCCAACGCGACACACAACGAGCTGTCCTTCAACATCGGCTACGTCGAGCCCGCGGTCTCGCGAGACCGAGCCGATCGCCTGGCCGACGAAAGCGTGCGCGCGCTGCTGTCGGCTTGCTGACCGGCCCGCATACACCGCGATACAACAGCAGAGTCGCGGCATCGGCAAAGCCGATGCCGTGATTCGCGATATCGATAACTGGATAAGTGTGGTAGCAGCTTTGCGTGTCAGCGATCAGGGTGGGCTTGGTTAGATCCGCGCACGGCCGGTGCCGCGACTGTCGCGATAGGAGTGACTGTGACATCCGAACCGAGTGCTACTTCCGAAAGACCTCTCGAGGCCTGGCCGGTCAGCGCGTATCAGCGAGACGTGTTGTCGGTCGCCTACCGGTATGCCCCGGCACCGGTGACCAGAAACGCCTACTGCGCGTTCCTGGACGAGCCTTTCGATATGGCCAGGTTGCGGGCGGTGGTGCGGAGGGCGCTGCTCGGTGACGACGCGTTGCGGCTCCGGTTCGAATTCTCCGAAGGCCGTTTCTGGCAGTGGGTGTCCGACGAGCTACCCGAAGTCGAACTGGTCGATCTCAGCTGGGCCTCCGACCCCGCCGCGGCACGCCGGGACTGGGTGAACCGGGCCAACGTGACACCGTCCCCGCCGCGGCAGCCGTTCCGGATCGCGGCGCTGGTCGACGGCCCCGACCACTTCCATCTCTACGTGGCGATGCACCACGCGATGATCGACGGCTGGGGCGTGAACGCGCTGTGGAGCGCGCTGGTGGACAACTACAGCCGCACGGATCTGCCGCTGGACCAGCTCGCCGAACCGGACCCGGCGACCGAGCAGACCGACCGCAGCGCGGCCACCTACCGCAAGATCGCCGCCGAGCACGAGGAGTACCTGTCCTCGCCGCAGTGGGTGGCCGACCGGGACGCGCTGGTGCGCCGTTTCGAAGGCGTGGTCCCAGCACTGTTCTCCGGCCGGGCGAGCACCCCGAACGTGAACCGGGGACGCAGGCGCGTGGTCGTGGAGCCCGCCTTCCTCGACCGGATCCGGGCCACCGGCTTCTCGGTCTTCGCGTTCACCGTCTCGGCGCTGGCCGCGTACCTGACCACCATCCACCGCTCCGAGGAGGTGGTGATCGGGGTCCCGATGCTCAACCGGCACAGCGCGGAGACCTTCCGCACCTCCGGTCACCGGACGAACGTGGTGCCCCTGCGCATCCGGGTCGACCCGGCCGAGCCGCTGTCGGCGGTCGCGACCGAGGTGGCCGCGCAGATCCGGGAACTCAAGCGCTACGAGCGTTTTCCGTACGGTGACCTGGCCCGTGCGCTCAGCAGTGATCCCACGGCGCCGCCGCTGTTCGACGTGGCCTACTCCTATATCAAGATGCCGCCGTCGGATCACCTCGACAAGATTCTCGGCACCCTCGACATCGTCAATCCGGGCACGGTGCTCGAGGCGCTGAACATCCTCGGTGTCGAGCACGCCCGTGACGGCTCGCTGAACCTTCAGCTCTACTACGACCGGGATGTCTTCGACGAGAACTTCCCGTTCGAATCGGTCGTGCGCGGCATCGGCGCGCTGCTGGTCGCGGCGCTGGACCGGCCCGCGGCGCCGATCTCGGCGTTGCCGCTGATGCCCGCGCGGGAACTGGCCGCCATCGCCGCGTTCGAATCCGGTCCGCGCGAGCAGTTCCCGTACACCACGATCGACCGGCTGTTCGTCGAGGCGGCCGCCGCGCATCCGGAACGTGTCGCGATCGAACCGGTCGCGGGTTCGGGAGAGCAGCCGCTGCGTTACGGCGAATTGTCCGCGCTGGCCGACGGATTCGCCGCCGAGCTGCGCGCACTGGGCGTGACCGGCAACGAATGCGTCCCGGTGGTGCTGAACCGCTCGACGGAGATGCTCGTCGCGATCTTCGGCGTGCTGCGCGCGGGCTGCGCGTATGTGCCGCTTGACCCGGACTTCCCGGCCGCCCGCATCGAGACCGTGCTCGCCGACTGCGGGGCACGCTTCGTCGCGGCGGGGCCGCGGCATCGAGCCGTCTTCGACAAGCTGGGCGTCACCCGGATCACGGTGGCCGACATCGGCGCGGCCCGCGGCGTCGAGAATGTCTCGCACCCGGCGGATCTCAGCTATCTCATCTACACCTCGGGCTCCACGGGCGTGCCCAAAGGCGTGATGATCGAGCACCGATCGGTGGTGAACCGTCTGACCTGGATGCAGCGGCGCTACCCCCTGCACGCCACGGACGTGATCCTGCAGAAGACACCGGTCACCTTCGACGTGTCGGTGTGGGAACTTTTCTGGTGGGCGATCACCGGCGCGCGGGTGGCGCTCTTGGAGCCGGGCGGGGAGCGCGATCCGCGCCGCATCGCCGAGGCGATAGCCGCGCACGCGGTGACCGTGTTGCACTTCGTGCCGTCCATGCTGGCCGCCTTCGTCGACGAGCTCGCTGCCGATCCGGCGACGGTCGCGCGGATCGACAGCGTGCGGCGGGTGTTCTGCAGCGGCGAGGCGTTACCACCGGCGCTGGTGCGCCGGTTCCACGCGGTCTTCGCCGCGGCCGGGGCCACAGCGCCGCAGCTGGTGAATCTCTACGGTCCGACCGAGGCCACCGTGGACGTGTCCTATTTCGACTGCCCGCCCGGCGACTCGCTGGACGTGCTGCCGATCGGCCGCCCCATCGACAACATCGATCTGCTCGTGCTCGACGACACCGGCCGCCGCGTGCCGGTGGGTGTGCCGGGGGAGTTGAACATCGCGGGCGTCGGCGTGGCTCGCGGCTACCGGGGCAGGCCCGAGCTGACCGCGGCGGCGTTCGTCGACGACCGCGCGGTGCCGGGACGCCGCCGGTACCGCACCGGTGACCTGGCGCGGTGGCTGCCGGACGGCAACCTCGAGTACCTGGGCCGCTTCGACGACCAGGTGAAGATCCGCGGCAACCGGATCACGTTGGGCGAGGTGCACAACGCCATGCTCGGCTGCGCCGGCGTGCGTGCGGCGGCCGTGGTGGACGAGGTCTCGGAGGCACACGGCGTGCAACTGGTCGGCTATTTCGTCGGGGCGGACGTCTCCGGCGAGGAGATCGCCGAGCAGCTCGCGGCCACGCTGCCCCGCTACATGGTGCCGTCCCGGCTGATCCGGGTGGACCGGATCCCGCTGACCCGCAATGGCAAACTGGATCGCCGCGCGCTCGCCGCGCAACTCGTCCTCGGCCACGGCGCCGAGCCGGTCGCGGGCGGCGGCGAGCCGCGCACCGCGGTCGAAACCCGGCTCGCGCGGGTCTGGCGCACGGTGCTCGGCGTCGAGTCGATCGGCGTGCACGACAACTTCTTCACCCACGGCGGCGATTCCATCCTCGCCCTGGCCGTGCGCACCGCCGCCGAACGCGACGGGCTCTACTTCGACGTGGACGCCTTCTACCAGGCCCCGACCATCGCCGAGCTGGCCCGTGTGGTGCGCGACAGCGGCCACGGTGACCGCGCGCACATCGGGACCGCCCTGGAGACGGTGCCGCTGATCGACCGCGCCGCACTGCACCGGGTCGAGGACGCGTTCCCGGCCACCGCCCTGCAACTGGGCATGCTGTATCACAGCATCGAGCGCGCCGACTCGGTCACCTATAAGGACGCGTTCCGCTATCGACTCGAAATCCCCTGGGACGCAGCGCTATTCCGAGAGGCTGTGGATCGGCTGGTGCGGCGCCAGCCCGCGCTGCGCTCGTCGTTCGAGCTGAGCAGGTATTCGGTCCCGCTCCAGGTCGTGCACGTCGCGCCGCCCTACGAGCTGGAGATCGTCGACCTCGGCGAGATGGACGAGGCGGACGGGGAGGACCTGATCGAGATCTATCTCCAGGAGCGCACGCACGCCCACTACGACTTCTCGGTCGCCGCGCTGTTCGCCATCCGGGTGTTCGTCCGCCCCGGTCCGCAGGACCCGGTCGCGACCGTCGACCTGGTACTGAGCTTCCACCACGCCATCCTGGACGGTTGGAGCGTCGCCACCTCGGTGCTGGAACTGCTGCTGGACTACCTGAACCACCTCGGCATGACCCGGACCCGGATCGAGGCCACGCCGCATCCGGCCACCGTGCTCGCCGAGTACGCGCGGGCCGAGCAGGGCGCCGCGCACGACACCGCCGCCCGCGAGTACTGGCTGACCGCCCTCGCCGGGGCCGAACCCACCGCGCTCACCGCGCTCGGCGTGCACCAGCCGGTGGTCGCGGGCGTGCCGCAAGCGCGGGCGCTGGTGCCGCGCGGGCTGGCCGAGCGGGTCTCGGCATTCGCCGCGCGTCACCAGGTTCCGGAGAAATCGGTCTACCTGGCCGCGCACTGCCTGGCATTGCGGGCGCTCACCGGGCGCACGGACGTCACCACCGGCGTGGTGAGCCACGGTCGCCCCGACCGTGCGGGTGCCGAGCGGGTGGCGGGGCTGTTCCTCAACACGCTGCCGATCCGGTTGGACAGCACGGCGACCACTTGGCGCGCGGCGGTGGAGCAGATCGCGCGCCGGGAACGCGAGGCCTATCCGTTCCGCCGCTACCCGCTGCGCTCGATCCTCGCCGACGGCGGGCCGGTCTTCGAGACGGCGTTCAATTTCGTCAACTACCACGTCTTCCAGCCCATGCTGGTGCTGGACGGCGTACGCCTGCTGGACTTCGACGCCCGCGAGGAGACCAACTTCCAGCTCCTGGTCACCGCGGCGACCGACCCGCGCGACGGCCGGATGTGGCTGCGGGTCGACGGGGACCACACGCTGACCGCCGAGCAGTGCGAGACGGTGGCGCTCACGCAGCTGCGCATGCTGGCGGGCATCGTCGCCGACCCCGATACGGCGATCGACCGTGGCGTCGGCCCGGCCACCGCCCGCGACGTCGGCACGCTGGTAGCCGAGGCCGCCGCGCTCAACCCCACCCGGGTCGCCCTGGCCGGCGACGACGAGACGGTCACCTACGACGAGCTGATCGAACGCTCCGATCGGCTGGCCCGCCGCCTGGTCGGGCTCGGAGTGTCGCCGGGCGACCGGGTCGGCATCCTGATGGGGCGTCGCCCGCGACTGGTGCTGCTGGTGCTCGCACTGACCCGCATCGGGGCCGCGTGCGTTCCACTGGATGTCAGCTACCCGCGGGCCCGGCTGAACCTGATGATCGACCGCGCCCGCCCGCACCGGGTGATCGCCGACGCCGCCTATCGCGACATCGTGGACGACGCCGCCTTGGTCCTGGACACCGCCGCGCTCTTCGACGATGCCGCGCCCGACGCGGAGGTGGCCCTGCCCGACCACGTCTCGCCCGACGCGGTGGCCTACGTGCTGTTCACTTCCGGGTCGACCGGCGAGCCCAAGGGCGTCGCGATGCCGCACCGCGGCCTGACCTCCCTGGTGGACTGGCAGAATCGCGCGTCCACCGGCACCGGGTTGCAGAGCACGCTGCAATTGGCGCCGTTGAGTTTCGACGTGTCGTTCCAGGAGATCTTCACCACCCTCGCGGCCGGTTCCACCCTGCGGGTGAGTTCGGCCGACCTGCGATCGAATGTCGAGCAACTGCTGAACACGGTGGTGGAGGAGGGCATCGAGCGGCTGTTCCTGCCGTATGTGGCCCTGCAGGCGTTCGCCGAGGCCGCCGTGGGGCGGCGGATGTTCCCCACCGAACTGAAGGTGCTGATCTCCTCCGGTGAACAGCTGCGCATCACCGACGAGATCCGCGCGCTGTGCAAGGTGGTTCCCGGCCTGGTGCTGGAGAACCAGTACGGCCCTACCGAATCCCATGTCGCGACGAAGTTCACGCTGACCGGCCCGGCCGACGAGTTCCCCGCCCTGCCGCCGATCGGCCGCGCCGTCGACGGTGACACCGTGGAACTGCTCGACAGCGCGCTGCGCCCGGTGCCGGACGGCGTCATCGGCGAGATCTATCTCGGCGGCCGCAGCATCGCCCGCGGTTACGAGGGCAGGCCCGCGCTCACCGCACAGCGGTTCGTCGCCACGCACGCGGGCGGAATCCGCTACCGCACCGGTGACCTGGGTGTCCGACTATTCTCCGGCGACATCGTCTGCCTGGGCCGCAGCGACAGTCAGGTGAAGATCCGCGGCTTCCGGGTGGAGCCCGCGGAGGTGGAGCTGTGCATCCTCGGGTTGGTCGAGAAGTTCCCCGGCATCACCGAGGCCGCCGTGGTGGCGCGCGGTTTCGGTGGGATCGACGGTTCGCTGATCGCGTTCCTGGTCGGCTCGGCCGAACAGACCGACCTCGCCGCGCTGCGGCACGACCTGCGTTCGGTGCTGCCCGCGCACATGGTGCCGTCGCGGTTCGTCTGGCTCGACGAACTGCCCCGCACGCCCAGCGGCAAACGCGACGACGCCACGCTGCGCGCCTACGGGGAGGACGCCACGGATTCGGTGGCGGCGCGGCGGGAACCGGCCGACGAGTACGAGCGGTCGGCGGTCGAACTGCTGGCCGAGTACGCGGGGTTGCGCGCGATCGGGGTGGACGACGACTTCTTCGCCGCGGGCGGCACCTCGATCGGTGCGATGCGCGTGGTGATGGCGCTGTCGCGCCGCTGGGGAGTCGACGTGCCGCTGGACGCGTTCATCGGCGCGCCCACCGCCGCCGGGCTCGCCACCCTGGTGCGGGCGGGCGACGTCCAGCGCACGTTCGACCCGCTGGTGCCGATCAGCGTGGGCGGCGCCAAGCCGCCGCTGTTCCTCGTGCACCCGATCGGCGGCAACGTGCTGTGCTACCTGGCTCTCGCCCGGTACCTGGACCCGGACCGCCCGGTGTACGGGTTGCAGGCGGCGGGCGCGGACGCGGGTAGCGCGCCGGAGAAATCCATTCCCGCGATGACCGAGTCGTACCTGGAGGCGGTGCGACGGGTGCATCCGGTGGGTCCGTACCACCTGGCGGGCTGGTCGTTCGGCGGCTACGTCGCCTTGGAGATGGCCCGCAGGCTCCCCGAGCACGAGGTGTCCAGCGTGACGCTGCTGGACACGATGGCGCTGCGCGCACGCACGCGAACGCCGATCCCGGAGGAGAAACTCATCCGGTGGTTCTTCCTCGAACTGCTCTGGTACGCGCGGGGAAGCCAATCCGCCCTGGTCGATTTCGAGCCCGACGTGCACAATTCCGAGGATTTGTTCGCGGCGATGCTGGAGGAGTCGGTGCGGTCGGGCATCCTGCCCGCCGACAGCTCACCGCAGGCGATCCGGCGGCTCTACGAGGTGTTCTTCGCCAACTACTCCGCGATGCTGGAGTACAAGCTCGAGCCGTACGAGCGCGACATCACGCTGCTGCGCGCCACCGAGGGGCTGCCGCCGGGCGTCGACCTGGCGCACAAGACCGTCGGCAGCATGTTCGACAGCGCCGACAACGGCTGGAAACAGTACGCGGCGCGCCGGTTCACCGTGATCGACGTGCCGGGCGATCACTTGAACATGATGACCGAGCCGAACATCGGGGAGCTGGGGCTGCGGCTGGACGAGGTGCTCTCGGCCGCCGACCCGGACCTGGACCGGGAGTGGGACGAATCCATGCTGGACGCCTGAGTCCGTTCACGCCTTCGCCGCGGCCGCCGCACGCAGCGCGGCCGCGGCGAAGGCGTCGGTGCGGCCATGACCTCCGAGGTTATCGAGACGCCCCCGTTCGGCCAGCAGGGTGGGTGCCGGACCCGACCGGTTCCGGCGGATCGACCGACAGGACGCCTTTCCGAGCCGGAGATCACCACGATTCGCTTCCCGCTCGCCGATGTGGCGATCGTGGTGACTCGACAGCGACTCCGGTCTCGTCGGCGTGCCGGAAATCCGTTGCGCACGCCGACGCCGAGCACGTAGAGAAGTCCCGGTGGACGTCTACACACCCGAGATCAGGTTGCTCGCTCCCGACGACTGGGCGGTGTTCCGGCGCGTCCGGCTCGCGACGCTGGCCGACGCGCCGCAGTTCTTCGGCACCACGTTGGCCGAGGCGCAGGCTCGCACCGAGTCCGAATGGCGGCACGCGCTGTCGGATCGGGCGCAATTCGTGGCCGAGTCGGGCGGTGCCGAGCTGGGGACCGTCGCGGGCATGCTCGATTTGGAACGCGGTGGCGTGCACCTGATCTCGATGTGGGTGGCGCCCCGGGCGCGGGGAACCGGTGTGTCCGACCGCCTGGTCCGCGCGGTGCTCGACTGGGCAGTGGCCGGCGGGCACCGGGTGGTGCGCTTGGAGTTCGTCGAGCACAATGCCTTCGCCGAGCGGCTCTACCTGCGCAACGGCTTCGTGCGGACCGGGGTGAGCGGGCCCGTCGCCCCGGGCGACCCACGACAGGAATTCGAGATGGAGTGGCGCCCGCTCGAGTCCGGTTTGCCCACCCATCCCCCGGGTATCCGGGCCTCGACGGCAGCCGAGACATCCGTCCCGCATCGCGACGCCGAGGACAGGAGACAGCGATGAACGATCGCAAACCCGCGGACAAGGGGACCGACGACGCAACGGGCACGCCGGAGTTCTCCGGTGGGCCGGACGACGCGGCGCGGCTGTCCCACGGTGCGGCCGCCGGAGCGAATGGGGACGCCGAGCCGGGCACGGCACGGGGAACGACGGACGCGCCCGCGGGGGCGAGCGGCGCCGAAGCGCGGAAGACCGAACCGGACACGGGCGATGCGGCGCAGGTCGCGGAGAGCGGTCGTGCCGCCGGTGCGGGTGGGGAGCCGGAGACGGTGAGTTCGGCGCAGTTCCCGGAGGCTACGGCTGCGAAGCCGGGCGGTTCTGCGGGTGCGGGTGGGGAGCCGGAGACGGTGAGTTCGGCGCAGTTCCCGGAGGCCACCGCTGCGGTGCCGGGCGATACCGCGGCGGCTGGAAAGGTGGAGCCGGAATTCGCGCGATCGTCGGCCGCGGACGACAGCTGGCACGACACACCGATCGCGGAGTCCGTGCGCCGCGCTACCGAGCGCGCCGAGCAGGTGCAGGCGGATGCCGCCACCGCAGCCGAACGGGGCGCGGCGGGAGTTCCCGGACCGGTGAGCCGTCCGGGCCGCACACTCTTGGAAACCTTCCGCGACAAGCCCATCCTCGCCGCGATACCCGCCTCGGTCCTCGCCTTCATCTTCTGGCGCGCGTTCCGCGGCCGCTGACCCGCGTCACACGCGACGTCGATAGACCTGCCGGGAACCGCCGTCCGGCCCGGCAGCCGCGCCTTCGGCGGGATGGAACCCCAGATTCTGGTAGAACGCCCGCGCGCCGCTCGACGCCGCGCCGGGATGATCGGGCCCGAAGGTGATCGCCTCGAGCGTGCCGGGGCCGAGCACGAACCGGCGGATCGCATCCGTGGTCAACGCCCGGCCGATGCCGTGCCCGCGCGCCTGCTCCGCGACCACCAGCCAGTGCACCCGATACACCGGCGGCTTCGCGCCGAACATCAGGCCGCCGAGCACCTCCGCTCCCGCGGACCGGGCGACGAGCGCCGTCCCCCGCTGGACGTGCCGCAACACCGCGGCACGAAACCCGGCGTCGTCGGCCGCCGCACCGAACCAGTGCTCGACCTGCCCCGCCAGTTCGACGAATCCGGCGAGGTCGTCCTCGCGCGCAAGCCTCACAATCATTCGCGCCATGGTGACAGCATCGGCCCGGTCCGTCGACTCGAGACGGTCTCAGTCGGCGGCTCGTCGCAGCGCGATGTCGAGTTTGGTCAGGAAACGTCCGAAGTGAGGGTCGGCGTCGGGCAGGGCGAATCCGTCGACGTCGCACCAGCGCGAACCGTCGAACTCGCGCGGATCGAGGGTGTGGCCGCCGGTGCGGTCACCACGGATGACGTACCAGAGGCTGACGTCCTCGTGCGCGCTGCCCGAGCCGACGGTGGTGGTGACGGTGACCAACAGCGGATCCTGCCCCACGACGTCGAACCGCGCCTCGACGCCGATCTCCTCGGCCGCTTCGCGCCGCGCGGTCTCGAGCGGATGCTCGCCGGGGTCGACGTGTCCTCCGGTCGGCAGCCACAGCCCGGCGAGGCGATGCTTGCCGAGCAACACCGCCCTTGCCTTCGGATCGACCAGCACGACATAGGAAACCAGGTGCCGCGGTGGCGTCGCAGGTTTCACCCGGCGGAATATGTCGTCGGTCGACGCGAGCCAGGCCAGCGTGGTGTCGATGTGCCGCTGCTCGAGTTCGTCGAGGGGCACGATCCGATGCACGATCTCGGCGACCGCGGCGGTAGCGGAATGCATGGGCCGCAACGGTAGCGCCGGGCACCGACAGCTTCAGCCGTCCGGCTCGACGGGCCGCAGTCGCGAGGTGTCCGTCGCGGCGCGGTCCAGCGCGTCGGCGGCCGCGGCGCGGCTCAACACAGCCCGGCGAGCTTGTACAGCACCAGGGATCCGGCGACCGCCACGTTGAGGCTGTGTCCGGTGCCCACCATCGGGATCTCGACGGTGACGTCGGTCAATTCGAGCCCTTCCGGGGGAATCCCGCTGACTTCGTGACCGAGGACCACGACGGTGCGCCGCCGGGCGGCGGGCAGGTCGGCCAAACGGATGGATTCGTCGGTCAGTTCGACCCCGACGATCGCCGAGCCGCCGTCTCGTTGCCGGGCGAGCCACCGCTGTACCCGTCCCTCGATCCAGTGCACGCAGGACCGGTGCCGCAATGTGTTGCCGTGCGCCAGCGCGTCGGGCACCCACGGCAGGCGCGGAACAGCCAGGCATGCCCCGACGGCGTCGCAGGTGCGCAGCAGCGTGCCCAGATTGGCGCTGTGTTTGGGCCACAGCGGGGCGACGAGCAAATGGTTCCAGCAGCCATGGGCACGCCTGCGGCGCTGTCCGCGCAATTCCGGGCGGGTGCGCAGCCGCGGGGCGCTCATACGGAAACGGGAAAGGCCTTCCCTTGGCAGAGAAAGAAATTCATGAAGACGATGCTTCGCGGCGCATCGGGGCCATCACCGAGGGCGCAATGCCCGGGATCTATCTCGACAACATGATACGCCATCGGATGGGTGGCCCGGCTACCGAGCCGGGCCACGAACGGCTAGGGGCGCAGCACCGACACCAGGAATTCCGTCTGGTCGTAGACGGTCTTCTCGAAGACCTCGTCGAAATAGATGTCGAAATGCCCGGCCGGATAACGCTTCACCACCGCGTGCTTGGTGCGTTCGGCGGCGCGCAGCGCCGATTTCACCGGCGCCACGGAGTCGTCGTCGCACAGCGCGTACAGCACCGGCATCTTGAGCGCCTTCGCGCGTCGCCCCGGCGCGTCGAAGAGTGCGGAGAACGCCACGCGCGCGGCCACTTTCGGCTCGTAGGTCTCGCTCTCGTCGGTCAGCCTGCGGAAGCCTTCCGGCACGTCCGGCGCGCTCATCAGCGCCGCGGCGCGCTTGCGTCCGGCGAGCCGGATGCCGATCGGCTTGCGCCGGATCGGCCCGAGCAGCAGGTCGGTGGCCGCGATGGTGGCCACCTTGATCGTGCTGATCGGTCCTTTGGCGAGCGCCGAGGACAGTCCGCTGGTGAACGGCACCTGTGCGACCACGGCCGCGATGTAGGCGTCGTCGGGCGCGACCGACAGCACGTGTCCTCCGCCGAACGACGTGCCCCACAACGCGATCCTGGTCGCGTCGATGCCGCGCAGCGTGCGCGCGTACGCGATGGCGGCATGCCAGTCTTCGCGCTGCCGCGCGATGCTCAGCAACTGGCGCGGTGTGCCCTGGCTCGCGCCGAAGTGCCGATAGTCGAATGCCAGGACCGCCATCCCCGCGGCGGCGAAGCGCCGCGCGTACCGATCCAGTCCCATTTCCCGATTGGCCCCCAAGCCGTGTCCCATCACCACTAGCGGGCGGGGTTTGGGTGCGCCGTCCGGGCGATATAGCCACGCCGCGCACTGTTCGCTTCCGGAAGGGAAGCCGACCTCGACACGTTCCATGGCCACCAACCGTACCCAGTATCCTGTTCTCGCGGACGAGTTGGTCGGGCGGCCGCGGCGCTGGGAACGGGCACTGTGGTGCCGCCGCCCGGCGCCGAGGAAAGTCCGGACTCCACAGAGCAGGGCGGTTGCTAACGGCAACCCGGGGTGACCCGCGGGAAAGTGCCACAGAAAACAGACCGCCCACGGCCTTCGCGGGCCGTGCGGTGAGGGTGAAACGGTGCGGTAAGAGCGCACCAGCGCCCCGGGTGACCGGGGCGGCTAGGTAAACCCCGCCCGGAGCAAGGTCGAAGGTCGCACCGCAGGCGGTGCGGCTGCGCAGGCGTTCGAGGGCTGCTCGCCCGAGCTTGCGGGTGGACCGCTCGAGGTACCCGGCGACGGAGTGCCCAGATGGATGGTCGCCCCCCGGCCACACGGCCGGGGACAGGATCCGGCTTACAGACCAACTCGTCCGCCCGCTACGGCCTGCTTCGCACACCGGCTCGATTCCTCACCCGGTGTACGCGGTGCGAGGAATCGGCGGGTGTGCGAAGCACGCCGGAAAGGAGCGGGGTCAGCACATGAGTTTGGCCATTTGGTAGATCGCCTTGGCTTCCTCGGTGCTGGGCTGGGTGGCGCCGCCTGCGCGCTTGGTGATGTTCTTGACGACGTCGTCCTCGGATTTGCCCGCTTTGATGTCACCGCACGTTTCGGAAAGGATGTTCGCGATCTTCGCGTCGTCCTTGCCGTCGGCCAGCTTGGGGAACGCGCCGCGGAAGCTGACGACGAACGCGCCCGCTTTCACATTGTCGACCTGGGCGGCCGCCTGCGCCGCCGTCGTGGTGGCGGGGGAGGTGGCATCGCTGGTCTTGTCGCCGCCGCAACCGGTGAGGAGCAGGGCGAAGAGGGTGGCGCTGGCCGCGAGCGCGGCGGTAGTTCTGATCACGCAGCGGGATGCTAGCCGCCGACAACTACCGTCGCCTCCCGTCAGGTGAACGGGAGGCGACGAGTAGTGGGAGAACAATCGCGCGGTCAGACCGGGTTGATCACGAAAACCTGAGCCCAGTACGCGGCCTGCTCGGGGCCGAGCAGCGGCAACAAGTAGTCGAACAAAATCGATGACATAGGTGTGGAGCTCCCAATTGTCGACGTACGGGACATTTCCAAGGCGCGGGCGATCGCGACGCCCGTCACGGCGGGCCACGTTAGCAGCGTGAGAGCGCTCATGCCGTCGAGCGAGATTCCGGTGTGTCCGATTCGGGCGGAACTGGCCCAGATCGTGATCGACGTCATAAAGTAGTCGCCGTTGGCAATGCGCGGTGCAGGGCAGCACCGGGCTATTCATACTTCTGACGCGGGAAAGCAGGTCTCAACACATATGCGAGTAGTTCGCTCCATGGTCGCCGGCGCATTGGTCGCAGGCGCCGCTTCGATTTTCGCGGTGCTGGGTGCGGGTTCCGCCGGCGCGGTCGCGGTGACCCCGCTGCCGGGTGGGGTTCAGGTCGACCTCAGTCCCGCCGACACGGTATTCGTGCACCAGAACAACGTCGGCCTGGCCATCGCCGGGCTGCCGCATCCCTCGGCTGCCTCGTTCGGTCAGGCGTTGGACGCGGCGGCCGAGGTGTCGTCCTCGGTGCCTGGTGGCCGGGTCACCTTCACCGTCTACGGGCCGTTCGACCAGTTGAACGGCACCATGCTGGCGCTGCAGTAGGACCGGCGCCGAAGCGTGGAACTGCACCAGCGGATCGTCTCGGCGCCGGTCGATTTCGGCGCCATACGTTCCGAGTTCGGCCTGGCCTCGGCGTATCCCGCCGAGGCAGGCACGGAGGCCCGCGACGCGGTGGACGCGTTCGCGGGCGCCCGGGTCGATCGCACGGACATCCCGTTCGTGACGATCGACCCACCCGGGGCCATGGATCTGGACCAGGCCCTGCACATCGAGCGCACCCCCGGCGGTTTCATCGTGCACTACGCCATCGCCGACGTGGGCGCCGTGATCCCGCCCGACGGCGCACTCGCCAAAGAGTCCGTCGCCAGGGGCCAGACTTTCTATCTTCCCGACGGCGCCGTGCCGCTGCACCCGCGCGTCTTGTCGGAGGGGTCCGCGAGCCTGCTTCCCGACCGGGCGCGCCCGGCCGCGCTGTGGACCATCGAACTCGACGAGCGGGCCGAGCCGGTGCGGTGCACGGTGGTCCGGGCGCTGGTGCGCTCCCGGGCCCGGCTCGACTACTTCCGCGTGCAGGCCGACGCCGAGGCCGGTCGGCTGCATCCGTCGATCGCGGCCCTGCCGGAATTCGGCACGCGGCGCATCGAGGCGGGCTTGGCGCGCGGCGCGATCGGGCTGCGGCTGCCCGCACAAGCCGTGGTCGAGGACGAGCGCGCCGACGGGCACTGGCGGCTGGTGGTGCAGCCGCGCACCGCCGCCGACGACTGGAACGAGCAGGTCTCCCTGCTGACCGGCATGTGCGCGGCGCAGATCATGCTGAACGCGGACGCGCCCGCCGCGCAGCGGGTCGCGCTGCTGCGCACCATGCCGCCGCCCGCCGAGGCCGCGATCGATTCGATGCGCCGGACCGCGCAGGCGCTGGACGTGGCCTGGCCCGCCGGCGAAGCGGTCGGGCGGATGCTGGCCCGGCTGGACCCGAACACTCCCGCCGCGCTGGTGCTGATGTCCGAGGCGACCACCCTGCTGCGCGGCGCCTCCTACACCGTCGTCGACGGCGTGGCGGACGAGCCGCCCGCACCCGAGATGCTGCGCCACAGTGCGATCGGCGCTCCGTATGCGCACGTCACCGCCCCGCTGCGGCGGTTGTCGGACCGGTTCGCGACCGAGATCTGCCTGGCCAGGTGCGCGGGCGCGGAGGTGCCGCGCTGGGTGCGGGACGGCCTGGCGAGCGCGGCCGAGGCCATGCGGCGCAGCGACGGCGTCGCGAGCAAGATCGAACGCGCCTGCATCGACCTGACCGAGTCCACCTTGCTGGCGCCACGGACCGGTGCGGAGTTCGACGCCGTGGTGGTGCGCGAGGCCAACGGCAACCGGCCCGCGGTGGTCTTCATCGCTGATCCGCCGGTGCTCGGCCCGTGCGCTGGTCAGCCGCCGGAAGGGGAGACCGTGCGGGTGCGATTGGTGTCGGCGGACCCGAGGGAGCGGAAGGTGTCTTTCGCCTATCCGGCGTGAACGGGTACGCGCGCAAGCCGGGTGGTGGGCCGCCCGTCGGCGGTGCCCGACGCGACGATCCGTTCCCCGTGGCTCATCCGGCTACCGCGGCCGCGGTAGCCGGATAGCGGCTCAGTTCACGACCGGCGGCAGCGTCCTCCGCGGCCGCGAGAATGTCGTAGAGGCTCGCGTCCTCGCCCGCGGCGGCGGCTTCGGCGGCCCGGCGCACGATCGCTTCGTGCGACTCCACCGCGTCCCGATGGTCGCCGAGCACGGTCTGCAACTTCTTCGCGCGGCTGCCGCGATCGGCGGCATCCGCGCCGATCACCTGCTCGGCCGCCTCGCACGAATACCGTAAACGCTTGGCGCTTTTGCGGATATCGTGCAGCAGCTCGACCCGTTCGTGCGGGTCCACGCTGGGCTCGGCGCGGACCAGGGCGGCCACGCGGTCGAGATCGCGCCGCAGCACCTGCTCGAAGACGTCCGTCGCGAGCGCCTCGGCGCGGGAGTGCCGCAACGGCGGGTCGGTGCGCCACCGGAGCAGTTCTTCGCGCAGCGCGCGGTAGCGTTCGCCGTCCAACGCGGCCAAGACCTCGTCGTGCGCGGCACGATAGCGATCCCGCTCGGCGTTCACCAGACGCGCGGTGACCGCGTCGAGGGCGGCCGGGTCGGCCCGCTCGCCGTGCTCGGCCAGCAGCGCGGCGAACCGATCGGCGCGCACCTCGGCGTCGCGCGCCTCGCCGAGCAATCCGGCCAGCCACTTGAGTTCGGCGTTCATCGCGGCGGCCGGTTTCTTGGCCAGCAGGGAGCCGTAGGACCGCAGCACGCTGCGCAGTCTGCGGGTGGCCACCCGCATCTGGTGCACCGAATCCTCGGCGTCGGCGCGGACCTCCGGCTCGGCGGCCGACAGCCGGTCGATGTCGTCGCGCAACGCGCCGATCAGCGCGTCCGCGGCCGTGGTCACCGCGCGCGCCTCCGCTTTCGCGAATCGGTCGGTCGCTTCCACCAGGTGATGGACGATGCCGGGCTCGTTCGCCGCGTGCCCGGCGTCGTCGACGATGTGCAGGACCGACCCGGGCCAAGCCCGATGCAGGTCCCACGCGCTGACCGCCGGACAGACGATGTCGTGGCGGCCCTGCACGATCACGGCGGGAATGTGCGTGATGGCGGCGATGTCGCGCAGCAGCTGGCCTTCCTCGAGGAAGCCGCCATTGCGGAAGTAATGGTTCTCGATTCTGGCGAAGGCCAGCGCGAACCGGGGCTCGGCCGTCTCGGCCACCCGATCCGGATGCGGCAGCAGCGAACTCGTCGCGCCCTCCCAGGTGGACCAGGCGATCGCGGCCGCGCGCGCGAGTTCTTCGTCGGGCGAGTGCAGCAGCCGGTGGTAGACCTCGACCAGATCCTGCTCGCGTTCGTCCTCTGGCACCGGCGCGAGGAACTTCTCCCACTCGTCCGGGTAGACGTAACCCGCCGCGCCGTTGTAGTACCAGTCGATCTCCTTGCGGCGCAACAGGAAGATGCCGCGCAGCACCAGTTCGGTCACGCGGTCGGGATGCCGCTGCGCGTAGGCCAGCGCGAGGGTGGAACCCCAGGAGCCGCCGAACACCTGCCAGCGTTCCACGGCCAGATGCTCGCGCAGCGCCTCGATGTCGGCGATCAGGTGCCCGGTGGTGTTGTGCTCCAGACTCGCGCCGTCGGCCACGTGCGGAGTGGAGCGGCCGCAACCCCGCTGGTCGAACAGCGCGACGCGGTAGACGGCCGGATCGAAGAAGCGCCGGTGCGTCGGCACGGTGCCGCCGCCGGGACCGCCGTGCAGGAACACCACCGGCTTGCCGTGCGGGTTGCCGCTGACTTCCCAGTACACCGACTGGCCGTCGCCGACCGCCAGCATGCCGGAGTCGTAGGGCTCGATCTCGGGGTAGAGGGTGCGCATCGGGGCCGGCCGGATCAGAACGCCAGACCGGAGGCCAGGTCCGGGATGCCGAGCGCCTCAACGGCCTGCTGACGCACGTCCGGGCAGCTCTTCGTGGTGACCCGGTCGACGATCTGCTTGTCGCCCAGCACCGCGGCGTTGATGCCGCCGTTGCGCAGCGCCCATTCGTGCACCAGGGCGTTGAGCCCGATCTTGCCCAGGGTCCCGCCCTGGACGCGCCAGTTGGACAGCTCCGGCCGGATCATGTCGCACAGCTGGGTCGCGGCCGCGTCGGAGATGTCCGGGCTGGCCGGCGTGACGCGGCCGGAGGTCGTGCCGGGCGTGGCGGTGGCCGACGCCGTGGTCGAACTCGAGCTGCCGGTGGGGGCCGGGCTGGTCTCGCTGCCGCAAGCGGTCAACGCCGCCGCGGCGAGAGCGCCCGCCACCAGCAGGGTGCTGCGTGAAATCCAACGGCTGTACGGCATCGGTACCTCTGGTCGTGTCGGTATTGTCGGCATCGAGTCTGCCATTGATTTCTCCGACCGGCCCGAACCGACTGCTCGCGCTGGGAATAGTTCAGCGCAAGCGCCCACGCGGCTCGCCGAGCGGATCCTGGCGTACCCGGTCGACGGCGGGCTCGCTCCACGGTCCGCCACGGATGCAGGGCGAGCCGATCGGCCATAGCGATCCCAGCTTCGGGCGCATCCCCCGGTCCGCCGTCGGCGCGCGAAATACTCCCTGGGCCAGGGGCTGCGCAGCACAAGTGGGACAAGCGCGGATAGGCGCGAGCGATCGCAGCGGTCGGCCGGGCAGCGTGACGGGTGCGCGCTGCCCGGCCGGTCGCGGTTTCCTCAGCCGCTGGTCAGAAGCTGTGCTCCGGGCCGGGGAAGGTGCCCCGGCGCACTTCGTCGGCGTACGCGGCGGCGGCGGCGCGCAACTCGTCTCCGACGTTGGCGAAGCGCTTGACGAACTTCGCGGTCTTGCCGCTGGTGTAGCCGGCCATGTCCTGCCAGACCAGCACCTGCGCGTCGGTGTCGGCGCCCGCGCCGATGCCGACGGTCGGAATGGTCAGCTTGCGGGTGACCTGCCCGGCCAGCTCGGCCGGAACCATCTCCATGACCACCGAGAACGCGCCCGCCTCCTGGACCGCGATGGCGTCGGCGATCAGCTGCTCGGCGCCGTCGCCCCGGCCTTGCACCCGGAATCCGCCGAGGGTGTTCACGCTCTGCGGGGTGAAGCCGATGTGCGCCATGACCGGGATGCCCGCCGCGGTGATCACCGCGATCTGCTCGGCGACCCGCTCGCCGCCCTCCAGCTTCACCGCGTGCGCCCCGCCCTCCTTCATGAACCGGGTGGCGGTGGCCAGGGCCTGTTGCGGGGAGGATTCGTAGGTGCCGAACGGCAGGTCGGCGACCACCAGCGCGTGCGGTGCGCCGCGCACCACGCCGCGCACCAGCGGGATGAGCTCGTCCACGGTGATCGGCACGGTGGTGTCGTAGCCGTAGACGACGTTGGCCGCGGAGTCGCCCACCAGCAGTACGGGAATGCCTGCCTCTTCGAACAGCCGCGCCGAGGAGTAGTCGTAGGCGGTCAGCATTGCCCAGCGCTCGCCGTCGGCCTTCATCTGCTGCAGGTGGTGCACCCTGGTCTTGCGCGCGAGTTTCTTGGACTCGGCGGGCGCCGCACCGTAGGCAGGGGTTTCCGAATCGGATACGGACATCATCGTCCCTTTCGTCTGTGTCGCCTCGGGGCCCGTCCGGGTCCCCGGGATTGTCTGACGAGATTCAGTGTGCCACCCGCCACGGTGCCGGATTAAGGCCGATGACCGGTGCAATTGGTCACAGCGGCGCGTGGGTTCGCCCGGGTCGGCGCCCGGGTTCGCGCGGTGGCAATATCGAGAGCATGTCGACGGTGCGCGGTAGGCGCGGTGTGCTCGTGGTGGCGGTGCCGGCCTTGGTCGCGGTCCTGGTCTCGGGATGCGCCGTCACCCGCACCGAATCGGGGCAGCCGATGCCGGCCGCGCCCACCGGACTGGAGAAGTTCTACGGCCAGGCCGTGCAGTGGGGGGACTGCGCCGACTTCGGCGGCCCGGACGACCGACTGCCTCCGAACACCCAGTGCGCGCGGATCACCGTGCCGGTGGACTACGCGGCGCCCGACGGCCCGACCGCGCAGATCGCGGTGTCCCGGATCCAGGCGACCGGACGGCGCGTCGGTTCGCTGCTGATGAACCCGGGCGGACCGGGGGAGTCCGGGCTCGCCATGTCCTCGCTCGCCAACAAGACGCCGCTGGCCGAGCGCTTCGACCGGGTCGGTTTCGACCCGCGCGGCGTCGGCTCCTCCACTCCGCCGATCGTCTGTCAGACCCCGCAGGAGCAGGACGCCGAGCGCGCCGAGCCGCAGGAGGACTACACCAGGGAGGGCATCGCCGACGCCGAGGCCGACAACCGCGAGTACGCCGACCGCTGCGCCGAGCGCACCGGGAAGGATTTCCTCGCGCACGTCGGCACTCGCGAAGTGGTGCAGGACCTCGACGTCCTGCGCGCGGTGCTGGGTGACGCGAAGCTGACCTACGTCGGGTACTCCTACGGCACGAAGATCGGCTCGGCGTACGCGGAGAAGTTCCCGGACCGGGTGCGTGCCATGGTGCTCGACGGCGCCATCGACTCCTCGCAGGATCCGGTGCAGGAGTCGCTGCGGCAGGCGGCGGGCTTCCAGAAGGTGTTCGACGCCTACGCCGCGGACTGCGCGAAGCAGCCGGACTGCCCGCTGGGCCCGGACCCGGCGCAGGCGGTGCCGCGCTTCCGCGCGCTGGTGAACCCGCTGTGGGACAAGCCGGCCCCGACCACCGACCCGCGGGGGCTGACCTACGGTGACGCGCTCACCGGCGTGCGCCAGGCGCTCTACACCGACGAGCTGTGGAAGGTGCTCACGCTGGGGTTGTCCGAACTGCGTGACGGACGCGGCGACACGTTGCTGGCACTGGCCGACATCTACGACGGCCGCCGCGACGACGGCAGTTACTCCAACACCACCGACGCGTTCAACGCCATCCGGTGCGTGGACGACCCGCGCATCAGCGATCGCGAGGTCACCGCGCGCCAGGACGCGGAGTACCGCAAGGCCGCGCCGTTCCTGGACGACGGCCGCGCCACCGGGGCGGCCCCGCTGGAGCTGTGCACCGCCTGGCCGGTGCCGAACACGAGTGAACCGCACCGCATCACCGTGACGGGTCTGCCGAAGACGGTGGTGGTGTCCACGACCGAGGATCCGGCCACGCCGTACCAGGCCGGAGTCGACTTGGCCGCGCAATTGGGCGCCGCGTTGATCACTTACCAGGGCAACCGGCACACGGTGGCGCTCGCGGGGGGCGTGCCGTGTGTGGACGAGGCGGTCATCGCCTATCTGATCGACCTGACCGAACCCGCTGCCGGCCTCACCTGCTGAGCCAGGCGGTTCCGGTTGCCAGCGGGTGACGCCGCCCGCGGCGCGGGCGAAAAATCTCACAAACCGGACGATCCGACTGTGCGGAGTCTTCCGAAAAAATCCAGGTCAGCAATCTTAAGCGTGTATGTAACACAGATTTAACGCCAGGTGCTTACGCTCGCGGGCATGGATCGCCAGAAGGAATTCGTGCTGCGGACGCTCGAAGAGCGGGACATCCGCTTCGTACGTCTCTGGTTCACCGACGTCTTGGGCTACCTGAAATCCGTCGCGATCGCGCCCGCCGAGCTGGAGGGCGCCTTCGAGGAGGGTATCGGGTTCGACGGCTCGGCCATCGAGGGCTTCGCCCGCGTCTCCGAGGCCGACATGGTCGCCCGGCCGGATCCGTCCACCTTCCAGGTGCTGCCGTGGGCCACCAGCAAGGGCCACCAGCACTCCGCGCGCATGTTCTGCGATATCGCCATGCCCGATGGGTCGCCGTCCTGGGCCGACCCGCGCCACGTGCTGCGCCGCCAGCTGAACAAGGCCGGCGACGTCGGCTTCAGCTGCTACGTGCACCCCGAGATCGAGTTCTTCCTGCTGGAGAACGGTCCGCAGGGCGGCGCGCCGGTGCCCGCCGACAGCGGCGGCTTCTTCGACCAGGCCGTGCACGATTCGGCGCCGAACTTCCGCCGCCACGCCATCGACGCGCTGGAGTCCATGGGCATCTCCGTGGAGTTCAGCCACCATGAGGGCGCTCCTGGCCAGCAGGAGATCGACCTGCGCTACGCCGACGCGCTGTCCATGGCCGACAACGTGATGACCTTCCGCTACCTGATCAAGGAAGTGGCCATCGACGAGGGCGTGCGCGCCACCTTCATGCCCAAGCCGTTCGCCGAGTACCCGGGCTCGGCAATGCATACGCACATGAGCCTGTTCGAGGGCGAGACCAACGCCTTCCACGACCCCGACGATCCGATGAATCTGTCGGAGACGGCGCGGGCGTTCATCGCGGGCATCCTGGAGCACGCCCCGGAGATCAGCGCGGTCACCAATCAGTGGGTGAACTCCTACAAGCGCCTGATCCACGGCGGCGAGGCGCCCACCGCGGCCTCGTGGGGCCGGTCCAACCGCTCCGCCTTGGTGCGCGTGCCCATGTACACGCCCAACAAGTCGTCTTCGCGCCGCGTCGAGATCCGCAGCCCGGATTCCGCGTGCAACCCCTACCTGACCTTCGCCGTCCTGCTCGCGGCCGGTTTGCGGGGCATCGAGAAGGGCTACACGCTGCCGCCGGAGGCGGAGGACGACGTGTTCGCGCTGACCGTCGCGGAGCGGCGCGCGATGGGCTTCCGTGAGCTGCCCGGCACCTTGGACGAGGCGTTGCAGGCGATGGAACGCTCCGAACTGGTCGCCGAGACCCTCGGTGAGCACGTGTTCGATTTCTTCCTGCGCAACAAGCGCCGGGAGTGGGCGGACTACCGCAGCCAGGTCACGCCGTTCGAGCTCAAGGAATACCTGGGGTTGTAACCCGAGCGATGTCCCGGGGCGGCGTGCCCCCGGCTCCGGCCATGTAATTTGAGAATCATGGTCCGGCCCCCGTCTGCGCGCTCCGCCGTCCCCGGTGTCGGTCGGCTCGGATTGCTCGAGCCGTCCGCCGCCGCGTCGCTGCGCGAGCTGGGCTGGGACAACGTCGAGAGCATCCCCGTGCTGTGGGCGCTGTCCCGTGCGCCGGACGCCGACCTCGCGTTGAGCACGCTCATGCGGCTGCGGGAGAGCATCGGGAACGATTGGCAGGCGGTCGATTCGGCGATCCGCACCGATACCTCGCTGCGCGGCAGGCTGTTCGCGCTGCTCGGTTCGTCCAGCGCGCTGGGCGACCACCTCGTCGCAGAGCCGTCGGCCTGGGAGGTGCTGCGCCGCAAAGAATTGCCCGCGCGCGACGAGCTGATCGCCGATCTGCTCGCGGTGGTCGAGGCGGAACCCGAACCGGGGCCGAACGCGTCGCCGCTGCTGTTCCGTGCCGGGATCTCCGGCCCCGAAGTGGTGGCGTCGCTGCGCAGGCGGTACCGCGATCAATTGATGCTGCTGGCCGCGCTGGACCTGGCGGCCACCGTGGAGAACGAGCCCGTGCTGCCCTACCAGGTGGTCGGCAGGCAGCTCACCGACCTGGCCGACGCCGCCCTGACCGCGGCGCTCGCGGTCGCCGTGGCGCGGGTCTGCAAGGACGAGCCGGTACCGGTGCGGCTGGGCGTGCTCGCCATGGGCAAGTGCGGGGCGCGCGAGCTGAACTATGTCAGCGACGTCGACGTGGTGTTCGTCGCCGAACCCGCCGACGCCACCGCCACGCGCCTGGCCGCGGAGCTGATGAGCGTGGCGGGCCAGGCGTTCTTCGAGGTCGACGCGGCGCTGCGGCCGGAGGGCAAAGCCGGGGCGCTGGTGCGGACGCTGGATTCGCACGTCGCCTACTACAAGCGATGGGCACGGACGTGGGAATTCCAGGCCCTGTTGAAGAACCGCCCGGCCACCGGTGATCTCGAGCTCGGTGAGCGGTACCGCGCCGCGCTGATGCCGATGGTCTGGCAGGCGTCGGAGCGTCCCGACTTCGTCGCCGACGTCCAGGCGATGCGCCGCCGGGTGGAGGATCTGGTGCCCGCCGACCTGCGCGAGCGTGAACTCAAACTCGGGCACGGCAGCCTCCGCGATGTCGAATTCGCCGTGCAGCTCCTGCAATTGGTGCACGGGCGGGTGGACGAGACGCTGCACGTGCAGGGCACGGTCGAGGCGCTGACCGCGCTGGCCGCGGGCGGGTACGTCGGTCGCGACGACGCGGCCAATCTCACCGCGTCCTACGAATTCCTGCGCCTGCTGGAACACCGGCTCCAGTTGCAGCGGCTGCGCCGCACCCACACGCTGCCCGCCGCCGACGACGAGGAGGGCATGCGGTGGCTGGCTCGCGCCGCGCACGTCAGGCCCGACGGCCGGCAGGACGCGGTCGGTGTGCTGACCAGCGAGATCCGCCGGAATGCGGTGCGGGTGCGGCGATTGCACGCCAAGTTGTTCTACCGGCCGCTGCTGGAATCGGTGGCGCGCCTGGATTCCGACGCACTGCGCCTGAGCCCCGAGGCCGCGATCCGGCAGCTGGCCGCCCTGGGCTACGCGGCCCCGGAGCACGCGCTCGGCCATCTGAAGGCGCTCACCGGCGGAGTGTCCCGCAAAGGCCGTATCCAAGCCCTGCTGCTGCCGACGCTGCTGGAATGGCTCAGCGACACACCGAATCCCGACGCGGGCCTGCTGGCCTACCGCCGGGTCTCGGAGGGCCTCGCCGACCAGATCTGGTTCCTGCGCGAACTACGCGACGAGGGGGCTATCGCGCAGCGGCTCATGATCGTGCTCGGCTCCTCGGAGTACCTGCCCGATCTGCTGATCAACGCGCCCGAGACCATCCGGATGTACGCCGACGGCCCCGGCGGCCCGCTGCTGCTGGGCCCGCAGCCCGACGAGGTGGCTCGCGGCATCCTCACCGCCGCCGCCCGCTACGAGGACCCCAAGCGCGCGGTTGCCGCGGCGCGCTCACTGCGCAGGCACGAACTCGCGCGGGTGGCCTCGGCCGATCTGCTCGGCATGCTCGAGGTGCCGCAGGTGTGCCAGGCGCTGTCGTCGGTGTGGGTCGCGGTACTGGAAGCGTCGCTGCTCGCGGTGATCCGGGCGAGCGAGGCGGAGCGGGGTGCGCCCGCGCCCGCCGATATCGCGGTGATCGGCATGGGCCGCCTCGGCGGTATGGAACTCGGCTACGGCTCCGACGCGGACGTGCTGTTCGTCTGCGACCCGCGACCGGGCGAGGACGAGACCAAGGCCGTGAAATGGGCCATCGGGGTGGCCGACCGTGTGCAACAGCTGCTCGGCGCGCCGAGCACCGATCCGCCGCTGCACGTGGACGCCGGGCTGCGTCCGGAGGGGCGCAACGGCGCGCTGGTGCGCACGCTGGCCGCCTACGCCGCCTACTACGAGCAGTGGGCGCAACCCTGGGAGGTGCAGGCGTTGCTGCGCGCCCACCAGGTGGCCGGTGACGAGGGCCTCGGCGTGCGCTTCCTGCACGTCGTCGACAAGGTGCGCTACCCGGACGGCGGTGTGTCGGCCGACGCGGTGCGCGAGATCCGGCGCATCAAGGCCCGGGTGGACGCGGAGCGACTACCCCGCGGCGCGGATCCGGCCACGCACACCAAGCTAGGGCGCGGCGGTCTGGCCGACATCGAGTGGACGGTCCAGCTGATGCAGCTGCGCCACGCCCACGAGGTGCCCGGCCTGCACAACACCTCCACGCTGCAAACGCTGGACGTGATCGAGCAGACCGAGCTGCTGGACGCCCACGACGTGGCGCTGCTGCGTGACGCGTGGCTGACCGCGACGAACGCGCGCAACGCCCTGGTCCTGGTGCGCGGCAAGCCGAGCGACCAGCTCCCGGGGCCGGGCCGCCTGCTGTCGGCCGTCGCGCGTGTCGCGGGGTGGCCCAACGACGACGGCAGCGAATTCCTCGACCACTACATGCGCGTCACCCGGCGGGCCAAGGCCGTCGTCGAGCGGGTCTTCGGCGCGTGACGGTTCCGCTCGCGCGGGTCCTGCGCCTCCGCACGGCCGGATTCACGCACCGAGGGTGAGGCCGGTGCGGGCCGCCCGCTGTTCGCCCCAGTCGTAGAGCGCGGTGAGGACGGGCACGAGGGTGCGGCCTTCGTCGGTGAGGGTGTACTCGACCTGCGGGGGCACCGTGTCGAAGACGGTGCGGCGGACCAAGCCGTCGGCTTCCAGTTCGCGCAGTTGCTGGACCAGCATCTTCTCGCTGGTGGTCTTCATCCGCCTGCGCAGCTCGCCGTAGCGGTGCACGCCCTCCTTGAGGTGCGCCAGGATGACCGGCTTCCACTTGCCGCCGATCAGGTCGACGGTCACCTCCACGGCGCACTGGTAGCGCTTGTCGGGCACGCGGCGGACCTCCTGGCTACCTACTCACCGAAAAGTGCGTTCTTGTAACACTGTAATCATCACGATTCCATGGATGCCGTTCAAATGGACAACGGCAGACATGGAGCGAAACAGCAATGAAGGTCATCGTTTTCGACCGATTCAAGCCCGGCGTCACGCTGGAGACGATCAACCCGTACCTGCCCGAGGAAGTCGCCAACGTGTGGCGGCTGTGGAAGGCGGGCATCGTGCGGGAGAACTACGCGCGAGCCGACGAGCCGGGCGTAGTCATCGTTTTCGAGGTCGACAGCGTCGAGCAGGCGCGCAAGTACGTCGCCGACTTCCCGCTCACCAAGGCCGGGTACCTGGAGTGGACCTTCGTGCCGGTGCAGGCGCCGTTGCCGCTGGAAGCGCTGATGGACCCGGCCGTCGACGTCGCCGAGCCGTACGACCGGACCGCGTGAGCATGCGCAACGCCTTCGGCCTGAGCATCCCGCAGACCGTGCCCGACGCCTGCGACCCCGCGCGGATGGCGCTGCTCATCTACGACATGCAGGTCGGCATCGTGCGGCAGATCCCGGAGGGGAAGCAGATCGTGCGCGCGTGCGTGCGGTTGCGCGACGCCGCGCGGGCGGGTGGTTTCCGGGTGTTCTACACCCGGCACATGTCGCTGCCGGTCCCGGCCTCGGGTGTCGCGCAGCTGCGCACCGCGATGGCCTGGCAGCGGGTGGACGATCCGGCGTCCCTGCGCTCCAGCTTTCCGCAGGGCTCACCGCAGTTCCAGTTGGTGCCCGAGTTGACGCCCGGTCCGGACGAGGTGGTGTTCGACAAGATCACCATGTCGGCGTTCGCGTCGACGCCGCTGGACTTCGCCCTACGCGACTGCGGCATCGACACCTACGCCATCGCGGGCATCGCCATGGAGGTGGGTATCGAGCCGACGGTCCGGCACAGCCTGGATCTGGGCTATCTGCCGATCGTCGTTCCCGACGCTTGCGGCGCGGGCCACCCGGAAGCCGCAGAAAGGTCTCTCGCTACCTTGGAATTCGCGGGAGGATCGCTCACCACCGACACGGCCGCACTTAGCGATCTGATGAGCCGCCGCGTACCGTAACGCGTTGCACGCGGGGCGATCCCGCCGACGTTCCCGGCGGAGCCGCCATCTCGCGCGGAAGCTCGACGGCGCCGGTGCTCCGCCGGATCCGCAACGCGCCGACTAACGGGTCGGTGACGGTCAGGAGGGCCGCGATCCGCGCGGGGTAGCGGTCCTCCATCCGAGACTTCGCAGGCCGAACCCGCGCTTTCCGGCCGCATTCGGCTCGTCGTCCGCACGTTCCGCCGACCGTGCGGCCGGACTGCCGGTCAACGCTTGGAAGCGATCGACGAACTGGCGGATGGCCAGCCGGTCCTCGTCACCGCGCCCGTTGGCGACGGTGACGGTGACCACCGTGCCGGAGTCGATCCGCAGCAAGTCCCAGGCCACTGGCCGGACGGGCGCATGCACGCTGTGCCCGTTACCGCTGATCGTGACCGACGAACGGGACACGCCCGGAAGCCAGGCCAGGTCTTCGGCGATCTCGGCCGTGAGAGGGCCTTTCGCGCGGAATTCCTCGACGTACATCCTCGACCTCGTTACGTCACCGGCAGTAGTGAGCCAGTGTAGAGGCGGGACGGATCACACTCGGTCCACACAGAATCCACACTCGCGCGCCACCGGGTCTTCGAAGACATTGCCTAGGCTCGACCGCATGCGTAGATGGATAAGCCGGGCATTGCTCGGTGTGGGGTGGTGCGCTGTCGTCGTGGGCGCGGTCGGGATCGTGCTGCATTTCGGCGCCTGGCAGCGGCGCGAGTTGGTGCTGCTCGCCTCAGGGGCGTCATACCTGATGATCGGCGCGATCGCCGGTGTGGTGCTGTTGCTGATCGCGCGCGGGTGGCGCAGCGCGGCCGTCGCCGGGGTACTGGCCGTGGCGGTGTTGTGGACGCTGGTGCCCGCGTTCGTGCCGGAGGGGCGGGCCGCGACCGGTCCGCAGGTCACCGTCATGCAATCGAATCTGTTGTTCGGCGGCGCTGATCCGGCCGCCGTGGTGCGGGCGGTGCGGGACAACCACGTCGACGTGCTGACCGTCGACGAACTGACCGACGCGGCGGTCGAGCGCCTGGCAGGCGCGGGCCTGTCCGGTGAACTGCCCCATAGCTACACCGAGCCCACTCGCGACGGCGGTGGCGGCACCGGCATCTACAGCCGATATCCATTGCGGGACAACAAGAAATACGACGGATACATCCTCAACAACATCTCCGCGGCAATGGATCACCCGGAACGCGGACCGATCACCGTCTTCGCGTTCCATCCGGTCCCACCGCCGTTCGATTTCCCCGCCTGGACCGCGGAGATGCGCAAGACGCGCGAAATCCTCGACGCGCACCAAGGCTCCGCAATCGTGGGCGCCGACTTCAACGCGACCCGCGACCACACCGCCTACCGCGATCTGTTGCGTGGCCGCTTCGCCTCGGCCGCCGACCAGACCGGCGCCGGTCTGCTGCCCACCTATCCGGAAGACCGCAGCTGGGGCCCGGTGATCGGCATCGACCACATCCTGCTGGCCGATGCCACCGCCGAAGACCTGTACAGCCTCACCGTCCCCCGCTCCGACCACCGAGCCCTCATCGCCCGAATCCGCTTGCACTGACCGGCGCTGCGCACGGCGCGGTCCAGGGACGCTGCGCAGCGGGTGTTCTCGACGCCGAGCCCGAAGAAGTGGGGCGGCGGCCGGATGCCGTGAACGACATCCACCCGACCCGTTTCGCTGGCTATGATGCGCAGGTTCCGGTGTTGCCGAAACCGTGGCGTCCGCAGGTTGCCACCCCAGCGCCGGGTCTGCGGGGCATCGAAAGAAGGGAGCCGGCGAAGTGAGCGACATCGAGCGACTGCTTCTCCGTCTGTCGGCCCATCTGAGCGACGACTTCTCGATAGAAAGCGCCCGCGAGGTCCGGCGCCTGCTCGACGCTGTTCGCAACCGCGTTCCCTTCCCGCCGCCGGACACGATCGAGCAGACGCCGTTACGAAACCTGTTCGACTACCTCGAGCTGAAAAGCCACGACGCCGTACTGGGCCGAACCCAATGGCTTCGCGGCGAGCTGGCGGAGATCGATCGAGAACTGCTGGCGGCATTGGCTCAGACCCAGCGCGGCCACCTGACCGCGCAGGACCTCGAAGAGATCGACAACCTCTTATGGGAACTGCGCGACCGCGTCGACACTTTCGGACCGATGGACGACGGCCGCTGGCCGTTGCAATGCCTCATTGCCTACGTCGACGCGAAGATCAAACGTTTCCTGGGAACGAACTGAACGCCTGGCTTGTGGTCACTCCAGTTCTTCGAAGGTTGAATTCCACGTCACGCTGGTTCAGGCTTCCGGAGGAAGTAGTGGTATGAGTTCTCCGGCCAGTGCTGTCAGAGTCGTGCACGGATCGAGGGCGACTTTGCGGGCCAGGTAGAGCGACAGTATTCCGCCTGTTATTTCGATATTCAGCACGCAGATTCTTTGTTCCAACGGTAGCGATAGGATCTTGGCGGCACGCCCGGCGACGCGTGTCTGTTGGTATCTATCGCGATCCAACAATGGGATTTCGTGAAGTGGGGCGTTGCTGACCTCGACGATCAGATCGTACTCTGAGGCATCGTACGAGCATCCCAAGGATACGTACTGTTCGATGCGATTCTCGGTGCCCTCTGGCTTGGTGTCGAGGTGGTGCTTTTCGAGGAACTGCTGGGGGATTTGATGGCAGGGATCGAATATTCTATCGTACATGTACTGGGATGAGGTGGTGTCGACGGGCTTCGGTTCGTCGTGTGTGCAGCCACCCAGCACTGCGCAGGCCAGAGTGCCGACAAGCGCTACTTGTGCCGGTTTTCTCATTTGTTCTCAGGTTCCTCTGGGGGCTGCCCTGTCAGGTAGTACGTAAGGTCTCCCGGCCTTTGTGCCATCCCCGATAGGGTCGTGAAGGAATGCGCGTTCGCGTACTTATCTGTGAATTCCTCCAGGTGACGGTCGGTGAGGAATTGTCTCAGCGTCGGTTGCAGCGGTTCGGCCATAAAAGGGGCAACGTCGAGTGGTCTGCCGTCCGTGCCAAGGAATTCCGGTGGAAGTTGTCCATTGGCGTGTAGTGTGGTGAACAGCTGCTGGATGATCTGCTGATTCGCTTCGGCGGTTGCCTGTGATCGGTCGGGATAGGTGGGGTATTCTTTCTCGGGTTCGGGATTGAACTTCTCCATGGCGGCGTTGTAGCCTTCGTCCTTGGCGACTTCGAGCACTTGGTTGCCAAGGACGCCTATAGGTGTCCGGCCGGGGATCTCCAAGTTGTCCAGGGTCAAGGATTTGACAATGTCACCGACCTTTTGACGCATCTCGTACGTATCCTGTTTGGCGTTGAAATCGTCGGTGGCTGTCTTTTCCTGCTGGTAGGTGAGCGCGTTCAAGGACGCGTTGGTGATCCGTGCGTCCAGAGAGCCGAGTTCGCGTGCGTGGATGTTCAGCCATCGCTGCGGGTCGCCGTTGCCTTCGGTGATGGCGCGGTTCAGCATCTCGGCCTCATAGGTCTGCCGGGCGAATTCCAGGCTGAACCTGCCCGTCTCGGATTGGCTGCCCAAGAACAGCAAACGGTCGGCGTCTGTCTTGCTGAAGGCGACGTTGGCCTGGTCACCCGGCGCACGAGGATCGTCAAAAATGCTGGTATCCCGCGTATCGGTGCTCAGATAGGTTTCCATATTGGTCGCCAGAACATGCGAAAGCCCGTCCGCCAGCCTGGGATTGATGACGAACGCCTTGGCGTTGTCCTCGAAGACCGTGCCGTCCTCACCTGCCTTCAGCTTCGGTCGTCCGGAATCATCCAGCTCTTCCGGCGCGAAGACGTTCGGCAGTTCCGCCAGCGCACGCTTGGCCAATAGTCCTTCTCGACCGGGCTCGTCGGTACCGTCGGCGATCCATTCGTACAGCCCCGCAGCGGTTTTGCCGTCGTCGTCCCACTCGTGGGAGAAGACGGTCGAGGTGAATTTCTGGGGGTCGAAGTTCTGTGGGTTGTACAGGTTGTCCGTGGCGCCGAAGGACAGGTCGCCGGGGATGTCCTGGCCGGTGCTCGGATCTTTGCCGGTCAGCAGGGCGTAGCTGGATTCGTTGTTGCGGGTGCTCGTTTCCAAGAACTGCCGGCTCGCTGCCTCGACCTTGTCCAGGTCACCTTTGTCGAAACCGGGCGGGTAGCCGTGCCAATCCTGCTCGCCGGCTTCGACGTACTCGGCGAGGCTGGCGCTCTGCCTGCCCAATTCGATGCCGAGGGTTTGCCCGGGCTCGTAGCCGGGGTTGGCTTGGGTCAGCAGTTCGGCGAATGCGGCCTGTTGCAGCATCTGCTCCTTGACGGGGCGTTGTCCGTCGATCACCGTGTCGTCGCGTTCTTCGTAGCGGCCCGACACCAGTTCACGGACTCCGGGCGGAAGGTCGGCGTAGGAGCCGCGCCGGGTGCCGGAACCGATCTTCTCGTTCGACACGACCATGAGCGAGTTGGCCAGGTTGTCGCGTTTCATCGCCGCGACGGGATCACCGGCCTGTTCCCGCTCGAGCAGTCGCTGGTTCAGCGCGAGGATGCCGTCCTTGCCCGCTTCCTGGTACAGCGCCTTGTAATAGTCCTGCACGCTGGCCGGGACGGTGCTGACCTCCTCGCCCGCCGCCAGGCGGCGCAGTTCGTCCGGACTCAGCACGTGCTCGGGCATATCCGAGGCGATCGCATCGATGGCCGCGGTGTCGCCGGTGCGCGCCGCGTCGGCGAGTGCCTTGCCGTCCTGCTTGCCGAACCGAGCCGCCTGTGTGTCGGCGTCGGCGACGTCGAGGCTGGAGCCGAGGAGGTCGCCGCCCGATCTGATCTCGAGCGCTTGATCGCCGATCTGCTTCGCCAGGTCCTCGACGGCGTCGCGGAACGGGGAGAACGCACCGTTGATCGCGTCCTGATGGGTGCGGATCACCTCGGGGTCGACGCCTTCTTTGTCGAGTACCTTCCAGGTGTCGTCCACGGTGAGCTGTGCTGCGCGCGCGTCGTTCAGCTTCGCCAGCAGGGTGTCCCGGCACCCGGCTACCGCGCCGACTCCGCGCGTCAGGATGTCGATCAGCTCGTCGATCTCGTACCCGAGCTTCTTACCCTGGTCGTGGTCTTGGCCGACACGGTTGTACGCGGCGTCGTAGGCGACGCCCTGCCAGTCGTGCCGGACCTCGTCGAAGTGTTTGCGGGCGCCGTCGAGCTGCTCGGCCAGCGTGGACCGGGATTCGGCGAGTTTGCCCGTCCATGCGTCGAGCGCCCCGAGGTCCCAGCGCTCGACTTCGCCGGGACTAAGCATGGTGCACGTCCATGGCGTGCATCATCTGGGCGAACTGCTGGTCGCTGGTCTGCAGATTGCCAGCCGCGTCTGCGGCCTTGTTCGCCACCTCGCGCAGCCGCTCGGCGACGCGCAGATACGCGCCCTCGACGAACTCGGCGGCCAGTTCGATGGCTCGGGGGATATCGGACCCGGGCACAGCCGCGTGCAGCCCCGCCGCCGAGGAACGTACATCGATGCTGTCGATAGCGCCGCCCGCGGCCAGCAGTTTGTCTGCCATCGCGCGGATCTGGTCCACATCGGCTTGTAGCAACTCCGCCCCCTCGTCCTCGCAACTGGCGACGAATTTAGCATGCTGAACGGCCGGTCGTTCGCGCCGATGAGCGTCGTCGGACGCGACCGTATACGCAGACACGGCCGCTCGCGACCGGCCTGGGGCGAAGGAGTCGGTCCGGTTCCGAGATCCGCTTCGAGGCAGGCGATTCGGATGTTCGGCCCCCGAGACGACACCCGAGTGGTCGGCGGATCTGTATGCCCGGTCAGCCGCAGAAACTTCCGTATCGCAGCGCTGTTGTCGGGTGCTGTGCCGTTCGTGCAGATAGAACTCGGATGGCCGCGTCGCCACACACATGCGCCAGTTCGCGTCGGCTGCACGGTGATTGATGCGCGCGGCCGATTTGTCGCGATTAGGATGTGAGCGCTCGCGCGCGGTACTCGGGGAGGCGGGTTCGAGATGAAGAACAGGCGATTCGGTCCGGTGGCGGTACTCGCGGTCGTGGCGACGGTGCTGGCCGCGTGTGCGCAGGCAAGCAATGATCCTGCGGCCCAGCAGGTCTCGCCGCCTGCCGACACCTGGGAGCTGGCCGGATCGATGACGGCTTCTGGCCCGAACGGTCCGCGCAAGGGCGTACCGGACGCGTCGCTCACGGCGGACAACGGTGACGGCGGCCCCGTCGACAAGCTGGCCCTCAATGCCGTCGCCGACGTCCAGGACTTTTGGACCGCCGAGTACGCCAAGTACTTTCCGGGCACGTTCAAGCCGGTGACCAGGTACATCTCCTGGGACGCCAAAGCGCCGAAGACGCAATCGGTCAAGTTCTGCAAGTCGGACACCTACCAGGTGGTGAACGCCGCCTACTGCGGTGGCGACCACACCATCGGCTGGGATCGCGGTGTGCTGCTGCCGAAATTGGTGCAGAAGTACGGCGAGATGGCGGTGGTGATGGTGCTGGCCCACGAGTACGGCCACGCCATCCAGGGGCAGGCGAGGCTGGCCGGTTTGCTGACTCCGCCACTCGTGCAGGAACAGCAGGCCGACTGCCTCGCCGGGGTCTTCCTGCGCCATGTGGCCGAGGGGAACTCGGCGCACTTCACGCTCAACACCACCGACGGCCTCAACGCCGTGCTCGGCGCCACGGTGGCCGTCCGCGACCGGGATCCGAACGATCCGGAGAACGTGCACGGCTCGGCGTTCGAGCGGGTGACCGCGGTGCAGATCGGCTACACCGACGGTGCGGACGGGTGCAAGAAGATCACCAGGAAGGAGATCGCCCAGCGCCGCGGCAACCTGCCCACCACCTTCGAACCCGGCGAGGAGCAGGCGCAGCTGCCGGTGGATGCCGCCGCGCTGACCAGCCTGAGCAAGGCGCTGGCCGAGATCTTCCCGATCGCGCGGCCGCCGCGGTTCGACTACTCCGGGGTCGGCCGCAGCTGCTCGGAGGTCACGCTCACCCGGCCGGTGTCGTACTGCCCGAGCGCGAACCGGATCGGCACCGATGTCCCTGCCCTGGCCCGCCGTGGCGGACCGATGGCGGGCGAGGACCCGCTGTCTGCGGTCGTGGACGGCGACTACAACGCGTTCGTCGTCTTCGTGTCGCGGTACGTGCTCGCCGTGCAACAGGATCGCGGGCTCTCGCTGACCGGCGCCGAGACGGCGGGCCTGCGCACCGCCTGCCTCAGCGGCGTGGTGACCACGAAGCTGAGCGAGCCGGGCAGCGACCCGCACCTGTCCGCGGGTGACCTGGACGAAGCGGTCTCCGGCCTGCTCGCCGACGGGCTGGCGGCCGCGGACGTGAACGGCGACGTCGTGCCGAGCGGCTATCAGCGGTTGGAGGCCTTCCGCACCGGCGTCCTGGACGGCGAGAGCGCCTGCCTGGCCAAGTTCCGGTAGCCGCCGCTACACCGGCAGCGACCGCAACGAACTCAGCGTGCTCGCCAGCGCACGGGCCGCTTCGGCGCCCTTGGTCACGAAGTGCTCGGTGAAGTACGTGACGTGCTCGCTGTGCTCGTGGAAGTGGTGCGGGGTGAGCACGACCGAGAACACCGGCACGTCGGTGTCCAGCTGGACCCGCATCAGCCCGTCGATCACCGCCGAGGCCACGAAGTCGTGCCGGTAGATGCCGCCGTCCACCACCAGGGCGGACGCCACGATCGCCGCGTACCGGCCGGATCGTGCCAGCCGCTTGGCGTGCAGCGGGATCTCGAAGGCGCCCGGCACCTCGTAGACGTCGACGGTGGCGGGGTCGAAGCCGAGGTCGGCGTATTCGGTGCGGAAACCCTCGTATGCCTTACCGACGATCGAGCTGTGCCAGCTGGCACGGATGAACGCGATGGATCCGGTATTGCTCATGCCGGGATACTACGGTTCGGTCAGGTGCGCTTCCAGCCAGCCGACGACATCGTCGAGCACCTTCCGCTGCTCGGGCTCGTTGAATACCTCGTGGTAGAGGCCCTCGTAGCGGATCACGGTGAGGTCGCTGGACCCGGCGCCGCGCTCGATGAGATCGGAGCTGGACGGCGCGGCGATCGAGTCGGCGGTGCCGTGCAGCACCAGCAGCGGCACGGTCAGCCGCGCCAGCCGCTGCTTGACCGTGTTCGTCGCGTCCAGCATCTCGGCGCCGGTGCGGGCGGGCAGTTTGCCCCGGTAGACCAGCGGATCGTTGTCGTAGGCCGCAACCACCGCCGGGTCGCGGCTGATCTGCGACGAATCCAGTTTCAGCACACCGAGATTCGGGGTGAACCTGCTCAACACCGGCGCGAGCATGCGCTGCACCGGATTGCCCACCGGGATGTCCAGCGGCGGGGCGGACAGCACTATGCCCGCGACATCGATCGGCGCGCGGGTGGCCAGATACAGGGTGATCAGGCTGCCCATCGAGTGCGCGACGACGAAGCGCGGCACGCCCGGCTGCTCCCGGCCCGCGATGGCCAGCATGGCGGCGACGTTGTCGGCCGCGCCGTCCATGGAACCGATGTTGGCCTTACCGCCCGCGGACTTGCCGTGCCCGATGTGGTCGAGCGCGTAGACCGCGAAACCGGCGGCCACCAAGCGCCGCCCGACGTGGGTGTAGCGGCCGGAATGTTCGGCCACGCCGTGGACCAGGACGATCACGCCACGCGCGGCGCCGTCGGGCAGCCACGCGCGCCAGGCCACCCCGCTGCCGATGCCGTCGAACTCGCCGGACTCGGTGCGGATCGCGGGCGGCTCGGCGGGCGTGGCGTCGCTCGCCGTCGGCTCGGTCGTCATGCCTCGGCTCCTGCCGTCGATGGCGCGCCGACCGTCGCGAAATGCTCGATCAGCCGCCGGTTGAACTCGATGAGTCGAGCGTAGTTGACCCGGGAGAGGCGTTCGTCGGTTCCGTGGATCGAGGCCAGGTCGCGCTGGTCCAGCACGATCGGCGCGAAGTTGCACCGGGTGCCCGCCAGGTCGTCGTAGTGCCTGGAATCGGTCGCGCCGGGCACGATGCCGGTGGTCACCGCGATGCCGGGGACGACGGCACGGGCGAGTTCGGCGATCAGCTCGAAGCCGGGGCCGGGCCCGGTGATGTTCGACGGTTCCGACGACATGCCGATCAGTTCGAACTCGATTCCCTTGTCGCGCACCACTTTGCGGCAGTGCTCCAGCACCGAGGAGACCGAGTCGCCGGGCAGGATGCGGAAATTCACCATCGCCTCGGCCCGCTGGGGCAGCACGTTCGGCCGGACTCCGCCGCGGATGACGGTCGGCGCGGTGGTGGTGCGCACCATCGCCTCGGTCTGCGGCTGGGTCGCCATCACGCGGGTGATCGCCGGTCCCGCGATGCTCGCGAGCGCGAGCAGCCGCCGCCGCGGCCCCGGCATCACATGGCGCAGCCTGGCCAGCATGTCCGCGATCACGGGGGTCAGCCGCAGCGGCATCGGATGGTCCTGGATGCGCCCCACCGCCCGCGCGAGCCGGCCGACCGCCGTCTGCTTGCCCGGCATGGACGAATGGCCGCCCACCTCGGTGACCGACAGCCGGACCGTCGCGTAGCCCTTCTCGCCGAGCATGATCGTGGCGACCGGTTGCCGCACCCCCTCGACCACGCCCGCGGTGATCACCCCGCCCTCGTCCAGCAGCAGATCCGCGCGCACGCCCGCCTGCCGCAGATGTCCGGCCATCCGCTCGGCGCCCGCGCCGCCGAAGACCTCTTCGTCGTGCCCGAAGGCCAGGTACACGGTGTGCCGGGGACGCAGGCCCGCGGCGAGCGCCGACTCGACCGCCTCCAGGATGGCCAGCACGCGGCTCTTGTCGTCGATCGCGCCACGGCCCCAGATGAATTCGTCGTCGACCACACCCGCGAACGGCGGGTGGGTCCAGCGCTGCGGATCGTCCGCGGGCACCACGTCCTGGTGCGCGAGCAGGATCGCGGCCACCCGGTCCGGTTCGGCGCCCGGCCAGCGGTAGAGCCTGCTGTGCGCGAACCGCCGCAGTTCCAGTTCGGCGTGCACGCGCGGGAAGGACGCCCGCAGGTGTGCGTCGAGGCGGTCGAACGCGTCGCTGTCGGCGTCGCGCGGGTCGTCGGTGGACACGGTGGCGCACCGGAGCGCGGCGGCGAGGCGCTCGGCGGTCAGGTCGTCGACCGGCTCCGTCATCGGTCACCGGTGCGGTCGGGCAGATTCATGGGCACCGTTGCATTGTTCAACACACTCGGGTCGAGGGCGATCGTCTTCTCGTTTCGCCACTTCACGATGCCTTCGGTGAGCCCACCCGGCAGATCGGGACGCCGTGTTCCGGTCAGCAGCGGCAGCTCGACGCGGGCCGAGATCACCGTCACGGGAGCGAAGGCGGGGGAGTGTGACCACACGTCGTCCACCACGTCGGTGACGCGCACGCCGATCCGATGACCTGCGGCAATCGGCCAGTCCTGCGCGAGCAGCCGAACCTCGGCGGTGTCGCGGACGGGGGCGATGCCGCGGGTGATGACGGTCGCGCGCAGGTCGGGTGCGATGTCGTAGAGCTCGACCGCCACCGTCGCGCTCGCCGGGCCGCTCAGCCGGAGGGTCGCGGTCGGGATGCCGGACAGATGCTGGTCCCCGGTCAGCGGCGCGGAGACCGACCAGATCTCGCGATCGGGCCCCGGGACCAGGCCGCGATCGGTATAGCCGCCCGGCCGCAGCTCCACCGAGATCCGCTGGGCGTCCGCGGGAGGCCACGCGTTCTCCGCGCGCCAGCGGCCGTCGAACTGGCCGACGGTGATCCGCGGTCCGGGAACCCGCACGTCGCGGTCGGCGACGTGCTTGTCGAAGAACGCGAGCAACTCGGTGTCGAAGTGCGGTGTGCCGCATTTGTCGTGGCAGGTGCGGTGTCCCCACTGGCCGAACCAGGCCCGGTGGTCGCCGGGGCCGAGGCCGTTCCAGAGATCGAACACCCGGTAGGCCCGGGTGTTGTAGTCGACGAAACCCTGACCGAGGAACACCGGGATCGTGTTGCCGCGCAGTCGGGCGACCAGGTCGCGGTCACGCCAGAAGGCGGTGTCCGGATTGTGGTCGCCGATGTCGGCCAGATACTGCCGGTAGCACTGCCACGGCAACTGCGTCGCGTTCGCCTGGTATTCGCCGGAGTCCTCCGGGCGCGGCGGGGTCGAGGCGATGAGCAGATGCTCCAAGCCCGCGAAGTCGGCGGGCCGCACACCGCTCTCGGTGATCGGCTTGCCGGAGAACTTCCACGAGACGCCCTGCATGTACAGGTAGGAATACGGGTCGACGACCGGCTCGAACGCACCGACGGCGGCGAGGCCCTTCGGCGCGGTGGCCAGGCCCATGAGGCCGGTCCAGGCTTCGTACGACGTGCCGAACAGCCCCACCTTGCCGGTGGACCACGGCTGGCTCGCCGCCCACTCCACGGCCGCGGCGACGTCCGCGCGTTCCCCGGGACCGCCGAAGTCCGGGCAGCCGTTGGAGCCGCCGAATCCGCGCAGGTCGACGACGACGTAGGTGTAGCCCGCGTTCAGGAACAACTCGGCGGTGAGGTTGTCGGTGGAGGGGCCGCCGGAAAGGCGCGGCTCGCTCAGATACGCCAGATGCGCGCGATACGGACTGACGGTGAGGACGACGGGCGTGCGGGTGTCGTCGGAGACACCGGCCGGGCGCAGGATGTCCGCGTGCAGCCGGGTGCCGTCCTTGCCGTCGATGTACGTCTGCTTCCACTGGTAGGGCACCGGAAGTGGTTCGGCGGCTGCGGTCGCCGGGGCTATCGCGGCCAGCAGCAACAGCAGGCCGCACAGGATGCGCGACAGGACGGCTCGTTCGGTCACCATAGGACTATCGAGTGTGCCGGGACGGCCGTCCAGCCCCTGGAACCGGGGTGGTCGTCCAGTCGCCGGGCGCACGCCATCCGGCGTTCATCCGCGCAGACCAGCATCGGCGCTGTGCCGGAGCGCTATTTCGGATCCGTCGACGCGGTGGCGACGATCACCCTGGCGTTGCTGAGCGCGTTGCTGTTCGCGGTGTCCGCCGCGCTGCAACAGGGCGCGGCGCGGCAGGCCGCCGCCGGAACCGGGCAGGGACGGTTCCTGCTGATCGCCGCGATCGCGCGCCGCTTGCTCACCGACCGCCGCTGGCTGGCCGGGCAGGGGGCGAACGTGGCCGGGTTCGTCGTGCACGCGTTCGCGCTGCGTTTCGGGGCCATCGCGGTGGTGCAGGCGTTGCTGGTCGTGCAATTGCTGTTCGCGCTGCCGTTCGCGGCGCTGCGGCGCAGGCGGGCGCTGCTGGCCCGGGACTGGGCCGGAACGACAGCGGTGTGCGCCGGGCTGATTCTGCTCGTCGCGCAGGGGATTCCCGCGCATTCGGCGGTGCGGGGCGAACTGTTGCCCGTGGCGGGCACCGGAGTGGCCGTCGCGATCGTCGTGCTGTTCGGTGTGTCCCGGCTGGCCCGCTCAACGCAGCTGCGGTCCGCGCTGGTGGCGGTGGCGGCGGGCTGCTGTTTCGCCGCCACCGCGGTCCTGGTGGTGGTGGCGACGAGCGCGCTGCCGGAGCCGAGTTGGGCGCTGCTCGGCATTCCGGTGTCGACGGTGCTCGGCGGCATCCTGACCCAGGAGGCGTACGCTCGCGGTTCGCTGCCCACTGCGTTGACCGCGATGACGATCACCGACCCGGTGCTCAGCTACCTGGCCGGGGCGACACTGTTCACCGCGACGATCCACCCGCGCCCGCCACTGCTGGCTTGCGCGGCCATCGCGGTGATCGTGGGTGTCGCGCTGCTGGCGAATTCGCCGACCCTGCACGACGAGCGGGAAACCGCCGAAGCGACGCAGCGGCCGATGCGGGTGCAGGTCGACGAGGTGGCTCCCGCAGGCGACGGCCGACGGACGCGGCGAGGCGGCCCACTGTCCGAGCGCGGCATCCGGGCGCTGCTGCGCCGGAACTGAATCACCGATCCGGTCGCGCCTGCGTTTCGCTGCGCGTCAGGCGGATCGGGCCGGGGTTTCGTAGGGCGCGTAGAGGGCGAGCATGCGCTCGACCGTCGCCGACCACGGAAAGCGTTCCGCCGCAGCGCGGGCCGCGCGCCCGCGCTGGGCAGCGGGGAGGGCGAGCAGTTCGCGGACGCCGTCGGCGAGGCCCTGCGGGGTCCCGTCACACACGATGCCCGAGCCGGGCGCGCCGATGAGTTCGCGGGCGGCGCCCGCCGCCGGGACGACGACCGGCGTCCCGCACGCGAGGGCCTCCAGCACGGCGAGGCCGAAAGTCTCGGCAGGGGAGGGGAACACGGCGATGTCGGCGTCGGCGATCAGGGCGGCCAGCGCGGTCCGGTCGGTGAGGTGGCCGTGGAACACGACCGGAAGCCCGGCCGCCATATGCTCCAGGCGCGGACGCAGCGGGCCGTCACCGATCACCGACAGCGCGCAGCGCAGACCGGATTCGACCAGGACGCGGACCGCCTGGATAGCGCGTTCGGCTCGTTTCTCCCGCGACAACCGGCTCACCAGGACCAGCCGCACCGGATCGTCGGAGCGCTCGGCGTCGCGCGGTCCTTCGGTGGACGGGCGAAAGGTGGCGAGGTCCACGCCGAGCGGGACCCGGCGTACGTTGCGCGCGCCGACCCGGTCGAACTCGGCGGTGGCGAAATTCGATGTCACGACGACCTTTTCGGCGCGCACCCAGAGCCGCCGGTTGGCCAGGTCGGCCGCCGCGGTGAGCGGGAAGCCGCGCGGCACCCGTGAGCGCAGGATGGCGTCGATGCGTTCGTGCGAGAACAACACCAGCGGGACACCCGCGCCGCGCGCCCACGGAGCGAGCCAGCGGACGCTGAGTTTGTCGCTGCACTCGAGCACGTCCGGGGCCAGCCGATCGAGGACGGGCCGGGTACGGCGGGCGGTGAGCACGTGATAGCCGGCCTCGCCGAACCTCGGGCTGCGCACGGTGATCCGGTGACCGGATGCGGTGTGCTCGTCGTCGTCGCGCGGACCGGGCACCACGAGCACCCGGTCGTGGCCCGCCGCCGAATAGCCGCGCCCGATCTCGTCGACGCACGTGCGCAAACCGCCGGAAGCCGGGGTGTAGAAGTTGGCGATCTGCACGATGCGCACTAGTCGACCGCCGATCCGACCAGCTCGCCGTAGGTCGTCGCCCGTGCGCCGGTCCGCAGTACCGCGTCGATGGCGCGCAGGGTGGTGTCGCGCAGACCCGGTCTGCTCAGGTCGTCGGGATGCAAGGCCAGACGGACCAGCCCGTCGCGTTCGGCGATGCGGCGGGCCATGGTGTGGACCATCGCCGCGCCCAACCGTTCGGACCACCCGCCGCCCGGACGGTGCGAGAGCGCGAACCCCCGATACCGGCGTCCGGTGCGCAGGTGCTTCGCCGCGAAGTGCGAGGTGGTGTAGGTGAACCCCGCCGCGCGCAGCGCCCGCTCCGCGTCGGGTGAGGCCAGCCAGCCGGGGGGAGTGAAGCCGGTGGTGGACAAACCCGCTTCGGACATCACCTCGGTGGCGGCGCGCAGCTTGGCCGCGGCCTCGCCGACGTTCAACGCGGCGAATTCGGCCGCTCCCCGCGCCACCGCCCGTCCTACCGCGCGACGCGGCCACCCGCCTTCGGGCCCTGCCCGGTGCGACCACCCGTGCAGCAGGATGTCGTCACCGGCCCGTCGGCGCTCGCGCAGGAACGCGGCATAGTCCGGATCGCCGGACAACCGCTGCCCGCGCCAAGGGCCGGGAATCACCAACAGCGAGACGGGGATCCCGAATCGATCGGCGTCGGCGCACCAGCGCGCCGTCTCCGCCGCACTCGCCGGTGCGACGTCATGGACGCTCACCACCAACCGCGCACACACGTCGGGGAAGCTAACACCGCCCGGTGGCCGCGAGCTGAACAGCGCAATGCGCTCGTCTGAAAGATGGGTTCGCGCCGGTCACCAGATATCCGCCCAGGCCGGGCGTACCGGCAGATCGAACGCCGCGGACCGCCCCCGCACCAGCGCAGTCATCGAGGCGCCCTCCGGGAAGTCGGCCTGCAACGACGTCGCCCGTCTCCGGCGGAACTCGGAGAACACGTACTCCTTCCGCAACAGATGTTCCACACCGGTCTCCGGATGCCCGAAGGTCACCTCGATGCGCACTCGATGCTGATCGAAGCCGTTGATCCTGTTCAACCGCCGGTAGCTGGTATCGACCACGGCCGCGGGAACCGCCGTCCCCGACCGCCGCAGATACGCCCGCCGAAGACGCCAGACCACACCCAGCACCTGTGTCCACAACACCATTCCGAGCACCACGCTCACCGGCAGCGCCAGAATCGCCGCGGCCTCCAGCCCCGATCGCATCCCCAGGCGCACACCGAGGCTGACGACCGCGGCGACGAAGAGCACCGCGCCCACACCGGCGACGAGCACCCATACCAAGTTCGCGGGACCGATCAGATTGCGTCCCTTCCCCACCGGACACCCTCCCGCTCGTCCGCTGCGCACTTGGCGAAGCCGAGACGAAACACATCATGCGATTCGAAGCGTGAACCCAGACCCTACCGTCCGCCCACGCTGCCCTCGGGCGGTGAGTGTCGAGATACTGAGCGGGCCCGCCGCGAGCGGGCGTTCATCGAGCGGTGCAGACGCGGGTTCGGGCGCTACCCGACGAGTGCGACACCGGATATGGCAAACGGCTATAACGCGGCTGAACTGGGCAGGAGCGCAACAATTTTCGTCTGGCCTCCCAGGCGCTTCGGCGTATGATCAGGCCAGTGCCGATACCCGGGGGAAGAATGAGCGAGCCGGCGACAGCGGACTGGGAGCAGTTCGTGCGAGCGCTGGCGCATTGTCTTTCCGAGTTGCCGTCCAGGGCGACGCTCATCATCGCCGCCCCCGGAAACCGCTACGTCCAATTCGTTCAATACGACATCAAGTTGTCCGCTGAACTGGCCGGGAACCACTACCTGAGCCACCCGATCCCGGAGACCGCCGCGCGGGAGTTGCGGGCGCTGGGCTGGCACGAGCCCGCGGTGCGGCACGACGCGGACAACTGGACCAGGACCCTCTTCTGGCCCATCGCCCCGAACAGCCTGGTCGAGTTCGCCCGCTCGGTGGCCGTCGGCCTGCGGGACGCCCTGGGTGTCGCGGCGCCGGTCGAATTGCGCGCGATGGGCTGGACCGAGGCGTCGGGTGACCTGGATCTCACCGTGCTCGGCCCGATCGCCCGCCGCGGGTAGCGCCGCGGCGGCCCGCTGTCCCACGGCAAAGCCGCGACTACCTGGGCACTATCCTGAAGGGCATGGCAGCAGGCAAGCCCACCAAGGAAGCGAAGGCCGCGGCGAAAGCGGCCCGCAAGCAGCAGTCGAGAGAACGCCGCAAGCAGTTGTGGCAGGCGTTCCAGATGCAGCGTAAGGAAGACAAGCTGCTGCTGCCGCTGATGATCGGCGCCCTGGTCGGCAGCACCGCCGTCTTCGTCGTGATCGGCCTGATCTTCGGGCTGACCTTGTTCCTCGTCCCGCTGGGCGTGGTGCTCGGCGCGCTGGTGGCGTTCATCATCTTCGGACGGCGGGTGCAGAAGAGCGTCTACCGCAAGGCCGAGGGCCAAGCCGGCGCCGCGGCCTGGGTGCTGGACAACCTCCAGGGCAAATGGCGGGTGAGCAACGGCATCGCCGCGACCACCCAACTGGACGCGGTGCACCGGGTGATCGGCCTGCCCGGCGTGGTGCTGGTCGCCGAAGGCTCCCCCCAGCGGGTCAAGTCGCTGCTCGCCCAGGAGAAGAAGCGCACGGCCCGGCTGATCGGCGACACCCCGATCTACGACGTCGTCATCGGGAACGACGAAGGTCAGATTCCGCTCAAGGACCTGCAGCGCTACCTCACCAAGCTGCCGCGCAACATCGACACCAAGCGGATGGACCTGATCGAAGGCCGGCTGGCCGCGCTCAGCGCGCGCGGCGGGCCCGCCCTGCCGAAGGGGCCGATGCCCGCAGGCGCGAAGATGCGCGGGGTGCAGCGGACCATCCGCCGCCGCTGACCGCAGATTTCCCCGGCTGCCCGTGTCCCCTTCCTGGGACGCGGGCAGCCGCGACTCGTGGATATCCACCGGCGGCGCGATCGTCCGGATCCCGGATCGCGGGTGCGCAACCGGACACCCGGTCGTAGACGGCCCGAAACCGGGCGGATCAGCGCGAATGCACCAGCGCCGTGCCGGTGGCGCGGTCGTGCATGCCGCGCCCGTCGGCGTCGGTGAACAGCGCGGGCACCACGAACAGCAGCAGCACCTGCCTGGCCAGGGCGCGGACGAAGCCGACCCGGGCGGGCGCGTCGATGCGCACCGTGCGCAACCGCAGGAAATACTGGCCCGGCGTGAAGCCGAACAGCGTGACCGCGCCGATGCCGATGACGAACCAGACCAGCAGCGTCAGGCTCGACGCCGAACCACTGCGGACGATCAGCGCCGCGATGCCGAGCGAGATCATCCAGTCCACGAAGAGGGCGGCGATGCGCCGCCCCATGCCGGCCAGCGAGCCCGCTCCGGTCCTCGGCAGGCCGAGGTGCTCACCGGGGAACTCGGGAGTTGCCGGGCCGCCGGAGTCGGCCGAGGGTCCGGAGAGCCAGGAGCCGGTGATGCGTGCCATGCACCCCAGAATAGGCGCGCCCGAACCGCCGCCCGGTACCGCATAAGCGGAGTTCAGCCTCGACGCGCGCCGCACCGGGGGCAGGACTACCATGCATTTCGAGTCCGGGTGGTCAGCACCACGCTGCCAGACGCACGTGTAACACCGGCGAAACACATCCTTGACTGCAGGGAAACACGGCATCCATAGCGTCTGGTCGCGACGAACCCATGCAAGCGACACTGGCTGGGAACCGATCCGTAAGGAGAACAAGTGACGTTCAGCACGGCCGACGAGGTCATCAAATTCATCGCTGATGAGGACATCGAGTACGTCGACATCCGCTTCAGCGATCTGCCGGGTGTGCAGCAGCACTTCTCGATCCCGGGGAAGGCCTTCACCACCGACCTCGCCGAGGAAGGGCTAGCGTTCGACGGCTCCTCCGTCCGTGGGTTCCAGTCCATCGACGAGTCGGACATGCTGTTGCTGCCCGACTTCTCCACCGCGCGCGTCGACCCGTTCCGCGCCGCCAAGACGCTGAACCTGAACTTCTTCGTGCACGACCCGTTCACCCGGGAGGCCTACAGCCGCGACCCGCGTAACGTCGCGCGCAAGGCGGAGGAGTACCTGCGTTCCACCGGCATCGCCGACACCGCGTACTTCGGCCCCGAGGCGGAGTTCTACATCTTCGACTCGATCCGCTACGACTCGGCCATGAACGGCGCCTTCTACGAGATCGAGTCGGTCTCCGGTTCCTGGAACACCGGCGCCGAGTTCGACCCCGACGGCGGTCGCAACCGTGGTTATAAGGTCCGCAACAAGGGCGGCTACTTCCCGGTCGCGCCCTACGACCACTACGTCGACCTGCGCGACAAGATCTCGACCAACCTGCAGAACTCCGGCTTCGAGCTGGAGCGCGGCCACCACGAGGTCGGCACCGCGGGTCAGGCCGAGATCAACTACCGGTTCAACACCCTGCTCGCCGCGGCCGACGACCTGCAGCTGTTCAAGTACATCGTCAAGAACACCGCGTGGCAGGAAGGCAAGACCGTCACCTTCATGCCGAAGCCGCTCTTCGGTGACAACGGCTCGGGCATGCACGTGCACCAGTCGCTGTGGAAGGACGGCAAGCCGCTGTTCCACGACGAGGCCGGCTACGGCGGCCTGTCCGACCTGGCGCGCCACTACATCGGCGGCATCCTGCACCACGCGCCGTCGCTGCTGGCGTTCACCAACCCGACGGTGAACTCCTACCACCGCCTGGTCCCCGGCTACGAGGCCCCGATCAACCTGGTGTACTCGCAGCGCAACCGCTCCGCCGCGGTCCGCATCCCGGTCACCGGCAACAACCCGAAGGCCAAGCGCCTCGAGTTCCGCGCGCCGGACTCCTCGGGCAACCCGTACCTGGCCTTCGCCGCCATGATGATGGCCGGCCTGGACGGCATCAAGAAGAAGATCGAGCCGCTGGCCCCCGTCGACAAGGACCTCTACGAGCTCCCGCCGGAGGAGGCCAAGAACATCCCCCAGGCCCCCACCAGCCTGGCGTCTGTCATCGACCGCCTCGAGCAGGACCACGACTACCTCACCGAAGGCAACGTCTTCACCGAGGACCTGATCGAGACCTGGATCACCCTCAAGCGCGAAAACGAAATCGCCCCGGTGAACCTGCGGCCGCACCCGTACGAGTTCGAGCTGTACTTCGACGTGTAAGCCTTCCGAAGCTCCCGACCTGCGGCGGAGCATCTGGCCGGGGTCTTACACGAAACTGTGAGCGAGTCCGCTCGTTCCGCGATTACTTCACCGATCGCGGACCGGGCGGACTTCTCCGTGTTCGGCCACAGTCGCGGGTAGGCGCGGCAGTCGCTGCGTACTATGCGTCGCTCCAGGTGGGGCTGCCGTAGACGTTGAGTTTGTCGATACCGTGGTCGGCGGAGAAGCCCAATCCGACCGCAGAATAACGCCAGGCTGCACCGGACGACTTCGCTGCTTGCGCCAATGCATCGACCGCTTCGGTGGTGCCGTGATGCCGGGACGCGAGTGTGCTGACGAGTCCGGCCACGTTGTCGTGACGTCGTGCGGCCAAGGTGAGCGCGAACGTTGGGGCACCCGACGAACGGCGCGCACAGCATACGAAGAAGTCGTACCGATGAAGTTTCGCCGCGTCGATGCCGCAACGAACGAACTCGGACAGCACCTCCCATGCCGGATGGCCGAAGTGCCGGACGAGTTTCATCGGCACGGCAGCATCGTCGTATCGGGTCCGCAGGTAGATCTTATGGTTCACCTCACCGTGCGCATCCACTTCGAGCGCGGCAATGACTGGTTTGATCAGCTTCTCATGGTCGGGCACCGGAGCCAATCCGGTGAATGCAGGCCACGCAGCGCACAACCGGCGCAATCCTCCGGGCATGATCGTGGGGTAGCCGTATACCTTCAAACGGGCGATGTGATCCGGTGCCGCCGTGTGATGGACAACGCCTATCCACGTAGCGGAGCGATGCCGAGGCGGGACCGTCCCTGGATCGGGATACAGCGTCGTGACGAAAGAATGCAGTGTGTCGGCGATGGCGTCGTCGCCGTTCGGCATCCAAGCGACGAGATCGCGGATCGCGGCGATCTGAGCGGCGACACGAGAGCCGAAACGCGTTTCCTGAGTCTCGGCTTCGGTGGCGTAACGAACGACTGGAGCCACCGAGCCTCGTCCGCCGGACACACTCGCTTCGAATGGAAGGCCTGATACGGTCAGCAGGCTGGCTCGGTCTCCATCCGGCCCTCGCTCATCCAGTTGTCCGCCGCAGGCGCGCTCCATGACCGCGCGGATCGGCGCAGGATTACAGCGGAGGGCCAACCGCTCGGCTAAGTCGACCAGATAGTTCCCGGCCGCTCCAGATGAGACCATCGTCAGGATTGTCCGCTCGGGAGGAGCGCTGCGGAAGGCGGATCGACACTTCTACCCATACCGCCAAACTCTCTCATTTCGACCTGCGGCAATTGTCATTCGCCTTCCCACCGTTGGCGACACTTCTCCAGTTGATCCCTCTACCGATCCGCGCGCGACTGCATCTCGAGGTGTGGGGAAGGCTCGAGAGCAGTCGAGCCCGGAGCGGCCTGCACGAGGGGAAGGTGGGCGTTGACGTGTTCCAGGCGGCAGGCCGAGCGCAGCTGCGCGAGTTGGCTCAATTCGAATCCGTAGAGTCGCTCGGTCAGCGCGGGGTCGAGATCGTTGACGCCGTAGAGATATGGCCGTCCACCCAGTTCGAGACAACGCTCCAGAAGCCCGCGGAAGGCAGTGCGGGCGGCGGTGATGGCCCCCGGGCCGCGGTGTACCGACGAGCACAAGCCCACGCCGATCGAGACGGGGGCAGTGCCGACTGGGGTGAAGGGGAACGAAATTGCGTCCGGGGGGCGACGCACGATCAAGATCCAGGAGATCGTGGGTGCGCGGTCCATGGGAGCCAGGTGTCGTAGCGCATCCAAGGCGGCGATCATCGGCGCGAGTTGCCCTGCTGGCACGAAGTAGTCGGTGCACAGGCGCACATGGCCGGGGGGTGGGGCAACGCTCCGTGCGGCTCCGTAGTTTCCCCGCAACGACAGATCGGAGACGATCTCGCAGCCCTCTTCTCCACATCGCTTCGAAGCGCTGCCGCGCCATCCGGTAGCCGTGTGGAGTATGCCAGGTCGGATGGACGCGTAGTAGACGTCGATGTCGTCGCGCTGCGCTGTCCGTTCGGTGTGCTCGATGAGGTCGGTCAGCGTGTCGTGGCGTGTGTGGTGCAGGTGGGTGTGGCGGTGGTACGGCGCGGTACGCAGCACTGCTCGTTCGATCAGCCCGACGGTGCCCAGACCGCCGAGCGCGAACCGGAACAGTTCGGGATGATCGGTACGCGAGCACCAACGGCTGGTCCCCGTTCCGTCGATCAGTTGGATCCGCTCCACGTGATCGACCTGCATGCCGTAGCGCACGGAGTCGATTCCGACGCCGCCGACCGAGAGTGTGCCCCCCACCGAGAGGTGCAGATAGTCCGGCAGCACGGGGAATGCCGAGCCGAGGCGATTCAGATATCGCTCGAGGACGTACCAGCTCATCCCGGCGGGCGTCTCGATCAGGCCGTGACCGAGGTCTCGCACTTGCTGAGCTGCGGCATCCGGCGCGAAGGTGACAAGCAAGTCTTTCTCGGTGACGGTCTGTCCATCACAGGAGTGACCTGTGCCGCGCAGTGTCAACGGTCGACCGGAGCCGAGTAGCGCGGAGGGGAACGCGGAGGGCATCCGGTGTACCGCTCGTGGGACGGCGTGCCGGAGGCCGCCGAAGTCGGTGGTGAAGTCGTCGATGGGGTCCTCGCGGATCTAGCGGGCTCACCCGGGAGAGCCAACTGTGACCCGAGTATGAACGCTTCTCACTGTTGGGAACGGAGGACGGGTCTGGTGGCGCATCCTGGAGAAGTGACCGGCCCTCGGCGGGCCGGACGCTTGGCTAGGGCGTTATCGACCGCGTACGCCTCGAGGGCGGCTGGTCGGTCGCCGCACAGGCGGGCGTTCTGCCTGCGGATGAGTGAGGATGCATGAGAGAAGTCCACCCCTACGTGCGCGCCGGGCAGAGCATGGCGCGCGAGTTGCGGCATCGCATCGCGGAAATGCGCGAACGGTCGGACGCGATCGTTGCGCGCCGCCCGTCGCCCAGTGGCTTGGTCATACCCGAGGTCGACGTGATGGGGCGGCTGCGGGATCTCTATCTGGCACCTGGAACCTGCGCCCGATTCGGCAACCAAGAGCTAGCCGCCGAAATCATGGCCGCAATCACCGAAAGCACCGAAGATGCTCGGCGGCAATACCACTTCGCCATGAACAATCCTGAGAACCTGCCGCGGCCTTTCGCTGATGTCATGCGGGAGTGGCAAACCGGGAGCGATCCGGTCCCCAACTTTGGGAAGCCGGAACAATAGGCCGAAGACGCTGGCGGGAGGGATCGACCGAGCATGCCCAATTACCTGGATGTTGAGCCAGATCAGCTGCGCAGCATCGCGTTGCAGCACGATCAGCTCGCCACGGACATCCGGAAGTGGGGCGAAATCCCGCATGATTGGCTCGCCGAGTTCGAACCCACCTACGGCATGATCGCCGAACCGGTGCGGGCGGCTCTGGTGGACTACTACAACAGACGGCACGAGTCCGCGGAGCGTCTCGCCGCCAATCATGAGCGAACGCGCGACGAATTGCTGGCGGCCGCAGCCGCACTCGAGAACGCCGACCACTCCGGCGGGCAACAAATCAGCCATGCGGGTGGGTTCGGCGACGGAGCACCGCGGGGCGGCCCGACACCAGGCACACCCGGTGATCATGGGACGCCGGTGGACGCCGGCCCGGATCCGCGGATCACCGATGGCTCTCAACCGACGCAGCCTTCCACTACCACGCCAGTCACCTTTGGGACGCCGGGCGAAACTCAACCCCCGAGCCCCGCGCCGATGCCCTTGGCATCGGCGCCACAACTCGGCGATGCCGTGCCGACGGGATCTGCCGCACCGCCCGGAGCGATGCCCTTCATTTCCGGCCTCCGGGAGCCCGGTGCCTCCGACGGGTTCGATGCTGGTGAAGTCGGTGCAGTCGGGGGAGCGGTTGATCCGCTCGGGCCGAGCGGCGCCCAGGGCCTCGCTGTCGGTGCGGACGTCGGTGCGGGCATAGCCGAGGGAATCGCCGTGCCATTGGCGGCAGGCGCAATCCAGGGATCTGGTGCGGGAATGTCTGTCCGCCCTCCCGCTCCTTTGTCGACGGGCCCGTTCGCGGCGGCACTTCATACCGCCGAAGGCCGGCGGGCGCTCCCTTCGCTCGTAGTCGGGGAGGGGGTAGAAGACGACTTGGCGCTGGCTCGGACCCTGCTCGCCGCGATTCTGTCCGCGGTAGGAGATTCGGTGCCGACCCTGGACTGGGGGGTGGCAGTGGGGCGGACTCACGCTGGGCCCTTGGTTCTGGTGACTTCCACCGAGGGCCGTGGCTGGCTGCCTCCCGGATTGTTCCTGCCGGTGGAGGTGGTCGTGCCGTGGAGGTGGGACTCCATTCTCGGCACCGAGGGGCGGGAGACCATCGCGGCCTTGGAAGGGATCACCGATCCGGCCCGAATGCTCGCCGAGTTCGTCCGATTGGTCAGTCGCCGCAGGCCTGGTCGTCTCAGCGCCCTGGTGTCCTCCACCTCCATACCTGACGACCTGCGCACGGCCCTCGGTGACGATGTCGCGATCGAGGACCGGGTACCTGCCGCCGAATCCGCCGTCGACCTCGCGTCGCCGGGTGTCGGACTGGTCGACCGGCTCGAGCTGGCCGGATCGGACGAGTCGCTGATAGAGGCCTCGGCGGTGCCGGAGGCGGAGATCCGGGCAAAATGCATCGAGTTGGCGCGTGCGGCGGATGCTCGGGTGCGCACCGCGATCTCCGGCATCGGCGGGGAAGTCTCCTTTCATCGCACCCGAGTCCTGGATGCGCTGCACGCCGGTCTGCCGATCCCGGCGAGCTGGTGGGACGAGATACGAGTCGGTGATGCCATGACGGCGGCTGCGCTGCAGTCGAGGAGGATCGACGTGTCTCACATCCCTGTCGGCGGCGTACCACTGGACGTGCCCGGCGCCGAAATCCAGCGCAGCATGGCTTTCGAACGGCGTGCCGATGAACTGCTGCTGTTGCTCGCCGAAGGTGAGCCCGACCGGCAGATTCTGCGCGATGCGCTGTACACGTACAGCCAGATAACCGAGCACCCCTTGCTGCCGGCGGCAGCGCGTGTCGTGGCGCCGGAGGTGCCTCGCAGGGAGGCAGCGGTTTCCGGCGTCGTGATCGCCCCTGGATTCGAGGCAGGGTCTCAGAGGGTCAGTTCCATCGCCCACAACGGGGGTCCCCCCTCGGTCGCCGAATTGTTGGGTGGTCCGGCGGGGTCGGAGAGCTCCGGTGAGCAGAGGAGAGCCTGATGGGCAGCAAGGTAGACGAGGTCGTCGGTCAGATAAAAAAGGACTACGAAGCAGCGGGTTGGGATTCCGTCGGCTTTCAGGACGACCAGGCCAAGAATTCCTTAGACAAGCTTGCCGGATTGAATTCGACCGAATTCAAAGAAGCCTTCGACCGCCTTCGTGACGTCAAGCATGCCGAAAGCTATGATTACACCCTGTTCGAACAGCTCGTCAAGGATGCCGGCGACCTCAAGGACAAGCCTGAATACAAAGATCTCGTCAAAGCGCTGGAGAGCGGGAATCCGGACGAGTATCTGAAAATTAAGAAGGGTAAAGAAGACGACGCCGAGAAGGTCGAATTCGGAGACTACGGCTACGAGAAGTTCAAGAGCGAGGAAAAGCACGCGCAGTATGTCGACCTGTATGAGCCGAAGGGGGCCAGTGAGGCGCTGAAGCTCATAATCAAGGACACCGAGTTCACCATGCAGTGGGATTTCGACACACTCGGACTCGGCAATCCGAAGGCCGCGCCCGACTTCACCCAGGTGCTGGAGGGTGAGCAGGTCGAGTCCGCGGGCGGATGGTCCAGCATCAGGAACGCGCACAAAGATCTGAAGGAGCAGTTGGACAAGCGGCAGAGTACGTACACTACCGAGCACAAAGACGTCAAAGGCACCACTTACGACTCCAAGATCACGGGCTCCGATGCCTTCAAGGCGCTCATCGGGGTCATGAACGAGTTGAACGAGCATCTCAAGTACGAGCCCTCGGACCTCAAGCGTGAGGGCAACAAGCTCACGGAAAGCTCTGGAGGTCCCCCCACTTCAGAGATGCAGATCCCCGTGTACGAGAAGAATACGGTCGAGGGCAGCCCGGGTTACGGCAAGTGGTTCTTGAGCGCAGAAGCGGAGCAGAGGTACTACACCAGGCATATCCTGCAAGCCGTCGATGAATGGGAAAAGATATACGACGACGCGACGAAGAAGTATCAGAAACAAGCCGAGAACGTCGATAACAAGAATGCCGGCGAGCACGGCAACAATAACAACAACGCCAACAATAACAATAACAATAACAACGCCAATAATAATGCCAATAACGGCAATAACAATACCTATGTTCCGCCGACCGGGAATACTTCCACGCAACCGGCCGGTACCACGAACGACGACTGGAGTTCCACGTACGACGACTTGCTGGGCGGGTCCACCGACACCGATGGCTCGCTGACCGATCCGAGCACGGGCACGGGCACGGGTACGGGCACCCAGCCCATCTCGGATACCGGAAGCACTGATCCGTCCACGAGTTCGGACCCGTTCGCCGCTATCCGTAATGCGCTGCAGGGCAACACCGGAACCGCGACGAATACCGGCGCGAACACTGGTGCGAACACCGGCGCTATGGCCCCCGCCGCCAACAGCGGCGACAACGGCATGGCGAACGCTATGCAGCAGATGGCGATGATGAGCGCCATGAGCGGCATGATGAACCAGGGCCGCCAGCCGGACGAGGAGCGACTCGAGCGAGCCTATGCGGAGCGCGATCGGGAACGAGAGCGGGAGAAGCGCGAGGAACGCGAGCGCAACCGCAACGCCCAGACGACCACCGCGCAGCAGGCCGTGCAGCAGACCAGTCCTCCTGGCGTGACCGCCCCGACGTACGCCGGCGCTCCGCCTGCGGTGACCACACCGGGCGGAATGGTCGATTACAAGATCGGCAATTCGACCGTGCAGGTGTCTCAGCCGGTCGCGGAAGCTCTGCACCGTCAGACCCAGAACACCGCCACCAATGCGGTGGCCGCCTACGAGGGAACCGCGGGTGCGTCGACAGCCGACCACCCGTGGGCGACGGTGAACGATGTCGCGCAGTTGAAGACCGGCGATGTCGTGCAGTGGGAGAAGCACAGCGCGCTGATCGTCAAGAACGAGACCGGCCTGAACATCCTGGACAACGGCCAGCTCATTCCGCTGGATCCGAACAACCCGCCGCTGACCGAGAAGTACGGGAGTTTCACCGGCTACGCGCACCCGACGGGTCTGGATGTCGGTTCCAGCACCATCGATCTCGCGGCTGCGGCACCACCTCCACCCACGGTGAGCGCGACGCAACCCGGCGGACCGCCGCCCGTTGGACCGCCACCGCAAGCCTGAGCAATAGGCGGCGGGATCGGAATCGTCGTTGTCACCGGTGTGCGGGTGTGCTTGCCGGTAGCAAGGCCCGGCGCGTCGCGCACCTTCGCAGGTGGTCTCGGTCCAAGAGCCCCGGTCGGATCACCGGTGCTGGAGACCGGACCGAAGGGTTTCGCGGGTTCGCGAAGCGATCGGCCCCGGTTCCGGAGGGTGTGGGCTAAGCGCGGGCCTTCTCCCCGCGCACCGACGCGGCGACCTGGTTCGGCATCGGCTCGTGGCGGGCGTAGGCGCGGGAGAAATCGCCGGTGCCGTGCGAGATCGAGCGCAGATCGATGGCATAGCGGCTGAGTTCGAGTTCCGGCACCTCGGCGTGGATGCGGGTGCGGCCCGTTCCGTGCGGCTCGGTGCCGAGAACGCGCCCGCGGCGGCTGGACAGGTCGCTCAGCACGGGGCCGACGTATTCGTCGGAGACCAGCACCCAGACTCCGGCCAGCGGTTCGAGCACTCTGATCCCCGCGGCGGCCGCGGCCTCGCGAAGGGCGAGGGCTCCGGCGGTCTGGAACGCGGCGTCGGAGGAGTCGACCGAATGGGCTTTGCCGTCGAACAGGGTGACCCGCACGTCCACCAGCGGGTATCCGGCGGTCAGTCCGCGGGATGCCTGCGCGCGAACACCCTTCTCCACGGACGGAATGAACTGGCGCGGAACCACTCCGCCGACCACCTTGTCCACGAACTCGATCCCCGAGCCCTCGGGCAGCGGTTCGACCTCGATCTCGCACACGGCGTACTGTCCGTGCCCGCCGGACTGTTTGACGTGCCTGCCGCGCCCGGTCGCCTTGCCCGCGAACGTCTCCCGCAACGCGACCCGATGGTCGGTCACATCGACCTGCACGCCGAACCGGGTCCGCAATCGCTCCAAGGCGACGTCGCGATGGGCTTCGCCGAGACACCAGAGCACCAGCTGATGGGTCTGCGGGTTGTGCTCGAGGCGCAGCGCCGGATCTTCGGCGGCCAGCCGGGCCAGGCTCTGCGACAACTTGTCCTCGTCGCTTTTGCTGTGCGCGCGAATGGCGATGGGCAGCAGCGGGTCCGGCATCGGCCACGGCTCGATACGCAACGGATTGTCGGTGGACGACAGGGTGTCGCCGGTTTCGGCGTGACCGAGCTTGGTGACGTAGGCGATGTCGCCCGCGATCGCCTGCCGCAGGGGACGTTGCTGCTTGCCGAAGGGCGCGGAGATCGCGCCGACCCGCTCGTCCAGCTCGTGGCTCTCGTGGCCCCGATCCTCCAGACCGTGCCCGCTGACGTGCACCGTGTCGTCGGCGTGCAGGGTGCCGGAGAACACGCGAACCATGCAGACCCGCCCGACGTACGGGTCCGAGGCGGTGCGGATGACCTCCGCGGCCAGCTCTCCGGCCGGGTCACAGCGCAGCGGATGCGGTTCGGCGCCGTTGCTCGCGGTGATGACGTGCTCGGCCGGTGTCGGAAAGCCGCCGGTGATCAGATCGAGCAGTTCGACCGTGCCGAGGCCCTGCTTGGCACCTTCGGGCGCGGGCGCGGCGAACAGAACCGGATGGAAGCTGCCGCGGGCGACCGCGCGCTCCAGGTCGGCGACCAGCGTCGCCAGGCTGATCTCTTCGCCCTCCAGATAGCGCTCCATCAGGCTCTCGTCTTCGCTCTCGGCGATGATGCCCTCGATGAGCCGGTTGCGCGCGTCCTCCAGAGCGGGCACCTGATCGGGCGCCGGATCGCCCTGGACCTCCTCTCCGGAGGAGTAGTCGCCCACGCAGTGCGGCAGCAGCTCCACCATGCCGGTGACCGGCCGGTGCCCGTCCGGATTCTTCGGGCCGTAGACGGGCAGGTGCAGCGGCAGGATGTTCTCCGACGATCCGCCGCCCAGCACGGTCCGGCAGGTCTCGGTCATCACGTCGAACTCGTCGCGCGCTGTGTCCAGGTGGGTGATCACGATGGCGCGCGGCATCCCGACCGCGGCGCACTCCTCCCACAGCGCCCTGGTCGCCCCCGCGATCCCGTCGGCTCCCTCGGCGGCCGAGATGACGAACAGCGCCGCGTCCGCCGCGCGCAGCCCCGCCCGCAGCTCGCCGACAAAGTCCGCGTAGCCGGGCGTGTCGACCAGGTTGATCTTCATCCCGTCCCACGCCACCGGCACGACCGACAACTGCACCGACCGGTGCTGGCGATGTTCGATCTCGTCGTAGTCCGACAGCGACGTGCCGTCCTCGACCCGCCCGGCGCGATTGACCGCCCGCGCGGTGAGCGCCATGGCCTCGACCAGTGTGGTCTTGCCCGAACCGCTGTGCCCGACCAGGACCACGTTGCGAATCTGCTCGGGCCGCTCAGCCGACACCCCGCCGCCGTTGCCCGCGGCAGCTCCGTTGGTTTTGTCCACCATGTGTCTCGCTCCTGTCGCCGACACCTGCCGTACGTCCACCTTCCCACCGGGCGTCGCGTTCCGTCCACGAATCGGCAGATCAGGTGCGATGCAGGCCGTCAATGGCAGGCGGGGGAGGGCGCGCCGGTGCCGGCGATCTGGTCACAGGCCCACCGCGTGCCGATACGCCAGGAGCCGTCGCGCGAGACGAACGGCACGATGATCGGAATGCGGCTTGCGTCGTCGGCGACGGTCACGGTTGCGAGGAGCTGACCGGGGCCGACGTCGGTGACCCTGGTAACCGTCGTAGTGACCGGGGTGTATGCCTGCGCTACGCGAGCGAGCAACTCCGGATCCTTGTCGTCGTCCGCGACGCGCAGCGGCTTCCCCGCCGCCGGGACCGCCGGATCGAGCGTGCGCCGGAGCAGGTTGTCGAGGTCGGCAATCGAAGGGATCGGCGGGTTGGGCTGAGCGTTCGACGGCACGTCCGCAACCGTCCCCGGGTACAGCTGACGGACGATGCCGAACCAGATGATCGGGGCCACCGCCCCGAGCAGGGGCGGAGAGCTGAATTCGTTGACCGCGACGGCGACGCTGACATCCTGGTCGGGCAGATAGCCCATGTGGGTGCTGTAGCCGAGCACCGCCCCGTCGTGGCCGCGCCACCGTCCGTACTCCATGATCCCCAGCCCGTAGCGCAGGTCTCCGGAGAACTGGGTCCTGGCGCGGAAGGTCTCCGGCTTCAGGAGATCGCCGCGGCCGAGCATGCGGGCGTAGTCGGCGAGGTCGGAGATCGTGGACACCATCGTGCCCGCCGACCGCGATCAGCACCCCAGGGGACAGCCGTGCGTCCAATTGCGACCGCACAATGCGGTCGATCTGCTCGGCTGCGCCCGCTGGAAAGGCGTTGTCCCGGCGATTGTCTGCCGTACACCCGGCCAGTAGCGCCGCCACCGCCGTCATGGCGAAGGCTATCGCGCACAATGACGTGAACCGCCCAGCTATCGAAACCACCCCACTCGATCGCGCTTGTGTCAGTCTGCCAGGAGCGCAGGATGCCGGGTTCCCACCGGCGACGTTCCTCGCAGATCTCGCGCGACCTGCGAGGAACGCTTTCGCTGGGAACGGCCGTAGCGCCGTCAGGACAGTCGGCGGATATCGCCGCGGACCCGGTAGAAACCGCCGCGCGCCGACTCGGCGATGCCGTCGACCACGTAACGGGCTCCGGACCGGCGAATGTCTTTGGGGAACTGAACGTTCCAGCCACGGTGATACCCGGGCGACACGACCCGCACGCGCAGCGAACTGCCGTGATCGACGCATTCCACGATGACGCCGTTCCCCGCATCGGAGGTGACTTCGACGGTATCGCTGGGCACCACGGCGGAGATCTCGGGCGCCTTCACCGACACTGTTTGCGGCAGCACACCCTGCTCGGCGTCGCGGATGGCGGTCTCACCGACGTCCAGGCAGGCCAGCGTGCCGGTGGTGGTGACCAGGTACAGCTTCTCGTCGTGGTACTGCATGGAATAGGCCGAACCGCAGCCGGTGGCCAGCTTCCACACGCGATTCCCGGCGGCGTCGAAGCAGTACACCGAGGAGTAGTTGTCGCCGGCGAAGACGTAGCGGCCGTCCGGTGAGGTGGCGCAGGAGAAGACCGCGGCGTCGCACTGGGAGGTGCGTTCGGCCCCGCCGCTCTTGGTCACCATGCGGACCTGGTTGCGCGAGGTGCCCGCGTAGACGGCGTCGGATTCCTGCCAGCCGAACAGCACGTCGCCGCCGGTGCTCTGGTGCCAGAGGGTGTTTCCGCTGTCCAAGTCGTACTTGGTGACTCCGCCGGAATGCCCGTGGTAGACACCGTGCGCGTCGACGCGCACCATCCAGCCCGAATCGCCGGTGCTGTGCCGGTTCCACAGCGACTCTTCCTCGTAGTCGATCACCGTGATGCCGCCTTGGCGGTCGGAGACGCCGAGGATGCCGTCGTGGATGTCGAGCCAGTAGATGTCCACATCGGCCGCGATGTCGTAGGCCGCGCGGGGCACCTTGCCGGACAGGTCGTAGACGCGCCCGTCGTCGCACCCCGCGTAGATCCAGAAGTCGTCGGCCACGATGCATTTCACGGCGTCCGGCAGGCGGTACCGGCCGGTGACCACGCCGTCCGGGGTCAGGGTGAACACGTCACCGCTCTCGTTGCCCACCCAGCAGCGGCGCTCGTCGACGAAGATGCCGAAGGCGGCGGCGCCGGAGTCGAAACTCCACAGCACGGGCGCGGCCTTCGCGGTGGAGCGGCCGCTGCTGATCGCCCGCCGGGTCACCGCGCGCCTGGCCCGCGCCCCCATCACCGCGGGCGCGTAGCCCTTGCGTACCTTCTCACCGACCTTCTTCGCGGCAGCCGCCCGCGCCTTCTCCTCGGTGGCGAACGAACTCACCTTCGTCTGCCCCTGCTCCCCGATACGACCGAAACGGACACTCACCTGCGTGCCCGCGACGATCACCTCGTAGAACTTGTGCGCGGATCCGCTGTCCTCGGACAGTTCGAGATAGGTGGTTCCCCCGATTGTCATAGCGCCTCGCCTGTTTTCGTCAGATCAGAACGAAACGAAAGTTAGCAAGGGGCACCGACATTCGCGGACCGCCCGACCGGATCTGGCAGAATCGTGCCGGGCTCGTCACGAGGGGGAACACACCATGGTGTTGACCGCGCGCTTCCAGCCGGGATCGACCAGCCGCCCGTTCGTCGATCGCGAACAGGTGCTGGCTCGGTTCGAGGAACTGCTGGCCGAGGCTGCCGAGCAACCGCGCGTCATGCTGCTCAGCGGTGTCGGCGGCATCGGCAAGTCCCGGTTGGTCACCGAGCTGCGGGCGCGCGTCGAGCGCAGGCATCCGGTGGCGGTGCTCGATCTGCAGGTCCCGAGTCATCGGCAGGCCGCGGACGGGCTCGCCGTGCTGCGCGTGCAGCTGGGTCAGCAGAAGATCAAGTTCCATCGCTTCGACATCGCCTGCGCGGTGTTGTGGCAGCGCATGCACCCCCACCTCCGCCTGACCTCCGATTCGCTGGCGCTCGCCGAGCACAGCGAGATCCTGACCGAGATCCTCAACGACGCCACCGGCATCCCGGTCTTCGGTACGGCGACCAAGCTGCTGGATCTCGGCGCGCGCCGGGCCATCCGCACCCATCGGATACGCCACGATCCGGTCCTGCAGGAACTCGACCGGTTGAGTCTCGCGAGCTTGGAAGAGGCCGTCTCCTACCTGTTCGCCGAAGACCTCAAGAGCGGGACGGAAGGCAAACCGCCCTATGTCGTCTTCCTGGACGCTTACGAGGCCTTGACGGGCGGCACCGATCGCGAAGGCCGGGCGGCCGCATCCGACGCTTGGTTACGCGATGTGGTCGCCCAGTTGGACACCGGTCTGGTGGTGATCGCCAGTCGTGAGCCGCTGGGCTGGGAGCGGCACGATCCGGAGTGGTCGGACCGGGTCCGGGCCGTGCCGGTGGACAACCTGCCCGCGGACGCGCGCTTCGAATTACTCGATGCCTCCGGAATAGAAGACCCCGCCGAGCGGGCTGCGATCGCGGCGGCCAGCGCGGGCGTTCCGTTCTACCTGCATCTGGCCATCGATGCCCGCACCCGCGCCGGGTGGGTCGCACCCAGCGAATTGGTCTCTCCGGAAACCATTCTCGAACGCTTCCTGCAGCACGTGCGGCCCGAGGAAGTGCGGATGCTGGAACTGCTCGGGCTGCCCCGTATCTTCGACCGGGAGATCTTCACCGCGGTGGCCGGGCAGTTCGAGCTACCGCGGCATGTCGCGGCGTGGAAGTCGCTGGTCGCCTACTCGTTCGTCTACGCGGCGGACGAGGGCGATGAGGGCGAATGCTTCCAGCTGCACCAATTGATGGTGGACGCGCTGCAACGCCGTTTGGCTCCGGAAGTTCGGCGCACGCTGCACGCGGTGCTACACGACCTGTGGTTCGCGCGCGCGGAACGGCCGACCGGCCGGGTGACCGCGTTGCGCGAAGCGGGTTACCACGGGGTCCGATCCGGGCTGCTGTCGGCGGTGACGTTGCTGGGGTACGTCGATCGGATCGAAGCGGCAGGCGGCAGCCAGGGCATCGGCGGCGTGATCAGCGATCTCGACCGCTACTTGAGCGATCCGCATGAGAACCTGGCAGGTATGGCCGAACTGTCGGAACTCACGCGGTGCCTGGAAGCGGAAGCGGCGGTGCTGCTCGGCGACGCCAAGCAGGCCGATCGGCTCACCCGGCACGTCGCTTTGGATCGGACCGGACCGATCGCGGAGCGGTTGGCTGTGGCCGCGGCGAACGCGCGGCGCACACTCGGCGACACCGACGATGCGCTGGCCATCTATCAGGACGTGTGGTCGCGCGGATCGGGGCGGGCGCGGCTCGTCGCGGGGCAGTGGGCGGCCGACCTGCACATGTGCCAGGGCCGATTCGGCCAGGCATTGGCCATGTGCGAAGAACTCGTGGCGCTGGCGGACGACGACGACCGCGAGTTTCTCGGCGATGTGGCGCGGTTGCGTCACCTGGCCTACCGGCTCGCGTTCGACACCGACCGCGCCGCGGAGTATCTCGCGGAGGCCGACACCCACTACCGAGCCGCGGGCAGCGTCGTCGGACAGGCCAATATCGCGACGAATCTGGCGGAACTCTTGGCGCTGACCGACCCGGCGCGGGCGATCGAGGCCGCCGGAACGGCGATCGTGCAGCAGCGTGAGCTCGGTGCGTTGCACGAACTCGGGAAGGCTTATACCGCCGTTGGTTTGGCGCGTTTGGCGCTCGGCGAACTGGACGCCGCCGAGCATGCGCTCACCGAAGCGTGCGGGATTCTCGAGCAGGCGGGGTACCGGTCGGGACGGGCCAGAGCCGAATTGTTCCGCGCGGGCGTCTTCGCCCGGCGAGGGCGCCGTGCGGAAGCCGTGCGCAGTGCGCGATGGGCCATCGCGGAATTCGAGGGCGCGAACGTCTACCCGGGGCTGGTGCTCGTGGCGCGAGCGGTCCTGGCGCTGTACGGCTGGACCGAACCCGACATCTCCGAAGCCGCCGCGGCCGCACGGCTGCGCATCCAGCCGCCGACGCCGGAATCGGGTCTGGACCGCGACGCCGCGCGGCTGATCGCACGGGTGCTCGGCGTCGACGCGGACGTGATGTACCACGCCGCGCTGTCCCGATCCCAGTCCTCCGCCGGGTATTACAACCACAACGTGCGGGTCGACGGCGTCTCCGGCGCGGTGAACGTGCGTATTCCGGTCGAGGGCGCGGATGTGATGGATTTGCGGCAGTGGCCCGAACCCGCGGTCTTGATCGCGATCGAGCCCTTCGTCGCCGCGGCGCCGAAGTTGCGGTGGGAATCGGTCCGTCCGGCCTACCAGATCCACGACTTCATCGACGGCGACCTGCTGGACCGGATCGCGCCGCGCGGCGTCCCGGTTCCGGCCCACGTACCGGCAGACGTGGCCGCGCTGTTCGCCGGGCTCCGCCGTATCCCACGGGAGCTGTTGCCGCCGGTCGAGCCGGATTGGGACGACGAGCCCGCCGGATTCGCGCGGTGATTGTCGGCCGTGACGGCCCGGGTGCACCGCGAGAGCAGCGCGGAATTCGGGGAACTGTACCGCCGGTTGGGTGTGCCCGACCGACCGCTCGAGACCGTGCTCGCGTCCTGGAACACCCTGCAAGCCCGACCGTTCCGGATGGTGCATGCCGACGTGCACCGGAAGAACATGATCGTGCGCGACGGACAGGTGGTCTTCCTCGACTGGGAATTCGCCCTGTACGGCGACCCGCTGTACGACGTGGCCACCCATCTGCACAAGATGGGCTACCTCCCGCGGGAGCAGGAGGCGTTCCTCGCCGAGTGGATCGCCGCCGAGCCGGAGGCGGCGGTCGGTGAGTGGCGACGGGACCTGCGGATCTATCTCGATCACGAGCGGGTCAAATCCGTCATCGTCGACGCGGTTCGCTACCGCAAAGTGCTCGCGCGGGGAGACGCGGACGCGGCGACGGAGGCGGCGCTGGTAACCGGTCTGGCCGGGAAGCTGCGGTTGGCGCGGGCCGTGTGGGGCCAAGGGGAGCCGGTCGACGGTGCGGCGGTGGAAGCCGCGTTACGCGGGTGAGGTCGGTGCGCCCGGCTGTGTGGTTCAGTTGGGGGCGGCGCCGAAGGAGATGCCGGTGATGAAGTCGGCGACGATCGTCTGGTCGGGGTGTTGTCGCCCGTAGACGGCGATGGCTGCGCCCACGCGGATGTCCTTCGCTTGCTTGGCGATGAGGACGTACACCTTGGTGTCGGCGTCGGTGCGGACCTTGATGCTGTTTCCCGTCGCCGCGTTCTTCACCACCAGGGTCGTACCGTCGTTCGCGGTGACCTTCCCGACGGTGATCGCGATGCCCGTCCGTCCGGCGGGCCGAGCGGGTGTGGGCGTGGTCGTGCGCACGGTGGACGTTGGTGGGGCGGTGCTCGAGGCAGCGGCCCGGGGCGTCGTGGTCGACGACGCCGGTTTGGTGGAGGGGCCGACGAGTAGCCAGCCGGACACCACCAGAATCAGCACGCCGACGCAGAGTCCGACGAAGGCGGCCGCGCCCGAGTTGTACAGCCGGTGCGGTTCGTCGTCCAGACGCCGTGGGGGCAGCGGAGGCATTCCCATCGCCACTGTCCGCGAGACGGATTCCGGTCTCAAGGCGAGCGATCCGGGATGCCTGGTCGAGGGGGTGGATACCGGTGCTTCGCTGTCGGCATTCGGTGCCGAACGAGGTCTGCTCGCGGAAGCAGTGATCGATCGCGTCTGTGCTCTCGAAAGTGTTGCCGCCGAGATGGTTTCAGGATCGCCCCCGAGCCGCGCCAACCGGCCCACTTCCGCTGCCTTACGACCGTGCGTACTCCAGCGAGGCATGATTCAAGCGTAGGTGTCTTTACGCTCGTTTTTGTTGTCACTGGCGGGAGTACCGGTGTGACCAGGGCGAATCGGTGATCATCGGCACACTCGGGCCGACTCTCCGGGCGCGATCGAGCTCATTCCCGAACCATTCTGCGCGCCAACGCATATCGGTTCCGACAGAACGCTCGGAGCCGGGTCGTGCTCGTCTCGATCACCCTCCTCCGGGTATCTAGGGACCGATCGACCGCACGCTGCGTCAGTGTCAGGTGACTGGTCGCACGCGTCGGGACAGTTCCGATGCTTCAGCTGTAACTCGGATCGTTCTCCTCGCGGAAGCCCGCGACCGTGACCTGTACGACCCGGTCGAGTTGTGTTCGTAGTTCTGTGGTGTCGGCGGGAACAGCTTTGAGCGTGGCTGCGCTGCGGACGAGGTACCGGCCGTCGGGATAGTCCATCACGTGGAAGCCGCGGGCGGGTGCGGGGCGGTTGTCCCACGCGGGGCCCGCGTAGACCGCGACGTGGGCGATGGTGCTGCGGGGACGTTCGAAGAACTGTTCGGCTCGGGCGCGGGGCGGGATCGACGCGCCGACGCGATACGGTTCCTCGTCTTCGTCCTCGGTGTCGAGTTCGTGCCGAGAGATCTCGATGCCGGGGCCGCTGCCGCGTGCGGCGTCGGGCAGCAGGTCGATGACGCGACGGCTCACGTCGTCCGCATCGATCAGCGACATATGGACGGCCCCACCACGATCCGCCGACGCGGTCGGCTCTTGAACCAGCAGCACGGCATGGCGATAGTGCACGGCCGCGTGGACGCGCAGCTTCTCCTTCCCGCGGAACCCCGCCATCTCGATGCGTGCCTCGGGTTCGGCCAGCACACGCAAAGCGCTGTACAGGGACTCGTCGAACCGACGGTGCAGTCCGGCGGCTTCGGACTTCCACTCCGCTTCGTAATCGGCGACGGTCTCGGCGGTGGATCGGAACTGCAACGGGTAGGGCAGCACGTCGCGGTCGACGGCCCGCCACAGCACGGTGAAGCCGAGCGCTGTGAACGACCAGTCTCGTCGGCTCATGAAGCCGAATCCTCCGTCGTGCACCACGGCCGGATCGCGCGTCGTGGCGCGGCGTCGATGCCCGGGCCGCTCATTCGCCGATCACCGGTGGGACCGACTTGACCTTGTGCTCCGCGCCGAGTCCGGTGAGTTCCTCGCCGTTTCGCTGGTTCACCAGATAGTCCTTCGTCTGGTGTTCCTTTTCGTCATCCCCCTTGCCACGGCTGCCCGGTGGCATCATGCCCGACATTCCGCCCATGCCCGGGCGGCCGGCGCCGGAACGCGCGGATGCGGCGGCGGGAGCGCCGCTCGGAACACCAGGGGCGCCATTGAGGCTGCGGCCCGGCGCGGGGGTTCCGAGGCCGGGGACGCCCGGGGTGGATGTGCCCGGGCTCGGCGTGCCGGGCGATCCCGGACTCGGTGTTCCGGGGCGGGTCAACGAGGGATCGGCAGCCGGGCTGGTGCTTGCCGGTTGGGTCGACGGGTTCGTGCCGGCGGGCGTGGTCGCCGCCTGATCGTCCGAATTCTCTTGTTCGACAGAAGGAGTCGGGCTGGATGCGACGGTGCTGTCCGGCGTTTCCGCAGCACCTGGCCGCTGTGACGGGTCTCCCGTAGCGGGGTTGTCCCCGGAACCATCTCGGGATGACGACGTTTGCCAGCCATTGTTCGATATGGACGGCTGATCGCCGGAATTGTGCACAGGGTTGTACGGCTTGGGGACCAGTGGAACGCCGGTGTCGGCTTCCCGGACGGCAGGATAGAAGACGTTCTTGACGACGTTCACCGAAGCATCGCGCGCAGCGTCTTCGCGATGCTGGTTCAACTTCCATGTGGGGCCCGGAACCCAACTCGCGACGTTGCTGGTCCACGTCTGAGCCGGCGCTTCCTGCACGGCGGGGCGGGTGACCTCGATGCCCGATCGGATGATCTTCACCTTCTCGGCGACGATCTGCACCGAACCGACCAGCCCACTGGACTTGTCGACGTACTCCTTGATGCCGTCGCTCGCGGCCTTCGCCGCCGCCCCCTCCCATTTGCCTTCCATGGCCTTGCTGATCTCCGGGGCGAAACCCCGCAAACCCTGCTCCAGCCGATTGCGGATCGACTCCCACCGCTGGTGCAGTGCGGTGACATCGGTGATCGACATCGCCTGCACGCGTTCATAGAGATCATCGATGCCGTCCGGGTTCTTATACGCGCTCTCTGGAACTCTCGACGGTTGAGTCTGCAAATCACCACCGCCGCGCATGATTTCGGCGATGCGGTTGCGGGCGATGGCCGCGTCGGGACTCTCGTCGCGCGAACCGGTATCCGGCGGGCCGGATTTCGACTGCTCGAGCAGAGCGGCGCCGATCGCCACCAGAAATGGCAGACCCATGATTATCCCCCGGTCAGTTCAACAGAGTGCTCGTGTCTTGGGCGTTGGAATCGTCCTGCGCGCCGATCCGGTCCACGGAAATCTGGATGGTATCACGGATGAGGGTGAGTACCTCGATGTGTTCTTTGAGGGCGGAGTCCACATCACCTTCGCCTCCAACCGCCTTGTCGCCCAGCATCCTCGCCAGCTCGTCTGCACACTCGAACCTACCCAAGCCTGTCACCCTCGTCATTCTGATCAGGTCATTGCGCAAGTCCTGATACAGCTGGATCTGGCGATCGCACGCATCCCAACACTCCTTTGCCACCGATGGATCCAGGTATAGACGGCCGCTCTGCGCTTCGCTGGCCAAGAACTGCCAGCGGGACTTCTCTTCCTCCAAGGCCATGTTCATCCTCCAGTCAGCGTGGCAAGATGGGAAGCAACACCTCAGCTGCGGCTGTCACGCGGTCACACGGTGGAACCTGACGTCCTTTTGGCGAAACATTGAATGCGGTGACTTCGACGGCTCCGAAATCGGTCGGGAAGATAAGATCGCAAGCTTCGTCGGGATCGTATTTGTTGCTGCGGAACTTGAATCCGGAACGACTATTGATCGTGATGCTGCTGAAGTCGACATTATCAGGCTTTCTTCTGAAATCCTCGACAGAGTGAATGGTGGACCAAACATCGATCGAGTAGTTCCAGGGCTTTCCCGGGTCGTACCAGCCGCAGACCTTGAATCCAGGCTCCTCGATTCCCGCCACGCCCGATTTTTTCGTGGATGGATCCACACCGATTTCCTGAAGCAGTTGATCCGGCACCTGTGTGCACGGGTCCCACAGGGCGGCCGTGGCCGCCGAGGTGTCGGTTGTCCTACTGGGGGTGGCGGTTCCGTTCGTGCCCGATTCGCACCCGGAGGTGACCAGCACTATCCCAGCGAGCGTAGCAACCGCCGCCGTCGTCCGTCGTCCCACCGAAGCCTCCCGTCTGGGCCGTCAAAGTCGTCCCTGAAGTCTATGACGCACTCAGGGGCTCCCCGGTTCCACCGGATTCATGACCGTCGAGTCGGTTGTGGCGAGGGACCGCGCGCGATTCGATCGGTGAGGAGGACCGCAGTTCGGTGGTCGGTGAGGGGGATCGCGGTTCGGTGATCCTCGCTACGAGTGATCCCTCGGCCGGTCAGCCTGAAACCCGTGTGGTTGGTGCGGATCGGCGTTGGCGCAGCGGATGATCGACTGCACGACGGTGCTGATATGCGGGCGGAAGGCGTCGCGTGGGGCGACGACCCACCACCGGTATCCGATCCTCTCGTCGGTGGGGGAGGGGAGCAGGATCTCGCCGCCGGTGGGGACGATCGTCGCGGAGGCGCGCAGCAGGGCGATGAAGATCTCGCTGTCGTTGGCGAGCCGGTCGGTGGCGTCGGGGCGGACGAGGATCGTCCAGCGCCCGGAGCCGTGGGCGATGACGGGGCCGAGCAGGTATTGCTGGGCGAGGTCGGCGCGGACCGTTCTGCCGAGCTGTTCGGGGACCGTGACCGCGCCTACGTCTCCCGCACACAGGGCGATCCTTCCAGTTTCCTCGTGTACGTGACACGGCAGCCCGTAGACGTGTCGGTAGTGCCGGCAGCGGGTGAGCGTCGGGTCCGGGGCGGGATCTGTGCTCATGACCGCCCCCTCACCATGGATCGGGCAGAAGCCGGCATTGTGCGCGACCGAAGGGATCGCATCGGTGAAATCTCCGTTCTGATTTCGAAGTCGGGATGGCGCGGCAGGGACGAGCGTTCAGTCCCAGAGTCGGGCGCAGGGGAGTTGCGGATGGTCGTCGCACAGGTTGTGGTCGATAGTCACCCTGATGTCCGGGAAGCGTTGCGCCAGTGCGCGTGCGACGCTTTCGGCCTGTTCGGCGCTCGCCTGGTAGTCCAGGCGCAGCGGGCCGGATTCGATGCGGATGTGACGGCGTCGGTCCGGCGGTTCGGCTTCGGCAGCCGCCTTCACTGCGGCTTGCCGGAATCCGGAACCATCCGCCCGGCGTCGATCAGCACCTGCCGTGCCGCCGCTTTTCGGGCGCAGTGTTTCGCGCGGCAGGCCAGATGAATCTGCATCACCTCGTGGGCTTGACCGACGGTGAACGGCTGGACCGGCGCCTGGTGGGCGGCGGTGTCGCACAGGGCGATGAGCTGATTTATGGCGAGGGAATTCGTGGACATGTGACGCCTCTCTGCATCGAACACCGGTCGGTCGGCGGCGCTCGGTGCCGGGGGCTTTCGCCACCGGCCCGCCACTCTGGTGAGCCGGTGCGTCGCACGGGAGTGCGGCGTCGGCCCGGCACCGGGCGCCTGCGAGCGAAGCTAGGTTCGGTGAACAGCGAGGTGGGAGGACGAATTCGAGTTTCGGTTCCGGCTATCTCACGAGCCGTATATTCTGCCGGGGCAACCGCTTTCGCGGTGGATGCTGTGGGGAAATCGACCGACGATGGGGGGACGCTGGGCCATGCCTATGACCACTGGTGAAGTGATTCGGCGGATTCGGAAATCCCTCGGCATGACCCAGACGGAGCTGGGCGTGCTGATCAACTTCTCCCAGCCCGCGGTCTCGGGTCTGGAGCGCGGCGGTCCGGCCTCGCACGACGTTCGGGTTCTGCGTCTCGTAGCCCGTGCGCTTCAGGTTCCGCTTGCCATACTGGTAGTGGAGTCGGATCGGGAGGCAGATGTGGACCGTCGCAACTTCTTCAGAGCAGGGGCAATAGGAGGCGCGGGGGCTGCCGTGATGTCGGTGTCCGCGCCCGCGAACGCCGCGTCGGCGTCCAGCGTGAAAGTCGGCGCGAGCGATGTCGAAGCCATTGTCGAGAGCGTGAACCAGATCCACGAACTGGATCTGGTGGTCGGCGGCGACCGATTGTGCCGGGTGGCGGCCACTCAAGTCCGCTATGTAGAGCAGTTGCTCGACCACGGCAGCTACACGGAAGCTGTCGGACGGGCGCTCACCAGCGCTGCCGCCGAGATGATGACCGCCGCCGGGTGGGTGCATTACGACGCGGGTCGCCCCGACGATGCGCGGCGATATTACGCGGATGCCGCGAACGCAGCGAATGCGGCCAATGATGGGATCGCTGCGGCGCATGCGCTGGCAAATGCCAGCTTCCTCATGGCGAGTCGCCCTAGTGACGACGCGAAAGGCCACCCCTTGGCTGTGCAATACGCGCAGGCCGGAGCGCGGGCATCACTGCGCGACGGCGGCCCGAAATTGCGAGCCTTGATGGCGATCAGGGAAGCCGAGGCTCATGGGGTTCGTGGTGACAAGTCTGCGATGACGGCGGCTGTCAGCCGGGCACATCGCGCATACGAATCGACACGCGGGCACGACCCGGATTGGGTATACCTGCCCGAGGCTGAGTTCATCGGCGGCGTCGGCTGGGCGCAGATGCGGGTCGGTGAGCACTCTGCGGCCACCTCCAATCTGCAAGCGGCGATCGAGAGTTCTTCGGCGTGGCCCAGGGAGCGCGCCGCGTGGCAAGTCCATCTCGCAGAGAATTTCGCGACGGCCGGTGATATCGCCCAGTCGTGTGCGTTGCTCGCCGACAACTACGACACCATCGCCGGTCTAGCGTCCACGCGCCTGCACCAGCGCATCGACGCCATCGCGACCACGGTCCGCGCCCACTCCACGGTTCCCGAGGTACGCGAGTTCTTGGCGATGCGAGCGGCGCGGGTCTAGTTCGTGCTGCACCGACCACTGGGTCGGTGTTGTGCGGCTCTCTTGGAGGCGGCGCAGGGGCGCGACCGGTGAGCCCGGCCACGCGAGAACGTCACGAGTCCGGCTCCCGCGACTGCACGGACTCGCGCCGAAGCGCCGTGCCGCCGCAGGTCGGCTACCGGGCTGCCGGAAGTTTCGCGCAGGACGAATCGGTCCTTGCGCATTTCGGAGGCTTCGCGCAAAACGATTCGGTCCTCGCACATTCCGGAGGATGTGCGAGGACCGGACCATCTGCCAACCGACCTCAGTACGCCCCGTTGACGTTGTCCATCGAGCCGTAGCGATGGGCCGCGTAGTTGCACGCGGCGGTGATATTGGCGACCGGATCCCAGATGTCGAAGGGGGTGCCGTCGACGTGGTAGGCGTTGAAGGTCGGGTCGATCACCTGGAGCAGTCCCTTGGAAGGCGTGCCTTTGGCGGCGTTGGAGTCCGACAGGTTGATGGCGCGGGGGTTGCCGCCGGACTCGCGCATGATGTTGCGGTGAATGCCCTCGTAACTACCCGGGATGCCGTGCAGACGCATGATGTCCAGGGATTGGCGAATCCAGCCGTCGAGGTTGTCCTCGTAGACCTGGGGCGGAGCGGGCAGGAAGCCCAGGGGCGGCAGCGCGGGCAGCGCAGGCAGCGGGGGCAGCGCGGGCAAGGCCAGTCCGTCGATCGGCGCGGCGACCGGCGTGACGGGCGCCGGAGCGCTGTCGTCGGCCACCGCCACACCGGCGGAGAAGCCGACTGCGATCACGCCGACGGCGGCAGCGAGGGCCGCGCCTTTGCGAAATGACGGGCGGCGGAGAAAAGAAAGGCGTGCGTCAGGCATCGAGAAATCAGTTCCTTCATCGTGCGACGATCCGGCTGGAGAAGGCAGCGCGGATCACGGCGGGCATCGGTGGGGATTTCGCCGTCTCGGCTCGTGTGCTGTTTTCGGATTTCGTTGTGAAAGCCAGGGTTCGATTTCCTGGCGGCGCGACGCGGTGGACTACACGGGTCGGTACCCGTCGGTGCCGCTGCCGTACCCGAAGAGAAACACTGCGGAGCTGGTTTCTCAGGTCACTTCCGGACCGATCTCAGCTTGATCACGGAAGGTGAACAACAAGTGAACTAACCCTAGGCTATCGAAATTCACGATCTTGAAGACGGCTGGTCCGCCGTTATTGCCGTGCTGTGCAAGCAATTTGCCTTGCATGTGATTTGACTCACAAACAGGTTTCGGATCGACCAGATCTCGGCGCGATCACCGTGATGGCGTGAGTGGTCGGTCCGAATCGGCGCTCGTCAGGACCAGCGCTTCTGCTGCGGGGATCTACCAGTCCACCGTTTCACCTGCCGACAAGGATTTCTTAAGGCCGATCGGTAAAGGTGACCGCGAAGTCGGCAATCCGCCTCGGGTTCCCTATGGACTCCGATTTCCATGCCGAACAGCGGACCGTCTTGTGTTGTGACAGTGCTTTCGATTCCGGACAGGAGCCTTGATGATCGCCCGCCTCACGGAACCAACACAATCGCTGCTCTTCGCAGTGATCGAAACGGCGGTGCTGGATACCGAGTCGGGAGCCTGCGATGCCATCAGGTGAGCCGCGGTATGCGCCGTGGCATCTACGGATGTCGGCCTGGTTCATCGATGCACTGGTGGTTGTGGCGCTTCTGGGGTTGGCAACGTACATCGACTGGAACTTGTTGTACGACCCCATGCGCACCGAGGGTTTCGCGATGGATTTCGCCGAGGATCTCGAGATTCTGATCTACGGCGAGCCGATCGAGAACATCAAACCGCGGGGGACCAGCGTCAACGGGGCGGTACCCATATACCCGCAAGACGTGACCCGGTGGTTGTACGCGCTGATGGTGGCCACTGTCATCATCCTGAGCGTGGTGAACACCGTGGTCGTGCAGGGGCGGACAGGGCGTAGTCTCGGCAAACTCGTCACGGGCCTGCGGGTGGTGGACCCGCGTACACACCGCCCGGTGGGTATCGGCCGAAGCTTCCTCCGCCAGCTCGCTCACACCGTCGACGCACTTCCCTGCTACTTCGAATTTCTGTGGCCGCTGTTCGATACGCGGCGACGTACATTCGCGGACATGCTCGGGAACACGATCGTGGTGCGCGGCCGGGAACCGAGCGCCGAACAGACCGGGCAGCGCTCGCCGCGCGACCTGGCGCCCTGGTTCATCACCGGGGCCTGCACGGTAGCGGCCTACACGCTGATCTCGATTGTGGCGTGGCTCAATCGGTGGGGTCTGTGACGCGCCCGTCAGCGACTCGAGATCGTCGGCGGCCTCGGTCGACTACGTCAGCGAACCGCTACCGGCCCGCGATTCGGCGGTCAGCCGATCGCGAGCCAGGTGTGGCGCCGGTCAGCTGCCGAAGCGGGCCAGCACGGAGCTGGCTTCCTGGGACGCCGTGCCCTCCTCGGCGAGGTGCGCCATCTCCGGGGCGATCTCCCGGCCGTGGTGCGCCATCGCCTGGGCGTACAACCGGCCCGCTCGGTAGGACGAGCGGACCAGCGGACCCGCCATGACGCCTGCGAAGCCGATCTCTTCCGCCGTCTTCGAGTGCTCGACGAATTCCTCCGGCTTCACCCAGCGGTCGACCGGGTGGTGGCGCGGCGAGGGGCGCAGGTATTGGGTGATGGTGAGGATGTCGCAGCCCGCCTCGTGCAGGTCGCGCATGGCCTGGGTGACTTCCTCGGGGGTTTCGCCCATGCCCAGGATGAGGTTGGACTTGGTGACCAGGCCCGCTTCGCGAGCGGCGGTCAGGACCGCGAGGGAGCGCTCGTAGCGGAAGGCCGGGCGGATGCGCTTGAAGATGCGGGGGACCGTCTCGAGGTTGTGCGCCAGCACTTCCGGGCGCGCGGAGAAGACCTCGGCGAGCTGGCCTGGGTCGGCGTTGAAGTCGGGGATCAGCAACTCCACGCCCGTGTGCGGGTTCAGACGCTTGATGGCGCGGACGGTTTCGGCGTAGAGCCAGGCGCCACCGTCTTCCAGGTCGTCGCGGGCGACGCCGGTGATGGTGGAGTAGCGCAGGCCCATGGCCTGGACGCTCTCGGCGACGCGGCGGGGCTCGTCACGATCGAGGGCGGCGGGCTTGCCCGTGTCGATCTGGCAGAAATCGCAGCGGCGGGTGCACTGTTCGCCGCCGATCAGGAAGGTGGCCTCGCGATCTTCCCAGCATTCGAAGATGTTGGGGCAGCCCGCTTCCTCGCAGACGGTGTGCAGACCCTCGCGCTTCACCAAGCCTTTGAGTTCGGAGTACTCCGGGCCCATGGTGGCCCGGGTGCGGATCCACTTGGGTTTGCGCTCGATCGGGGTTTCCGCGTTGCGGGCTTCGATGCGCAGGAGTTTGCGGCCGTTCGCGGCGCGAGCCTCGGGCCCGGCGGAGGTAGCCTGCGTAGCCGCGGAGGGACCCGGGAGTGCCGCAGCAGGTTCGGCTGCGGAGGCGTTGTGTGGTGTCGGGGTGTCGACTGAGGTCACTCGATCGACCTTACGCCGTCGCGGCCGGGGTCTGCGGGGTGGTGTCACCAGGGGTGACGCGTGCGACGCCGTGCTCGGTGACGGGCAGGTCGCCGTCGAGCGCGCGGATGATGGCGGCGGCCACCAGCGGCTTGATCTCGGCGACGGTCACTTCCCGGCCGAGTTCGCGGGTCAGCGTGGTGACGCCCGCGTCACGGATGCCGCACGGCACGATGGCCTGGAACCCGTCCATGGCGGAATTGCAGTTCAGCGAGATGCCGTGCAGCGCCACGCCGCGCTGCACACGCACGCCGATCGCGGCGATCTTGCGTTCGGCGTACAGCTCGGTGGCGGGCAGCCAGACGCCCGAGCGGCCCTCGACCCGGCCGCAGGTGAGGCCGAGACCGAGACAGACCGAGATCAGCGCCTCCTCGAGGCGGCGCACGTAATTCACGACGTCGACCGGCTCGGCCAGGCGCACGATGGGATAGCCGACGAGTTGGCCGGGGCCGTGCCAGGTGATCTTGCCGCCCCGGTCGACCTGCACTACGGGGCTGCCGTCGATCGGCAGGTCCTCGGCCTCGGTGCGCCGGCCCGCGGTGTACACCGAGGGGTGCTCGAGCAGCAGCAGATGATCGGCCCCGTCGCCGTCGGCGCGCTGTTCGGCGATGGTGCGCTGCAGGTCCCAGGCGGCGTGGTAGTCGATGAGTCCGAGATCCTCGACCACGATCGGGGTCGTGTCGAATCGGGCGGACAGCGTGGTGCGCGTGTCGGTCACAGCCATGACGGTACGCCGAGGAGGCTGGCTGGTTCCAGCACCTCGATGTGGGAACGCCCACAGCCGGATCGGAGTTGCCGGGAGAGAACTGGAAGGTTGCGGCTACGCGCAGGTCGGTGGCGGGTTCGCGCCTTATCGGCCGATTCCGCCGGACGGGCCTCGCGTCACGTGCTGAAATACCCGTGCGGCATGGGCCCGTACGGGGATCGAGCGACTGCCCTCCGCCGACCAGGCCGCAGCGTCGCACGTAGCGCACCGACACGCACAGCCCAGGGTGTCGGCGATGTGTGCCAAGCGCGGCAGGGCGGGCTCAGCCGACCTCGATGGGCAGGGTCAGCTGCATAAGGGTCAGGTCCATCCAACGACCGAATTTGTGGCCCACTTCGGGGAGGACGCCGACTGTGCGGAAGCCGAAGCGTTCGTGCAGCACGATCGAGCCGGTGTTGCCGGATTCGATGGCGGCGATCATCGCGTGCACGGTGCCCGCTCGCCGGGCACGGTCGATCAGTTCGGTGAGCAGTGCGGTGGCGATGCCGCGCCGATGGAAGCCTTCGTCGACGTAGACGGAGTTCTCGACCGTGTAGCGGTAGCCCGATTTGGTGCGCCAGGGGCCGTAGCTCGCGTAACCCGCCAACGCGCCGCCCATCTCGGCGACCAGCACGGGCAGCCCCGCGCCCGTGCGGGCCCGGAACCAGCCGAGGCGGTCCTCCAAGCCGACCCGCTCGGTGTCCCAGATCGCGGTCGAGGTGGCGATATTCGCGTTGTGGATGTCCAGGATCGCCGGGAGGTCCTCGGGAGTCGCGTCCCGGATGACGGTGGCGGGCCTGGTGTCGAGTCGGTCGGTCATCGAGCCTCTCCAGGGCGTCCCACCGCGGCGGCCAGCGCGGCGCCGATGGTGGGATGGTGGAACTGGTAACCCGCCTCCTCGAGGGCTGTGGGAATCGCCCTCGGTCCGCGCAGGATCGCCTCCTGCGCCATCTCACCGACCAGCGCACGCAGCGCGAACGCCGGGACCACGAGCGGGGTGGGGCGATTCAGGGCACGGCCCAGCGCGCGACTGAACTCGGCGTTGGTGACCGGTGCGGGACCCACCACGTTGACCGGGCCGGACACCGTATCGGTGGTGAGCGCGAAGACGATCGCGCCGATCTCGTCGGCCAGCGAGATCCACGGCGTGTACTGGCGGCCGTTACCCAGCCGCCCGCCCAATCCGAGCGCGTACAGCGGGTGCAGCATGCCGAGCATGCCTCCGGCGCGCGAGAGCACCACGGCGCTGCGCAACAACACGGTGCGCACCCCGGCGGCCGCGGCAGGCTCGGCGGCCTTCTCCCAGTCCCGGCACAGGGAGGCCAGGAAAGTCGTGCCGGCCGGGGCGGTTTCGTCCACCACCCGATCGCCGGTGTCGCCGCCGTAGTAATGCACGCCGCTGGCGTTGAGCAGCACGGGCACGCCCGCAGCGGCGACCGCGCCCGCCAGCACGTCGGTCGGCGTGATCCGGCTGTCGCGCAACTCCTGTTTGAAACTGCCGGTCCAGCGGCGCCGGCCGACGCTCGCGCCGCACAGGTTGACCACGGCGTCGGCGCCGCGAAGCGCCCGCTCGTCCAAGTGGGCGCGAACCGGGTTCCAGGCGAATTCGTCCGGGCCCGCCGCTTTTCTGCGGACCAGCCGGGCGACCTCGTGCCCGTCGCGGCGCAGAGCCGCGACGAGCGCCGTCCCGATCAACCCGGACGAGCCGGCGATCACGACCTTCATACGTGCCGCGGGACCTTCCTCACAAGCCGAGATCGGCCTCGAACGCCGCCTCCTCGAGGCGGTGCCGGATCGTGGTCAGGAAACGACCGGCGTCGGCGCCGTCGATCAGGCGGTGATCGTAGGTGAGCGGCAGGTAGCACATCGAGCGGACGCCGATGGACTCGTTGCCGGTCTCGTCGGTCACCACCACCGGGCGCTTGACGATCGCGCCCGTGCCGAGCATGGCCGCCTGCGGCGGAACCAGGATCGGGGTGTCGAACAGCGCGCCCTGGCTGCCGATATTGGTGATGGTGAAGGTGCCACCGGCGAGCTCGTCGGGCTTGAGGCCGCCGTTGCGGGCGCGATCGGCGATGTCGGCGATGGCGCGCGCCAGACCGGCCAACGAGAGGTCGCTGGCGTTGTGGATCACCGGGGACAGCAGGCCCTGCTCGGTGTCGACGGCGATGCCGAGGTGCACCGAAGCGTGGTAGGTGATCTCCTTGCTGGACTCGTCGTAGCTGGCGTTGACGTTCGGGTGCACGCCCAGCGCCTCGACGACGGCCTTGGCGAAGAACGGCAGGAACGTCAGGTTGACGCCCTCGCGCTCCTTGAACGTCGTCTTGGCCTGCTTGCGCAGCGCGGCGATCTTGGTGACGTCGGCCTCGTGCACCTGGGTCAGCTGCGCGGTGGTCTGCAGCGACTCGCGGGTCTTGGTCGCGGTGATCTGGCGGATGCGGTTCGCCTTCTGCACCGTGCCGACCAGGTGCGCCAGCTGCGGGCGCGCCGCGGCGGGGGCGGCGGCGGGCGCCTTCGCGGCGGCCGGTGCGGACGCGGCCGGAGCGGCAGCGGGGGCCGGCGCCTTCTTCGCCTCGGCGGCGGCGAGCACGTCCTGCTTGCGAATGCGACCGCCCACACCGGAACCGGTGATGCTCGCGAGGTCGACGTTGTTCTCTTCCGCCAGCTTGCGGACCAGCGGCGTGACGTACGGGGTTGCGCCGTTGGACGATTCGGCAGCCGCGGCGGGGGCGGCCGGTGCGGCAGCGGGGGCCGGTGCGGGCTTGGGGGCCGGAGCAGGTGCGGGTG
>NZ_JABLTE010000060.1 GCF_013315795.1 Nocardia barduliensis
TGCCCACCCCACCCGGCCCGGTCAGCGTGACCAGCCGCGCGGTGGCGACGGCGTCGCACAACTGCGCGAGGTCGGCCTCGCGTCCGATCAGCTCGGTGCGCGGCGCCGGGATGTTCGAGCTGCGCCGCCGGGTGACCACGGTCTCCGGTGGCGGCGCGGCGAGCGGCAGCTCCTGGGCGAGGATCGCGCGGTGCAGCGCGGCCAGCTCAGGGCCCGGGTCGATGCCGAGTTCGTCGTCGAGACGCCTGCGCAGATCCTGGTAGCCGTCCAGCGCCTCGGCCTGCCGTCCCGCGCCGTACAGTGCGCGCAGGTGGGCCGCGCGCAGCCGCTCGCGCAGCGGATGGGCCGCCACGGCCGCCGTGAGCTCGCCCGCGACCTGCCGGTACTCGCCCAGTGCCAACCGCGCCTCGGCCAGCTCCTCGACCGCGACCAAACGCTGTTCCTCGAGCTGGGCGATGGCGGGCTGCGCGAAGGGCGCGTCGCGGAAATCGGCGAACGCGGGGCCACGCCAGACAGCGACCGCCGCCGTGAGAGCCCGGACCCGCTCGGCGGTGTCGGTCGCCGCGCGGGCGGACGCCACCAAGGCGCGGAACTCCTGCGCGTCGGTATCGGAGGTGGCCAGCCGATACCCGGGTGGCGGGGAGATCACCAGGTCCCGGCCGCCGGGTTCGGCGTCTTCGAGCGCCCTGCGCAGTTGCGAGGCCTTCGCGGCCAGGGTGCCGGCCGGATTCCCGGGCGGGTCATCGGCCCAGATGTCATCGATCAGCCGGTCGCCGGACACCGGTTGGCCGGGGGTGACCAGCAGGTCGGCCAGCAGTGCCCGCACCTTGGCCCCTGGAATCGGCACCACGGCCCCCGCATCGGTCCACACCGTCAACGGACCCAGCACCCCGAAACGCATGGGGGCAGCCTATGTGAGCGGTATCGGAGGGCGACCGCAAACAAATCGGAAGGTGGTGAACCCACAGTGGGTGCACCCGAACTCCCGAAAAGAGGTCAGCGATGAAACCGCCCACCGCCCCAGTGGCCGCTACACCGACCTGTCGCGAAGCAGGCCCAGGGGAGAAGACGCCCGCGGTCGCCGGCGTCCCGGACGACACCCCGCCGCGGGACATGCGATGACCGACGCGAATCGAATGCGGGTGGCGCTGATCGTGGGCAGCACGCGCGCCGGCCGTTTCGGTCCCACCGTGGCGGATTGGTTCGCCGGGCGGCTGGTCCGCCGCCGTGAGGTGGACCTGGACCGCATCGATCTCGCGACCGCCGCGTTGCCCGACCGTTTGGCCGACCACGACGAGCAGGCGCCGCCGACGGTCCGCGCCCTCGGCGAACGGCTGGCGGCCGCGGACGCGTTCGTCGTGGTCACTCCGGAGTACAACCGCAGCTTCCCGGCGGCGGTGAAGAATGCCCTCGACTGGTTCGACGTGGAATGGGCGGCAAAGCCCGTCACGGTGGTGGGGTACGGCGGCGACGCCGACGGCGGCCACGCCGCCGCCCAGTTGCGTCCGGTCTTCGGCGAACTGAACGCGGTGCCCATCCGGCGTACCCTCACCATCACCAAGGCTTGGCAGCGCTACGCGAGCGACGGCAGTTGGCCGCGCCGCGACCCGGAATTGGACGAGGCCGTGGACGGTGTGCTCGACCAGCTGCTGTGGTGGGCGAGCGCTTTGCGCGAGGCACGGGCCAAGAGGCCGTTCGTGCGGTAGAAAGCTTGCTCGGACGGTGTCCGTTCCCAGCGACGGAGCAACCGTAAACAAATCGTAAGGCGCTACCAGCAGAGTCGTTCTCGGCAGCGACACCAGCCGCCCCGGCGACCGCCGGACGTCATGAGAGGAACACCATGGGCACCATCGCAGTTCACGAGTTCATCGCACTCGACGGGGTGTACGAGGATCCGTCCTGGACCTTCGAGTACGGATTCGACCCGAAAATGGGCGAGACCCTCGGGGCGATCACTTCCGCGTCGAAGGCGATCCTGCTCGGACGCACCACGTTCGAGATGTTCGCCCCGGCGTGGTCGACCCGCACCGTCGAGGACGATCCGGGCGCGCCGTTCTTCAACGACACCACGAAGTACGTCGTCGGTGCGCGGGAGCCGCAGGTGGAATGGGCCAACAGCACCCGCATCGGCGCTTACGACCCGGAGGTCATCCGCAAGCTCAAAGACGAGATCGACGGCGTCATCTACATCAGCGGTAGCGGCACGCTGGTGCGGGCGCTGCTCGCGGACGGTTTGGTCGACGACCTGCACCTGTTCGTCTACCCGATCGCGCTCGGCAAGGGCAAGCGCCTGTGGAGCGACGGCGTCGACGCGACCAAACTGGCGCTCAAAGAACACGAGGTCTACGCCAACGGCGTCGTCCATCTCGATTACGGCCCGGCCGCGGCCTGATGCGCGCGCAAGGGCGGCCCGTTCGGGCCGCCCAGGCGGGTCCGGTAATGCCGATCCGTCAGCGTCTTCCGGTGCAGTACCCCTCGGGGGTGTACTGGCAGGGGCGCTCGTTGCGTCCACGGTAACCGCCGTGGTTGCTGCTGCGCGCCCGCTCGCCGACCCCGGAGCCGCGCTTGTCGGCAGGGTCGTGGGAGTACCGGTCCGCTGTCGTCGTGACGAAGGATTCCGGCGCGGCGACGGCCGCCGCCGTCACGACCGCCCCGCCGATCAGCGCCGATGCCACCACTCGACGTACTGTCCCGCGCTTCCTAGTGTTCTCCATAGTGTCATCCCGTCAATTAACGTGCCGTCATATAACGATACATTGATTGGTGATGCGATCCCGAGTAGTTATGTCCCCAGTGGTGGGAAGGATGCGTAGTGCATACGGCCTGGTCGCAGGGGTTGGGGAGATCTGCGCGGCGAGCGTAGGTCTTGTCCCCTGTATAACGTACCGTTGAACAGGTCATCTAATCCGCAGTCCTGCGGCCCTCGGGTTCGCGCGAGTTCCGCGACGGCCGGTCCGCCGAGACGCGTCGCCCGGCTGAGACGAGGGAGCGCGCCAGTCACTGTCGCGGCGCTTGCCCGGTTCAGCCGACTACTGCCGCGCTGCGCCTACGTCGTGGGCTCGGCGCTTGTGATTCCAGCGGCCCGGATCGGCCTCCAGGGCCGAGCGGTCCCAGCGGCCGAGTTCGGCGGCCGCCACGTACGTCGTGTCGAGGAACTCGAGCAGCGCCGATTCGGGCGCTTCGGCAGTGCGAACTGCCTCGTACGGCAGGAGGAACTGCCGATATTCCTTGCTGTAGAAAGCTTCGTCCGGGCCGACCCGGTAGTCGGCGAAGCCGCCGGGCTCCGGGTACGCGTAGGCGTAGAAGGCGCCTTCCGCGCCGCCGCCCGGCCAGAATCCGCAACTGCTCAGCTCGTGCGAGTAGCCCTCGACCATCACCCAGTCGCCGCAGTTCGGGGCGCCGCCCGGGTGCTCGGGAGCGGCCCGTCCGGAGAATCTGGTGCACGCGAGATCCATCGCTCCCCAGAAGAAGTGCACCGGGCTCACCTTGCCGAGGAAACGGGAGCGGAACAAGTGCATGACGCGATCGGCGGCGATCAGTTGCCGCCAGAACAAGGTGGCGGCCGCGGCGTCATAGGAGCGGTGCTCGTAGTCCTCGGCGAACGGAACGGCGGGCTCGACCTCGTTGGGCCTGGCCTGGATGTGCACCGGAATCCCGAGTTCGCCCAGTGCCTCCACGGTTTCCCGGTAGAACACCGCCACCGGCTTGGGTTCGAGCGCCACCTGGCGCGTGCGGCCATCACTGGACCGGATGTGCAGCCGGTGGTCGAGGAAGTCGAATTCGATATCGAAACAACCCGTCGAGTGCGGAATGGCGGAGGTGGTCAGGCCCCTGGGGCTGACGTAGAAGGTGACCTGCCACCAGTGATTGACCAGCGGAGCGCGCGAGAGCCTGATTTTGCCGACGATCTGCGTCCACATATGCAGCGTCTCGCGGGTCGGAGTCCAGCTGTCGACGCGCAAGGCGGGCCAGGGTTGGGGCGCGGCGTCCGTTCCTGTCATTGCTGCACCTCCATTCTTTCCGGAATTCTCGGTGCCCCGAACGCCGCGCACCGGCGTATCCAGACCCAGCGCGGCGTTCCTGCACGCTCAAACTACCCGGCGAGCAGTGCTCGGAAGCTCTAATGCGGGCAAATAGCGATCATCTGGCAATGCTGCGGAGCGCGCTCCCGATGCGGTTCTTCGGCGGGCTGGGCCGACGTGCCGGAACGCACGACCGCCAGGCGACGCTTCAGTGTCGCCGTGGCCAACTCTCGTGCGCGGCCCCCATGCCCGGTAGCGGCAGCGCGGCTCCGTGGTCGGCCGACCGGGCGGCACGGCGGGAATTCGGATCCCACACCATGGCCGCGGCCGCGCCGCCGAGCAGAACCAGGACGATGGCAACGATTGCCACCCACAGCAGTACCACCGCTATTTCTCCAGTCATTCCCGTCCGCTCCATATGGCTCGTTATGCCCAGGCGGACAATCGCTTTCGTGTTGCGAGCATTCTTTACACGCCGGGCTATCGGCGCGAATCGACACGCGAATTCTGTGGTGGGACAACACGGTGACTCCCTCGGGTTTGGGATACGTCTGGTAACGCATAATTTCGCGGACCGGACGGCGGCAGGAACCTCGGATGTCGATGCGCGAAATCGCGGATCTGATCGAAGGATCGGTGCGGGTGCTGCACGGGCGGAGCCGTTCGGCGAGCGGGGGACGTGTTCGCCGCGCTGGAGCGGTTCCAGGGGCAAGGACTGCTCGTCCTGGTGATGGACATCCTGCTGGAACGGCGATTCACCTGTCGATTCGAGCTCACCGAGCATTCGCAATACGCATAGCGACAGAAATTTCCGGATCAGCTACGGGAGTTCACCGCCTCGGCTGATGTCGATCGCGATGACGACGATTTCACCGAAAGGCTGGAGCAGGGATATGTCCATCCCCCCGGATCTGCGACGCTGAAACTCGGCTCCGGTTACCCGGCCCGGTCGGGCCTTCAGAGGCCGAGCAGGTCGGCGGTCTCCTCGGCGAGGGCGGGGCCGAGGGTCGTGCCGCGGTCCCCGGAGCCGGTGATCACCCAGACGCGGCGGTCGGCGCGGGCGCGGGTGACCGGGACGTCCGGGTCGACGCTCTGGCTGTACGTGCTTGCCCAGCGCCGCGCGATCGGCGGAAGCTCGCGACCCAGCAACTCCTCGGCGACAGCGGTGAGGTGTTCGTACGGGGCCTCGTCGACGTCGAAGGCGAACGGCTCGGTGTATTCGTGGGTGTCGCCGATGGTCAAACCGCCGTGCAGGCGCTGCACGCACAGCAGTCGCATCTTGTGCTCGGCGGCTGTCGCGGTCTGCGACTGCTCCCGGTTCAGCGCGTCCACTTCGGGGCCCGCGAAGCCGGGGTAGTAGCGGAATGTGTCGCCGTCGGCGACGGCCGTGGTGAGCGGTTCGCCCAACGAGGCGGTTTGCATCATCTGCCGCCGGACCCGCCGCACCGGAAGCGTTCCGGCCAGTTCCCTGGTCAGGCCGGTGTGCGCGGCGCCGGGGCAGACGAGCACCAGGTCGGCGTCGAAGACCCGGTCCTGGTCGTCGCGCACCCGCGCGCCGGAACCGGTGTCGGTGACCGCCCGCGCCTCGACGCCGGGATGGAAGGTGTAGCGATCGCTAGCGGTGAGGTAGGCGCGCAACGCGGGCAGCAGCTGTCGTGGCTCGATGACGGCGTCGGTCGAACAGTGCAGTCCGGCGCGGAATTTGCCGCGTAGCGCGGGGTTGACGGCGCGCACCCGCTCGGGGTCGAGTAGTTCGAAGCCGCGCGCCTCGGCCTCGGCGCCGGCCGCCGCGGCCTCGGCGACCGCCAGCTCATCGGCGGTGTGCACCAGGGTGAGCGAGCCCACGGGCCGGAATCCGACGCCGGGCACCTTCCCGCCGAGCTCCTGCCACGACATCCGCGCGCGCAGGGCGAGTTCGAGTTCCGTGGCCGACCGCCCGGACACCCAGATCAGGCCGAAGTCGCGCACGGTCGCGCCGCGGGGCTCCGGTTCCCGTTCCAACTGCACTACTTCGTGTCCGCGGCGGATCGCAGCCGACGCGTGCGTGGTGCCCAGGATGCCGCCTCCGATGATCACCAATCGCATGGTTCCAAGGATCGACAACGGGCCTCGGCTGATCAACGGTTCTCGGGCGAACGCCAGGTTAACGCGGCGGCCGCGGTATGGCGGCGATCGGATCGCCTCCCTCGGCTCCGCCAGGGCGACCGGTCGCCCGCGCCGGCGCGAACTTTGCTGTGACCTGCGGTTGTGGGCCATGCCACATCGGGCGGGAACCCGGCAGCTCCAGACCTTTATGGTCGACCGTTCATGTCGCGGACGGCCGCGTTCGAGTTGACGCTTTGAGAGAATGAAACTTAGGGTCTCTCATGTCCTCAGGGGGTGCTGGTGGGTGCCCACATTATGACCCGGAAAGTGTTGTATGACAACGGAATTCGTGGTTCTGGAAAATACCCGGCGGCATCTCGGCCGGGCGCGGGCGCAGCTGGGCAGCCTGCTCGGTGGGCTGGTGGAGCATCGCTCCGAGGGCGCGCGCCTGTGGACCACCGACGGTCGCGAATTCCTGAACTGCGGTGGCTACGGCGTGTTCCTGCTCGGCGCCCGCCACCCTCGGGTGGTGGACGCGGTGACCGAGCAACTGAACCGTCATCCGGTCGGCACCCGCGGCCTGCTCGAAGCAGCGGCGGCGGGCGCGGCGGCGGCCTTGGCCGAAGTCGCTCCGGCGGGACTGACCAAGGTCTACTTCGCGGGCGCGGGTACCGAGGCCACCGAGGCGGCGCTGAAGATGGCCGCGATCCAAGGACGGACCCGGCTGATCGGGGCCGCGGGCGGCTACCACGGCAAGACCCTCGGAGCGCTGTCGCTGACCGCCAACGACACCTACCAGGGACCGTTCCGCGGGCTGCTGCACGGTGCGTCCCGGGTCCCCTACGGTGACGCCACCGCACTGGAGGAGGCGCTCGGCCGCGACGGTTCGGACGCCTGCGTGGTGCTCGAACCGATCCAGGGCGAAGGCGGGGTGATCGTGCCGCCCGCCGGATACCTGGCACAGGTGCAGCGGCTGTGCCGCGAACGCGGGGCGATGCTGGTCCTCGACGAGATCATGACCGGGCTCGGCCGGACCGGCACCTGGTGGCGCGGCGAGATCGAGCGGATCACCCCCGACGTGCTGCTGGTCGGCAAGAGCCTCGGCGGCGGCGTGCTGCCGGTCTCCGCCGCGATCGCCACCGAGCAGGCGTACGCGGCCTTCGACGCCGATCTGTGCCTGCACACCTCCACCTTCTCCGCGGCCCCGCTCGGCATGGCCGCCGCGGCGGCGACGCTGGCGGTGCTGCGCGAGGAGGACCTGGTGGGCGCCTCGGCGCGCATCGGGGCCCGGCTGCACACCGCCCTCACCGAGATCCGTGACCGCACCTGCCCGCGTCAGCTCGTCGACATCCGGGGCGCCGGCACGCTTTTCGGCCTCGAGTTCGCCGACGCCGGACTGGCGGGCGAATTCCTGCTGGAAATGCTCGACGCCCGGGTGATCGTCAACCACTCGCTCAACGCGGGCCCGGTGCTGCGCCTGACCCCACCGGCCACCCTGCAGCCACTCGACGAGGCATGGCTGCTGGAGGCATTCGACAAAGCTTGCGTGCGCCTGGCGGCCCACGCGAACTGACCTTTCTGCGAGGAGAAGTCGTGAAGATCTTCGTCACCGGCGGCGCCGGTGTCGTCGGAGTACCGCTGATGCGGATGCTCAGCGCCCGGCACGAGGTCGTGGCGCTCACCCACAGCCGTCCCGTCGCGCACGCCTCGGCCGTGGTGCGCGGCGACATCACCGCGCCGGGACTCGGGCTCGACGCCGGAGACACCGAGATGGTGCTCGACGGACTCGATCTCGTCGTGCACTGCGCGGCGAGCGTCGATTTCGCCGCGGGGACCGAGAAATTGCACACCGTGAACGTCACCGGCACCCAGCGGGTGCTGGATCTGGCGGCACGTGCCTCGGCGCGTGTGGTGCACGTCAGCACCGCGTTCGTCGAACTCGATCCGCCCGAGGACGTCACCGGCGGCCACGCCACCCTGCGTCCGGGCGAATACCTCGCCGCCAAACGGGCCGGGGAGGCGGCGGTCCGCGGTAGCGGCCTCCTTTACACCATCGTCCGCCCCTCTGCGATCGGTGGTCACTCGAAGACCGGCGCGATCACCGAATATCAGGGTGTGCACAGCATCTCGCGCGCGATGCTGCGCGGATCGGTGCCGCTGTTCCTGTGCGCGGCCCAGGCGCGCTACGACTTGGTGCCGTGTGACGTGGTAGCCGGGATGATCGCCGCGGTGGCCGACGCGCAGGACGCGCCGGAGGTCGCGTGGGCCACCATCGGCCCCACCGCGATCACCGCCCACCGCCTGCTCGAGATCTTCGACGAGATCGCCGCGGAATACGGTCTGCCGCATCGCAGTCCGCGCCGCGTCGATCCCGAGATCTTCCAGCGGCTGCTCAAACCCGCGTTCTTCGACGACCTGCGACCCGCCGAGAAGACGAAGATGGCGAATTTGATGACCACCCTGGCCGCGCTGTTCCAGCCCGATCCGATGCCCACCTCGCTGGGTGCGATCCCCGGTGCGCCGCAGGCGTATTCGGCGGAAGACGCGGAAGAGGTCATGCGCATCACCTACCGCACGGTGATCGCCCGCGAGAACATGGCCTGCGCGCGCACTGCCGCGCACGGGCGCAGCGAGGTGATGGTCTGATGGCCGAGCGTACCGTGGCGGTGCGGGCGACCGTGCGCGATGTCGATCCGGACGCGGTGTTCGCGCGCCTGCGCGACTTTCCCTCCTACGCCGAGCACGCCGAGGTCGTCCGGGACATCACCCTCGACGTCGACCCGCACGGCACCCAGGTGAGCAGCTGGTCGGTGTGGTTCCGCAACGGGCTGCTGCAGTGGACCGAACGCGATGTCGTCGACGAGGTCGCGCGCGTCCTGTCGTTCGAGCAGATCACGGGTGACCTGGCGCGATTCGACGGCGCTTGGCAGGTGACGACGGACGACGACGCGGTGACGGTGCGGTTCGACGCCGTCGTCGACCTCGGCATCCCGTCGCTGGCCGACATGCTCGATCCGCTGGCCGAACGAGCCCTGCGCACCAACACGACCGAGATCCTGCGCGGCTTGTTCGGTCCGGATATCGAATTCGGCGGGCAGGCATGAGCGCCGACGGTGCGCGGCCGACCCGGCTGTACGAGGCGGTCGCCGCCGCGATGGACGCCGCACCCGATGCCAGGGTGCTCACCCTGCGGGAGACCCGCACTTTCGCCGACCTGCGCGTGGCCGCCGCCCGCCGCGCCGAGCTCCTCGACCGCGTCGCCCCGCGCGGCGGCAGTCGGATCCTGCTGACGCTGGGCAATCACCCCGACTACATCGCCACCCTGCTGGCCGTGTGGTCGCGTGCGGACCTGCCCATCCTGGCCGACCCGAGCCTGGGGCGGGCCGAGATCGACACGCTGGTCCGGGGCTGCGGCATCGATGCCGTGGTGCACGCCCCCACCGACGGAGATTCCACCGGATCGGTGACGCTCGACGACCGGTCGGTGGCGGTGGCGACCGGACGCACCGGTGAGCGTCCCGCGCTCGCGCCGGAAACCGAGCTGGGACGGCTGACCTCCGGGTCCACCCGGGCCCCCGCCTGCATCGAATTCTCCGCACGCGCCGTGCTCGCGGCGGCGGAAACCTGGTCCCGCGCAGCCGAATTGACGCGTGCGGACCTGAGTCTGTGCTTCGCGGGCCTCTACAACGGCCTGGCCTTCAACACGACGCTGATGCCCAGCCTGCTGACCGGCGCGAGCCTGGCCCTGCCCGGCGGCATGCCCAGTGGCGGTGCGATCGTGCGCCACGTCACGACGCTGCGTCCCAGCATCCTGGTGGCCTTTCCCGCCGCCTACGAGCGGCTCACCGACTATGCGGACTCCGCTCTGCCGGAGCAGGCGCGGGAAGCGTTGCGCGGCCTCCGGTTGCGGCTGTCGTCGGCGGCGCCGCTGCCCGCCGCGGTCGCGGCGCACGTGACGGCGCTGTCGGGCCCGATCTCGGACTACTACGGCATCGCCGAGACCGGGCCCGTCACCTTCGCCGACGGCAGCAGGCCCGAAGGGAACGGCATGTTGCTGCCCGGCGTCACCGTGGACTCCCGCCCCGGCGCGGACGGCGTGGAGGTGCTGCACGTGCGCACGGCTTCGATGGGCACCCGGTACCTGAACTACCCGGGGGAATTCGAGCGCGCGATCGCCGCCGACGGTAGCTACGTCACCTCCGACACCGGTTCGGTGGTGGACGGCGAACTCTTCCTCGGCGGCCGTGCCCAGCCGGTGCTGGACATCGGCGGACGCAAGTTCACCGTCGAATCGGTGAGCGACGCCATCCTCGCGCACCCCGACGTGATCGACTGCCGGGTGCTCGCGCTGACCACGCCGAGCGGCCGCGCCTGCGTGGGCGCCGCCGCGCAGACCCGCGCCCCGCTCGACGCGGCGCGGCTGCGCGGATTCCTGCGCGAACGCCTCGCCGACTACAAGGTGCCCGAGGTGCTCGTCACCGTCGGGGAACTGCCCCGCGGCGCCACCGGCAAGGTCAAGGCGTCGGCGGTGCGCGAGCTGCTCATGCACACATTCCAGCAACCGGTCACGGGAGGCCGCTGATGTCCGAGGTAATGGCGGATTCGCTCACGAAGACGGTCGCCGATCTGGTGGCCACCGCGACCGACGGAACGGTCGACGCCGATACCGCGCAGCGCTCCGAGCAGACGTTCGCCGACGCGGGGATGACCTCGCTGGCGTTCCTGCGCCTGGTCGACGCGCTGGAGATCCGCTACGGCGTGGAGATCGATCTGGAGAACGATCTCGACCACCTGCGCACGGTCACCGCGATCGTGGCCTACCTGAGGAACCAGGGTGTCGAGGACGCCTGACCACCCGGTCGCGGTGGTCGGCGCCACCGGCCGCCTCGGCCGGGCGGTGGTGGCCGCCTGCGCGGCGGCCGGTGTGCCGGTGCTGACCGTCGCCGACTCCGCCGGATGGACGGTCGGCGCCGGAATGCCGGGCGTGGTGATCGACGCCAGCAGACCTGCCGCGCTCGACGCGGTCGCCGCCTACTGCGCGCGGACCGGGGCGGCGTTGCTGTCGTGCGTGTCCGGGCGGCCCGACACCGCCGAAGCGACGTTCGCCGAACTCGCGCAGGAGATTCCGGTCATGATCGCGGCCAACCTGAGTCCCCTGCACTGGTTGCAGGCCCGGGCCACCGAACTCGCGGCGGGCTTGGCCGCCGCGCTGGTGCCGGACGCGGAGTTCGCGGTCCTCGACCGTCATCCCACCACCAAGCTCGACGCGCCCTCGGCCACCGCGCGGAACCTGGCCGCCCTGCTGCCGGAAGGCGCCACGGTCCTCGCGCAGCGCTACGGCCCGCCGGTCAGCGACCACCAGGTGGTGATCACGGCGGTGGGGGAGAGCTGGGAACTCAGCCACCGCGTCCGTGACCTGCGCGGCCCCGCCGCCGCAGCGCTGTCGCTCGCGGCGTGGCTGGAACGAGCCGCCCCCGGCCGGTATACGGCGGCCGAGGCATTCGCCGAACTCGCGGGAGCGGCGACATGAGCGGGGCGGCCGGGGGAGTGGAGGTGCAGCGCCGAGGCGTCGGCGCGCCGGACCCCGCGCAGGGCGCGAGCGCTTCGGAATCGGCGACGGCGGCGCGGATGGACCGTTTGCGCGAACTGCTCGACGGTTGCGCCGAGACCGTGACCGAGCACGAGCGCGCGGGCCGCTTCCCCGCTGAGCTGTTCGGCCGGATCATGGCGACTGTCCCGGCCGAGCGGGTGATCGCGGAGGAACCGGGAGCGGTGCGCGAGTTCTGCGCGAACGTCGAGGTCATCGCCGAGAAATGGCTCGCACTCGCCGAATCGGTGCATCTGCAGACCTTGGTCGCCCGCACCATCGCCCGGCACGGTCGGCCGCAGGCGCGGGCCGCGCTCGTGCCGGAGCTGGTCACCGGCCGGATGGTGGGGGCCAACTGTGTGAGCGAGCCCGCGGCCGGATCCGACATGTCCGCCATCGAACTCGGAGCCGAACGGACCGACGGCGGGTTTCGCCTGCTCGGTACCAAGACCTGGGCCGGGCACGCGCCGGTGGCCGGCGTGTTCGTCGTCTACGCGCGCACCAGTGACGCCGGACTCGGCGGCCTGACCTGCTTCGCCGTCGACGCCGCGACCTCCGGTGTCACCGTCGCGCCCGCGGCGAGGAAGCACAGCGCCGCCGCGCTGCCCAGCGCCGACATCGTCTTCGACGGGGCCGAGGTACCCGCCGATCGCGTGCTCGGCCGGGTGAACCGCGGCGCGCGGGTGGCCGACGACATGTTCACCCAGGGCCGCGTCGGCTTGGCGGCGTGCGCGGTGGGGCTGTCCGAGGCGGCGCTGCGCCGGGCCACCGCCTACGCGAAGACCCGAATCCAGTTCGGGGTGCCCATCATCCGCCACCAAGCCGTCGGGCACCTGCTCGCCGACATGGCCACCCAGCTCGCCGCCGCTCGCCAGTTGCTCTACCGCGCGTGTGCGGAGATCGACGGGGGCGGACCCGAGGCGGGGCTGCTGGCCGCCCAGGCGAAACTGTTCGCCACCGACACCGCCATGCGGGTGACCACCGACGCCGTCCAGATCCTCGGGGCTTCGGCCTACCTGCCCGGCGAGGCGGCGGAGCGGTGGATGCGCGAGGCCAAACTCCTGCAGATCATCCAGGGCACCAACCAGATCCAGCGCAACGCCATCGCGGCACGACTATGAGGACACTATGACTTCCGCATTGGTGATCCAGGCGGCGATCGGTGCGCGAGCACTGTCGTCCGGGGGCCACGACGACTTCAACCAGGGCCAGATCTCGGTCCGCAGGCCGGGACAGGATCGCTTCGCCATCAAGGGCGCGCTGGTCGGCTTCGACGAGGCCGCTCCCGCCGATTTCGTCGACGCCGCGGTCGACGCCGCCGAGCCGCCGGACCCGCAGGCGCCGCCGGAACTTCCCCTGCACCAGGCGATCTACGCCGCTCGCCCGGACGTCGCGGGCATCGTGCACAGCCACGCCCCGGCGAGCCTGGTGTTCGGCGCCCTCGACGCCGAGCTGGCGCCGCTCAGCCACGAGGGCGCGCTGCTCGGCGGCGAGGTGCATCGCTTCCACGACACCAGCAACACCGTGCTCACCCTCGACGTCGGCGCCGCGATCGCCGAGACCCTCGACGACGGCGTCGGGGTGTTCCTGGTCAACCACGGCAGCGTCGTCGTCGGCCGCAGCGTGCGCCACGCGGTGGTCTTCGCGCTGATGCTCGAACGCGCCTGCCGGCTCCAACTGGACGCGCTGGCCAGCGCCCGGCCGTTCTCGACCTCGAACGCCCTCGATGTCGCCGCCAAGCGCGACTACATCTTCGCCGACCTCTCGGTGCGCTCCTACTGGGAGCACACCCGCAGACGGGTGCACCGCGCGCACCCGGAGACCGCGGAATGGAGCTGACGTGCAGATAGCCGGAGTCGGCCTGGCCTGGGGCGATGTGATCCATCCTCCGCTGCCGCAGACCGTGGGCATCGAACCGCTCACCGGTCCGGTGGCAGGCGCGGTCGGCCACGTGGACCGCTTGATCGGTCGCCGCCGCGACGGATCCCGTTTCGTGCCCTCCGCCGGGGCGACCTACCCCTACGAGATCCTGCTGGCGGCGCCGGATACCGGTGCGATCGCGTTGCTGGACCCGGCCCGCAAGCAGTTGGTGGTGCGCGCCGACACCGATTTCACCACCGACGCCGACGATTACCTGTGCCTGCTGGTCGGGCGACCCTGGCTGTCCATGCGCAAATACGGCGCGCGCGGCTACCTCTACCACTTGATCGACGCCGGTCACGCCCTGTTCTCCCTCGCGCTGCTCGACCGCGAGGACAGCGCGGCCGACCGCTTCACCGACGGTTTGCCGGGTACCGGCCCCGGTGGTGCGGCGGGCGATGTGCTCGCCGCGGGACTGGTCCGCGCGTTCGTCCCGCACGACGGGGAGGCCGACGGCTGGCGGCTGGTCACCACCTCGATGCCGCGAGTGCAGATGGGCCGCAACGAGTTCGAGCAGTGGGCCGACCGCCTGCGCCCGCCGGGCCCACCGCAGCCGGTGTTCTTCGACCGCGCGGGCGAGTTGCCCGGCAATCTCGCCCGGTTCATCCCGATCCGCCGCTCGGCGGCGGCCTTCGGCACCGGCGCCCCGCCCGGCTACGACCTCGACACCGTCGTCGAGGGCGCGCTCGAGATCGCCGCGGCCGCCCTGAACCGCTTGGGATTGCCGATGCCGACGGTGCATCTGGTGGGCGAATTGTCCGCCGGGGCGGCGTTGCCCGCCGGCGACCTGCTGACCGGTCTGGCCGGACAGGAGCATCTGCTCGGCGCGGAGGCGTTCGTCGTCTTCAGCGCTCCCGCCAGCGAAGACGACTCGACCATCGACGCAGGCCGCCAAGCGTTGCTGCTCGGCGCCGGAGTCGTCGGACAGGTGCTCTACCTCGTCGCCGCCCGGCACGGTGCGGGCGTCACGGGAGTCGGGGGACTCGCGCCCGAGTACTGGAACCGGGCCCTGCCCGCCGGACGCCAGACCCTGTATCTGACCGCCCTCGGCAGGCCGGTGGGCGGGGAGAAATTCGATGCCCTCTACCAGGGCGCCCACGGGTGAACCGTGACCAGAAAGGTTGAGATGACGACCGTGACGATGCCGTCGAACGTCGCCAAGCATCAGCGGGCCGCCGCCGCGCGGGTGCTGGCCGACGCCTTCGCCGACGACGCGATCTGGCGGGACGTGCGCCCGAAGCGGCCGAGCCGCGCGGCGAAGGCGCTGTACTGGTTCTTCCGGGCCGAGGTGGAGATCTGCGCGCGCCTCGGCGGCTACCTGCAGGCCACTTTCGGCGCCGACCAGCAGCCCGCAGCCGTGCTCATCGCGTACGAGCGCACCGGTCCCCGGTTCCCGCTGTGGGTGTGGCTGTTCCGGTTGCCCGCCATCGCGCTGCTCGGCCTGCCGCGCACCGTGCTGATGGCGCGGATGCTGGCCAAGGTGGAAGCCGCCCATCCGACCGAACCCCACTTCTACTTCTGGTACGTCGGTGCCAGGACGCTCGGCGGCGGCGCGGCGCTGCTCAAGCGCGTCATGCGGGTGGCGCGGGCCAAGGGCCTGCCCGGCTACGGGGAAGCCAAGTCCCGGGACGTGGTGCAGATGTGCGAGATCCTGGGCTGGCAATCGCATCCGCCGATCGAGATCGGAGCCGGGCACAAGGTCACGCCCGTCTGGTGGCTGCCCGCCGTGGAGGGGAAATGACGTCCACCGGCACTCCCGGCACCGAGACCGGGGACAACGGAGTACTGGTCCGCATCACCGGAGCGTGCGCGCGAGCGCCCAGAGTGGTGCTCGCCGTCGCGGGCATCGCCTTCGTCGTCTTCGGCATGCTGGGCTCGCTCGTCACCGACCGGCTGACCTCGGGCGGCTTCGTCGACCCGGACGCCGAATCCTCGCATGCCGCGAACGTGCTGGCCGCCGAACACGGCGTCGCGCACATGCAGCTGATCTTCGCCGTCGACGCACCCGGCGGCGCCAGCGCGCCCGCGGCACGCGCGGTCGCCGAACGGATCGGCGCCGACCTGCGGCAGGACGACCGGGTGAGCACCGTGACGTCCTGGACCGAACCCGCCGGCGCCGCGCTCGTCAGCCGTGACCACCGCACCGGCCTGGTGATCGCGGGCTTGGACGGCGACGACGACACCGCCCAGCGTGCCGCCCGCGAGCTGGCCGAACGTCACACCGGCGAACGCGACGGCGTCCTCGTGCGCGCGGGCGGCCAGGCGATGGCGTTCGATGAGATCAACGCAGCCGCTTCCCGCGACCTCGTGCTCGCCGAGGGGATCGCCGTGCCGTTGACCTTCCTGCTGCTGGTGTTGTTCCTGCGCAGCGTCATCGCCGCCGCCGTGCCGGTGGTGGTGGGCGTGCTCGCGATCGTCGGCACGACCGGCGTGCTGTTCGTACTCACGCTCCTGACCGAGTTGTCGGTCTTCGCGCTGAACGTCACCACCGCGCTCGGTCTGGCGCTGGCCATCGACTACTCGCTGTTGCTGATCGGCCGCTACCGGGAGGAGATCAGTCGCGGCCTGTCGCACGAGCAGGCCCTGTCCTCGGCCATGCGGCACGGCGGCCGCGCGGTCGTGTTCTCCGGTGTGATCGTCGGCACCGCGCTGATCGGCCTGTGGGTGTTCCCGATGGCGTTCCTGCGGTCGATCGGCTACGCGGGTGTCGCCGTCGTCGTGCTGTCCATCGTGCTGGCGATCACCTGTGTGCCCGCGCTGCTGGCCCTGTTCGGCCCGCGCATGAACCGCAAACCGCAGCGTGAGGCCGCCCCGGCCGAGACCACCCGGCTCTACCGCATCGCGCGCGCGGTGCAGCGGCGTCCGCTGCTGGCCGCGCTGCCCGTGCTGGCGGTGCTGCTGCTGGCCGGCTCGCCGGTCCTGGACCTGCGGGTCGGTCTGCCCGACGACCGGGTGCTCTCCACCGAGGCGCAATCGCGCGCGGTCGGTGACCGAATCCGGGACGGGTTCGACCAGAACATCACCGGCACCGTGCACGTCGTCGTCACCGGCGCACCGGCCGAGCGGCTCGGCGAGTACGCCGCGCGCTTGTCGCGCGTTCCCGAGGTCACCGCGGTCACCGGCACCGCAGGCGTCTACGTGGCGGGATCGGCGGCCGGGCCGGCCATCGGGGTCGTCGGGTCCGACGGCTCCGCGCACCTGACCGTCGCGACGACCCTGAACCCGTATTCCGATGCGGGCCGCGGCCAACTCGACGCGATCCGCGCCGTCGACGCGCCCGGCGACATCCTCGTCGGCGGACTGGCGCAGCAGACGGCCGACACTTCGGCAGGCATCTCCCGCGGCTTCGCGATCGCGCTGCTGTGGATCGTGGTGACCACGGTCATCCTGCTGTTCCTGCTCACCGGCAGCATCGTGTTGCCGGTGAAAGCGCTTGTCCTGAACACCCTTTCGCTGTCTGCCACGTTCGGCGCACTGGTGTGGGTCTTCCAGGAGGGCCATCTCGCCGGCCTGGGGACGACGGCCACCGGCTACACCGTCGCCACGGTCCCCGTGCTGCTGTTCTGCGTAGCCTTCGGGCTGTCCATGGACTACGAGGTGTTCTTGCTGTCCCGCTTCACCGAGGAATGGGAGCGCTCTCCGCGCACCCGCGGCGACGTCGACACCGCCGTAGCCGTCGGCTCGGCCCGCTCCGGCCGTGTCGTCACCGCCGCCGCGCTGCTCATGGCGGTCGTCTTCGTGGGCATCGCCACCAGCGAAGTGTCGATCATGCGCGCCCTGGGCGTCGGCCTGGCCCTGGCCGTCATCCTCGATGCCGTGCTGGTCCGCACCATCCTCGTCCCCGCCGCGATGCGGATAGCGGGCACCGCCAACTGGTGGACCCCGCGGTGGCTGGCCCCGGTGCTCGCCCGGGCGAGGCTGCGCGAATGAAAAGCGCTCCGGTGGACCGCGATTCCCTTCTCGGCCGCTACCTCGGGGACCGCCGCTTCGCCCTGACCTTGCCCCGCGCGGTCGGGTTGCAGATCCTGCATCCGGCTGTCGCGGCGGCCATCGTCGCGCACGCGCCGAGCAGTTTGTGGGCGCACAAGAAGCGGACCGTGTCGCGGATGATCTACCTCGCGTACACGCTGTGCGATCCGCATCCGGCGATCCTGTACGGGCACGGGCTGGTGCACGGCGTCGACAGCCGGGGCAAGCGCTACAGCGGCCTGACCCCCGAGCTGTTCTTCTTCCAGCACGCGACGTACGTCGACACCCTGTACGCGTCGATCGAAACCTTCGACCGCCCCCTTGACCTCGCCGAGAAGAAGACGCTCTACGGGGAGTGCTGCGAGTGGTATCGGCGGTACGGGATCTCCGCGCGGCACATGCCGCGGACCTGGGCGGACTTCAACGATTACCTGAAAGCGACCTGCGCCACCGAACTCGCCGTCACCCCGGACAGCGGCAAGCTCGCGCCGGAACTGCTGCGCCCCGACGCCTGGGTGCCGCGGGCACTGCCGGACTTCGCGGTGCGGACGTTGCTGCACGAGCGAACTCGGGAGCTGCTGCGGATTCCTGTCCGGCCCACGGATCGGGCGGCCGCGGCCGCTTACGCGAATGTCGTGAAGACCGGCATGCGCGCATTGACCCCGCGAGCCCGATTGGTGCCCGCGGCTCGGCCCTGACGCGCATTCCGCGAGCCGCCCGGCTGTCGTGTGACCGGAGAGTAACTTGTTCCTCCTGAGGTGCGTTCGGGATCGCTGGTGGACCAGCAGTGAAGGCCGGATTCGCTGCAAGTCGTCAGGTTGAAGTACTTCGAGACGAACTGTCGCACCCCGTCGTTTTGTTCTCAACTTCCGGAATGTACGTTAACATCCAAGAAACTGGGAGCTGTACCGAGGTCGGCCGTGACATTCGCGGACGGCGGCGATCGGCGGCTCTCTCCTCCTCTATGTGTCTGGCGCAGTGAATTCGAGATGGCGATCCCGCGAAACGTTCGACATATCCATATCGAATCCGGCGCTCTGGTCCTGGATTACCAAGCCTGCGCCGAACAGGCCGAGAGTGTGGCCGAGGTCTTGGCGAGCACTCATCCCGAGTTCGTCGTCACGATCGATGACGACGTCGATGTCGGGTTGCCCGCCCTGCCGTGTGGCGGCCTGTGGGTTTGAGGTCGCGGCGACCGGCCGAGTATGTCACTCGCTCCGCATTCGCCTCGAGGCAACCTCCCGGAAGTGATTGACGGCGGCTGCCCTCAGTTCTAATGTGATGGCACTTGCCATCACTTTCGAAAGGCGGCATCGCCATGCCCCTGTTCAATCCGAAAACCGATACCTTCGAGGAGTTCGATCCCGCTAGCAGGGCTCGGCTGCGGTCGGTGGTCGACTTCTTCGAGACGAAGGGCAAACAGGCGCTCACCAGCGACGCGCAGCGGGCCGCGTGGTACGGGGATTGGATGGAGTTCCTCGCCGAGAGCCGCATCATCGCCTACATGGCGACACCGCGGTCGAGCGCGGGCGGGGACCAGGACAAGCGCTGGGACACCGCGTTCATCTCCCGGTTCAACGAGATAACCGGCTTCTACGGACCGCAGTACTGGTACGCCTGGGGTGTTTCCACCCTCGGTCTGGCCACCATCTGGCAGAGCGCCAACGGCAAGGCGCACCTGCGCGCCGCCGAGGAACTCGACCGCGGCGGCATCATCGGTTTCGGGCTGTCGGAGAAGGATCACGGCGCCGACATCTACGCCACCGACATGCTGCTCACACCCGACGGGGCGGGCGGGTTCACCGCTACCGGCAGCAAGTACTACATCGGCAACGGCAATGTGGCTCGCATCGTGCCGACCATCGGCAGACGGACCGACCTCGAAGGTCCCGACGCGTACGTCTGGTTCGTCGCCGACAGTCAGCATCCCAACTACCGGCTGGTGAAGAACGTCATCCACGGGCAGAACTTCGTCAGCGCCTACGACCTGACGGACTATCCGGTATCCGCCGACGACGTCCTGCATGTGGGCCGCAAGGCATTCGACGCCGCGCTCGCCGCGGTCAACTGCGGCAAGTTCAACATCGGCATGGTCGCGCTCGGCATCGCCGAGCACTGTTTCTACGAGACGGTCAACCACGCCTCGGCCAAGATCCTGTTCGGGCACCCGGTCACCGACTTCGCGCAGGTGCGCCAGATCCTGTCCGACAGCTACGTGCGCATGAACGCCATGCGCCTCTACCACGAACGGGCGATCGACTACATGCGGTGCTCGACGCCGGAGGACCGCCGCTTCGTGATGTTCAACTCCATCGGCAAGATGAAGGTCACCCGGGAGGCCGAGCGCGTCTTCCGCGAGCTCTCGGATGTCATCTCCGCCAAGGGTTTCGAGAAGGACACCTACTTCGCGATGGCGCGCGGCACCATCGACTCCATGCCCCGGCTGGAGGGCACGGCGCATGTGAACATGGCGCTCACGCTGAAATTCATGCCGAGCTTCCTGTTCGAACCGGCCGAACTGCCCCCGATTCCGGTACGGCGGGATCCCGGTGACGACGAGTCGCTGTTCCGGCAGCCGGGCGCGGCCGGATTGAGCAAGGTTCGCTTCGCCGACTGGCGGCAGGCATACGCGCCCTATCGGCACCTGCCGAACGTGGCGCTGTTCGTCGAGCAGGCCGAGCGGTTCACCCGATTCCCGGTGCAGGCGCCGCCCACCCAGGCCCAGCTCGAGGATCTGGACTACCAGCTGGCGGTGGGGGAGTTGTTCACGCTGCTGCCCTACGGCCAGCTCATCCTGGAGCAGGCCGCGATCGTCGGGACGTCCGACGACCTGGTGGATTCGATTTTCGAAGTGTTCGTGCGGGACTTCTCCGCGTACGCGCTGGGGGTGTTCTCGAAGGCGTCCTCGACGACCGCTCAGCAGGACTGGGCCCGGGATGCCCTGCGCAAACCGATCATCGACCAGCAGCGCACCGCGCGTCTGCACGACGAGGTGCTGAGCTACGCCGGCGCGTTCGAGATGAACCCGTAGTCGAGGTCCTGGCCGTTCAGTAGAGAATAGCCATCAACATGCGGTGTCGTTCGAAGCGTTGATAGATGCTCTGTACTGGATAGATCGGCGTAGCGTCGGTGGAAGTCACCGGTAGGACTTCCCTTCAGGGAAGAATTATGACTAACATAGCGCTTCGGGTCCCCTTGGTTCGCCGGTGCGGTCGGACACCTGCGGTACGGCAGGTGTCCGAGCCCGCGGCGGGCGGCGCGGATCGGAGCGAAAGGATGCATCGACGCATGCTCAAGAAACTGGACCGAATACTCGGTTACGAGATGAAGGTTTCCGAGTTCCTCGGCACCCTCGTCATCATCGGTGTTCCGTATGGGCTGGTCGGGGTGATCTGGACCCTGACGCACACCAGTCACCTCCGCGATATGCACGGCCTCGATCTGGTCGTGTCGTTCCTGGGGTCGATCGTGTGCTGGCCGGTGCTCACCTTCTCGAATGTGTGCATGACCTGATGATGGCTCTGGTATGGCTCATCGACGTTCTGGTGATCGTGGTCAAGATCCTCGGTGGGCAGATGAAGGTCAATCCCGTTCTCCGCTTCGGGCTCTGGGTGGCTGTGCTCGGTCTGCTGGCGGCGGGCTGTGTGGTGCTGGTGGCCCTCGTGGTGCTGCTGCAACGTTGGCTGGAAGGTCTGTCCTAGGCGTCGGCTGCGACTCGTACGTCGCCGACAGAGGCGAAGAATAGTTAGTTACTTACTGATTTGCTCTCTTTTCGCGTGATCCGCCACCACTCGGCATAGAGAGCATATATGCAGCTCAGCGCCTACTACGGTAAGTGCTGATGTGTCGGCAGCGAGGTGGCGGCTGGCAGCAAGAACGAAATACTCGATCACTTATCACTTGTACGACGTCTGTGATGTGTGCAACACTGCACACGCTCCGCACCCCAGAAGGGGCGGCCGCCGGCGGCGGACGGGAAATCGGAAAGGAACGGCCACCGGTGACTGCCTCGCTGCGAACACCAGCCGACGAGCGACCGCCAAGGGAACCGGGCGAGCTCGAGAAGATCATCGGCAGCGCCTCGGGATTGTGGCGACGCCACCCCCAGCGCTCGCTGGAAACGCTGGGCCGCCAGGTCACGTTGGGCCGCGAAGCGATTGTGCAACTGTTCGTCTCGCTGGTGCGGGGACGGTTTCCCTACCAGGAGTTCATCAAGCAGTGCGCGTTCATGGCCAACGTGTCGGCGGCGCCGACGGTGTTCGTGGCCATTCCGATCGCCGTCGTGGTCTCCATCCAGGTCGGCGCTCTGGTGAACCAGGTCGGCGCGACGACGTTCATCGGCGCGGTCGCGGGCTTGGGCATCATCCGGCAAGGCGCGCCGCTGGTCTCGGCGTTGATGGTCGCCGGTGCGGTCGGTTCGGCGATCTGCGCCGATCTCGGGTCGCGAACCATCCGGGAAGAGATCGACGCGATGATGGTGATGGGAGTCGACCCGGTCCGCCGCCTGGTCGCACCCCGCCTCGCGGCGGCGGTGCTGGTGAGCGTATTGCTCTGCGGTTTCGTGGTTTTCGTCGGTTTCGCGACCGCGTACATGTTCAACGTGTACGCCCAGTCCGGGACGCCGGGCTCGTTCATCAGCTCGTTCGCGTCCTTCGCGGTGGCTGACGATCTGATCATCGCCTTGGTCAAGGCCGCGGTCTTCGGGGTGCTGACCGCGGTGATCGCCTGTGACATCGGCTTGCACGCGCACGGTGGCCCAGGGGGCGTGGCGAACGCGGTGAACTCCGCGGTGGTCAGCTCCGCGCTGATGCTGTTCGCCACCAACATCATCCTGACCCAGCTGTACAACACGCTGTTCCCCGCGAAGGTCGTGTGAGGATGGCGAGCAGTTACACGCCCCCGGCGCTGAAACCGCTGCACACCGTCGGGCAAGCCGCACTCGGGCCCGTTCGCGCCAATCAACGCGTAGGGCATCAGGCCATCACGTTCTTCCAGGCCCTGATCGCCATCCCGTTCGTCCTCAAGCACTATCGCCGGGAGGTGGCCCGGCTCACCGCCGATGTCGGCTGGGGCAACGGCTCGCTCATCGTGGGTGGCGGCACGATCGGCGTCGTGGTCATCCTGTGCGCGTTCGGCGGCATCATCGTCGGGATGGAGTCGTTCACGGCTCTGAACCTGCTCACGATGTCGCCGCTGACCGGCGCGATCTCCGGTTTCGCTACCACCCGTGAGCTCGCGCCGATCCTCGCGACCCTGGCTTTCGCGATCCAGGCGGGATGCCGGTTCACCGCCCAGCTGGGCTCGATGCGGATCTCCGAGGAGATCGACGCGCTGGAGTCGATCGCGATCCGCCCGCTGCCGTATCTGATCAGCACGCGCATGATCGCCTCGACGCTGACCATCATCCCGCTGTACAGCATCGGCTTGGCGACCGCGTACCTGACCACCAAGCTCACGGTGGTGTTGCTGGGCGGCACCGCGGCAGGCACCTACGATCACTACTTCTTCCAGTTCCTGATCGGCACGGACGTCTTCTTCTCGCTGCTGAAGGTCGTCGTGTTCGTGATGCTGTCGACGTTCATCCAGTGCTACTACGGCTACGTCGCCACCGGCGGCCCGGAAGGCGTCGGGGTCGCGGCCGGACGCGCCATCAAGATGGTGATCGTCGTGATGGTGTTCGCCAATCTCTTTCTGACGCTGACCATCTGGGGCATCGATCCCGGATTCCGGATTTCGGGGTGAGACGACGATGATCCTGGACCCCAGCGGCCGCGGACCGACGGCCAAGCAGTTGACCCTCGCCGGACTGGCGGTGCTGACCACGGTCGCGGTTCTGCTGTACCTGCTGGCGCTGCGCTACACCGGGTACTTCGAGGACAAGGTTCCCGTGACGATCGTGCTGACCAGCACCGGCGACGGTTTGCCGGGCCGGGCGGATGTCAAATTCCGCGGGATGGTCGTGGGCCGGGTGGCCGGGGTCGACGTGGTGGCCCGCGGCGCCGAGCAGCGGGCCGGTGTCGACCTGAAACCCGATGTGGCCGCGACGATTCCGGCGAACGTGTCGGCCAGGGTGATCCCGAACAATCTGTTCGGCGTCACCGCGATCGAACTTCTCGACAACGGCCCGGAGACCAGAACGCTGCGGGCGGGCGCGACCATTCGGGAGGACACCGGCAGCGAGACGGTGGCCTTGCAGACCACGCTGAACGTTCTGCGCGACGTGCTCCAGAACATCCAGCCGGAGAAGCTGGGCCGGGTGCTGGCCACCCTCTCCGCGGCGCTCGATCCCGCGGCGCGCGTGCCCGGCTCCACGGTGGAGCGCCTGGACACCTGGCTGACCGAGATCAGGGCGACTCCGGGTGTCGACGCGCTGTTCGGGGATCTCGGGCGCGCGTCGATCGCGCTGAGCCAGTCGGCTCCCGAACTGGTCGGGGTGCTCGCGGAATCGGTGACCACCGCCCGGACGCTGGCCGAGCGGCGCGCGAAACTCATCGACCTGCTCGCCACCGGGAACGCGACGGTGGAATCGGTCAACGCGCTGTTCGCCCGCAACCCCGACGCGGGCAAGTTCCTCGTCTCCGGGCTGGACGATCTGTTCGGCAGCCTGGCCAAGGACCCGGAAGCCATTCCGTACACGGCCGCCAATCTGAACGTCGCGCTGCAACGGCTGGCTACCACGTTCCACTTCGGTCCGGCCAAACAGATGGTGTGGAAGATGGACGTCTCGTTCACGCCTTTCCAGCAGTACACGGCCCAGGACTGCCCCCGCTACGGCGACCAGTACGGCCCCCGCTGTGGCGGCACCACAGTGCCCGAGGTGGCGCCCGAGCAGAACTATCCGCCGCAGCTGATGCCGAGATGGCTCGACGCGGCGGGGCCCGCGCCGGTGCCGGTACAGCCGGGACCGCTGGGCGCCATGGGGCTGGTGCTTCCCGGCCTGCCCGCCATTCCCGGTCTTCCGTTCATCCCGGGCCTGCCGTCGATTCCCGGTCTCTCGCCTGCACCCGGTCCCGTCGCACCAGCCCCCGACGCGCCAGCGCCCGACGCGCCGGGTCCCGATGCACCCGCCCCCGGCGCACCGGCCCCTGACACGCCGGCACAGCCGATCGCGCTGCGTGGGTCCGACGCCGTGGCGGCGATCGTCGGAACCCGGCCGACCGTGGCGCAGTACCTGTTGCTGAGTCCGGTGCTGGCCGGCGGATCGGTCACCGTCACCGCCGCTCACGAGGGAGGGCGCAAGTGAGATCAGCCAAGGCGCTGCTGGGCTTCACCTTGTTCGCGGTGGTGGCCGTCGTGCTCACCTTCACCATCTGGTCCACCTTGCAGCGGTCGGTCGCCGGCGACACGCATCGCTATTCGGCGGTCTTCTCCGATGTCCTGGGACTGCGCGTCGGGGACGACGTGCGCATGGCGGGGGTGCGGGTCGGTCGCGTCGACGAGATCGATTTCACCGACGGCTACCGCGCCAGGGTCGATTTCCGCATCGATGAACGCCAGCGGCTCACCACCACGACGAAGGCGCTGGTGCGCTACCAGAACCTGATCGGACAGCGCTACATCGCGCTCGCGCCGGGTAAGGAAGCGGGCACCGTCGTCGCGGCGGGGGCGCAGATTCCCCTCGAGCGAACCGAGCCCTCGTTCGACGTGTCCGCGTTGCTGTCCGGGTTCGAGCCGTTGTTCAGCGTGCTGCAACCCGATCAGGTCAATTCCCTGTCCGAAACGCTGATCCAAGCCCTGCAGGGCAACCAGGTGTCGCTCAGCAGCCTGATCACCCAGGCCGCCGAGCTGGCGGGCACGTTCGGGCAGCGCGACGAGATCCTCGGCGAGGTCCTCGGCAATCTCAGCTCGGTGCTCAGCGGTCTGGCCAACCGCAGCGGCGAGCTGGAGACGCTGCTGACCCAGGCCAGGGCGCTGGTCGAGGCGCTCTACTCACAAGGGGAGAGTCTCAAGCACTCGGTCGACCGGGTTGCCGCGACGACCGACTCGCTGACCCAGCTGATCATGCAGGTCAAGCCGGGACTGTCGAAGGCGCAGAACGACGCAACAACAGGTGTCGCGTTGCTGCTGCTCAACGGCGCGTCGCTGGACCGGGCCGCGGTCGAACTGCCCGCCGTCCTCAACGGCGTCGCCCGCTTCACCAGCAACGGCGCCTACGGCAACGCGTACCTGTGCAGCCTCGACGTGTCCCTGTGGGGCGTGCTGCTCCCGCCGGGGCTGTTCTCCCAGGTCGGCGGCAACTCACATTCGGAGGTGTGCCGATGAGAAACGGCTTCCCGGTGCCGGGATTCCTGCGCAATCGTTATCTGCGGCTCGGCCTGATCGCCGCGGCCACGGTGGCAGCGCTGCTGATCGGATCGAGTGTCCTGACTCAGGCCCGCCTGGGCGACAAGACGATCCACGTCGAATTCGCCCAGGCCGCCGGTCTGCGTCCCGGTGCGACCGTGGACGTGTCGGGGATCGAAGTCGGTGCGGTGCACGCGGTTCGGTTGGAGGGCACCAAGGTCTTGGTGGACCTGAAGGTGCGCCGTGATCTTCGCCTCGGCCCGGACGCGCGTGCCGCCATCAAGATGTCGACGATCCTCGGCCGCCTGCACGTGGACCTGGTGCCGGGCGACGGAAAGGGTCTGCCGGGCAACCGGATCCGCATCGAGAACACCTCGGTGCCGTACAACCTGAGCAAAGTGATCCAGGACCCGAAGTACAAGAACTCCTTCGAACGCATCGAACGCCTCGATCCACGGAAACTTCGCCAGGCGCTGGATCTGGTCGACCAGCAGATGGGCGATTCGCCGCAGCTGGCGGTCCAGGCGCTCGACAGCATCGGCGCGCTCGCGAAGGTGGTCACCGATCGCCGGGACGAGGTGGACTCGTTGCTGAAGAGCATGGATCAGGTGTCCCAACTCGTCTCCGACAACCAGAACAGCGTGCTGCTGTTGCTGACTCGCGGCGAAGCGATCGGCACGGCCGTCCAGAAACGGCAGGACCTGCTGAAGCAGTTGCTCGACAACGTCGCGGCCCTGTCGCGATTGCTGCAGGAGATGGGCGTGGAGAACAACGGCCAGCTCGCGCCCCTCATCCACGATTTGAACACCATGTCGGAAGGGTTGGCGAAGAACCGCGACAACCTGGACCGGCTCTACGAGAACATGCCCATCGCTCTGCGGCAGTTCAACAACGCCGTCGGGAACGGGCCCTACGGCGACGTGTGGGCGCCGTGGTTCTTCCCGGACAACTGGCTGTGTTTCGCACATGCCGTACAGGGGTGCAACTGATGAGAACACGACGACTCGCCCAGCTCGGCGTGCTTATCGTGACCGCGCTGGTCACCGCGAGTTGCGGGCTCGTGCCCGACCGCCTGACCACGCTGCCGAGGCAGTACCTCGGCGAACACGTGCGCATCAGCGCCGACTTCGAGAATGTGGCCGGCCTGTACGCGGGCAACGAGGTGGCGGTGCTCGGCGTTCCGGTCGGCCGCGTCGACACGGTGGTGGCCAAGGGCAGCTACGTCCAGGTCACCATGAGCTTGGACAAGGGAACCAAGGTCCCGGCCGATGCCGTGGCCGCCCTGGTGTCGCCGCAGCTGATCACCAACCGTCATGTCGAACTCGCCCCCGCCTACAGCGGCGAGGGGCCGATCCTCACCGACGGGACGCACATCCCGCTGGCCAGGACGCGCACACCGGTCGAACTCGACCGCATCCTGCAGAACTTCGACCAGCTCGGAGCCGCGCTACAGGGCGACGACCAGAACGGCCCGATGGCCAGCCGAGTGCTGTTCCCGCTGCTGGACGGCAACGGCGACAAACTGCGCGAAACGCTGGACGCGTTGTCCTCGGCTTTCGAGGTGACCTTCGCCAACAAGGATCAGATCTCGAACACGATCATCAAGCTCAACGAGATCACCCACGTCATCGCCCAGAACGACCGAACGGTCCGTGACTTCAGCGGCCGCCTCACCGAATTGGTGCGGCTGCTGGGGGACCAGGCGCCCGGTCTGCAAGCGGTACTGCGGCAACTGGACGAGTTCGTCACCAACACCTCCACGTTGGTCGGCACGAACTCCGATCAGCTCGCCGGTGCGCTGGAGCGCTTCACGACCATCACCGAACAGATGCGGGCCAACGCCCGCGGCCTCACCGAGATCGTCGACGTCGGGCCGCTGCTGTTCGAGAACCTGTCCAACGCCGTCAGCCGGGAACACCAAGCGCTGCGCCTGCACGCGCTGACCGACAAGGTCCTGCTCGACAACGAGGTCGTGTCGCAGTTCTGCGAACGGATCCAGATGCGCCTCGACGGCTGTCGCACCGGAAAGATCCAGGACTTCGGGCCCGACTTCGGCCTCACCGCAGCGCTGCTGGGGATCTCGAAATGATCGGTACGAACGCGCTGCGGCGCACCGCGGTGGCGTCCGTGCTGGTCGCTGCGCTGAGCACCGCGACAGGATGCACTATGACCGTGGCGAACCTGCCGATGCCCAAACCCGGCATCGGGGCGCCCGGCTATCCGATTCGCGCGACGTTCCGCGACGCGCTCAATCTGCCCGACCACGCGCACGTGAAGATCGGCGGCACCGACATCGGGGTCGTCACCGCGATCAGCACGACCAACTTCGTCGCCGAGGTGGAAATGCTGATCCGGGAGGACATCCAGCTGCCCCGCGGCACCACCGCCGAATTGCGGCAGGCCACGCCGCTCGGCGACATCTTCGTGGCGATGACCCTGCCGCGGACCACACCGAACGCCGAGCAGCTGCGCGCCGGTGACGTCATCGGCACGGAGCACACCTCGGCGGCCGCGTCCGTCGAGCAGCTGATGATGTCGGTCTCGATGCTGATCAACGGCGGCGGCATCAACCAGGCCGCGAAGATCACCTCGGAGATGGATTCGATGTTCGCGGGCCGCGCGCCGCAGCTCGCGCACCTGCTCAGCGAGTTGACCAGCGTCATCGCCGCGCTGAATCAGCGAACCGGTGACATCGACAACGTCCTGACCGGCCTCAACGTGCTGACCGGGGAATTGGCCAGGCGCAAAGCCGAACTGGGCGCCGCCGCCGACACCTTCCCCGGACTGCTGGCTCTGCTCGCCGAGAACAATCAGTCCATCGTCGACCTGCTCGACAAGGTCTCGACCACGATGACCGCGCTCGGCGACTTCACCGAAACCACCGGGCCGCAGGCGGTCAGCCTGTTCGACAGCATCCAGCGGCTGATGGCGGGCTTCACCCAGATGGGCGACGATCTCGGCGGAACGCTGGACGGTCTGCACACCCTCTACCCCTCACTGATGGCGAGCCTGGACGGACCGGCCTTGGCCGTCGCGGCGACGGTGTCCTACCTCAGTGTCGGGGCACTGACCGATCCCAACGGCAGCAGGCCGCCCGAAGTCGGCGACGTGACCGCGTTCATCGGCAGCCTGGCGCAGGTCATCGAGCGGGTGATCGGCCGGGTCACCAGTCCGCCCCAGCAACCACAGCAGCAAGGAGGCGGCCGATGAATTCCCCGTTGTGGCAGTGGCTGGTGCGCCGCCGCATCGCGGTGGCGAACTTCGGCTTGGTCGTGGTGCTCGTCCTCGGCGCGGTCTATCTCGGCGCCGAAGTCCTGCGGATCAACCCGCTGCCCGACAACTACTCGGTGACCGTCGAACTGCAGTCGTCGGGCGGCTTGGCGGCGGGCAACGACGTCACCTTCCGCGGTACCAGGGTCGGCAAGGTCACGGAGGTGAAAGTCGCGGGCAGCGGTGTCGCGGCCGTGGCCGAGATCGATGCGGCGGCGAAGATCCCGGTGGGCGGCACGGTAGCCGTCGGCCGGCTCTCGGCGGCGGGCGAGCAGTACCTGGACTTCCGCCCGGATTCCGACACCGGCCCCTACCTCACCGACGGCGCGCTGGTGGAACGCTCCCAGACGACGGTCCCGGTCAGCGTGCAGTCGGTGCTGACCAATCTCAGCGGCTTCATCGGAGGACTGAATCCGGACCGGCTGAATGTGATCATCGACGAACTCGACAAGGCACTGGCGGGCGGCCCCGACCAACTGCGGAACATGGTCTCGGGCATCAGCCGCGCCATGGCCGGGTTGAGCGATCTGCTCCCGCAGACCCGGCAGTTGATCGAGAACCTCGAAGTGATCGCGGAGACGACCTCGCACGCGCAGCCCGACCTCGCGACACTGACCCGCACGGGCGGTGTGTTGTTCGAACAATTGACGGCAGCGGACCGAGAAGTACGTCACTTCCTGGACGAAGGGCCCGCCCAGCTGAGCACGCTCGGCGGCTTCGTGTCCCGCACCCAGGACCCCATCACCAACCTGGTGACGAACTTCGTCGCGATCACCAAGGCCGCCAAACTGCGGGCACCGGCGATCGCGGCACTGTTCCCGGCGCTGCGGGTCGGCTCGCAGGCGTTGGGTATTCCCGCCCACGACAACGCTTTCCATACGCTGGTCGACATCTGGCCGCGACCCACGTGCGAGTACGACACCATCCCCCTGGTCCCCACGGACAAGATGGCCGACACCCGGGTCCGGCTCTACAACTACTGCGTCACCAGCGATCCCGCCCTGCAAGTGCGCGGATCGGCGAACGCGCCGCGTCCCGACGTGCCGGACAACGGAGCCACCAGGCCACCGGGCGTCGGTGGCGACGAGCTGTCGCGCCCGGTCCCCGGCAATTAGGAGAATGCACATGAACAGTGACGACGTCGATCCCGGCGCCGCGGCCGAGTCGCCCGCGCCCGCCACGGACGAGCAGGCCGCCGAGCCGGGGAAGGCCGGCTCCGGCGAGACGAAACCGGCCGAGGTGAACCGCGAGACGGTCACCACCGCGACCGCCGATTCCGGCGCCGGCGAATCCGCGGGCGGGTGGCGCAGGCTGCGCCGTCTGGCGGCCGGGCGTCCCGGGACGATCGCGCTGCGCTCGGCGGCCGCGCTGCTGGTCGGCGTCTCGCTGGCCGCGGCAGGTTACTGGTATGTCCAGAGCGACAACAGCAAGGACCTGCTGGCAGCGCAGGAGGACGCGCGCGCGGCCGCCTGCCGCTACGCGCCCGTCCTGGCGAACTACGACTCCAAGCACCTGGACACCTACTTCGCCGCGGTCACCGACGGCGCCACCGGCGACTGGAAGAAGCAGTTCGAGTCCACCAGCACCGAACTGCGCGAAGTGCTCGGTCAAGGCGAGGTCGTCTCGGCCACGCGCGAGGTGCAGTGCGCGATTCGCGCCGGGGACGAACAGTCCGCAGAGGCGATCGTGGTCATCGGCCAGACCATCACCAGTCTCGGTACCAAGGGCAAGCCCGAACCGGGTCAGCTGTCGATGGTGATGCGCCTGGAGAAAGTCGGGGACCGCTGGCTGGTCAACAAGGTCAATTCGCCCCTGACGACGCCGCAGCGCCCCTGACCGGCAGCGTGCGCAGGGGAGTGCGGCGAAACAGCGCCGGGACCGAACCCGTCGACCCCGGCCCGGAGCGGGTGGTGCGCCGCCGCCCGCGCGACCGGAAGGCGCAGATCGCGGCGACGTCCGCGGCCGCGTTCGGGGCCCTCGGCTACCACGGCGTGAGCATGGAGGAGATCGCGGCCAAGGTCGGCATCAGCTCCGCGGCGCTGTATCGCCACTACCCCAGCAAGTACGCGCTGTTCCGGGAAGAGCTGCTGCGCTTGGGGCAGCTCACCGTCGAGGCCGCCACGCTTCCGCCGCAGGCTGGAAGCTGGAGCGCCGCCGCTCGGCTGCGGCACGTCATCGACGCGCTCGTCGCCCAGGCCCTCGCCAACCGCCCGACCGTCACCTTGGCGCGCTGGGAAGGTCGCTACCTGGACGAGGAAGACGGCAAGACGCTCACCGGTCAGTTCGCGGCCTCGCTCGCCGCGCTGGGTCGGCTGATCGACGCCGTGCGCCCGGGGTCGACCAAGCAGGACAGATTCGTCCGGGCGGTGGCGGTGCTCAGCGTGGTCAGCAGCATCGGTGACCATCACGCCGCGCTGCCGACGAAATCCCTTGCCGCGCTGCTGACTTCCGCGTGCTGGACGGCGGTGCACGCGCAGCTGCCGGCTTTCGTCGAGCAGCCTCCCGCCGCGGCGCCTGCGCTGGAGGCGCCGACGCCGTTCAAGCATCAACTGCTCTTGACGAAAGCCGTGGAGCTGTTCCACGAACGGGGATATCCGAACGTCAGCGTCGAAGACATCGCGGCCGCGGCGGATGTGACCGCCGCGTCGGCGGTCTATCGCTACTACCGCAGCAAGAGCGATCTGTTGACCGCGGCTTTCCGTCGTGCGGCCGACCGCGTCGCCGACGCCATCGGTCCCGCTATCGCGACCTCGGCCACCCCGGGCGAGGCGCTGACCGAATTGATCGCTCTCTACGTGGCCGGGTCCTTCGCGGAGCGGGAACTGACGTTCGTCTATTACACGGAGTTCTCCCATATCCCGGCCGAAGACCGGGTCGTCCTGCGCAACATCCAGCGGCTCTCCGTGGCCGAATGGGTGAAATTGCTGGTCGCGGTGCGCTCCGAGCTCTCCGAAGCGCAGGCGCGCATCCTCGTGCACGCCGCGTTCGGCTTGGTGGTTGACCTCGGCAGAGCGCTGGAGGGCGGTCGGCGCGGCTGTCCGCAGGATGTCGTGATCCGCCTGATGGAGGCCGCCTTGTTCGAGACGGCCGCACGGCCGCCCGTCGTGCGGGAGTGAGCGCCCATCCGCTGCGTGTGGCGGAGGAATAGTCACCTACATATCTGTTGATTGTCTGATGAACTGCCACGATATGGACGTCTACTCGGCCGCAAAGCTCTATGCAGAAGCGAGAATAGTCACTAACATATGGTCAGGTGACCATCCTGGTCATCGAACGCAGGAGAGTCCGACGCGCGCCGATGTCACCGCGAATGGGCAGCGGGGGTAGGAGCGGGACGTCACCGTGATCGGCCGCGTCCGGTCGGCGTCGACGCGACCGATTCGCCTGCTCGCGCGGCGTGTGAACGCAGATGGAAGGAAATCCCGATGACCGCAGTCGCTCATCAACCCGATCGCGGCCACAATGTGCCGCTCACCAAGGACCGCACCCGGATCGGCATCAGCGTGACGCATCGGCCGTTCACCAAGCGGCCTCTCGAGCTCACCGACGCGCTGGACTTCTGGTCCTTCGCCGGGGCCGCGGCGAACGTCGTCATGCAGATGGCGCGGCCGGGTGTCGGCTACGGCGTGGCCGAGAGCAAGGTGGAATCGGGATCGCTGATGAAGCATCCGTGGAAACGGGCGCGGACCACGACGCAATACCTCGCGGTCGCCATCCTCGGCACCGACGAAGAGCGCGCGGCATACCGGGAAGCGGTGAACGTGGCGCACCGGCAGGTGCATTCGGCGCCGGGGGCGCCGGTGAAGTACAACGCGTTCGACCGCAACCTCCAATTGTGGGTGGCCGCCTGCCTGTACATCGGTTTCGAAGACACCTATCAGCTGTTGCACGGCAGGATGAACGACGAGCAGGCCGAAGCCTTCTATGCCTCGTCCTCCACCCTGGGCACGACCTTGCAGGTCACCGAGGACATGTGGCCGGCGACCCGGGCGGAGTTCGACGAGTACTGGAACTCCGCGTGCGAACAGGTCGCGCTCGACGACTACGTGCGCGACTACCTCGGGAACCTGCTCGAGCTGCGCATGATCCACTGGTACCTGCGGCTGCCCTTCCGGAACCTGCTGAAGTTCCTCACCATCGGGTTTCTGGCCCCCATCTTCCGCGAACAACTCCGGGTCGAGTGGACGGCCGCCGACCAGCGGCGCTTCGAGAACCTGTTCGTGTTCGTGTCGTTCGTCAACCGCTTCATCCCCCGCTTCGTGCGTCACGGCGGATCGCACGGGCTGATGGTCGATCTGCGCCGCCGGATCCGCAAGCAGAAGAACTTGATCTAGGCGAGGGGTTCGCGAGCCCCGCGGACGTCGGTGATCGTGCCGACGTCGGCGGGGCTCGGAGCGGCCGCCGCCTTCTTCATCGGAGAATGGCGGATAACATATGCCCGGCCGCCGAGGCTAAGCGCCGCTCTCCTCCAGTGCGCGACGCAGCAGCTTGCCGGTGGCGTTGCGGGGCAGCTCGTCGACGAAGACGACCTCGCGCGGCACCTTGTGGCGGGCGAGGTTGGCTCTGACGTAGTCCTTGATCTCCTGTGGGTCACACTCGGCGTCCTCGGCGGGCACGACGAACGCGCGCAGCCGTTTCCCGAAGTCGCGGTCATCGACGCCGACCACCGCGGCTTCCAGGACGTCGGGGCGCTCGACCAGCAGGTTCTCCACCTCCAGCGGGTAGACGTTCTCGCCGCCGGAGATGATCATGTCGTCGTCGCGTCCGTCGATGAACAAGCGGCCCTCGGCGTCGAAATGGCCGACGTCGCCGCTGGAGAGCAGTCCGTCGACCATCTCCTTGTTCCGGCCGTCGGTGTAGCCGGAGAAGCTCAGGCCGCTGGAGACGAAGATCGTGCCGACCTCGCCGGGAGTGGTGATCCTGTTGCGTTGCGCGTCGTAGATCGCGACCCGGCAACCCACGGGGGGTCGGCCGACCGTCCCCGGTGCGATACGCATGTCCTGCGGGGTGGCCACGGCGGCCACCGCGACCTCGGTGGAGGCGTAGAGGTTGTAGAGCACGTCACCGAAGGCATCGGCGGTGCGTCTGCTGAGATCCGGCGAGACCGGTGCGCCCGCGGTGAAGATCACCTTCAACGATGTCGTGTCGTACTGCGTCAGTACACCGGGGCCGAGGTCGAGAATGCGCTGCAGCATCGTCGGCACGACGACCAGCGTCGCCGCGCGGTGCCGCGCGACGTTCGCGAGAGTGTGGCGGGGATCGAACTTGCGCTGCTGGAAGACCACTTTGTTGCCCAGCGCCCAGCCGAGCGCGAACTGCGACAGCCCGGTGCCGTGGAAGATGGGCGCCGCCATCACGACGGTGTCGTCGCGCGGCATCGGTACGCGGTGCAGGAACTGCGCCGATTGCAGCGGCGAGACCTTGTCTCGCGGCGCGCCTTTCGGGGTGCCGGTCGTGCCGCTGGTCAGAATGACGATGCTGCCGGGGCGGTTCGGCGCGGGCAGCGCGGCGGTCGAGTTGGCCGTGATCAGCGACTCCGTCGTCGGTGTGTCGTCACCGATGGCGTCGGTGTCGTCCACCCAGGTGAGGAATCGCGGTACCGTCGCCGGAATCGCGCCGAGGAGCTCGACGAACTCGCTGTCGAGCAGAATCGCGCCGACCTTCTCCCGCTCGGCGACCGCGGCGAACTGTGGCTTGGCGAACCCGGTGTTCATCAGCACCAGCCGGGCGCCCAGTTTTCCGGCTGCCAGCAGGGTCAGCACCAGTCCGCGATGGTCGCGGCAGAGCGCGGCGAGCACGGTGCCGGGTCCGATTCCGGCGGCGGCGAGCCCGCGGGTCAAGGCATTGGACTGCTCGTCGAGTTGCTGAAAGGTGAGCGATCCGCGTTCGTCGATGATCGCGGGCGCGTGCCCGTGGCGGCGTGTGGCATGCGCGAGTGTCGTGACGAACGGCCCGTACACGGAAGCGTCGCGCATCACCCGGAGCAGCTCACCGGGGTGCGCGGGATCGAACATCCCGCGCTTGGCCAGTACGGCGGCCGCGGAGAGCAGGTCGGTCACCGACCTGACCGCGGCGACCGGCGATCGCAATGTCGTCATCGAACACCTCCAGTCGAGCCGATCGGCGAGCGCGGCGCGGCCCGCACTCGCCGGCTCGACGCAGCCTATCGCATAGGAAGAATAGCCGTTCACATATTTGGCCGACCGGAGCCGGTGGAGCAGGCATTTCGGGGTTGCCGACGGGGCGCGGTGATGAGAGAATGCAGTGTAATTTATATCAATATCTCGCTGGAGTGCGGCATGTCTCGTCCTGAACCGTCGGCACCGCTGCCGGCCACGTCCGAAGTGGACCCCGCCCGCCGACGCCGCTACATGGCGGGGCCCGCGGCGCTGCTGGGCGGCCCGGCCAATGTGATCATGCAGCTGAGCTTGCCTCCGGTCGGTCGCGGCGTGGTCGAGAGCACGGTCGACAGCGGTCGCTTCACCCTGCATCCGCGCAAACGCGGCCGCACGACCCTGACCTATCTGGCGGTGGCGATGCTGGGCACCGAGGAAGACCGCGCGGCCTATCGGGCGGCGGTCAACACGTCGCACCGTCATGTGCGGTCCGGCCCCGACAGTCCGGTGAAGTACAACGCCTTCGATCCGGAACTGCAATTGTGGGTCGCCGCGTGCCTCTACCGCGGCACTCTCGATTCGCTGACCTTCCTGTACGGCCCCGTGGACGACGATCTGGCCGACGAGCTGTACCGCGAGGCCAGTCGATTCGGGACGACGTTGCAGATGCGGCCGGAGCTGTGGCCGCGCGATCGGGCGGCATTCGCCGAATATTGGGACGCGAAGCTGTCCGACCTGGCGGTGGACGACGAAGTGCGGGCGTATCTGCTCGACCAAGTGGTCGATCTGGGGCCCTACCGGCGAATCGAGCGGGTGTTGTTTCGCCGGGTGAACCGGTTCTTCACCACCGGCTTTCTGCCGCAACAGTTTCGTGCGGAGCTGGGGTTGCGGTGGAGCCCACGCCGGCAGCGCGTGTTCGAGCGGACGATGCGTTCGATCGGGCTGGTGTTGCGCGTGCTGCCGGAACGCTGGCGTTTGTATCCGTTCGAAACCTATCTCCAGGATATGCGCAGGCGGCGCGAACTCGGGAAAACGTTGGTGTGAGAACACAACTGGGTGCTGCGGGCAGCGCGCGCGCCGTCGGTGACACGGGCGGTCCGGACGTGCCGGGAGCGTTGTTGCGGAAGTATCTCGGTGACCGTCGCTTCGCGCTGGCGCTGCCCCGCGCGGTAGCTTTGCAGATCCTGCACCCTGCGATCGCGACGGCGCTCACCGAGCATGTGTCCTATCGGCTGTGGTTGCACAAGCGGCGCACCGTCAACGCGATGGTGCAGATCGCGTACTCCGACCGCGACCTGCGATCGCTGATCCACTCCGGACACGCGCACGTACAGGGTGTCGACGATTCCGGCGCCCGCTATCACGCGCTTCGGCCGGACGTGTTCTTCTTCCAGCACGCGACGTACGTCGACACGCTGTTCTTCGCGATCGACACGTTCATTCGTCCGCTCGGGCCCGCGGAAAGCGCGCGACTCTACGACGAATGCGTCGACTGGTACGGCCGATACGGCATCTCCGCGCGGTATATGCCGCGCACGCTGCCGGAGTTCCGCGACTATTTCGCCGAGACGTGCCGCACGGCTCTGCGCCTGAGCCCAGCCGCGCTGCAACTGGCGCCGCAGGTGTTGCGCCCGGACGCGTGGATACCACGGGTGCTGCCGAACCGCGTCGTGCGAGCGATACAGCACCCGCGAGCGCTGGACCTGCTGGATGTGCCGCGACGCCGGGCGGACCGGCACGCATTGTGGCTCTACGCCAAGGCGCTCGCAGCGGCGGCGGTCGTGGCGCCTCGTCGGGCGAAGTACCTCTACACCGCGCGCACCGCCGCGTAGTATGAGGAAATGACTGAAGAAACGTATCAGTCTCTCGCTGACGACGTTTCGCGTACGCGGCACGTCGCGGTCGTGGGAGCGGGTCTGGCGGGTCTGGCCGCCGCGGTTCGGTTGGCGGAGCGGGGCTACCAGGTCAGCTTGCTGGAGAAGCGGGGACGGCTGGGCGGTCGCACTTTCTCCTTCGACGTGGCCGGTGTCGAGGGCATGGTCGACAACGGTCAGCACCTGTTCGCGGGCTGTTACGACGCGCTGCTCGAGTACGTCGGCACCATCGGGACCAGGGACCTGCTGCGCTGGGACGGCCCGCCTTTCGCGATCCGCACCGGCCCGGGGCGGCTGCTCACCACCCGAGGGCCGCGCTGGTTGCCTGCCGTCTTGCGCAACACTGCCGGGCTGACCTGGTTGGCCTGGCCGCCGATCCCGTGGCGGGACCGCCCCGCCGCCGTGCGGGCGTGGCTGCGCATCGGCGCCGCGGCCTGGAAGCCGTCACCGGACCTGGACGCGAAGACCGCCGACCGCTGGTTTCGCGACATCGGCGTACCCGATTCGCTGCGGAAACTGACCTTGGACCAGCTCGTGATCGGACTGCTGAACGAGAAGCCCGATCGGGTATCGGCTTTCACCTTCGCGCAGGCACTGCACTTCATCGCGCGTCGAGCGCTGGCCGGAAATCACCGTGCGGGCGACGCGGTGTGGCCGCGGGTGAGTCTGCACGAACTGTTCGTCGCTCCGGCCGAGCGTTTCCTGCGCTCCCGTGGTGCGCGGATATCGACCGGAGCGCAGGTGGTCGACGTGGAACTGGCCGACGACCGGCTGGCCGGTATCCGGTTGGCCGACGGCAGCCGGATCGACTGTGCCGCTGCCATATTGACGCTGCCGCCGTGGTCGCTGACCACACTGCTGGACCGCGGCGTGCTCGGTGAGCACGAATTCTTCGATCCCGCGCGCAAGATCGAGCCCGCGCCGATCTCCAGCGTCTACGTCTGGCTCGACCGCCCGCTGCGCATGATCCGCCTGGCCGAGAACCTGCGGGACACCACTATCGAGTGGGTGTTCGACACCAGCGGCATGCACGACGGCGATCGCCGGAACGGGTACTGCTACTCGCTCGCGGTGAGCGCGTCCTGGGATGTCGTCCATCTATCCGGCAACGAATTCATCGGCAGGGCAATGGAATCCCTGCACCAGCACTATCCGGAGGCGCGATCCGCGCAGGTCCTGCGGACCAAAGTGATCCACCAGCCGCAGGCCACGTTCTCGGCCTCCCCGGGATTCGAGTCGTTGCGACTGAGCCAGACGACACCCGTCCCCGGGCTCTTCCTCGCCGGCGACTGGACCCGGACCGATCTGCCGTCCACCATGGAGTCCGCCGTGGAGAGCGCCCGTCGTGCCGTCGCCGCGGTCGAGGAATATCTGGCGTGAGCGGTCGGTGCCGCCTCGGGCACGGGCGACGGCCCGCTTTCGGCGATCGCGTGGCGGACTGAAACCTGTTGCGGCAGCGCATCGCACGCGGCGAGAAGCCGATCGAGAGCCCGCGACGTCCACCCTGTCGCCTGCCGACCTGCGGAACAGCTCGAGATATGAACTTCGAGGCCGGTGGGCGCTACAGTACGGCCGTGACAGAGCACCGATCGCCCATCGGCGGGGATCGCTCGCAGGACCTCGGAGTGTCTCCTTCGCTGGACCTCCGTTCCGCCGACTGGTCGAGTTCCGATGAGACCCTTGCCCGGCTGTTCCAACGTGTCGAGACGTATGCCATAGAGGCACGCGATTGGTACGCGCGGGACAAACAGATGAAGCGGCGGACCAGCCTAGCCCTCACGGCGGCGGTGATCGTGCTGGGTCTGGTCGGAATCCTGGTGCCACTGCTGACCACTGCCGGAGTCCACGCCGTCAATCCGAGCTGGGGTTACGCACTGCTCGCCTGCGCCGCCGCCTGCGCGGCATTCGATCGATTCTTCGGCATCTCGACGGCGTGGACGCGCGACCTCCGCAACGCGCAGTCGATCAACGCGATGCTGTGCGACTTCCAGCTCGAATGGGCCTCCGTCTCGCGAGCTCCCGCCAATTCCAACGGGGAGATAGACCGCCGCATGGCACTGCTCAGAGATTTCTCCCACCGCGTCAACGAGGTCATCGCGCGCGAGGCGGACGCCTGAACGTCGCCGGTGGCGTAGTGCCCCACCGTCGGCGGCTGGCGGCGCATCGCCGCGGTGGGGCCGGGTGACTGTCCGTCACGGCCGATACCCGTGCGAGGCCGATGCTTTCTGCCGCGCCGGTGACGACGACCGCGGGCGATAGGCCAGGCAGGCGGCCGATGCCCCGTCCGCGGCCAGGAAGATCACCGTGCGGGCGGTGTCGATCAGACCCGCATCCAATGCGTGCAGATAGGCGTGGACGGGGGCCGCGGTGTAGGGATCTCCGATCGAAGGCTCGAAACTCGTGACCGACGCCGACGGGATGGCGAGGGAGTCGGCCAAGCGGGTGCGGAATCCGAGATCCTGGACCGGAGCCAGGAGCACCGCGTTCCCCTCGGCGAAATCTCCGCTGTCGAGCCCTTCGGCGTCCAGACAGGAGCGCACGGCCGCGGTCGCCAGATCGACGGGGGCCTCCGCACCCGCCCGAACGCACATGGCGTTGCGGCCGTCGGCGCCGGCAGCGGCCAGGTCCACCCAGGCGGTGGGGTCGACGGGGCCGGTCGTCTCGCTGGCGTGCAGCCGACCGAAACCGCCTGCGGTGGGCGAAGTTCCGAGCAGCAGCGCGGCGCCGCTCGCGCGGTACGGGAAATCGGCGACGTGGCGGCGGGTGGAAGGGTGGGTGTCGCCGGCGACCAGCAACGCGTACCGGACGCTACCGGTGGTCAGGAACGCTTCGGCGGTGACGAGGGCATGCAGCAGCCCGGTGGCCCCATGCATCAGGTCGAAGGAGAAGGCGGGAGCACGCTGTGCTTCGTAGGTCAGTCCGAGACCGATCCGCTTCTGGATGAGCGCCGACACCGCGGGCTCGGAGATGTTGTCGTCCCGGAAGACTCCAGCGTTGACCAGCATGCCGATCCGGCCGAGGTCGACACCGGAGCGCTGCACGCAGGCCAGTGCCGCGCGGGCGGCCAGTTCGAAGTAGCTACCGGTATCCGGGTCGGAGTTCGTCGCGGCCGCGACGATCGTCGTCGGCATCCTCAGGCCGCCAATCGCGAGATGGTCGCCGCGAGATATCCGGAGACGATGCCCGACGCCGCCGGAATCAGCAGGATCTTCGACCCTTTCGGGATTCGCTGCTGCGCCAGATGCTCGTGCAGAACCAGGAAGTGCGAGGTCGAGGCGGTATTGCCGTAGTCGTGCAGCACGTTGAGCGCCTGTGGCATCGGCGTGCCGAAGTGGCGTTCGGTCAGGTCCGAGATGAATTCGATGGCCGGGGCGCTGAACTGGTGATGGATCCAGTAGTCGTATTTCTCGCTCTCCCAGCTGCGGCCGGTCTCGGTAAGGAAATCGGCCATGCGGTTGATGGCCTGCTGGTAACGGGCCTCGTTCTGCATGGCGCGGTTGTCGGTGTACATCGCGATACCGCCGGTGCGGTCACTGGGCATTCCGATGCAGTGCTCGGCGCCGTCGGCCGCGGTCATGAGTTCCACGTAGTGGATTTCGTCGTGGTCGTCGCCGTGACCGTCGAGCACGACCGCGACGGCCGCGTCACCGACCGTCAACGCCGCGAACTGCGGGTCGTAGGGTTCGCTGATCTCGCGCACCGCTGTCTCGGCGATCGGCGTGATCTGCTCCCCGCTGACCACCAGGCCGTTGCGCACCACGCCGGCCTTGATCATGCGGTCGAGCACCAGCACCCCGGTCATCATCCCGGCGCAGGCGTTCGAGACGTCGAAGTGCCGAGCCGCCTTCGCACCGATCGATCGCCCCAGCATGAGCGCGAAAGACGGTGCGTAACAGAATATTCCCGGACCGCGAGTGCGCGTGATGGAGGCCGAGATGACGATGTCCAGTTCGTCGGCCCGGTAGCCGGAATGCCGCAGACAGTCCTCGATCGCGCGCAACGCCAGCTCGAAGGACGATTCGTACCGGTCCGGATCAGAGTCGTAGACACGCCGATTCCTGATTCCGGTGATTCGCTCCAGATCCAGCGACCTCGGCACGGCCAGGCCGGCGATCAGATCCTCGGTGGAGCGGACGGTCGTGGGTGTGTACGAGCCGATCGACTCGAAACGCGTACGAAGCATGGTCCCCTGCTTTCTGCTTCAGTCGGCGACGGAGGTCGTGGTGTGCTCGGCGACGACACTGTCGCCGATCGCGGGGTTCGCTACACGGTCAGCCCGACCAGGGCCGCGCTGACATCGCACAGCTGCCGTCCGAGCGCGTCGTCCTGCGCCGGACGCGACGGAGTCTTGACGCGGTTGTTCTGGAAGTAGCAGCCACTGACCGTGGCGACGGTGGGATCGGTGGCCAGGTAGGTGAGTGCCCGGCCGCCCTCCGCCGCGGAGATCATGAACACTCGTTTGGCGAGCGCTGCGAAAGGTCGCCCGAACCACGGCATCGAATCCCAGATTCCGGTCGCCACCGCACCGGGGTGGAAGGCATTGACCGTCACTCCGGTCCCTTCGAGGCGCCGCGCCAGCGCCCTGGCGTAGAGGACGTTCGCCAATTTGGAGCGGCTGTAGGCCTTCTCTCCCGAATAACCCTGCCGGAAACCAAGATCCGTGAAATCCATGGTGGCGCCGAATTGCATGACCGACGAGGTGAACACGATGCGGGACGGGGCGCTGTGCACCATCAGATCGACGAGCAGTTCGGTCAGCAGGAAACCGCCGAGATGGTTGACCGCGAACGTCGCCTCGATGCCGTCCTCGGTCTCGGTTCGGGTCTTGTAATAGCCACCGGCGTTGTTGGCCAGCACATCCAGGCGGTCATACCTGGCCAGGACCTCCTTCGCCAGCTGGCGCACGGCCGACTGCGAGGCGAGATCGCATTCCAGCGCGTCCACGCTCGCCGCCCCCGCGGAACGGACCAGCTGCGCCGCGTCGGCGAGCTTGTGTGGATTGCGTCCGGTCAAGACGAGCCGATGCCCCTGCGCCGCCAGCTGCTGAGCCGATTCGAGACCGATACCCGATGTCGCCCCCGTGATCAGGATTGTCTGCACAGCCGACCACCCTGCCACAGAAGTTTCCTCGTAGATTGCTGACACGACCACCGGTGCGGAATTTTCGCCGCTCGGATGCGCGCACCGGCCGCGGCTCGTCGGCGGCCCGTCGGGTCAGCGGTGCGCGGCGCCGCGCTGGGACGCCACGATGCGAACCAGATCGCCCAGGGCGATCTCCACGTCGGTGAGGTGCAGACCCCATGTCGCGTCCGGCACGGGGAACAGCTCGGGGCTGCCCGGTTCCGGGGTCGCCAGCAGCGCGGTCGCGTCGCCGCCACGCACGCACTGGATCCGGTACTTTTCGGCGGGGACCAGCCACGGGGTCGGCGCGACGACGGAGGACGGCCCGCGTCGGAGCGCGATCTCGACACCGAGCGGACTGGGCACGGGGCCTGCGCGGAGTACGGTTGCCGCGGTGCGCGGCGCGTTGTCGCTCAGCGATGCCGGGTTGGTGCAGGCGATCTCGTAGTCCGGGCCGTACGGCCGCGGCAGCGGCTCCGGGGTCATCGGGTTGCGGCCGAATCGGCTGTCCGGCGGCGGGGTCACGCCGAAGGTTTGCCAGGCGAGCACGCACCGCGTCTGCCGCTCACTGCGGCACAGGGGCAGATACCGGAAGTCGCCGCCGACGTCAGCGTGCTTCGGTACCACCACATTCCCGCCGAGCAGGATCGCCGACAGGATCCGGTCCCGCACCGCCTGCTGCGGTTCGATCTCCTCTCGGATCAGTTGGCGCAGCATGCGCGCACCCTGCGAATGCCCGATCAGCACGACGGGCCGTCCACTCTCGCGCTCCGCGAGGAACTGCCGCCATGCTCGCAGGACGTCTTCGTATGCGATCCGCGCCATCTCGGCGCGCTGCTCGGGGGAATAGGCCCGCTCCGCCGCGAGCGCGGCAATGGTCCGCTGCCGGTACACCGGTGCGAACACCTGACAGACCTGGGAAAACCGAGCCGCCTGTTGTTCGGCGACCGCCCGCACCTCCGGTGTCACCGCGGTATCGGAATTGGGCGTCGGTTCCAACGACACGGTCGGGTAGACATAGAAGCAATCCACTCCGGAATCCGCGGTGCGCGCGGGTTCCTCGCGCACATCGGGCTGCCCCTCCTGCCGCACCGTCGTCGCGGAGCTCCCTCGGCACGGATCATCCGCTCGATCCGGCCTGCACAACCACACGACACCGGCGTCACCGATCGGGTCCGCCACCGCGCTCACCGACGACCCCGCACACAGCCCGACTCCGCATACGACGGCCGCCGCCGCTCGCCGCCACCGACTGTTCCGCATCCGCCACCTCACTGGTTCCACACCGTGACCTCGCCGCACCGCGAACGGCCGTCCGGGCGCCTTCGACGGCGTCAGCCTAGCGATGAATACCTCAGCGCGCGCCGAGCGTTTCGAGGATCATCGGACGCGCGGTCGCGAGCGCTTGCTGCCAGTAGGGCCAAGTGTGCGTTCCGTCGACGATGTCGACGCGGGCGGTGATCCCCAGCGCCGCGATGCGATCACGGAACATCTGGGCGGCAGCGGTCGTCATCGACTCGAGCCCCATCGCGTTGACCGTGTTCCCGACGCCGTACGGCACATCGAGCGGACCGGGCAGGCCGTTGCCGGTCGAGACGTAGATCGGCAGTCCGCGCAGCAACTCCGCCTGAACGGTGGCGTCGTTGCGGCTCCAGGCAGGGTCCCCGGCGGGGCCCCACATGTCGTCGACGTTGAAGTTGCCCTCGTCGCGCATGGCTGCGCGCATCGCTTCGTTCCAGAGCGGAAACGTCGGGTGCAGGAATCCGGAGAAGGAGCCGGCGAACTTGAACTGTTTGCGATGGTGGGCGGCCAGCGTCAGGGCGGCGTTGCCGCCCATGGAGGCGCCGACGACGGCGTTGTTGGTGCGCGACACGCCGTACCGCTGCAGGTAGGCGGGCAGTTCCTGGGTGAGGAAGGTCTCCCACTTGTAGGTGGTCTTCTGACCGTTGGTGCTGCTCGGCCGGTACCAGTCGGTGTAGAAACTCGAGTGTCCACCGACCGGGAAGACCAATGTGATGTTGTCCGCGGCGAACTGGCGCAGGACGTCGGTATCGGTCGTCCACTGGTTGTGGTCGGCCGGTGCGCGCAGACCGTCGAGCACATAGAGGGCCGCGCTTCCACCGCGGGCGGCCCACTGAACCTGCACCTTGATCGGCCCCATGCTGGACGGTACGGACAGCTCCGTGTGACCGCCCGCCGGTGTGCGCGATATCGGCGCGTGGATCGGCGCGGCGGTAGCCACGGCCGCACCCGGCGACGAGATGAGCACGGCTGTCACCAGGGCAGCGCCGGTCTTCCTCAGCCCCTCACGAACAATCCGCTGCTTTCCAGATCGCGCTGCCGTGCCCACCCGCATACCTGCTGCTCTCTTTCTGTTCAGTCGCCGATGTATTCGAATCAGGTTGTCGCCGAGGGCAACTCGCTTCCTGCGCGCTCGCGGCCCGCTACGCCCGGATCGGAGGATCATCCTAGGTCGCGTCGCGGCGGCCGTGCAGTGCCGTCATAGTCAGGCATGGGAACCCGGACCCGGCCCCGGGGGCGAGTGCGGGCGGCTCACTGGCGTCGGTACGCGCCTGACCGTTGCCGATCCGTTTGCCGCGATGCGGATCACCTGCTGCGAACCGCGGTGAGCGACCTCGTCAGATGGTAGCCCGAACCACGGCGGCACAGCCGCCCTGCGGCGGTGCTCGGGAGTCCGGCGTGTCGCCGTGGGCGCGCCTCGAACGAGCGATGGGGCTCGCGATCCGAGGCACGCGACAAGCCTGGGCGTCCAGGTGGCGGCGCTCCGGCCGTGCACCCTCGCGAGTCCGGCGCGCGTCGCTAGTTCGCGAAGTCGGCGCTACGTTCGGCAGGGGCGTCGTAGACCAGGGTGTATCGCCAGAACAGGCGGCGTCGGATCCGGGCGCCGGGCAGCTCCCGCGCGGCAGCGGCTCGGATCTCCGCCAAGGTTTCCTTCGGGTCGGCGGTGGGCGCGGTCATGTGCGGGGGCGGCGCGTCCGCGCGGGCCGGATGCTTGATCAGTCCCAGCACCGGATTGGCGACCAGGGCGGGCAGCTCGGCGAGCAGGTCGAGGGGTCCGGCGCTGCGGTGACAGCCCACGATCACCAGTCGGCCGCCCGGCGTCAGACAGTCGCCCAACTCGCGCAAGGTCGGCGAAAGGGGCAGGTGATGCAGGACGGCGACGAGGGTGATCGCGTCCCAGCGCCGCTGTGGGTCGCGCCCGGCGAAATCGGCGTGCACGACGGTCACCGCCGGGTCGTCGGCGAAACGCTCCGCCGCCACGCGGACGGTCGCCGGGTCGGGTTCGAGCGCGGTCACGGTGGTGACGCGCTGACGCAGCCGGGCGACGAGGTTGCCTGTGCCACAACCGACATCGAGGACATGCCGCGCTCCGGACGCCGCCACCCGGCCGACGACCCAAGGGCCGTAGTGATCGTTGTGGCTCCACGGATGTCGCTGGTTGAACCGGTCGAGTCGAGACAGCACTACTTCATTCTCACAGCACGGTCTCCGTCCTCGGAAACCTCACGCGTCCGGCTATCCGATCGGCACGACCGTGACGACGTTCTCCTCGCGGGAGGCCACATACAGGCGGCGGCCGTCCCCCGACAGCAACACCTTGTCCGGAGCGCGGCCCACGCGAAGCCGGTCGACGACCGTGCCGGCAGCCGTGTCGATGACGAGCACCGTCGCGACCGTCTCGCTGCTGACGTACGCGCGGCTGCCGTCCGGTGACAGCGCGACATCGGCGCCCCGCTGGTCGAACTCGATCGACCGGAGCACCGTGTTCGTGGTCGTGTCGATGAACGACAGACGCCCTTCGGCCCAGTTGATCACCGCCGCGCGCCGCCCGTCCGCCGACAGCGCCAGCGCGCGGGCCCGGCCGCCGACGTCGATCGTCGCCGACACCGTGCCGGTCGCCAGATCCAGCACCGAGATCGGGTTCTGCGGATCGGTCATCAAACTGAATTCCACCGCGTACAGACGTGTGCCGTCCGGGGTGATCGCACCTGCGGCAGGCGCTCGTCGAACCGGAATGGGCGCGCCGACAAGGGCGTTGGTCGCGGTGTCCACCGTGGCGAGGCCATCGCCGTACTGGATGTACATCCGGGAGCCGTCGCGGGCGGGGAGGCCGAAGGTCGCGTCGGTCGCCGGAATAGCGGCGAGTCGCGTGCCGGAGATCGCGTCGTAGACGCCGACGTCGACGTTGTACCGGAACGCGTAGATCCGCGCGCCGTCCGGAGCGACCACCAGATGGTCCGCTCCCGCGACGGACGTCGTGCGCACGATCGTGCCGGTGCCGGTGTCGATCACCGTTGCCCGGTCCGAACCGGTGACGAACAGTTGCCGCCCGTCGGCGGAGAACGCCATGTCCTTGGGCGTCAGTGCGGGTACGAGGGGTATTCGTGCCGGCGACGGCGCCGGCGCGGCGAGCGATGTGGAGGGCGCGGCGGTCGTACTGCCGTGATCGCCGTCGCGGCCGGTCCGCAGGGCGAATGCCGTGCCGGACACCAGGATCAGCGCACCGGCGACCGCGCCGAGCACCAGGGGCCACCGGCGGGCCCGCGCGGGCGGCGCAGGCAGGTCGGGCGGACGTCCGTAGGACGCGACGAGCTCGGCCGCGCCGGGCGGCAGCTGGAAATCGAGGTCCGGCAACGCCGCGAGCACTCCGGCGGGGGTCGGCCGCCGCAGCGGATCACGCGCGAGGCACGCGGCGGCGAGCGCCCGCAGCCGGGGGTCCGGTACCGCGTCGAGATCGGGTTCGGCGTGCACCACCCGATACAGCAGCGTCGCGGGCTCCGCCTCGCCGAACGGCCCGCGCCCGGTCGCCGCGTACACCAGCACCGCGCCGAGCGAGTAGAGATCGGCGGCCGGACCGGCGAATTCGCCAGTGGCCTGCTCCGGGGCCAGGAATCCAGGAGTGCCCAGCGCCGAACCGGTGAGCGTCGCGGTGCCGACCGCGCCCGCGACCCCGAAATCGATCACCCTCGGGCCGTCCGCGGTGACCAGCACGTTCGACGGTTTCAGGTCCCGGTGCACCACTCCGGCCACGTGAATCGCCCGCAGCGCTTCCGCGATGCCGCGGACCAGGGTGATCACCACCTCGACCGGCAACGGGCCGTGTGTGGTGACCAGGTGCTCCAACGACGGGGCGGGCACGTACTCGGTGGCCAGCCACGCCGTGGTGCGTGACCAGCCCGCGTCGATCACCGCCGCGGTATGGAATCCACCGACCGCCCGCAGCGCCTGGATTTCCCGCTCGAACCGGCGCCGGAATTCCGGCTGCCGGGTCAGATGCGGGTGGATCACCTTCACCGCGACCAACCGGCCGCCGGGGGAGCGGGCCAGGAAGACCGTGCCGCCCGCACCGGCGCCGAGGCGGGCGAGCACGGAGTAGCGACCGACCGCGCGCGGGTCGCCGTCTCGAAGCTGTTGCACTGCTGTCCCGTTCCGCTAGATCGCCACGGCGTACACGTGCTGGTCCGCGTAACCGAACAAGGCTCGGTCCGCCAGACGCACCGCGCTCTTGGCCCGACCGACGGTCGCGTTCCAGTGCGACGCGCCCGTGCGCGCGTCGAGTGCGTGCACGCCGTCGCCCCACACCCCGTACAGCGTGTCCCCGCGGATCGCGACCGGACCGGCCACCGCCGCTTCGGTCCGCGCCAGCCAGCGGACGTCGCCGTTCGCGGAGTCCAGCGCGTAGAGCTTGCCGGACTCGGCCCCGACGTAGAGGATTCCTTCGGCCGCGGCGGCGTAGGTGCTCTGTGTGGTGCGCGGGGCGGTCCACAGCGGCGCCCCGGAATCCAGTTTCCGGGTGGCCAGACCGTCGTAAGCGCCCAGCAGGACCACCACGGAGCCCGCCAGCGCGGCCCGATCGGCGCTGTCGGCGGCGGCGCGCCACCGTTCGGCTCCGGTGACCGGGTCCAGCACGTAGAGCGTGGAATCGAGGATGATCGCGATCACGTCCGGTCCGGTCGCGACCTCGTCCTTCGAGAAGGCGGAGTGCTGTGTCAGCGCCGTCCACCGGGCTCGCCCGGTGACCGGATCGAGCGCGACAACGCCATCGAACGAATCCGAAGTCGCGTAGACGGCGGGCGGCTGGCTACCGACACCGAGGAACGTGCCGGAGACGAGGTCGGGCCAGCGCCGCTGCCCCGTCGCGGCGTCGAATGCCCCGATCCGGTTGAACGCCGCGGCGAACACGGTCCCCGCGTGCACCACCGGTGCCCGGACGAGTTCTCTGCCCATATCCGCTTTCCACAGCACCGTGCCGGTCGTGCTGTCCAGCGCGTAGACGTTGCCGTCGATACTGCCCGCGAAGACGCGGCCCTGCTCGACCGCGGGCGCGGTGCGGACCGGATCGTCGGCGGCGCCCACGTCGGTCTTCCACAACACCGTTCCAGCCGGTGGGCCGGACTCGGCTGTTGCCGCGCCCGGGGTGGTTCCGGTGGTCACGGTGCGTGCCACGATGGCCGCCC
>NZ_JABLTE010000061.1 GCF_013315795.1 Nocardia barduliensis
GCGGGGCACCCGCGGAAGTGGTCGCGGGTCCTGGAGCGGGGGCCGGTGCCGGGGATGCGGACGTCTGCGCCGGGGCTTGGGCAGGAGCTTGCGCCGGGGCCTGTCGCGGCTCCGGTCCGGTCGCGTCGGCCGGTGACGGCGCGTTCTCGGGCGCCACGGCGGCCGGCGGCCGGGCCGACGAACTCGGCGCGGCGCCACCTTCGCCGTCCACTGTGGCAAGCGTCGCGACGATGCCGACCAGAATCAGCACCACGACCACCGCGGCGGCTTCCACGGCCATTAGTCGGCCGCGCCTCCGGCCGCCCGGAACACCCGGCAACGTCAGCGCCGCCCCGGCCCGCCTCGGTACCGGCGGTGGCGCAACCGATTGCGGCGCGGACGTACCCGACGCGGCGAAGGGTACGACGGCGGTGACACCAGTGTCGCTCGTCTGCTCCGGCGCTACGGCCGTGGCTCGGTTCGGGAGGACGGTCGTCGCCGCGGCAGCCGTGGCGGGCGCGGGAATCACTGTGGTCGCCGACACGGGCAGTGCTGGATCCCGGCCCGCGGCAACGGCTTCGAGGGCCGCTTTCGCCTCCCGCATGGTCGGGCGGTCCGCGACGGCCGGTGCGAGCAGATACATCAGCACCGGTCCCAGCGGGCCGGCGGACTCGGGTACCGGGATCTCGGCCCGCGCGACCGCGTGCAGCAGGGCGAGCGGATTGTCACCTTCGCCGAACGGCGGGGCGCCCTGCACCGCCGCGTACAGCGTCGAACCGAGGGCGAAGACGTCGGAAGCCGGTTCCGGGTCCTCGCCGCGCGCCACCTCGGGCGACAGATAGGCCGGCGTCCCGGCGAGGAAGCCGGTGGCCGTGACCGTCACGTCGCCGACCGCGCGGGAAATGCCGAAATCGGTGATCTTGACCGTGCCGTCGTCGGCGACCAGCAGGTTCGCCGGTTTCACGTCCCGGTGCATGATCCCCGCGTCGTGCGCGGCGGCCAAGGCGCCGGCCGCCTGCGCACCGATCTCGGCGACCTCGAGCGGAGGCAGCGTGCGGTTGCCCGACAGTTTGGTCGCCAGGCTGGGCGCGTCCATGTATTCCATGACCAACCAGGGCTGGCCGTCCTCCTCGGCCACGTCGAACACGGTGATGGCGTTCGGATGGTGCAGCCGCGCCGCGATCCGGCCCTCGCGCATGGCCCGCCGTTTCGCCTCCAGTGCCGCCGAGCCGGACAGCCCGGGACCGAGCAGCACCTGTTTGACCGCCACGGTGCGCTGCAACCGGACATCGGTGGCCCGCCAGACCACACCCATGGCGCCGGTGCCGATCTGATCCGTGAGCCGGTACCGTCCCGCGATCAATCGATCCGCCGTCATGGTGGTGTGCCTCTCCTACGCGCGCCTAGCCGTTTCGCATCCACGCGCAAGCCCGGAAAGACTCCGAAAGCTCACGCGCCGAGTTGCTTTGCACCGCTGAGCAGGGACGCGAACGCATCCGCCGACTGCTCCGGATGCAGTTACAACGCCTTCGACAATGGCACATCCACCCGACAGACATCCACCTCCCCGGGCGGGGATGGGCGATCGCCCAGGTAAACCGCGGCGACCGCGCACTGTGACGCGCCGAAGCGCGCTCCTTTTCCCGGGGGACATGACATCCGAGCAGGTAGCAAAGGCCCTCGCGCGAACGGCGCGACGCCGAAGGCCCAGCGACCGTCGACGCCGCGCCGCCCGCGCGAACGATTACGCGTTGAAGTACTTCGCCTCCGGATGCAGCAGGACGAACGCGTCGGTGGACTGTTCCGGATGCAGCTGCAACTCCTCGGACAGCACGACGCCGATGCGATCGGCTTCGAGCAGGTCGACCAGCTTGGCCCGGTCCTCCAGGTCGGGGCAGGCGCCATAGCCGAAGGAGTAGCGCGCACCGCGATAGCCGAGCTTGAAGTACTCCAGCACGTCGGCCGGGTCGGAGTCGGCGACCGCGTGGCCGTCGAGGACGAGTTCCTCGCGGATGCGCCGGTGCCAGTACTCGGCGAGCGCCTCGGTGAGCTGGACGCCGATGCCGTGCACCTCGAGGTAATCGCGGTAGCTGTCGCCCGCGAACAACTCGTTGGCGAAATCGGCGATCGGCTGACCCATCGTGACCAGCTGGAACGGCAAGACGTCGACCTGGCCGGTCGCACTGGCGCGCTCCCGCGACCGGATGAAGTCGGCAATGCACAGGAAGCGGTCGCGCTGCTGACGGGGGAAGGTGAACCGATACCGTTCGGCCGCGCCGGGATCCGGTTCGCTGAGCACGATGACATCGTCGCCTTCGGACACCGCCGGGAAGTAGCCGTAGACGACCGCGGCGTGCTGTAGCACGCCTTCGGTGCTCAGTCGGTCCAGCCAGGCGCGCAGGCGCGGCCTGCCCTCGGTCTCCACCAGTTCCTCGTAGCTCGGCCCGTCACCGCCGCGCTGGCCGCGCAGGCCCCACTGTCCGAGGAACAGCGCCCGCTCGTCGAGCAGGCCCGAGTACTCGTGCAGGGCAAGACCTTTCACCACCCGCGTGCCCCAGAACGGCGGCACCGGTACGGGCAGGTCGGCGGCGACGTCGGAGCGCTCGGGCACCACCACGGGCACCTCGGCCGCCCGGCGCTCCGCGGCGATCCGCTTGGAACGCTCGTGGCGGGCTTTGCGCTCGGCGGCCTTCTCCCGCTCGGCGATGGCTTCCGGGCTGTCCGGGTCGAGCCCGCCGCCGCGCTTGCGGGTCATGATGTCGTCCATCAGCCGCAGCCCCTCGAACGCGTCGCGCGCGTAGTGCACGTCGCCCTCGTAGACGGTGGTGAGGTCGTTCTCCACGTACGAGCGGGTCAGCGCCGCCCCGCCGAGCAGCACGGGGAACTGCTCGGCCACCCCTTTGGCGTTGAGTTCCTCGAGGTTCTCCTTCATCACCACGGTCGACTTCACCAGCAGGCCGGACATGCCGATGACGTCCGCTTTCTTGTCCACCGCCGCGTCGAGGATGGTCGAGATCGGCTGCTTGATGCCGAGGTTCACCACCTCGTAGCCGTTGTTGGACAGGATGATGTCCACCAGGTTCTTGCCGATGTCGTGCACGTCGCCCTTCACCGTGGCCAGCACGATGCGGCCCTTGCCGCTGTCGTCGGTGGCCTCCATGTGCGGCTCGAGGTAGGCGACGGCGGCCTTCATCACCTCGGCCGATTGCAACACGAACGGCAGTTGCATCTGACCGGACCCGAACAGCTCGCCGACCGTCTTCATGCCCGCCAGCAAGGTCTCGTTGATGATCTGCAACGGCGGCACCTCGCCCATGGCCGCGTCCAGGTCGGCTTCCATCCCGGCGCGTTCACCGTCGACGATCCGCCGTTCCAGCCGCTCGAACAGCGGAAGCGCGGCCAGTTCCTCCGCCCGCGACGCCTTCGACGACGAGGTGGACACACCCTCGAACAGCGCCATCAACTTCTGCAGGGGGTCGTAGTCCTCGGCGCGGCGGTCGTATACAAGATCCAGCGCGGCCTGGCGCTGCTCGTCCGGAATCCGGCTGATCGGCAGGATCTTGGAGGCGTGCACGATAGCGGAATCCAACCCGGCCTCCACGCATTCGTGCATGAAGACCGAGTTGAGCACCTGCCGGGCCGCGGGGTTGAGACCGAAGGAGATGTTGGACAGCCCCAACGTGGTCTGCACCCGCGGGTGGCGGCGCTTGAGCTCGCGAATGGCCTCGATGGTCTCCAAGCCGTCGCGGCGCGACTCCTCCTGGCCGGTGCCCAAGGTGAAGGTGAGCGTGTCGATGATGATGTCGCTCTCCGCCAACCCCCAGTTGCCGGTGATGTCGGCGATCAGCCGCTCGGCGATCTCCACCTTCTTCGCCGCGGTGCGGGCCTGACCCTCCTCGTCGATGGTCAGCGCGACCACCGCGGCGCCGTGCTCGGCGACCAGCCGCATGGTCTGCTGGAAACGCGAGTCGGGACCGTCGCCGTCCTCGTAGTTCACCGAGTTCACCGCGCAGCGCCCGCCGAGGTGTTCCAGCCCGGCCTGCAGCACCGGCGCCTCGGTGGAGTCGAGCATGATCGGCAGCGTGGAGGCGGTGGCCAGCCGGCCGGCCAGCTCCGCCATGTCGCGGGTGCCGTCCCGGCCGACGTAGTCGACGCACAGGTCGAGCATGTGCGCGCCGTCGCGAGTCTGGTCCTTGGCGATGTCGAGGCACTTCTGCCAGTCACCGGCCAGCATGGCATCGCGGAACGCTTTGGAGCCGTTGGCGTTGGTGCGCTCGCCGATCATCAGGACCGAGGCGTCCTGCTCGAACGGCACCGCGGTGTACATGCTGGACACGCTGGGCTCGTGCACCGGCGCGCGCCGCTCGGCGATCGGCGGCAGGGTGGGCTCGACCTCGCGCACCGCGGCGGTGACCTGCCGGATGTGCTCGGGTGTGGTGCCGCAGCAACCGCCGACCAGGGCCAGCCCGAACTCGGTGACGAATCCGCGCAGCGCGACCGCCAGCTCCTCGGGACTCAGCGGGTACACCGCCCCGTCCGCGCCCAGCACCGGCAGCCCCGCGTTCGGCATCACCGAGACCGGCACCTGCGCGTGCTTGGACAGGTGGCGAAGGTGCTCGCTCATCTCGTCCGGGCCGGTCGCGCAGTTCAGGCCGATCATGTCGATGCCGAGCGGCTCCAGCGCGGTGAGCGCCGCGCCGATCTCGCTGCCGACCAGCATCGTGCCGGTGGTCTCCACGGTGACGTGGGTGATGATCGGAATCCGGCGGCCCAGCTTCGCCATCGCGCGCCTGCTGCCGGTCACCGCCGCCTTCACCTGCAACAGGTCCTGGCAGGTCTCGATCAGGATGGCGTCGGCGCCGCCGTCGAGCATGCCGAGCGCGGCCTCGGTGTACGCGTCGCGCAGCGCGGCGAACGCGGCGTGCCCCAGCGTGGGCAGCTTCGTGCCCGGACCCATCGAACCGAGCACGTATCGAGGCGTTCCGTCGGAGGACGGGCCCATCTCGTCGGCGACCTCACGGGCCAGCCGGGTGCCGCGCTCGGAGAGATCGCGAATCCGGTCGGCGATGTCGTAGTCGGCGAGGTTGGGCAGGTTGCAGCCGAAGGTGTTGGTCTCGACCGCGTCGGCGCCCGCTTCGAAATAGGCCCGGTGGATGGCGCGCAGAACGTCGGGGCGGGTGTCGTTGAGGATCTCGTTGCAGCCCTCCAGACCGCGGAAATCGTCCAGGGTCAGCTCGGCTGCTTGCAGCATGGTGCCCATCGCACCGTCGCCGATGACGACACGACGGCGGAGCGTGTCGAGTAGCGTGGTGTCGAACTCGGCGGGGACGGACGCAGACATGCGTTCCAGCGTAGTGGGCGGGGCCGACGTTCCGGCCCACCACGTCGCGGCTCGGTGTCCTGGACCACACCCCGCCACCCCGGCACCGCGTCGGCGGGAACACGCCACCCGGTCCGGCCGCCATACGACACGCCATCTCGCCGTACGCCGTAGGCTGACCGAGTGAACGCCAGTGAAACTCCCGATCCGGAACTGCCGACGTTGCGGGATCCGGTACTGGTCGCCGCCTTCGAGGGGTGGAACGACGCCGGTGACGCGGCCAGCGGCGCCGTCGAGCATCTGGAACTGATCTGGGACGCCGAACCGTTGGCCGAACTCGACTCCGAGGACTACTACGACTATCAGGTCAACCGGCCGACCGTGCGCCAGGTGGACGGTGTGACCAGGGAAATCCAGTGGCCGTCGACCATGTTGTCGGTCTGCTCGCCGCCCGGCAGCGACCGCGACGTGGTGCTGCTGCGCGGTATCGAACCGAATATGCGCTGGCGCAGCTTCTGCGGCGACCTGCTCGAGTTCATCGAGCAGCTGGGGGTCCAGACCGTGGTCATCCTGGGCGCGTTGCTCGCCGACACTCCGCACACCAGGCCGGTGCCCGTGACCGGCTCGGCCTACAGCAAGGAGGCGGCCGAGCGGTTCAACCTGGAACAGACCCGCTACGAGGGCCCCACCGGGATCACCGGCGTGCTGCAGGACCAGTGCGTGAAGGCGGGCGTCCCGGCGGTGTCGTTCTGGGCCGCCGTACCGCACTATGTCTCCCAGCCGCCGAACCCGAAGGCGACCATCGCGCTGCTGCACCGGGTCGAGGACGTGCTCGACATCGAGGTGCCGCTGGGTGAGCTGCCCAAGCAGGCCGAGGACTGGGAGACCACGGTCAACGAGATGACCGTGGGCGACGAGGAGATCAGCGAGTACGTGCGCTCGCTGGAGGAGCGCGGCGACGCCGCGGCGGACGTGAACGAGGCGATGGCCAAGATCGATGGCGATGCCATCGCGGCCGAATTCGAGAAATACCTGCGCAGGCGCGGTCCGGGCAGCTTCGGTCTCTGATCCCGGTGCGCGGCGGCGCCTGCGCTACCGGTGGCCCCGGGCCGCGGGGTTCACCGGAAGTTCGCCAGGGGGCCACCTTCGGGCCGGGAAACGACCGCCTCCTACACTTTCGCCGGTGACCGCCCATCCGATCGTCGAGTGCCTGCGCGGCTTCGACGACCGGATCGCCGTCCATTGCCCGGACCGCACTCCGGCCGACGGCGCCGCCGTGCCCGCCCGCCAGGTGACCTACGCTCGGCTTGCCGCGCTGGTCGAGACCTACGCGAGCGAGCTGGGCCCGGCTCGTCGCCTCGTCGCGCTCGCGGCGCGCAACGACCTTGCTTCGCTCGTCGCGTATCTCGGCGCGCTCAGTGCCGGGTGCGTGGTGCTGCTGGCCGAGGAGATCACTGCGGAGTTGCGGGAGACCTACGACCCGGATGTCATCGTGGACGCCGGCCACACCCGCGTGGTGCGGGAGCAGTCGGCGCATCGCCTGCATCCGGAACTCGCCCTGCTGCTGAGCACGTCCGGGTCCACCGGGTCGCCGAAGCTGGTGCGGCTCTCGGCCACGAATCTGCGCGCCAACGCCGCGGCCATCGCGGAGTACCTGGACATCGGCCCGGACGACTGCGCGGCCACCACCTTGCCGATGTTCTACTGCTACGGCTTGTCGGTGGTGCACAGTCACCTGGTGCGCGGAGCGAGCCTTGTGCTCACCGACCGGTCGGTACTGGACATGGAATTCTGGCAGCTGTTCCGGGAATGTCGCGCAACGTCTTTCGCCGCGGTTCCGTACACCATCGATCTGCTCGACCGCGTCGGGTTCGCCCACATGACGCTGCCGCACCTGCGTTACGTCACCCAGGCGGGTGGGAAGCTGGCTCCGCAGCGCGTGCGCGAATACGCCGAGTTGGCCCGAGATTGCGGCTGGGAATTCGTCGTCATGTACGGCCAGACCGAGGCGACCGCCAGGATGGCGTATCTGCCCGCCCATCTGGCGATCGCGCATCCCGACTGCATCGGGATTCCGATTCCCGGCGGGGAATTCACCCTCGAACCGGTCGAGGACGACCGGGACGGGCCGTGCGAGCTGGTCTACCGCGGAGCCAACGTGATGATGGGGTACGCCACGTCCGCCGCGGATCTCGCGCTCGGCGCCACGGTAGCGGCCCTGCGCACCGGCGATCTGGCCCGGCGCACACCGGATGGCCTCTATCAGGTGGTGGGCAGACGCAGCCGGTTCGCCAAGATCTTCGGACTGCGCATCGATCTGGAGCGGCTCGAATCCGGGCTGGCGAAAGCCGGTTTCACCGCGTGCTGCGCCGACGACGACGCGCACCTGGTCGTCGCGGTGGAGAGCCCGCACGCGGATCCCACCGGGATCGCCGCGCGCCTGTCCGGCCTGCCCGCCGCCGCCCTGCGCGTCCGCCCGGTCGAGCGAATGCCACGGCTACCCAACGGCAAACCGGACTACCCGGCTATCCGCCGGCTGGCAGGCCCCGCCCCGCAGGCGCGGGACATCCGCGCCCTCTACGCCGCGACCCTCGGCATCGACCCGGCCCGGGTCCGTGCGGAGAGCACGTTCGTCGATCTCGGCGGCAATTCGCTCACCTATGTGACCACCGCGGCGCGGCTGGAGCGGGCACTCGGCCGGCTCCCCACCGACTGGCCGACCACGCCGGTGGCCGACCTCGAACGGATCCCGGCGCAGCACCGCCGTTTCGGACGGATGCTCGACACGGGCACGCTGCTGCGCGCGATCGGCATCGTGCTCGTCGTCGGCTCGCACACCGGGGTGTTCGAACTGTGGGGCGCGGCACACGTGTTGCTCGGCGTGGCGGGCTTCAATTTCGCGCGATTCGCCGTCACCGCGGCGCCACCCGCCGAACGTTTCCGCCACACGCTGCGCACGGTGGGATACATAGCGGTGCCGACGGCGCTCTGGGTCGCCCTGACGCTGACGTTCACCGACTACTACAGCTGGCAAAATGTCCTGTTGGTGAACAAGATCCTCGGCCCGCACGACAGCGCCACCGCCGGGCACCTGTGGTTCCTCGAGGTGCTCGCGTACTTCATGCTGGCCGCCGCGCTGCTGGTACGGATCCCCGTGGTGGACCGGTGGCAACGCGCCGGGCCGTTCCGGTTCGCGATGGCACTGGTCGCGCTGAGCCTCGTCCTCCGATACCAGGCGTTCGGTCTGTATTCGGCGCAGGACATCCCGTTCTCCCCGCTGGCGGTGTGGCTGTTCACGCTCGGCTGGGCGGCGGCGAAGGCGACGACGTCGGTGCAGCGGATGACGGTCAGTGTCGTCGTACTGGTCACGGTGCCCGGGTATTTCGGCCTTCCCGAGCGCGAACGGCTGGTCATGGCGGGCTTGCTCGCCCTGGTGTGGTTCTCCGCGGTCCGGGTGCCCGCCGCGGTCGCCGTCTGCGCGGCAGTGCTGGCCGACAGTTCGCTGTTCGCCTATCTGCTGCACTGGCAGGTGTACCCGCTGTTCGAACAGCACCGGCTGGCGGGGCTGCTCGCTTCCCTGGCAGCGGGTGCGATCGCGACGGGGACGGCGACCGGACTGCGAGACTGGACAACGGTGCGGTACCGGGCAATTCGGTCGCGGCGGTCAGCTCTCCACGGTCCACACCCGCGCCGCCGCCTCCTGAGCCAGCTTCGCGATCAGGATGTCACGCGGAATCGTCTGCCCGGCAAAGTGATCGAGTGACGGGACCACGACGTGATGCGCGTCCGCGCGCTTGAGTTCGGCCGTCAACTCGGCGAAAGCCGTCCCGTCACCGCCGGTCGATTCATGGAAAGTCGCGGCGAAGCACAGCCCTTCCTCGCGGGCGAGGCTGCTCATCGCCGCCTCGAGCTCCTTGCTGTGGCCATCGGCCAGATCGTCACGCAAGTATCCATAGATCAACGCTTCCACCCGAACCTCCGTTGGATTGGGATCGCTGTTCTCTTTTGTGGATCCACCCGTTTTACGGGCTGATTGCGCTTCGTGCAAGAGCAGATGTACTTGCAGTTGCTCTTGCAGGAGGGCCTGGCTAACTTTTGGCGCCAGTTCGATCATGCACAACGCGGCGCGGCGAATGTAGCTGTCAACACACGGACATCTGTCTGCCCTCTTGGGGCCACCGAAGGTTAACTGGTGCGATACTACAGACGTGGCCGCTACCGACGATCGACCCGTCTGGGCTGTCCGAATGCGCTCCGAGCGTGACGCGAGGGGGTGGTCGCAAGCCGACGCTGTTCGCGTGATGCGTGGAAAGTCTTCGCACAACCTGCCGACCGACAGTACCCTCCTACGCAACTGGCGCCGTTGGGAATCGGGCGAATCACGCCCCGACGACTTCTACGCGCCCATCATCGCCGCCACCTTCGACACGGTGACCGCGGCGTTCTTTCCCAAGGTGCGACCGAACCGGGACGACGAATTGCTCTCGGCGACGGGCATGGACACGCTCGAGTTCATCGGCAGATTGCGCATGTCCGATGTGTCCTCGGTGACGCTGGAGGCGATCCGGATCACCGCCGAACGCCTGTGCTGCGAATACTCCTACGCCGACCCGCACGATTTGCACGCCGAGGGCACCGCGTGGCTGCGCAGGATCACCTCGTTGCTGGACGGTCGCCTGACCCTGGGCCAGCACCGCGAGATCCTGGTTCTCGCCGGATGGGTCGCGCTCCTGGTCGGCTGCGTCGACTACGACCTCGGCAGGCGCACCGCCGCGGAGGCGACCCGCCGCGCCGCCCAGTCCCTCGGCCAGGAGGCGGAGAACACCGAGATCGCCGCGTGGGCAGCGGAAATGACCGCGTGGTTCGCGCTCACCCAGGGCAACTACCGCGGCGTCATCGAGACCGTGCAGCCGACGCTGGAAATGAGCCAGAACCTGCGCGTCGGCGTCCAGCTCGCCGCCCAGCGCGCCAAAGCGTGGGCCAGGCTGGGCAACCCGCGGGAGGTGGAAGCCGCACTCGATGACGGCCGAGCTATCTTGGAGCGACTCGAACACCCGGCGAATCTGGACAACCATTTCGTCATCGACGCGAACAAGTTCGACTTCTACGCGATGGACTGCTGCCGGGTCGCGGGCGAGGATCGGCTCGCCGAGACCTACGCCCGCCAAGTGATCCGCAACGCGACGCGTCCGGACGGCACGCTGCGCAACCCGATGCGCGTCTCCGAGGCGCACCTGACGCTGGCCGTGGTCGCGGTGCGCGACCGCGACCTGGAACTGGCGGTGGCCGAGGGCATGCGCGCCTTCGCGGGCAGCAGGCGCTCGCTCCCGTCGCTGATGTGGATCGCGGGCGAAGTCGCCAGGGAGATCATCGAGCGCTACCCCGGCGACCCGCGCACCCGCGCGTACCTGGAGCAGTTGCGTTCGCTGTCCGTCGAGTGAGCCGTTCCGCGCCACAGCCGCGGCGAACGCCGACGAACCGGACGCAGCCACGCCGAACACCGGAACGTCGTGCAAGCGGCGATCGGCCCGCTACTACCCTGTTCCCGGTGACCGACTCCGATGACGGCTGTGCCGATACCCGCTGGGACGACCGGCTGCGGCTGTTCTCCTTCGCCACCGCCGAGCGGCGCGCCGACTACCTCCGGGTGCTGCGCGCGTTCGACAGCGCGCGGGCGGCGTATGTGGTGTTGCTGCACGCGGACGACGTCGCGGACCGCTGCCCGGACACCGGCGCCGCGGCGCCACGCCTCACCGCGGCCGAGATCGGTCCGCTGCTCGATCAGCTCCATCAGTGGGGGGTGCTGGAGCGCAGTTACGACGGAACCCGCGCCGCCACACTGGCCGAATATCGCAATCGGCACTACGTGTACCAGTTCTCCCAGGCGGGATTTCAGGCATACCGGGCGGTCGCCGGTGTGCTGAGCGCCCGTCTCGACGACGCCTCGTTGTCGCGCTTGGTACTGCCGGAGCTGCTGGCCGATCTGCACACGTTGGCCGAGGCCAATCGAGCGGGCGACGCCGAGCGCGTCTACCGCACCTTGCGCCGCCTCGACACCGCGCTGTCGGACTTGGCCGCCCGCGCGGCGCACTTCTACCTGGGCCTCGGCGACCTGGTCCGGACCACCGAGATCACCCCGGAATCGTTTCTCGCGCACAAGGACGCGCTGCTGGCGCACATGCGGGAATTCAGCCTCGACCTGGCCCGGTTCACGCCGCGGCTGGCGGCCGCGATCGCCGAGATCGAGGAGAGCGGAGCCGAGGACCTCATCGCGCGGGCCGCGCGCTGTGACGAACGGGTGCTGCTGAGCCTGGCGGAGCGCCGCTCGGATTGGCAGGCCAGGTGGGACGGGCTGCGGAGCTGGTTCGTCGCGGCGGGCAGCGCGGAGGCGGCGGGGACGACGGAAGCCGAGCGGCTGCGCGAGGCCACCATGAGCGCGATCGCCGCGGTGCTCTCGCTGCTGCGGCGGGTCACCGAGACACGCCGCGGCGGGGTCAGCCGCGAATCGGCGCTGCGCCATCTGGCCGGCTGGTTCACCGCCGCGCCGACGGTGGACAGCGCCCACGCGCTGTTCGACGTCGTGTTCGGCCTGGGCAAGCCGCGGCACCTGGCGATGGAGCACCCGGACGCCGACGTGATCCCGGCGATTCGATCTTGGTGGGACGCACCGCCGTTGGAGATCTCCCGCACGCTCGCCGAGACCGGCCGCCCGCCGTCGGCGGGAGCGCCCGCGCGCATAAACCGCAATGACGCGGGCATCCGCCGCCTGCGGGAGGCGCAGTTGGACGCGCAGCGGGCGCGCGCCGAGGCCGCCCGGTCGCTGGCTTCCGGCGATGTCCACGAACGGGTCCTGGACGACCGGGAGACCGAAGTGCTGCTGCGGCTGCTGGACGCCGCGTCCACCGCGTGGGTTCCGGTGCGCGGCCGAGTTACCGGCACCACCGGCACCGACAGCGGCGTCACCCTGACGGTGTCCGAGCATCAGGGCCCAACCGTCGTGCGCACCACGCGGGGGCTGCTGCGCCTGAACAATCGGTCGCTGAAGATAGAGACGACGAGCAGGACACGGCCGCACCCGCGCGGGGAGCGCGGCTGATGCACGCCCGCACGATCGACACGCTCGCGCTGGACAACTACCAGCGCGCCGCACGCGTCATCCTGGCCAATCATCTGGTGACCCGCACCTATCCGGACCGGATCGCGTTGCCGCTGATCCGCCGCTGGGCCACCGAGCTGCGCGAGGACCTCGCCGAATTGTTCGGCTACCGGCTCGAAGTCACCGAGACCACCGCGCGGGTGTTCCCGGTGCCCGACCGCCTCGACGCGGGCAGGCCCGCGCGCACGCCCGCCGAGCGCGTCTTCGACCGTCGCCGGTACGCCTATCTCGCCCTGGCGCTCGCCGCGCTGGGCCGGGCCGGGGACCAGATCACGTTGTCGGAGCTGGCCGATCAGGTCGCCGCCTACGCGAGCCGGGTGGACGGCCTCGAGCTCGCCACCGACCGGGCCGCCGACCGCGACGCGTTCGTCGACGCGGTGGCCTGGCTGACCGCGCGCGGCGCGCTCACCCTGGCCGACGGCGACGCGGGCGGCTGGGCCAGCGATCCGGACGCCGGTGAGGCGCTCTACGACATCGACCGGCCGGTGGTCTTCGCACTGTTCCGTCCGCCGCGGGCGTTGCAGCATCTGCACACGGTGCGCGGGCTGCTCGCCGAAGAGGCCGCGGTCACGGGTGTTTCCGCGCACGCGACGACCACCGCCGAGATCACGCGCCGGGTGCGCAGGGCACTGGTCGAGCAGCCGGTGGTGTACGCCGAGGATCTCGCGCCCGAAGAACGCCCCGTGCTCGCCCAGGACCGGGTCGTCGCGGATGTCGAGCTGTTCACGGGGCTGCGCGCCGAGCGCCGCGCCGAGGGGGTGGCGCTGATCGATACCTCCGGGCGGCTGTCGGACGTTCGTTTCCCCGGGACCGGCACCCTCGCGCAGGTCGCCTTGCTGCTGGCGGGCGAGATCGCCGACCGCGTACTGGATATCGACCACCCGCTGCCCCTGCGGCCCGCCGCACCGGACCCGGGCGAGGCTCTCGCCGATCAGCTCGACGAGGCCATTCCCGAATCCACCGTCTTCGCACCGCTGGCGGAGCTGCGTGCGCTGGATCCGTCCGCCGACGATCCGCCGGACGACGCACAGCAACCGACTGCCGCCGGCTATCCGCTGATCGACCGGACCTGGCTGGGTGAAACGGTGCAGGCGCTGGCCGATCGCTACGGCGCCACGTTCGCCGCGCAGTGGCAGGCCGACGTTCCGCGCCTGACCACCGAAGTGGTGGCGTTGCTGGAGCGGCTGCGGCTGGTGCGGGTGGTGGACGACGGACTGCTCGTGCTGCCCGCACTGGCCCGCTACCGCGGCGCGGTCGTCACGGTCCGCACCAAGCGGGCTGCGGAATTGTTCGTCACCGCGGCCGATACCTATGGCGCCGGGCCGGAAGGGAACTGAGGATGTCGCTCATTCACGGCGGAGTGCGGTTCACCCCGACCCGCGCCGGGATCGTCAACCTGTGGGACTACCGCGACCAGGAGTTCTGCTTCGCCGACGGCAGATTGGTGCTGCGCGGGCCGAACGGGTCGGGCAAGACCAAAGCGCTCGAGGTGCTGTTTCCCTTCGTGCTGGACGGACGGATCGAGCCGCGCAGGCTCAACCCGTTCGCCGGTGAGGAACGCACGATGAAGTCGAACCTGCTCTACCGCAAGCAGGACTCGGCCTATTCCTATGTCTGGATGGAATTCGCCCGCGGTCGCTGGGACGACCCCGAGGCGGTCACCGTCGGCATCGGCATGCGCGCCACCCGGTCCTCGGACAAGGTGACCCGCTGGTATTTCGTCGCCGACGGCCGGGTCGGTGTCGACTTCTCGCTGATCGGCTCGGACGACCGGCCGTTCACCCGCAAACAGCTCGCCGAGCAGATCGGCACCGATTCGATCGTCGACCGGCCGGTGGACTACCGCAACGCCATCGACGCGCGCATGTTCGGTCTCGGCGCGCAGCGCTACGACCAGCTGATCAACCTCATCCTCACGCTGCGCCGTCCGCAGCTGGCCAAGAACCTCGACCCGCGCGGCCTGTCGCAGGCGCTCACCGACGGCCTGCGTCCGCTCGACGACCAGCTGATCCTGGACGCCGCGCGATCGTTCAGCGATATGGAGGAGGTCGGCCGCACGCTGGAGGGTCTGGTCCACGCCGACACCGCGACCAGGGCGTTCGTGGAGGTGTACCGCAAATATCTGGCGGTGCAGGCGAAGACGGACGTCGACCAGGTGCGCGCACGCCTCGACGCGGTGACCCACGCGAGCACCGCGTTGTTCGCCGCCACCGCTCTGCGCGAGCGCAGGGAGACCGAGCGGGCCGTGGCCGAAGCCAGGGCCGAGGACGCCGACCGCGCCTACGAACAGGCCCTCGCCGACCGGGAGAATCTCCAGCGTTCCAGCGCCTATGAGGGCAAACAGCAGCTCGACGACCTGGCCGACGCGGTGCGCCGCCTGGAGACCTCGGCAGGCGTGCACGCCGACAAGGCGCTCGAGGCGCGCCAGACCATGGACCGGCGCACCGAGGAGGCCGAGCGCGCCCGAACCGCGGTGCGCACCGCCGCCGCCGCGCTCGCTCGCGGCGAGGACGACCTGCGCGACGCCGCAGCGGAGGCCGGGATCCCGTGGACGCCGCTGCCGGAGTCGGCGCGCGCCGATCAGCTCACCGCGGCGGTGCGCGGGCACGCCGAGGAGCGCGACGCCGACGTGCGCGCGGTGCGCGCGGCGCTGGGATCGGTGGACTCCGCCGCCGCCGAACGAACCAGGGCCGAGCGGCTCGCCGAGCGCGCCGGGGAACTGCGCGACGCGGCCGCCGCGGAGGTCGCGCACGCCGAGGCGGCGGTGGCGCTGACCCGTTCCGAGGCCGCCGCCGCGTTGCGGGCGTGGTGGGACGAGCACCGCGAGGTCTACGCTCCCGTGCGCGCAGGCTTGTTCGAAGCGTTGAACGCGGCGCTCGCCGCGGCCGGTTCGGACGCACCGACGGTCGCCGAGGTGCTGACCGAGCGCGCCGAACCCCTGCTCGAGCAGATCCGCGCCCAGCGCCAGGAGGCGCGCGGCCGTGCGGCCGCGGCCGCCACACGCGTCAGTGAATTGACCGCCGAACGCGAACGGGTCACGGCCCAGCGCGACGACGCGCCACCGGCATTCGCGGGCCGCTCCGGCCGGACCGGCGATCGGCCCGGCGCCGCACTGTGGCGGCTGGTGCGTTTCGCGGACGACGTGACGCCCGAAACGGCGGCGGGCATCGAGGCCGCGCTGCACGCGGCGAATCTGCTGGACGGCTGGGTCTGTCCGGCGGGCGAACTGCCGCCGGACTACGAGTCCGATCAATTCCTGGTGCCGCTGCCCGCACCGGACCGGCCGACCGGCCGCACCCTCGCCGACGTGCTTGTCGTGGAGGACGATTCGGATTCCCTGGCCGTGCCCCGGCAGGTCGTCGCCGATGTGCTCGCCTCCATCGCCCTGCACGAGGACCCGAGCGGATCGAGCGGCGAGGTGACCGTCGCGGCCGACGGCGCGTTCCGGCAAGGCGTGCAGGTGGGCAGGCACCGCAAGGCCGAGGCCGAATTCATCGGGGCCACCGCGCGGGCCAGGCGCCGCGAGGTCCGCGCGGCCGAACTCACCGCCGCCCTGACCTCCGCGGACGAGCAACTGCGCGCCGCCGAACAGCAGGAGGCCGACGCCACCGCCGCGCTCGCGCGAATCTCCGCCGCCGCCAGAGCGCTTGCGCGCCCGACCGCGGTGACCACCGCTTTGCGCGCGGTGTCCGAGGCCGCGGGTGTGTTGCGGTCGCGTGCGGAGGCCGCGGCCCAGGCCGAGCGCGATCTCGACCAGGCGGTCGCGGAGGTGTCCGTCGCGGAGAAGAAGCTGCGGGCGGCCGCCACGGCACACCGCATGCCGCGCACCGCTCGCGAGATCGACGCCATCGCCGCCGCCATCCGGCACTTCGAGAACACCGGAACGGGACTGCTGCGGCTGCGCGGCGATCACGAGCGGGAACGGGAACGGGTACGCGAAGCCGAGGACCGTTCGACCGAGGCCGCCGACCTGGCCGAGGCGTTCGCGGAAGAGGCCGAGGCCGCGCGATCCGGCTACCAGGAACAGCTGCGCAAGCTCGAAACCCTGCGCGAGGCGCTGGGCGCGGGCGCGGCCGACATCGATCGCGAATTGGCGCGGGCCCGGCAGCGGATCGACGCGACCAAGGCCGAGCAGAAAGCCGCGCGCAAGGCCGCCAACGAGGCCATCGAAGCGGTCGGCGACGCCGAAGCCGCCTACCGCACCGCGCACGAGTCCCTGGCCACCGCGCTCACCGAGGTGCTGGCGGAGGTTCGAGCCCTTGCCCCGTACGCCCGGCCGGATCTGCTCACGCTGCTCGGCGCGCCCGCCGACGGGCGCTGGCCCACCAGCGAGGCCGCGTGGTCGACACCGGAGCAACTGCTGTACCGGATCTCGACGGCGGGGCCCGACGCGCCACCGCGGGTGCTGCCCGACGAAGTCGCCGCGCTGTTCGACAGCCTCACCGCCGCCACGGCGACGGTGCGCGCGAGCGAGGCGACGCGCAAGTCCACGCGCACCGCGGTCACCGCCGCGCTACAGGAATTCGACGCCGCGCTGTCCGGATCCGGCCGCGACTACCGGCTGCAATGGGACGCCGCCGACGGCCTCACCGTCGTCCAAGTGCACGACGAGCACGGTGTCTCGGCGCTGGCCGACTTCGCCGCCCGCATCGACGCCGCACGCCGCGACCAGGAACTGCTGCTCACCGACGCCGAGCGGCGCATCCTGGAAGACGCCCTGCTGACCGGCCTGGCCCAGCAGATCCACGAGCGCACCAGCGACGCCCGCGATCTCATCGCCAGGATGGGCGCGGAGATGAAACAGCGGCGCATGTCCTCCGGCAACACCATCGGCGTGCACTGGGTGCTCGCCGACAGCCTGTCGGACGCGGCGCGTGCGACGTGCAAGCTGCTCGACCGGGATGCCTCGGCGCTGACCGCGGAGGATCTGGCCGCGATCCGGGCGCATTTCGCCGCCGAGATCCGGGCGGCGCGCGCCGCGCACCCGGAGCGCTCCTACCCGGAGATTCTCGCGGCCACCTTGGATTACCGCACCTGGCGGGTGTTCTCGTTCACCTTGATCTCCGCCGACGGCAGCGAGGACAAACTCACCGTCGCCAGGCACAGCGCGCTCTCGGGTGGCGAGCAGTCGGTGTCGCTGCACCTGCCGCTGTTCGCCGCGGCTCACGTCATGCTCGATTCGGCCGACCCGCAGGCACCGCGCCTGCTGGCGCTGGACGAGGCGTTCGCGGGCGTGGACGACAACGGCCGCAGCGAATTGCTCGGGCTGAGCGTGCAATTCGACCTCGACCTGTTCATGACCGGCTACGACCTGTGGATCACCTATCCGCACGTCCCGGCGTGCGCGCACTACGACCTGGCGCACGCGGCGGCGGAGCACACGGTGAGCGCGACACTGCTGGTCTGGGACAGCGGCGACCTGCTCGCCGAACACGAGGCAACCGACCTGACCGCGGCGCTCGGCTCCCCCGATCGCCGACGGGTACCCAGCACGATCGAAGGCGGACTGGAACTCACGCCGGTGACCTAGCCCCTCCCGCCACCCTCGCAAAGGCGAACCGAGGCAGCGGCTCAGTCCGCTGTCTCGCGGCGGGCGGCGTCGAGCAGGGTGTCCAGCAGGCCGGGGAAGCGGGCGTCGAGGTCGTCGCGGCGCAACGACAGCAGCAGTTCCCGCCCGGAGGGTCGCTGCCAGATCACTCCGGCGTCGCGCAGCACCCGCCAGTGGTGGGTGAGATTGGACTTGGCGACCTCCGGCAGCACCGAGCCGCAGGTGTGTTCGCCGCCGTCGGCCAGTATCCGCACCACTCGCAGGCGCAGCGGATTGCCCAATGCGGTGAGCACATTCGTCAACTGGATCTGCGCTCGCTCGGGATGTGCCGCGATCACGCGAACCAGGTTAGCGCGATAGTTGACGTATAGTCGAACTGTACGTCAGTATTCGTACAATCAGATCCTTGGGAGGTTCTCGTGGGCGCTCGCTTCGACGGCAAGATCGCGCTGATCACCGGCGGATCCAGCGGTATGGGCATGGCCACCGCACGGCGCCTGCTCACCGAGGGTGCGCACGTCGTCATCACCGGGCGCGACAAGCGCCGCCTGGAGGCCGCGGCCGAGGAACTGGGCGAGGCCGACCGCGTTCTCGCGGTGGCCGGCGACGCGGCCGATCTCGGCGATCTCGACACGCTCGTCGCGGCCGTGGCGCAGCGCTACGGACGGCTGGATGTCGTTTTCGCGAACGCGGGCATCGCGGCGTTCCAACCGACCGAGGCCGTCACCGAAGCCGAGTTCGACCGCGTGGTTGACACCAACTTCAAAGGGGTGTTCTTCACCGTCCAGAAGACCCTCCCCCTCGTCGCGGATCACGGGGCGGTCGTCGTGAACGCCTCCTGGGCGCTGCATCGCGGCGTGCCCGGCGCGTCGCTGTACTCGGCGACCAAAGCGGCGGTGCACAACTTGGCGCGCAGCCTCGCCGCCGAGTTGGCGCCACGGCGTATCCGGGTCAATTCCGTCAGCCCGGGCTACATCGCGACGCCGTCGTTCCGCGCGAACGTCTCCGCCGAAGCGCAGGCCGCCATCAGCGCCACCGTGGCGGCGGGGCGCGTCGGCACCGCCGAGAACGTGGCCGACGCCGTCGCCTTTCTCGCATCCGAGGAGGCGTCTTATGTCAACGGACAGGACCTGCTCGTCGACGGGGGACTGATCACCGCCGTTCCCGACCCCATGGTCTAGCGCGCGCCCGGTCGGCCGGCGCGGTCAGCGCACACTCGCGTCCGGCTTCATCGGCGGGCAATCCGCGCCCGGCACAGTAGCCAATTCGAAGTGCCACCATTCGTTTTCGAACGTCCGGCACAGTCCCCAGCGATGGCCGTTCGCCTCGAGCCAGCGTGCGCCCTGCTGCGGACCGACGTCGATCGCCTGCCCGGAGACGTGAGTGGACTCCTCCGGCGGCAGCACCCAGCGACGTGCGTCGTCCGGGCCGTAGGTCGCTACGCCGTCCTCCCACAGAGCCTGCTGCTCGGCGGGCGTCCGGTACCCGGACGTGATGGACAGCGGCACCCCCTGCGCACGCGCCTCGCGTTCGGCGAGGGTGTACGCCAAGGCCAACGCGGGGTCGAGCCCCTCGGTCCCGGTCGCCGAGCCCACCGATTCCCGCTGATCGATGACCACGGCGTCGGCCCGCGCCTCGCCCGCCAGCACACCGGTCGCGACCAGAGCGGGCAGGACCGCCACCGATAGCGCCGCCACCATCCGACTCCGCCCAGCATTCTCGAGCACCATCCGCCGATGCTATCGCCTGCGATCACCTATGCCTGGTATGCCCCGATCCAAACCGCTCTGCCGCGAGAGAGACGACCGCTCTCGCTCCCCCAGCCGCGCTACCCCGTCACCGCGCCAACCCGGCCCCGGCGTGAGATTCGGCGTCGCGGGGACACACGTCACCGCCGACTCAACAGGCGGACGGACTGCACCCGAATACTCACATCCCGGCTCCACATACCGCACGCCCCTCGTGTGGACAACATTCAGCGAATTCCACAGAAAACTCCACAGCTTGGGATAATGCTGATCTGATATGCCCGATATGCCGTCAATTGCCCTGAAGCAGCAAATATTTCGAGCCCCTGGAAAACCGGCTGTCCACAATCTATTCCAGTGCTGTGGATCACAATGACACCGGGACGGTTACGACTCCCGAATTGCCGGTTATCTCCGGGGTTTTGGGCGATTTGCGATCAAAGCGGTGATCACCGAGGCCAGGTACGTCCATTTCGGCCGCTATGTCGCGCCGCTCGGCCCACCTGGCGCGACTCGGTGCGCCCTGTCCCGAATCTCGCTGCGGCCCAGGCACGGCGAGCAGTAATCCGCCACACACGTGCCGCGGGCGGCTACCGGCTCGTGCCGGCAGCCGCCCGCGAATCGAGAGGGCTATCCACAGGTGTAGGGAATTTCACATTCCCTCCCCAGCTATGTGAAGATCGGCCGCATCGGACATACCGGCCGAATCATGCGGACGGCGAAGCGTCCAGCGCGCTCGGCCCCACTCGCGCGGCCGACATCCGCACGCCGTCCCGGCGAAACGACTCCGCCGCTTGCCTATTGCGTGCGATCCGCCCCAGGATCTCGCCGCCGTGCGCTCGGGCGTAGGCGAGCGCCAGCCGGATCTTGCTCGTGTTCAGATCCGCCTTCGCGCCCAGCACGGCGATCCGGCGTTCCACCGGACCGTCCAATTCCCGCAGGCGCGCAACGACTTCCCAGATCTCCGGGCCCGCCGCCAGCGCGGCGCGGCGGTCGTCGAGCGGACCCCGGAAGACGATCCCGGGGTGGTCGAGCTGGTCGACGCCCTCATGGATCAGGCGATCGAGCAGCGCGGTACAGCTGGTGCCCTCCCGGGCAGCGCGGTCGGCCAACCGGAGGGCTGCCGACTCGGTGATACACAACGCCGTCGGTACTGGTCTGGACGTGCTCATAGCTCTCCTCGACCTGCATCGGTGCCGGAATCAACGGTGTACTCCGCTAAGCGTGCCCGCTACGACCACACCGAAGACCCGGTGATCGGCAGGACATCGGCGTGTCCGCAGCCTGCCGCACGCGGGGGTCGAGGAAGACTCAGACGCGCTCTTTGGAGCGGGTGCGCACGCGCAGCGCGATCGGCTTCTGCGTTTCGGCGAAGAAGTCGTTGCCCTTGTCGTCGACGACGATGAACGCCGGGAAATCCTCGACCTCGATCTTCCACACGGCTTCCATGCCCAATTCGGGGTATTCGAGCACCTCGACCGACTTGATGCAGTCCAGCGCCAGCCGGGCGGCCGGTCCGCCGATCGAACCGAGGTAGAAGCCGCCGTGTTCCTTGCACGCCTTGGTGACCTGCGCGGACCGGTTGCCCTTGGCGAGCATGACGAACGAGCCGCCCGCGGCCTGGAACTGGTCGACGTAGGAGTCCATCCGGCCCGCGGTGGTCGGTCCGAAGGAACCGGACGCATAGCCCTCCGGCGTCTTGGCCGGACCCGCGTAGTAGACGGCCATGTCGCGCAGGTAGTCCGGCATCGGCTCGCCCGCGTCGAGACGCTCCTTGATCTTGGCGTGCGCGATGTCGCGCGCCACGACCAGCGGACCGGTCAGCGAAAGCCTGGTCTTCACCGGATATCTGGACAACTCGGCGCGGATCTCGTCCATCGGCCGGTTCAGGTCGACGCGCACCACGTCGCCACCGAGGATGGCGTCGGTCTGCTCGGGCAGGTACTGCGCGGGCTCACGCTCGAGCTGCTCCAGGAACACGCCTTCGGCGGTGATCTTGGCCAGCGCCTGCCGGTCCGCCGAGCAGGACACCGCGATGGCGACCGGGCAGCTGGCGCCGTGCCGGGGCAGGCGGACGACCCGCACATCGTGGCAGAAGTACTTGCCGCCGAACTGCGCGCCGATGCCGAAGGACTGGGTCAGCCTGAAGACCTCCTCCTCCAGTTCCAGGTCGCGGAAGGCGTGCGCGGACAACGATCCCTCGGTGGGCAGATTGTCCAGGTAGTGCGCGGATGCGTATTTCGCCGTCTTCAAGGCGAACTCGGCGCTGGTGCCGCCGATGACGACCGCGAGGTGGTACGGCGGGCAGGCCGCGGTGCCGAGCGAGCGGATCTTCTCGTCCAGGAACTCCAGCATCCGCGTGGGGTTCAGGATGGCCTTGGTCTCCTGGTAGAGGAACGACTTGTTCGCCGAACCGCCGCCCTTGGCCATGAACAGGAACTTGTAGGACGGGTTCGCCGGATCGCCCGCGGTGGAGTACAGCTCGACCTGCGCGGGCAGGTTGGAACCGGTGTTCTTCTCTTCCCACATGGTGATGGGGGCCAGTTGCGAGTAACGCAGGTTCAGCTTGGTGTAGGCGTCGAACACGCCACGGCTGATCCACTCCGCGTCGTCGGCTCCGGTGAGCACGCCCTCGGACTTCTTGCCCATGACGATCGCGGTGCCGGTGTCCTGGCACATCGGCAGGATGCCACCTGCGGAGATGTTGACGTTCTTGAGCAGGTCGAGCGCGACGAAACGATCGTTGCCGCTGGACTCCGGGTCGTCGATGATCTTGCGCAGCTGGCCCAGGTGCGCCGGGCGCAGGAAATGGCTGATGTCGTGCATCGCCGTTTCGGTCAGCAGCCGCAGCGCCTCGGGCTCGACCTGCAGGAACCTGCGCCCGTTGTGCTCGAAGGTGCTGACGCCCTCGGTGGTGAGCAGCCGGTAAGGGGTGTCGTCGGCGCCGATCGGCAGCAGATCTGAATAGCGGAAGTCCGGCGCGGTCACCAGTCGCACTCCTTTGGGTGGGCCCGAACGCCACGAACGGCCGGGCTGGTCACGAGCACAGCGAGCCTAGCCACCACCGACCGCGCCCCTTGCGGTTAGGCAACCCTATCTCGGACAGTTGGCCAGGAAAGGTTGCACGTTCAACCCCGGTGATGCTACCTCTCGTCAGGTGCGAAAGCTCCCGGGCGTCCGCGTCCGGCCGCGCGCACACTGTTCACGCGCCGCACGTCGCGACGCGTGACGATCTTGGGACACGTCAGAGTTTGGAGCGCTATCGTGACCGATCCCCAATGGCTCGATGACGTGGAGATGCGCGCCTGGCTGGGTTTCGTGCGCACCCGCGACCTCATCGCCGCGGCGGTCGGGCGGGATTCCACCAGGGAGTCCGACCTCACCTACGTCGAATACTCGGTGCTGGCCTATCTGGCCGAAGCGCCGGACCACCGGCTCACCTTCGCCGAGCTGGCGGCCAAACTGGAGTGGTCGCAGAGCAGGCTCTCCCACCAGATCACCCGGATGGAGAAGCGGGAGCTGGTCGTGCGCGAGCCGATCCCCGACGACGCCCGCCGCACCGCGGCCAAGCTCACCCCGCGCGGCGCCGACGTGCTCACCGACGCCGCGCCCGCGCACGTGCAGAGCGTGCGCAGGCACATGATCGACATCCTCGATCGCCGGCAGCTGGCCGCCCTGGCCGACATCTACGACACCCTGCTCGCGCATCACCGGCGAACGGCGGCCGAGAGCTGATCGCTCAGGCGGGCGTGGCCGCGTGATCGGCGGAAGCGCTTGCGGCACCGGCGGCTTCGGGCACCCCGAGCGCGCGCTCGAACCCGGCGGGCACCACCACGTCCGAGCGGTCCAGGTCGGTGACGCGCGTCTTGCGCAGACCGAGCAGCGCCGAATCGATGCCGCCGCGCAGGATGTCCAGCACGTTCTCCACACCGGCTTGGCCGTTGGCGGCCAGCCCCCACAGGTAGGCGCGACCGATGAGCACCGCCCGCGCGCCCAGCGCCACGGCCTTCACCACGTCGCTGCCCCGCCGGATGCCGCCGTCGAGCAGCACCTCGACCTGCGCGCCCACCGCGTCCGCCAGCACCGGCAGCGCCCGGATCGCGGCCGGGGTGCCGTCCAGGTTGTTGCCGCCGTGGTTGGACACCGAGATCGCCGCCACACCCGCGTCGACCGCCCGCAGCGCGTCGTCGACCCGCATCACGCCCTTGAGCAGCACCGGCCCGTCCCACTGCTCGCAGATCCACCGCACGTCGGACCAATCCGGGGCGGGCGTGCCCATCCATTCGCCGTAAGCGCCGAAGAAACCCGGTGCCGCGGCGCCACCGATCGCCATGTTCGGCGCGGTCAGATCCGGAATGCTGCCGGATCGGGCATAGGTGGCCAGCCAGCGCGGACGTGCCAGGGTCTGCGGCGCGAACTTCAGCATCGTGCGCAGATCGAGCTTCTCCGGAATGACCGGGCTGCCCCAGTCCCGCCCGTGCGAGAACGACCAGTCGAGCGTCAGGATCAATCCGACCGCGCCCGCCTCTTTCGCCCGCTGCATCCGCTGCAGGATCTCGTCCTTTCCGCCGCACCAGTACAACTGGAAGAACGTCGCCGGGTTGGCCGCGACGACCTCTTCGATCGGCTTGCTGGCGAACGAGCTCAGGCCCATCGCGATGCCGCGCGCGGCGGCCGCCCTGGCGACGGCGACCTCACCGTCGGGATGCACCGCCTGCACACCGGTCGGCGAGATCAGCACCGGCATCGAAAGCTGCTGTCCCAGTACGGTCGTCGACTGGTCGCGCTCGCCGATCGGGCCCGCCACGTGCGGCGCGAAACCGAGTTCGGTGAACGCCTTCTGGTTGTCCTCGATGGTCTGCCCGCGCTCGGAACCGGCGATCAACGCGCCGTACACCGACTTCGGCAGCCGCTTCTTGGCCCGCCGCTGCGCTTCGGCGACGGTCTCGAACCACGGGTTCATGTTCCGGTCCTTTCCGGGGAGTTCGCCGGCCACCAGAGCCGGGTTCGGTCGATCAGGTCGGTGCTCAGGCGCTCGAGCAGGGCCGCGCCTTCGGCGGCGCTGGCGCCCGACGGGTCGCCGAGGACGCCGTTGGCGCTCACCGCGCGCACTCCGCCCGCCCGCAGCAACGGCAGCAGTTCGGCCAGCGGGCGGGTGTCCCCCGCCGCGGCGCGGTCGCCGCGCACGCGCTCGGGCGCCAGCGCCAGTTGCAGTGCCGTCTCCGACCGGCCCGCGTGCGGGTCGCCGTCGAAGCGCGGCAGGTACAGGCGCACGTCACGTGACTCCGAGCGCAGCAGGTCTTTCGCCCGGCGCAGCGGCTCGATGTTGCCGCCGTGCCAGTTGACCAGCAGGACGCGGTCGAAGGTGTCGGTCGCCGAGCGGCACAGCTCGACCACCAGCAGTTCCAGCGCCGCCTGCCCGATCGACAGGGTGCCGGGAAAGCCCGCGTGCTCGCCGCTGGCGCCGTACGGTATCGCCGGGCCGACCAGCACCTCCGGCCGCGCCGCGGCCAGCAGGGCGCACAACGCCGTGGCGACATCGGTGTCGGTGGACAGCGGCAGATGCGGGCCGTGCTGCTCGGTCGCCCCGACCGCGACGGCCAGGATCGCACCCGCGCCGGCGCGCGCGCCCGCCTCGGGCCAGGTGAGATCCGCCAACATGCCGCGAGATTATCGTCAGTCACTGACATAATCAAGGGCCCCCGTCGGCCGAGCACAATCAGACGATGCTGGAGAACCGGACCACGCGCGGCCGCCCCCGGGGCACGACCAAGCGCGAACTCGAACTGATCGCCATGCGGCTGTTCAGCGAACAGGGCTTCGACGAGACCACCGTCGAGCAGATCGCCGCCGCCGCGGGCATCAGCGGACGCACCTTCTTCCGCTACTTCCCCACCAAAGCGGAGGTGCTCTGGTGGCAGTTCGACGACGAGGTCGCCGCCTTGCGCGCCGCGTTCGCGACCGTGCCGGACGACGTACCGATGATGACCGCCGTGCGCCGAGTCGTGGTGAACGCCAACCAATATCGCGCCGAGGACGTTTCCGAGCTGCGCACTCGCATGCAGCTGGTCGCCACCGTCCCCGCGCTGGCGGCCACCGCGGGCGCGCACTACGACGCATGGGAGCGCGCCGTGAGCTCCTTCGCGGCGGGGCGGCTCGGCGAACCGGAGGACGCGCTCATCCCCCTCGCGGTGGGCCGGACCACGCTGGCGGCGGCGCGGGCGGCGTTCGACGCCTGGCTGGCCCGTGCCGACGCGGACCTCACCGTGTATTTGGACGAGGCGCTCGCAGCGCTGGAACGCGGGTTCGCTACGGTGCCGTGAGATCCGCAGCACTCGAACATCAGGCGAACAACCGGCAGGTTTCGTCGGTGACTCGGGTGGGGTATGACTAGGCTCGGAATCGGCTAGCGCCGAACGCACGAAGATCCCGACTCAACCGTCGAAAGGGGCAGGAGTTTCCATGTCCGAGGTGTCCATGAGCCTTTCGGCGGATTCCCTGACCGCGGGACCGGTCGACAATCTGCTTCCGCAGCTGGTCGAGCACCTGCGTCAGAACCGCACCGCGCTGCGAGAGGAATGGGCCCGGCGCATCACCGACGCCCAGCTGCTGACCGCGATGACCCCCGAGGAGATCTTCTCCGAAGCCACCTCGGTCTACGACAACTACGTCGAGGTGCTCGAGACCGGTAGCGTCGAGGCGCTGCAGGCCTACGCGCGCGACCTGTCCGAGCGCATCATCCCGCGGGGCGTCGAGACCGATGAGGTGCTCGGCATCGTGCTGCTGCTGCGCGACGTGCTGGCCCGGTCGCTGTTCGAGAAGTACCAGGCGGACTTCGAACTGCTCAACGCGGTGCTCGACGCCTACGAACCGGCCGCCAACCGCATCGCCAACACCGTGGGCGTCTCCTTCGTGCAGGAGCGCGAGCGCGTCATCCGCCAGCAGCAGGAAGCCATCCGCGAGCTGTCCACGCCGGTGCTGCAGGTGCGCGAGCAGCTGCTGATCCTGCCCATCATCGGCGTGCTCGACAGCCAGCGCGCCCGCCAGCTCACCGAGCAGCTGCTGCGCGCCATCCGGGCCAATCGCGCGAAGGTCGTCGTCATCGACATCACCGGCGTCCCCCAGATCGACTCCACCGTGGCCAACCACCTGGTGCAGACCGTCGACGCCTCGGGACTCATGGGCGCGAACGTCATCATCACCGGCTTGTCCTCGGAGATCGCGCTCACCCTGGTGACCATCGGCCTGGATCTGTCGAAGATGAACGCCGTAGGCGACCTGCAGGGAGGTATCGAGGAAGCCGAACGCCTACTGGGCTACGAGGTTTCCCGCGCCACCGAACGGGTCACCGAACGCGACGGCCGCTGATCGGGCGGGCACATGCCGGTTCCGATTCTCAAACAGGGGACGTACCTCATCGCGTCGGTGCAGTCCGCGCTGACCGACGCCGATACCGAACGCCTGCAGGACGACCTGATGAAACAGGTCAGCAAGTATCGGGCACACGGCATCATCGTGGATGTCACGGCGATCGACGTGATGGATTCGTTCGCCGCCAGATCGTTGCGTACCATCGCGCACATGACGCAGCTGCGCGGCGCCGAAACGGTGATCGTCGGTCTGCAACCAGAAGTCGCGTTCGCCATGGTGCAGCTCGGTCTCACCTTCGAGGACATGCACACCGCCCTCGATCTGGAGGAGGGACTCGCCTGGTTGGACCGAAAGACCCCAGCCCGTCGCCAGCGAGACGGTCGTGACAGTGGCCGCTGAGAACGTGGTGATCGCGGTCAGGGTGTCCGGGGACATCGTGACCGCACGTCAGGCCGGACGCGAACTGGCAGCAAAACTCGGCTTCACCCTGACCGACCGAACGATGATCTCCACGGCGATCTCCGAGATCGCCCGCAACATCACCAGTTACGCGGGAAGCGGCGAGATCCGCCTGCTGGTCGATGACCGCGAGGGCCGTCAAGCCCTGGTCGTGCAAGCCGAGGATCAAGGACCCGGCATCAACGACATCGCCCGCGCGCTGGAGGACGGCTACTCCACCGGACGCGGCCTCGGACTCGGGCTTCCCGGAGCCCGGCGGTTGATGGACCGGCTGACCGTCGACTCGGCGCCGGGCCGCGGCACGCTGGTGGAGATGTGGAAGTGGGTACCGAACGGTGCATGAGGACGGGTTCATCGGCCGGATCGAGTGGGCGGTGGCCGGTCGCGCACTGCCCGGTCAACAGGTCTCCGGTGACCGCGGCCTCGTCCTCGACACCGGCGGCGGCACAGTCCTCTTCGCGGTGCTCGACGGACTCGGGCACGGCGCCGCCGCGGCGGACGCGGCCGATCGCGCCGCCCGCGTGCTGTCGGAGAACCGCGCGGAACCGCTGGACGTGCTGATGGTGCTGTGCCACCGCGCGATGGCCGACACGCGCGGTGCGGCGGTCTCGCTCGCCCTGTTCGACGAGGGCGACCGGGTGCGCTGGCTCGGCGTGGGCAATGTCGAATCCCAGGTGCTGACCGCGGGTCCGGCGGGCCTGAAAGTGCACGCGACCGTCCTGCTCACCGCGGGCATCGTCGGCTATCGCCTACCGGCCAACCTCCAGCCGCAGTCGGTCGCGGTCCGTCCCGGCGACCTGCTGCTGATGTCCACCGACGGCATCGTCACCGAATCCGCCACGAGAATCGACCTTTCGAAGTCCACCGCCGACATCACCGCCGAGATGCTCACCCGGCACGCGAAGGACACCGACGACGCGCTGGTGCTGGCGGCGCGACACCGCGGTGCGGGAGGGGCGGCCGGATGAGCGCTCTGCTGGCCGATTTCCTGGACGCCTACGCGGACGCGCTACGGCGGCACCTGGATTCGCCCACCCAGGCCGGCCTCGCGGAGGGCTACGAGCTCGGCAGGCGCGCTCTGGTCGAAGGCATCAGCCTGCTCGATCTCACCGAGAACCACTTCCGGGTCGTCCAGGAAGCCGAGCAGCGGCGGCAGGAGACCTCCGGCGAATCCGGCGCTCGCCTGCCGGAAACCGCGCTGGAATTCCTGTTGCAGACGCTCGTCCCGCTCGACATCGCCACCCGCGGCTATCTCGACGGCACCCGCCGCTACGAGCAGCAGCGCTCCCGCGCCGACGATCTCGCCGGACGCGACGCCTTCCGCACCGCGCTGGTGGAATCGCTGCAGGACGGCTTCTTCGTCGCGGACGCGCAGGGCACCATCATCGAGGTCAACACCGCCTTCGGCGCCCTGACCGGCTACGGCGCCGCCGGTGTCCCCTACCCGCTGCCGCATCCGTGGTCGAGCCCGGAGGGCCCGCGCTATCCCGATCTCGGTACCGAGGCCCAGCGCTTCATCATTCCGATCCGCCACCGCGACGGACGTGACGTCTGGCTCGCGGTGAGCACCAGCGCGCTGATCAAACCGGAGGGCAACGAGCGGATCTTCGTCGGCACTATTCGCGACGTCACCGCCGAGCACGACGCGCAGGCCCGTGACCAGGCCGCCTCCCGGCTCGCCACCGCGGTCGGCGCGGCCACCAGCGTGGTCGAAGTGCTCGCCGTCGGCCTCGACGAGCTGCGCGGGACGGTCGGCGCGGAGACCGCGGTGGTGGCGGTGTGGCCGAGCCGCACCGCCGCACCGGAGGTGTACGTCTCCGGCGCGGGCGCCGACGGCGCTTCGCACAACGGCATCGCCTCGCTCGACGAACCCTCGCGCGCATTGCTGGAGCGGGCCAGGCGCAGGCCGCCGCGCAGCCTGCTGGCCATCCCGGACGGGGCCGAGAGCTCCGAGGGCATCGTCGCGCCACTCGGCGAGACCGGCGACGCGGCGGTGTGGTTGCGATTCGCCGCGCCCCGCGCGATCAGCGCCGCGGATTGGACGCTGTTCTCCCTGTTGATCGGTCATCTCAGCCTCGCCGTCCAGCGGGCGCGCAACTTCGACCAGGCCCGCGCCACCTCGCTGACCCTGCAGCGCGCCATGCTCGGCCCGATCGAGCTGCCGCCGCGTTTCTCGGTGCACTACGAGCCCGCTCTGCCGCCGCTGGAAATCGGTGGCGACTGGTACGACGTGGTGCCGCTGCGCGACGGCACGATCGGCGTCGTGGTCGGCGACTGCGTCGGTCGTGGCCTGTCCGCCGCGGTCGTCATGGGACAGTTGCGCACCGCCGCCCGTGCGCTGCTGCTGCGCGGCGCGGGGCCTGCGCAGCTGCTGGCCGAACTCGACACCGTCGCCGCGCGCATTCCCGGCGCCATGTGCACCACGGTGTGCGCCGCCGTCCTCGACCCGGTGCGCGGGCTGGTCCGCTACAGCAGCGCCGGTCACATGCCGCCGATTCTCGCCGACGTGGCCAAGGTCGGCCGGCTGCTCGAGGGCGGACGCTCGGTGCCGCTGGCGACGTTCGATCCCCCGCGCCGCCCGGAGGCCACCACGGCGGTGGCGCCCGGTTCGACGCTGGTGCTGTTCACCGACGGCTTGGTCGAGCAGCGTGGCGTCGACATCGATGACGGGTTCGCCAAGATCGCCGAGGTACTCGCCGACACCTCGGGGCGGCTGCCGCGCGAGGTGGCCGACGCGGTGCTTTCGCGCCTGCGGCCGACGGTGGGCTACGACGACGACGTGGCCATGGTCGTCTACCGCCAGCCGCCCGCGCCCCTGCGGCTGGACGTGCCGGCGCGGGCCGACGAACTCGCGGTGCTGCGCCGCACGCTGAAAGGGTGGCTGGCCGCCGCGGCGGTGCCGCACGACTTGGCCGCCGATCTGGTCGCCGCGGCCAACGAGGCGTGCAGCAACAGCATCGAGCACGCCTACCGCAATGACGACACCGGCCGGGTCCGGCTGTCGGCCACCTGCGATATCGACACCGTCGTCATCGTGGTCACCGACACCGGTGATTGGAAACCGCGGGCTTCCGATCCGGGCTATCGCGGCCGCGGCATCGACATGATGCGCGCGCTGACCGAGGAGCTGGACATCGACCACTCCGGGCCCGGCACGACTGTGCGCATGTCGGTCACGCTGCCCGCGATCACTTTTCCGGTGGCCAACCCGTTGCGGGGGACGAACCGCCGTATTGCCGGGTGACAAAAAGCACTCGCATCGCTAGATGATCGCAGCCGCGGGCCGAATCCCGTATATTCGGAATTGCATACCGCGATACGGCATTCTGGATTCGGCCCACTCGCTTACGATCAAGCAGAACGCGCCGTCGAACCTGCTGTCGGGATGGGCATAGCAACCGTACAGGCGAGGCACGATATCCGGACCGCCCGGCGCCCAGAAAGATCCTTTCACCGGACGGTAGGTCAAGGCTGTGCGCCAATTGTCGGTGATTCTAGCGGCGACCTTGACGAACGCACCGTAGGCGCCCGCATCGAAACCAGACATCACCCAATTGCCTTGGATGCGGCGCAATCCGATCTCGCCGAGCCTCGTGCCGTCGGCCAGGATGCCGAAACGCGGATCACCGCCCGGATCCCGGCCCCAGCCCCAGTCATAGCCGTTCCAGCCCCAGCCCTGCCAGGCTGCCGGGTCGGTGAGCGCGGCGTGGTTCTCGCGTACGCGCCACAGCACCATGTTCTTGTTCCGGGCGAGCCCGCCGGTGGAGATGACGTAGACATAGCCGTCACCGCCGCGCTCCCAGGAGATCATGGTGCGTTTCCCGCCGTAGGCGCTGGTGGACCACCGCACCGCGGTATCGGTCCAGCTTTCTCCGTTGTCGTCGGAATAGCGGATCTCACACCAGCGCTCGTTCGCCAGCCCTTGGGTGACCATTACCCAGAGATAGATCCGGCCGCCGATCGTTATCGCGTCGCAGGGCAGGATCGTGGAGTACTCCGGATTGTTGTGCAGATAATCCCAGAGTTGCCGTGCGTTCCGTGCCGCCGATCGGAACTCTATCGGCCTGGACATGTCGTGGGTATCGCTGCGCAGCAGCATCGGCGATCGCCAATTCGGGCCGCCCACTCTCGGCTCGGTGCCGGAGAACGTGTCGCCGAGCAGGTATCCGATATCGCCGCTGGGCATTCGGAAAGGGATGAACAGATCCGAGCCGCCGATGTCGGCCATCGGAAGGGGATTCAAATTCTTGATCTTGGGCATCGCCGGATCCTGTCGATTCTCGGTGCGTCGCTATCCAGATCGGCTCGTAGCGCATCGCGAGCGATAGCGGCCTACCCGATCAGTATCCGGTGTCGATGGCTGCGATGTTGCTCGTTCGAGCGGATGAATTTGCGCGAGAATGCGGAAACCGACTGTGCAGGTTGTACTTTCCGAATCGAACGGTCCCGGCTGGTGGAACTCGGCCTGCCGCGCACCCCGCCGTCGGTGAGCTCGGCTCACCGCATCCGGCGAAGCATCCGGATGACAGCCGCATCGATGATCGCTCGTTCCGCGTCGGCGGAACCGGCCCGGGCGGCGCGGCGCAGGGCCGCGGCGACGGTCGTACCGTTCTCGAAAGCCGTGACGACACGCGGATCGACGTACGACGCCTGGGCCACCGCCGGAGTGTTGCCGAGCGCGGCGGCTACCTCGTCCATGACCTCTCGTACCGCGCTCTTGCGGGCACGGCGGTTGGACGGGCGCTCGATCGAACCGAGTGCGGCGGCGGCCAGGACCGTGCCCTGCCATGTGCGCAAGTCCTTGACGCTGCACTCGCACGCGGCGAGTTCCCGGAAGCGCAGGTTGACGTCGTCGGCGCGCAGTTCGCCGTAGCGACCGCCTTCCCGGTAGACCAGCAATCGATCCGAATCCGATCGGCTGCGCAGCAGGGTGCGAACCGCTTTCGCGAGCAGGGGATCCCGGATGCTCACCCGTCGCCGGATACCGCCCTTCGCCACATAGTCGAAAAACATCCGGTCGCCGGAGACCCGCACCTGTACGCGCAGCAGAGTGGCGACTCCGCGGGTGCCGTTCTCCTCGGCGTATTCCTCGCCGCCGACACGGAACACGCCGCGATCCACGAGGTCGATCGCGACCGCCTCCACCCGCCGCCGGACCGAGCCGCGCAGCGCGAGATCCTCCCGGACCCGCGCGCGGATCTGCGGCAATCGGGCGGCCAGCGCCAGCACCCGGTCGAACTTCTCCTCGTCCCGGTCTTTGCGCCACTGGTCGTGGTAGAGGTACTGCCGCCGTCCCGCGGCGTCGACGCCGACCGCCTGGATATGGCCGTTCTGGTGCGGGCAGATCCACACCTTTCGCCAAGCGGGCGGGATCACCAGCCCGCGGATGCGCTCCAATGTCGCGTCGTCGTGCACTGGTTCCCCGTGCGCGGTGCGGTAGCTGAACCCGCGCCCGCGCCGGACGCGCTCGAGTCCGCCCTCATAAGGCCTGCTACGTCGCAATCGCGTGCTCACATGAGATAGCTGCCCGGTCCCGCACCGTCGAAACAGTTCGGCGGCCGCGCTCGTCCGTCGCCCGAAGCGCCAGGCCCCGGCAGTACGACCTGGCGCGGCACGATGGCCGAGAGCTTCCGGCCGCAGCCCCTACTTGTTCGGCGGAACGAAGGGCTGATTGACCGTGGTGAAGTATTGGACGAGGGCGGCGACGGCCACCGGCGCGGTAACGAAGAGTTGACCCGCGAGGGTGCCCAATGCGCCGACGGCCAGAATGCCACCCAGGCAACCGACGGCGGCGGCCGGGATGAACGGGCCGAACATACCGACGATCGTCGCGGCGGCGACGGTGGCGCCCGCGATGCCGCCGAGCACACAGCCGACCAGTCCGCCGCCGAGACCGCCGACGGTGGTTCCGATCGCGGCGCCCGTCGCGATGGTGTCCTTCAACCGGGTGAAGGCGGCGACTTCCCGCTCGTACGGCGTTCGCCACTGCGCCGTGTCCTCGAAGGGAAGCGCGACCGGGCGGTACTGCGCGTGCTCGAGATCGAAGCGCGGTGTGAGCGTGGCGCTGCGGCCGCTGATGTCGGCGGTGATCGGGAAGACGAAGTCGTCGACGCGGAATTCCAGCGGCGTGCCCGCGAGTACCGTGCCGTCGGCCGCCTCGATGGCGAAGACGTCGTTCTGGACCTGCATCGACCCCGAGTCGATGTGTACGACCACGCTCTCGGCGGAAGTGGTGGCGGTGTAGTTGACGACTTCGCCACCGGCGTCCTGCGGTGCGGCCCCGGCCTGTGCGGCGGGGAGGCCGGCAATCGCGACGGCGAGCGTCGATACGGTGGCGATCTTGCGCAAACCCATGTTCTCGGAAACCTCGACCCTTGTTGTGAATGGTGCGATTCGTCGGCTTCGAACGCCCGGCCCGTCAGTCCTGACGCACCGTGCCCAGCACCGCGCCGCTGTTCGCGTCGACGATCACCTCGTGCTCCATGCCGTCGGGCGTCCGGAGTTCGACCTCCCACACCGTGGTCGCCCCCTCGGCATCGAGTTCGGCGGAGACCGCGGTACTTCCCGGCACGGCTTGGATCGCCTTGTCGATGGCCTGCTGCCTGCCGATCGCGGGAGCCGCGGTGAGCGCCCAGTCGTGGTCCGGCAACGCGGCGGCGACGGCGTGCCTGCCGGGCGCCTGCGGGCTCGTGGCGGCATATACCGCCACGGGGCCACCGACGAGGACGGCGGCGACAGCGGCGCCTGCGAGCAGCCTGCGCCGACCGGGAAGTGCGCGGCGGATTGCGGCTTTCATGGTGAAACCTCCTGCGGGAATGGTCATCTGAAGATGACCATCACGTTCGCAGGAAGTGGCTTAAGGCAGCCTGAAGCCGGCTGAAAACTTTTTCAGGATCGTCGTGCAGATCCTTCGCGTTTCCCCTGCCATCGCCGGGCCCACGGCGTTAAAGTCGGTTCAGGGTCGGGGTTTCCGGGGGTTCTCGTATTTGTGTCCGTCGGTCGATCCCGATGCTGCCCGCGGCAGCTGTGCCCGCTGCTCGGCCGCCGCCGAGGCGCGGGGGTGGGTGCGCTCGATCCCCTCCGAGTGCGCCCGCCCTCCCTGACCGCCGCGCACGATGTCGCGACGCCGGTCGATCCGGTTGGCAGCGCCGAGCGTCCCGGCGTTCAACTCGGCGGTGAACTGGCTCACCACTCTTTCGCGCACCGTGCGCCGAACGGTAACCGTCGTCGCTACCGAGCGTGCAACGCCTCCACCAGGTCGGCCACGTCCGCCGGGTCCGGTAGGTAGCCGGGGAAATAGCAGCACACCTCGCCCACGGTGGCGCCGAAGCGGCTCCGGATCTGCTCCGCGCACTCTTCCGGCGTGCCGGCCACCCCGATCGTGCGCACCATCCGCTCGGTCACCAACGACCGCATCTCGGCGAATCCGCCCGTCTTGGACAACGCGTTGAGCCGGTCGTGCAACGGCGCCCATCCCTCGACCTCGAGGACCGGACGGTAGGCGGGGGTGGACCCGTAGAACGCGATCAGCGTGCCCACCCCGCCCACCGCCGCGGCAAGGGCTTCCTCGGTGCGCCCCAGCGCGACCATGACCTGACCGATCACCGGGAAATCGTCCGCGGTACGACCGGAGCGACGCAGGCCCTCGGCGAGGGCGGGCACGGTGCGCTCCGCGAAGTGACGCTCGCTGTTGAACGGCATAACCAGCAGCCCGTCGGCGACTTCGGCGGCCTTGCGGGTCATCACCGGCCCGAGCGCGCCCATCAGCACCGGCGGCGGCCCGAACGGGTTCGGGCCGGGGTCGAAAGTGGGCGGCATCAGGGTATGCGTGGAGTACTTGCCGCGAAAGTTCAACGGAGCCGACCCTTCCCACGCGGCGAAGATCGACTTCACCGCCGCCACACTCTCCGCGGTGCGCTCGGCGGGCGCTCCCCAACTGCTGCCGTAGCGTTTCTCGATGTGCGCGCGGATCTGTGAGCCCAGCCCGAGCCGGAACCGCCCCGAGCTGTACACCTGCAGGTCGTAGGCCGAATGCGCCAGATGCAGCGGGCTGCGCGGCCCGGCGATCGCGACATTCGTCATCAGTTCCAGATCCGTCGCACCGGCCGCGACGACGAGCGGGAAGAACACGTCGTGCGGACCCTCGAAGGTGAACAGGCCGTCGGCCCCGGTCGCGGCCAGCTCACGCGCGTCGGCGGCGACCTGCCGGGGCGCTCCGGTGACCTGTAGATGGACCTTCACAGCGACCTCCGGCGGTCCTCGGTGCGCCACGCCTTCCGCGACACGACGAACCCATCGTATGGACAGCACTCCGTGCATGTGTCCAGTCCGGGGAAACGTCCGTGGGCGCGGAAGGTGTCGCGCCAGGGCCGAGGTCAGACGCCGGGGCGGCGGTTCTCGCGCACGGTGACGACGACCACGATGTCACCGTAGGGCGCCGCGCCCATGGCCAGCCGGTGCGCCAAGCGCGCCAAGCCGAGGCGGCTGCCGTATTTCGTGCGCATGCCCTCACGCACCCGATCGAACAGCGGCCCGGTCCGAAGCAGTTCGGCCGTTCCTTGGTGCTGCCGTGATCCGAGGGCCGGCTCGCCGCGCCGATCGCCGGCTTGCACGATCACCCGACGGTCGCGGGCGAGGTGCCTGGCCTCGCTCGAATGCGACGAGATCCGGAAAGCCAAGCGCCCGTACTCGACCGGCAGCACTAGGTGCGGCACCGTGTTCCAGCGCCCGGTCGCGTCCGGCCGAGGGTATGTCACCAGCACTGTGCTCGCGTCCCACCAGAGCATTCCCGGATGCCATTCGCTGGGACGGTCCGGTACGGCGGGGACGCGATCCGCCACCGGATTGCCTCTCCGCTGGGTGTTGCCGTGGACTCCGCTGCCGAGCGTGGAGCTGCCGTGCACTGAATACGTCATTGCGAGGAACCTCCGAGACAGGTGCGAGTTCAGTGGATGCCGATCTGATCTCCGTACTGCGATCGCCGCCGCGGCGCCGGTGCCGGGTATCCGGACCGAGACCGGAGACCAGTTTTGCGGCTGGAAGAAAATCTACTCAAATACTGATAGATCTTGGGTATCCCCAGGTCAACCGGCACGTGTCGGACAACCCAGCGCCCGAGCGGATGGTCAGGTCCCGCGCTCGGTCGGCAAGGGGCTCCGACCGTGCGTTTCGGACCGGCGGGCCCGGACCGCGTTCACGACCGCGAGCAGTACTCCGATCGCGACGAGGACGGCGCCTCGCAGCCACACCTCCCCCGCGATCCGGGTGAACAGGAACAGGCAGGAAGCCAGACCCGCCCACGGCACGACGACGGGCACTCGGAAGTGCTCGACGCCGTCGCCATCGCGCCGCAGGATCAGCACCGACGCATTGACCGCCGCGAAAACGAGCAGCAGCAGCAACACCAGTGTCTCGGCAAGCGAGGCCACCTCCCCGGTCGAGGCGAGCAGTAGCGAGACAGCCGTCGTCGTGACGATCGCCACCCACGGCGTGCGACGGCCGGACAGGACCCGGCCCAGAGCACGGGGCAGCAGCCCGTCGCGGGCCATGCCATAGGCCAATCGCGAGGACATGATGCCGGTCAGGAGCGCGCCGTTCGCCACCGCCACCAAGGCGACCACCGCGAACAGTCTTTCCGGAACGCCTCCGGCCAGGCGCACCACCTCCAGGAGCGGAGCGCTCGAGTTCGCCAGCCGATCGGTGGGCACGACCGCACCGGCCACCACCCCGATCAGCGCGTACACCCCACCGGCGGTGAGCAGCGCCCCGAAGAGGGCGCGCGGATAGGATCTGCGGGGGTCGGCGACTTCCTCCGCCAAGTTGACGGAGGTCTCGAACCCGACGAACGAATAGAAGGCCAGCACGGCGCCCGCGAGCGTCGCGCCGACGACTCCGTGCTCAGCCGTCCCCACCTGGGTGAGCCGGCCCGGATCGGCGTCACCCCGGATGATCACCCACGCGCCGAGCCCGATCACCAGCACCAGCCCGCCGAGTTCGACCAGTGTCGCGGCGGCGTTGGCGCCCAGGGACTGCTTGATGCCGTAGACGTTGAGCAATGCCAGTGCGGTGAGGAACACCACCACGACCGCGACCGTCGGCAACGCCACCAACGCGTGCAGGTAGTCCGCGGCGAATGCCTTGCTCAGCGCCGCGACCGAGACGACACCGGCGGCGAGCATGCAGAATCCGACGAGAGATCCGGCGGCCGGGCCGAGCGCTCGGCGGGTGTAATGGGCCGAACCGCCCGCCTTCGGATACTTGGTGGCCAACTCGGCATAGGAACCGGCGGTGAGGCAGGCCAGACCGAGCGCGACCAGCAGCGGCAACCACACCGCGCCGCCGGACTCCCGGGCGATGGCCCCGACCAGCACGTAGACACCCGCGCCCAGGATGTCGCCGAGGATGAAGAAGAACAGCAGGGGCGTACGCACCACCCGTCGCAGAGAATCCACCACAGGGCGCGGATACCCGCCGCGCGGCCGATCGCACCTCGTCGATCGCGGTCCTCACGCAGGTGCGGGGCCGATCATCCGGAGGCGGGCCGGCTGCGCGGAGCCGTGGTAGAAGTACCGGCCCAGACCGACCGTGAAGACGACCATTCCGTACACCGCGTGCTCTACCGAAGCGGTGAACAGCGACTGCGTCCGCAAGTATCGCGACGCGAAGATCCAGCCGCCCACACCGCTGGCGACCACCGAGAACCAGCTACCGAAGACGATGTGCACGAAGCCGAACGCGGCCGCACTCGCCAGCACCAGCACGGGTCCCTCACCGAAGACCGGCGCGTACCGATGGAACAGGAAAGAACGGAAGATCAACTCCTGCGGATACACGCTCAACGCGGGATACAGCACCAGTATCGCCAGCCATATCAAGGGGTTGCGCCGGGGCAGGTCGAACAGATCCTCCCGCCGCGACACCGCGACCGCCGCGGTGAGCGCCACCGCGCTCGACCCCGCCCACGCCGCCATCGACCGCGCCTGCGTCCGCAATGCCTCGCTGCGCCACAGCGCGGCCCGGTCGAAATCGGGTGCGCGCCGCAGGTAGACCGCCGCACCCGCGGCCAGCGCCAGCAACGCGGGAATCGGCGATGTCCCGCGCAACACCGCGTTGTAGACAGTCGCTCCGCCGAAGAACAGTGTCGCGTATTCGACGCCCAGGTAGACCCGCCGCCGCAATCGAATCCTCACGAGCCCACCATAATTCCGCGAGAAGAACTGTCACCCGGCTTCGATAGCCTCGATGAGGCGCCGCCGCAGCCAGGTCAACGGCGTGAGGCCGCCGGGGCCGACGGTGTAGGAGGGGTAACTGTGGTGGGCGCCGGACTTCAAGAATTCATCGATCTGTCGTTTCCGTTGCTCGTAAGCCGAGGTGTTGAGCTGATCGGACAGCAGACCGAGGCCGCCCGCGGCCAGCGCGTCACCGATGATGTCGGTCGCCTGCTGCTGGTAACTGCCGATCTTCGCCGGGTCCGGATCGGAGATCTGGACGAAGAATCCGGCGATCCGTCCGGCGAAGTCGCCGTCCGGCATGGCGCAGTACAGATCACCGGCGACGCAGAAGGTATATGTCTGTGCGGCGAGCAGGCCGAAACCACCCAAGCGCGGCCCGCTCGCTCCCGCGCCCGGCACGGGAGGGCCGATCAGGTTGTCACCGGGCGAGCGACGAGGGTCGGAGATCAGCCCGACCAGCACTACCCGTTGCGCGAGCGCGGCATCCGGTCCGGTGCCGATCTCGGCCGCGAGGTCACCTGCCGCGTCCGCACCCTGGCTATAGCCCAGCAGCGCGATCCGGGTTGCCTCGCAGGACTGCGCCATAGCCGAGACCAGAACGCGCGCTTTGCCGATCGCCTCCTGTTTGGAGCGCCCGTACACTTCGCTTTCCCATGGGAACGCCGTCGCCGCGTAATGGACATAGTCCACCGCGACATCCCCGGGTAGATCGTGCAGGCTCAGCGCGAGCATCCCTCGGCCGGGATCAGTGGTGGATGTCTCCCACGTCCCTGGAATCGCCACGACATACACATGTGGACAGTGGTGCGGTGCGCCTTCCGCAGCGGAGGCGACACCGATATGGAGAGCAAACGTCACCATCGCGGCGACACTTGCGGCGGTGACGGTTTTCCATCGCGAAAACATCGAGAACTCCGTGTGTCGCTACCGAAAGTCGTTCGAGCGAGGGCCGCCCGGCGTCAGTCGCGGATCCCGTGAATTTCCCGGACCCCGCACAGCACGCGCCGCCTTCCGGCATCCGTTTCCGGCATGGCGTGCCGAACCGGCACCGAGTTGCCCGAAGCTTCGGTGCCGGTCGGATTCCAACCTCGAAACGGACGCCGGACCTCGACGCCGCACGACATCAGCGCGGCGGTTTGCTCATGTCCCGATTCATCACGGGCAGTTCGATGCTGATCGGCATCCGCAGTTCGGCCAGGTAGATCAGAGCCGCCTGGCGGAGGAATTCGTCGAAGAGCCAGTAGGCGTCCGGCGCCAGCGGGACGACCGGGAGCAGCCCCTCGCGAACCGCGATGAACGGACCCCAGCTCACCCGCAGCAGCGGGTCCCAGACCGGTTCCCGCGGGATGGCCAGCCCGTCGGCGATCCGGTCGCCGAGCAGGAATCGGGTGAACGAGCCGAGCACCGGCTTGGTCAGGACCGCGAAGTCGAGGTTGACCCCGAGTCGCAGCAGGCGGTCGGCGAGCTTGGCGCCCTCGGGGGTCGGCGCCAGGATCGGATCGAGGACCTGGGCGGCCTGGGAGTTGGCCTGGTCCCACGAATTGGGGATGTACTCGTCGCGGATGCCGAGCATGTGCGCGCACACCTGCCAGGAGTGCAGGAATGCCTCGGACTCGGCGGGCGGAATCGGCACCTTCCACGCGGTCAGGTGCTTCATGACGGTGGTGGGCAGGCTGTGCCAGGTCACCATCATGTCGTTCTGACTGATCGGGATGTCCTCCTCGGCCGAGTGCACCCAGTGCGGGGATTGCGGCAGCAGGTGCCGCACCGCGGCGTGCACCAACCGGGTCTTGAGACAGGTGACGACCATTTCCCCGCCGGGGCCATAGGCGTTCGCGGTCCCGATGTCGTACCCGAGTTTGGCGGTCTTCAGGATGCGGTCCTTCAGATCGTGACCGCCCTTGGAGTAGTAGACCGCGCGCGCCTCCTTCGGGATGACCGTGCTCATCATGCCGCTGGCCAGCCCGTACAGCACGCCGAGGTAGAGTCCCCGCTTCTTGTTGAACTCGACCGCGGTGGCCAGTTTGCCCTGATCGGCCCACTGCGGCAGCCGACGGGCGTACTCCATGAAGTCCCGCAGGTCCGGCGGCAACCCGTCCGGCAGCGGCTGACCATTCCTGGTCCAGGTCCGCAACAATTCGTTGACCCTGGGCACCTCGCCCCGGTCCAGCAGTGCGGCGACCAACTGATCGGCCTCGGGGTCCCAGACGGTCAGCGGATCGGCCCCTTCCCCGCTGCCCGCCACCGAACCTTCCGGAGACCACGTCCACGGCTCCGCCCGCGCCGGGGTCGCCATGGCCAGTGCGCCGAACGCACCCAACACTCCACCGGCCTTCAACGCGTTGCGCCTGCTGAGTCCATCCATGTCTTCGCCACTCCTCATTGAGCCCGAGCGCCGCCGAGACGATCGCCGACAGTCGGCCGCGCCCGCTCCGCATCGTCCTGCGGATCAGAACTGTCATTAACTTAGCAAGCCGAGGAGCGGGTTGTCCCGACTTTCCGGAAAATACCCCGACCCACCCGACTCGCCATCTTCGTCCAGGCGAATTGACGTGCACGCCAGGTCTACCAGCACTTGAGCCCCCTACTCGGCACGTCGTCCAAGTAGGCCACCTCCCAGACGGGACCCGAAACACCGGCCGCATGACCGACCGTGATGAATCGTAATGTCTAGTCACATACATGGACGGCGGCCAGCCGTCCCTGCGGCTCGGTGCCACCCTGGCGTCAGCAGACCTTCCGGAGCCGCCGCCTCGACCGACGGCGGCAGCGGCGGCACGCGCGGCAAGCGCAGCGCAACACAACCTCGATCGAATCGGATCCGAACCACTTTGCCGCAGACTCTTGACTCGTTCCAGAAAGCAGACGAGACTTCCGTCCGTGCCAACCGCTTCGGAGTTCCAGCAGATGCTGCGGGGAGTCTCGCTGCGCGTGACTCGCCCCCGCGTCGCGGTGCTGAGCGCCGTGCACGAGCACCCGCACGCCGACACGGAATCGATCATCCGTGCTGTGCGATCCGATCTACCCGAGGTGTCCCATCAGACGGTGTACGACTCGCTGAACGCGCTCACCGCGGTAGGCCTGGTCCGGCGTATTCAGCCGTCCGGCTCCGTGGCGCGTTACGAGACGCGGGTCGGCGACAACCACCACCACGTCGTATGCCGCGCATGCGGCGTCATCGGCGACGTCGATTGCGTCGTCGGCGAGGCCCCGTGCCTGAGCGCCTCCGATGACAGCGGGTTCTCGATCGATGAGGCCGAGGTCATCTACTGGGGCCTGTGTCCCAACTGCCTGGAATCACAGGCTTCCCGATCACAGCCGTGAATTCAGCCCCCATCACTCCTTAGGAAGGAATGCTGTGTCATCCGATAGCCGCCCGCCCAATCCTGACACCGGAACGCAGAGCGCAAGCGAGAGCGAGAACCCGGCGATCCCGTCGCCCACCGCGAAGACCGAACATCGCCCCCACAGCAACAAGGACTGGTGGCCGGAGCAGATCGATGTCTCGGTGCTGCACGCCCACTCGTCCAAGTCCAACCCGCTGGGTGAGGACTTCGACTACCCCGAAGAGTTCAAGAAGCTCGACGTCGACGCCCTCAAAGCCGACGTCGCGGCGGTCATGACCAACTCGCAGGACTGGTGGCCCGCCGACTACGGCCACTACGGCGGCCTGTTCATCCGGATGAGCTGGCACGCGGCGGGCACCTACCGCATCGCCGACGGCCGCGGCGGCGGCGGTCAGGGCGCCCAGCGCTTCGCCCCGCTCAACAGCTGGCCGGACAACGCCAACCTGGACAAGGCTCGCAGGCTGCTGTGGCCGGTCAAGCAGAAGTACGGCAACAAGATCTCCTGGGCCGACCTGCTGGTCTTCGCAGGCAACGTGGCCTTGGAGTCGATGGGCTTCCAGACCTTCGGCTTCGGCTTCGGCCGCCCGGACATCTGGGAGCCGGAAGAGGTCTTCTGGGGTCCGGAGGACACCTGGCTCGGCGACGAGCGCTACAGCGGTGACCGCGAACTGGCGGGTCCGCTCGGCGCCGTCCAGATGGGCCTGATCTACGTGAATCCCGAAGGCCCCAACGGTCAGCCGGATCCGGTCGCCGCGGCGCGGGACATCCGCGAGACGTTCGGCCGCATGGCAATGAACGACGAGGAGACGGCCGCGCTGATCGTCGGCGGCCACAGCTTCGGCAAGACCCACGGTGCCGGCGACGCGAGCCTGGTCGGCGCCGAACCGGAAGCCGCCCCGATCGAGCAGCAGGGCCTGGGCTGGAAGAGCGCCTACGGCACGGGCAAGGGCAAGGACGCCATCACCAGCGGCCTGGAGGTCGTCTGGACGTCCACCCCGACCAAGTGGGGCAACGGCTTCCTGCAGAACCTGTACGGCTACGAGTGGGAGCTGACCAAGAGCCCCGCCGGGGCATGGCAGTGGAAGCCGAAGGACGGCGCGGGCGAGGGCGCCATCCCGGATCCGTTCGGTGGGCCCGCGCGTACCCCGACGATGCTGACCACGGACTTGGCGCTGCGGGAAGACCCGATCTACGGGGAGATCACCCGCCGCTGGCTCGAGCACCCCGAGCAGCTGTCCGAGGCCTTCGCCAAGGCGTGGTACAAACTGCTGCACCGCGACATGGGACCGATCAGCCGCTACCTCGGCCCGTGGGTTCCCGAGCCGCAGCTGTGGCAGGATCCGGTGCCCGCGGTCGACCACGAGTTGATTGACGAGCAGGACATCGCGACCCTGAAGAGCAAGGTCCTCGAGTCCGGCCTGTCGGTCGCACAGCTGGTCAAGACCGCTTGGTCGGCGGCGGCCAGCTTCCGCAGCACCGACAAGCGCGGCGGCGCCAACGGCGCTCGGATCCGGCTGGAGCCGCAGCGCAACTGGGAGGTCAACGAGCCGGACGAGCTGGCAAAGGTACTGCCGGTGCTCGAGCAGATCCAGCAGGACTTCAACAGCTCGGCCACCGGGGGCAAGAAGGTCTCGCTCGCCGACCTCATCGTCCTGGCCGGATCCGCGGCGATCGAGAAGGCGGCCAAGGACGCCGGGCACGACGTCACGGTGCCGTTCGCGCCCGGTCGCACCGACGCCACTCAGGAGAACACCGATGTGGAGTCGTTCGCGGTGCTCGAACCGCGGGCCGACGGCTTCCGTAACTATGTGCGGACCGGCGAGAAGGCTCCGCTGGAGCGTCTGCTGCTCGACCGGGCGTACATGCTGGACGTGACCGCTCCGGAGTTGACGGTGCTCGTCGGCGGCCTGCGCGCCTTGGGCGCCAACTACGGCGGCACCAGCCATGGCGTGTTCACCGAGCGGCCGGGTGTGTTGACGAACGACTTCTTCGTCAACCTCCTCGACCTGAACACCGAGTGGAAGGCCTCGGAGTCGGCGGAGAACGTCTACGAAGGCTTCGATCGGTCCTCCGGTCAGGTCAAGTGGACCGCCACCGCCAACGACCTCATCTTCGGGTCGCACTCGGTGCTGCGCGCGCTGGCCGAGGTGTACGCCCAGGACGATGCGGGGGCGAAGTTCGTGAACGACTTCGTCGCCGCGTGGGTCAAGGTGGTCGAGAACGACCGGTTCGACCTCGCCTGAGCCGTATCCGCGAGTTCCAGGCCGGCCCATCTGGGCCGGCCTGGTTTCGTTTCACCAGCGGATCCGCGCGTTTCCACGACCCGTTTCCCCATTCAGCCTGCGCCGCGCAGCCGGGCAGCGGGCGGAGGTGGGAGGAATCCGATGTCGATGAGATGGTCGAGGTGACGGTCGAGCAGTTCGATGGTCGTCGGCGCACAGCTGATCGCGGATCCGGCCAGCGCCGCCACAGTGTTGGCGTCGTCGAACTCCGCGGCCCCCGGCCCGCTCTGCTGACTCAACAGCAGTGCGCGCGCGAGGCCGGGATCGCCACCGGCTCCGGAGGCCAAGCGGGTGACGAGATCCGGCAACGGCAACGCGCGCAGCCGATATCCCCTGCGCCGCAGGCTGTCCCACAGGTCGGCGAGTGGAGTCGACGTGTGATTCACCAAATGGTGCACCCGCTCGGCCGTTCCGCGGAGCAGGATGTGCACGACGGCCGCCGCGACGTAATCCACCGGTACGAGCCGGACGTCCGCGTCGTCGGTGGGTACGGCGCCCAAGACGACGGCGGCGCGCACGAGCGTCCAGAACGCGTCGTCGGTGCCGACCGCGCCGACGTCGGCACGTCCGCAGACGCGGTCGGGCCGATGAACGGCTACCGGAAGACCACGCGCGGCCGCTCGCGCCATCAACTCTTCCCCGGCCCACTTCGTCACGGTGTAACCGCCACTTCGCAGCTCGCTCAGCATCGGACGAGCCGACTCGCGCACGGGTTCCCGCGACGATCGCCCGTCGGCGACGGCCACAGCGGTCGTGGACACGAAATGAACCGGAATCCCGCACGACAGCGCCGAGCGCAACAGCGTGCGCGTGCCTACGACGTTCGCGCCGCGTAGCCGCGAATACGGTTCGACGTGATTGACCCGGGCACCATTGTGGACGATCGCATCCGCCTCGGTGAGCATGCGAAAGCGCCTCTCGCGCAGACCGAGTCGAGGCGCGGCGAGGTCGCCGATCAGGGGAACGATCCGGGAGCTCGTATCCGGCCGCCACAGCCGGTAGTGCCGCAGCCCTGACTCGAGCCGCGCGAGCGCCTCGCCCCGATCGGCGGCGCGCACCAGGCAGAGGATTTCGGCATCGGTGCGAGCCGCTAATTCACTCAGCAGATGTAAACCGAGGAATCCGGTCGCACCGGTCAGAAAAACCTTATTCGGAGCGGGCACGGCCAGTTCCGTGGTCCGGACCGGATCGGGCTGCGACTTCAATGTCACGTCTGCGGTTATCCGAGCCGACAGCGAATCGGGCATCCTCGGCTGAAACGCGGAACGGGACGACACGCTGGTTCCGATCAGCTCTGTGATCGAGCGCACATATCCACGCATCCCGAGGTCCCATCGAACCGTCACCGTTGGCTACTCCAGTATCGATCGCTCGCGAGGGCGCGGCGAGCCCAATGATCGAGGGGCATCGGCCTCCGACGAGCCGGGCCGCACGGCGATGCCGGGACCGATCGACGCCCCTCCTGCCCACATCGAGGCATTCTGGCGAATTACCGCCAATAGACTTGACGAATGACATACCCCGGTGTCATTATTATTCCGGGAAGACACGAGAAATCGAGTGTCTATTTTCTTATGCCCTCGACATCGGTCGAGTTCAGGTGTAATTTGGGACGTCGCGCCGAGATCGTGCGCTGCCCAACTCTCGAAATAGGAAATGACCGGAGAAAGTGGCGCTGTCCGCGTGCCACCTTCTACCCGTCGTTGTCGAGTCACGTTCGGGCGGCGTCCGGCACGGTGCGCGATCGAAATACACCCTCACTGGACAAGTAGATACCGTGACGACCGCGCGCACGCGTGGGCGGCGCGAGGCGCTGGAAGGACGCATCTTGGCAGTCTCGAGTCAGACCAAGGTCAATGCCGGAACAACCGTCGATACCGCAGTCCCCGGGGCGCCGAAGCGGGTCTCGTTCGCCAAACTCCGTGAGCCCCTTGAAGTCCCAGGTCTGCTGGAGATCCAGACCGAGTCGTTCGAATGGTTGATCGGCGCGCCCGCGTGGCGCGAACGGGCGGCGGCGCGCGGCGGCTCCCTCGCGGGTGGATTGGACGAGGTACTCGCGGAAATCAGCCCGATCGAGGACTTCGCCGCAACGATGTCGTTGACGCTCTCCGATCCTCGATTCGAGGAAATCAAGGCGTCGATCGATGAGTGCAAAGACAAGGACATGACCTATGCGGCTCCGCTGTTCGTCACGGCGGAGTTCATCAACAACAACACCGGTGAGATCAAGAGCCAGACGGTCTTCATGGGTGACTTCCCGATGATGACCGACAAGGGCACGTTCATCATCAACGGCACCGAGCGCGTGGTCGTCTCGCAGTTGGTCCGTTCGCCGGGCGTCTACTTCGACCACAGCGTCGACAAGGGCACGGAGAAGGACCTGCACAGCGTGCGCGTCATCCCGTCGCGCGGTGCGTGGCTGGAGTTCGACGTCGACAAGCGCGACACCGTCGGCGTTCGCATCGACCGCAAGCGCCGCCAACCCGTGACGGTCCTGCTCAAGGCTCTCGGCTGGAGCAGCGCGCAGATCGCCGAGCGGTTCGGCTTCTCCGAGGTCATGATGACGTCGCTGGAGAAGGACCACACCGCGGGCACCGATGAGGCGCTGCTGGACATCCATCGCAAGCTGCGCCCGGGCGAACCGCCCACGAAAGAGACCGCGCAGACCCTGCTGGAGAACCTGTTCTTCAAGGAGAAGCGCTACGACCTGGCGCGCGTCGGCCGGTACAAGATCAACAAGAAACTCGGCATCCACACCGGCGAGGTCATCGGCTCGCCGGTGCTCACCGAGGAAGACATCGTCACGATCATCGAGTACCTGCTGCATCTGCACGCGGGGAACAAGACCATGACCGCCCCCGGCGGCGTGGAGGTCCCGGTGGAAGTGGACGACATCGACCACTTCGGCAACCGTCGTCTGCGTACCGTCGGCGAGCTGATCCAGAACCAGATGCGGATCGGTCTGTCCCGGATGGAGCGCGTGGTCCGGGAGCGGATGACGACTCAGGACGTCGAGGCGATCACGCCGCAGACCCTGATGAACATCCGCCCGGTCGTCGCGGCGATCAGGGAGTTCTTCGGCACCTCGCAGATGTCGGTGTTCTTGGACGAGCGCAACCCGCTCGCGAGCCTGACCCAGAAACGCCGCCTCTCGGCGCTTGGCCCGGGTGGTCTGTCCCGGGAACGCGCCGGCCTGGAAGTCCGCGACGTGCACTACAGCCATTACGGCCGGATGTGCCCGATCGAGACGCCCGAAGGCCCGAATATCGGGCTGATCGGGTATCTGTCGGTCTACGCGCGGGTGAATCCGTTCGGGTTCATCGAGACCCCGTATCGGAAGGTGGTCGACGGCCGGGTGACCGACGAGGTGGTCTACCTCTCCGCCGATCAGGAAGACCTGCACGTGGTGGCGCAGGCGAATGAGCCACTCGACGCCGAGGGCCGCTTCACCGATGCGCGAATCGCCGTGCGCCGCAAGAATTCCGAGGTCGAACTGGTCGATTCCACCGAGGTCGACTACATGGACGTGTCGCCGCGTCAGATGGTGTCGGTCGCGACGGCGATGATCCCGTTCCTCGAGCACGACGACGCCAACCGCGCCCTGATGGGCGCGAACATGCAGAAGCAGGCGGTCCCCCTGATTCGCTCGGAGGCCCCGCTGGTGGGCACCGGCATGGAGTTGCGCGCCGCGATCGATGCCGGTGATGTGGTGGTGAACGAGAAGGCCGGTGTGGTCGAGGAGGTCTCCGCCGACTACGTCACGGTCATGCACGACGACGGCACCCGCCGCAGCTACCGGATGCGGAAGTTCAACCGGTCGAATCAGGGTACGTGTGCTAATCAGCGTCCGATTGTGGATGAGGGTCAGCGGGTGGAGCGTGGTCAGGTTCTGGCTGATGGTCCGTGCACCGAGAACGGTGAGATGGCCTTGGGTAAGAAC
>NZ_JABLTE010000062.1 GCF_013315795.1 Nocardia barduliensis
ACCCACCCCGGCGCCGCTGCCGATCCCGTCCCCGCCGATCGGCGGAACCCGCCTCGGCGAATGCGGCGTCGTGCTCCCCCGATCCGCACCGCCCGCGCCGCAGGACATCTCGGCGACAGCCTGGCTGGTGGCGGATCTGGACACCGGCGAAGTGCTGGCGGCGAAGGACCCGCACGGGCGCTACCGGCCGGCCAGCACGATCAAAGTGCTGCTCGCCACGCTGGCGCTACGAACGCTGAACCTGGACAAGGTGGTCATCGGCACGCAGGCCGACGCCAACGTCGACGGCACCCGGGTCGGCATCGGACCAGGCGGCCGCTACACGAACCGGCAGCTGATGCAGGCGCTGATCATGGCCTCGGGCAACGACGCGGCGCACGCCATCGCCGCGCAGCTCGGCGGCGACGACGCGACCGTCGCGAAGATGAACGAGTTGGCGAGATCCTTGCGCGCCATGGACACTCGCGCGGCCACCCCCTCCGGCCTGGACGGCCCCGGCATGAGCACCTCGGCCTACGACCTCGCCGTGCTGTTCCGCGAAGCCATGACCATCCCGCTGTTCGCCGAACTGATCCACACCGAGCAAGTCGACTTCCCCGGCTACCCCGCCGACCCGGCCGTCCCGGGTGACGCCGACCGCCCCGGCTACCCGATCGGCAACGACAACCAGCTGCTCTACAACTACACCGGCGCCCTCGGCGGTAAGACCGGCTTCACCGACGACGCGCGTCAGACCTTCGTCGCCGCCGCCCAGCGCGACGGCCGCAGGCTCGCCGTCACCCTGTTGCAAGCCGAGGTGCGACCGCTCCGCCCCTGGGAACAGGCCGCCCGGCTGCTCGACTACGGATTCGCGCTGCCCCGCAGCGCCTCGATCGGCAACCTGCCCGGCGCGGTGGTGCCCCAGCGTGAGCAGAGTTCGGTCGTCCTGGCCGCGCCTCCGGCGCCGGGAGCGGGCCTGGCCGCGCCGTCGGCGCCGGGAAGCGACCCGTCCGCCATGCCCGCCGCCGAAGATCGTGGGAGCAGCGCCAGGACCGTGGCGATCGTCGGCGGCGTCCTGCTGACCGTCGCGCTGCTGCTCGCAGCACGGCGAGCCAATCGGAGACGCTGATCGATCCGGCACCCGAACGAACGCGCACCGCCGGACCGGTCACCGACGTCCGGGCAATCGGCGCAACCCGGAAAGAGCAAGGGCCGCAAGCGCACCCGCGCCGAAGTAGGCAGCCCCGACACCCACCGATATGTCGCGTGCGCTGACCCGCGGCGCGATCACAGCGGGACCGGGCACCGGAATCTCGGCCTCCGGCTCGTTCTCCGCGGCGGTGGCGGCCCAGGCGGTGGCGAACAAGACGATCCGGTAGGTGACGTAGCTGAACACCATCAGGCCGATGATCGAGCCGAAGGTGGCCCCGGCCGGGCTGCTCAGCACCGATCGCAGGTAGATCGACGCGACGATCTTGAACACCTCGAACACCACCGCGGCCAAGGCGGCCGCCTTGGCCGCGCTGGCCAGTGTCACCGGTTCCCGGGGCAACCGGGCGATGACCCAGGCGAACACCGCCCAGGAGGCGAGGAACCCGAGCAACGTCGACAACAGCCACAGCAGCACGCCCGCACCGGGCGCGTCGCCGAGGCCGAGGCTGTCGAGCAGCCGGGTACCGAGGGTGCTCGAGGCCAGCGCCGACAACCCCAGCGACACTCCGAAGGCGAGACCGAGACCGACCAGCGCCCCCAGATCGGACACCTTGGTCCTCAGCCAATTACCGTCCGGACTCTTCTGCTCCCATTGCTCGGTGAGCGCGGCTCGCAGGTTGGCCATCCAGCCCAGCCCGCTGTAGACGCCGGTGACCAGACCCAGCACACCGACCGTCCGCCGCGACTGGACTGCCTGATCGACCAGGTCGTTCAGCTGGGTGCCGAACGAGCCGGGAATGTTCTCCACGATCTTGGCCCGCAATTCCTCGAGCAGCTCCGGATTGCTGGACAAGACCACGCCCGCGACCGCGAAAGCGATCATCAGCAGCGGAAACAGGGACAGCACAGTGAAATACGTGATGCCCGCCGCGTAGTAGTCGCCCCGTTGCCGCTGATAGCGCCCCACCGCGCGGACCAGATGGTCCAGCCACGGCTGCGCCTGGATCCGGCGTTCGATCCCGGCCTTGACATTGTCGATCACCTGCACCATTCGCCCCTTCGACCAAGAGACCTCACACGACACCTGATGGGCCGCGCGATGGCGAGGTAGCCGTTTCAGCGGCTCAGCAAACCGACCCGGTCGTAAACCTGTGCGAGGGTGTTGCCGGCGATCTCGCGCGCACGCTCGGCTCCGGCGGCGAGGATGCGGTCGAGTTCGCCTTGATCAGACATGTACTCTTGCACCTTCGCCTGCAGCGGCGTGACAAATTCGACCAGCGCGTCGGCCACGTCGGCTTTCAGCTCGCCGTAACCTTTACCCTCGAAATCCTTCTCCAAGGTGACGATCGGCGCACCGGTCAGCGAACTCAGGATCACCAGCAGGTTGCTGACGCCCGGCTTCTGCTCCGGGTCGTAGCGGATCTCCCGTTCGGTATCGGTGACCGCGGACTTCACCTTCTTCGCGGTGACCTTCGGGTCGTCGAGCAGGTTGATCAGGCCCGCGTCGGTGGAAGCCGACTTGCTCATCTTGGCGGTCGGGTCCTGCAGGTCGTAGATCTTCGCCGTGCCCTTGACGATATGGGCCTCCGGCACCACGAACGTCTTCTTGAACCGGGTGTTGAAGCGCTGGGCCAGGTTTCGGGTCAGCTCCAGGTGCTGGCGCTGGTCTTCGCCGACCGGGACCTGATGGGCGCGGTAGAGCAGGATGTCCGCGGCCATCAGCACCGGGTAGGTGAACAGGCCGACGGTCGCGTTCTCCGCGCCCTGCTTCACCGACTTGTCCTTGAACTGGGTCATCCGGCCGGCCTCACCGAATCCGGTGATGCAGCTGAGCACCCAGGCCAGCTCGGCGTGCTCGGGCACCTGGCTCTGCACGAACAGGGTGGACTTCTTCGGGTCGATGCCCAGCGCGAGCAGCTGGGCGGCGGCGGCCTTGGTGCGCGCCTTCAGCTCCTTCGGGTCCTGCGGCACCGTGATCGCGTGCAGATTCGGGATGAAATACAGCGCGTCGTAGTCGTCCTGCATGGTCACCCAGTACTGCAGCGCGCCAAGATAGTTCCCTAAGTGAAACGAGGAGCTGGTCGGCTGGATCCCGGACAGGACCCGCTGTTTGCGTTCGGCGGCCGGGCTGGGCGCAGGACTGGACATGCTTCCGATTTTCGCACGCGGCTCAAGCGGAATTTCGCTGCACCCAGTTGCGCGGGTGCACGCCGGGCATGCTCGGCCGTCCGCCGCTGACCAGTTCGTGTTCGCGCTTGGACAGCAGTCTGTAGACCGGCGCGCTGGGTCCGGCGAGGCTACCGCGCAGCACCGGGGGTACCAGCGGAAACGATACGTGCGCGGTGCGCACCGCCCGGGACAACGCCTGGTAGGCGACCTCGTCGGCCACACCCCAGCGGATCCCGTACATGGTGCGGATCCGCCGCGGCAGGCTGCCCTGCACCAGCAGGTAGAACGCGGAGGTGACCTGCTGGAGCGGCACGCCCTGCGGATAGGGGACGCGCTGCCCGGCCAGGTAGGAGCCGACCAGCCGCGCCTCGTCGGTGAGGAACAACTCGTCGGAGGCCAGGTAGCCGTCGAAGAACGCGCGGAACTCGCGGTAGCTGCCCGGCGCCGCGTCCACCGGCATGCCGAACAGCTCGCCCCAGCGCACGTAGTCCTGGTAGAGCCCCTCGCGCTCGCCGTCGGTCATGGTGCGCACCAGCAGGTCGTACATCACCTCGGCCGAGTCGAAGGTGAAGGCCATCGTCATGAACATCAGGTGCGGATCGTGCGCGGCGTACCCGGTGCCCGCCGGGTGGTGGGCTCCGGCGTCCTCGGGCAGCGCGCCACGCACCTTGACATGACGCTTCCTGGTGAACGCCAGCGCGCGGTCGGCCTCGGCCTTGCTGCCGAGGAACACCGCCTCGAACAGCCGCCCGGTCAGCGCGAGCCGGGTGTAGGGCGTCGTCCGGTGCTCGGTGTTCTCCGCGGTGCCGACGTACAGCAGCGGGTGCACCGCGCCGATCACCAGGGCGCGCAGGCCGTAGGTCAGGCCCACCGCACGCTTGCTCATCACCCGCCGAACCATCGAGTGGTCACTGAAATAGCCGGGCTCGGACACCGCCGCCTCCTCGTCGAGATCATCTGGCAATAGCATCCACCAGAATCGATCATTCTGGCAATACCCTCTGCCAGAATTGGCGTCTGTAAGAATCGAACCGTGGCTGCGCAACGGACGTATGGAGGCATCTCCGCCGAGGAGCGCCGGGCGCAGCGGCGTACGGCCCTGCTGGAGGCGGCGCTGGAGATCATCGGCACCGAGGGATTGTCGAAGCTGACGGTGTCGGGACTGTGCGGGCAGGCCGGGCTCAACGAGCGGTACTACTACGAGAACTTCGACAGCCGCGACGCCGTGCTCACCGCCCTGCTCGACGGGATCGCCGCGGAACTCGCGGCGGCCATTCTCGCGGCCGTGGGCACCGCCCCGCCGGACACGCGCGCGACCGCGCACGCCGCGATCACCGCGGGCGTGCACCTGCTCACCGACGACCCGCGCAAGGCGAAGGTCGCCCTGATCGCGGCCATGGCGACGCCCGAGCTGCGCGCGCGCACCACCGAGACGGTGCGCGCGTTCGCGCGGATGGTGGCCGCGGAAGGCAGGGACTTCTACCGGATGCCCGACGCGCCCCCGGACCCGGCGATCGACTTCCGCGCCCTGTACCTGGTGGGCGGGCTCGTGCAGACACTGACCGCGTGGCTCCAGGGCGATCTGCACCTCACCCGGGACGAACTGATCGAGCACACGGTGGACGTGTTCGTGCTGCTCGGCGAGGACCTGGCGGACAAATTGCGGTGACGGCCCCGGTCACAGCCGCAGGGACACGTCCTCCAGATCGGGCGCTTCGCCCTGCAGGACCACGCGGAACAGCACGTTGCGCCGTGACCAGTAGGTCGCGCAATCCCGCATGGCCTCGGCGAACCAGTCACGCTCGATCGGCTCCTCGGCGAGCAACTCGGCCGAGTCGCGCACGACCGCAACGTATCCGGCCCCTTCGCCGATGAAATCGTCCAGGTCGCGCAGGCACTCGTCGAAGGCGTCCTTGTTCGCCCCGAAGTAGTACGGGAACTGGAACGCCGCGGCGAACTCGTCGAACAGGCCTGCGGTGGTGAGCATCTTCGTGCCGCGCACCTCGCGCACCAGGTAGCCGGAGGGCGCCTTGTCGCGCACCCCGCTGAACTCGGCCGCGTCGACCGCGAGGGCGCCGAAGGTGACCCGCGGCGGGGCCAGTTCGGCGCTGGGCGGCGCGTCGTCCGCGTCGGGACGGGCAAGGAACTGCGACAGCGTGACGGTCTTTGTCATCAGCGCATCCTCGTGAAGGTCTTATAATGGTCGCCGGTGTACCACGCCGTGCCGTCGCTGCCGGTGACGATGCGTTCGGCGTCGCGGGACCGGCCGGGCTGCTTGGGATTGACGTCCCACTCCTGATAGGTGATCGGCTTCCCGGAGCCGTCATAGGCGGGCAGGTCGCCACCACGGTTCATCCATCGCTCGCCCCCCTTGGTGCCCGGAGCGTTCGCCGAGCCCGGCCAGCGGCCCGCATCGATCTCCCGCAATGTGGCGTACGCGCGCTCCGGAACGCCCACGGCTTGCGTGACCGGCGACGCGGTATCACCGCCACGCGGTGCGGTGGCAGTGCTCGCCGCGACGGTGGTCGCGCGGCTCGCCGGGGCGGACGTGGTGGCATCGCCACCCTCGTACAGGGCGAGCACCGCGGCGATCAACACCAGAGCGACCGCGCCGACCAGGCCGACTACGCGCTTGACCCACGGCGACCGGTTCATCGGTACTGCACCGTGACGGGCGCGTGGTCCGACCAGCGCTGGTCATAGGTCGCGGCACGCTCCACCACCGCCTCTTTCGCGCGAGCGGCCAGTTCCCCGCGCACCAACTGATAGTCGATGCGCCAGCCGCTGTCGTTGTCGAACGCGCGACCTCGATAGGACCACCAGCTGTACGGGCCGTCGACCCCGGGGTGCAGGCTGCGCACCACGTCCACGTACCCGGCGGCGAGCAGTTCGTCGATCCACGCGCGCTCCTGCGGCAGGAACCCGGCCGACTTCAGGTTGCCCTTCCAGTTCTTCAGGTCACGCTCGGTGTGCGCGATGTTCCAGTCCCCGGCCACCACGAAATCTCCCGTACGCGCGGTGAGGTAGGCGCCGAGTTCGGCCATGAACCGATACTTCTCGTCCTGGCGCACGGTGCCCGCGTCACCGGAGTGCACGTAGACGCTCGCGACGGTGACATCGTCGAAGTCGGCCTCGAGGTAGCGTCCCGCGGACGCGAACTCGAGACTGCCGAAACCGATTCGCACGGCGTTCGGCCTCCGCCGGGACAGGATGCCGACACCGGCGCGGCCCTTGGACTCCGGCTCGGCATGCGACAGCTGCCATCCCGCATCGAGCGCGGGCGCGAGCGCGGCCCTGACCTGCTCGTCGGTGGCGCGGGTCTCCTGCACGCAGACGACGTCGGCCTCGGTGACCGCGAGCCAGGCCAGCAACCCCTTCCCCGCGGCCGCGCGGACACCGTTCACGTTCACTGTCGAGATATACGGCACCCCACGACCGTACAATGCTGTTCTGATGAAGTCCCCCGGACACTGCCGTCCAGGAAGGGGTGATGACGATGTCGTCTGACGCCTCCCAGTCCTCCGCCGCCGCGCGCGGCTCCACCCGGGCCGACCGGCCCCAGCCGATCAAGGCATTGCACCTCGGTTCCGGCGACCCTTTGCTGCTGCTGCACGGCTTCATGCTGTCGCCGCACTGCTGGGAGCAGACCGCGGCGCGACTGTCGACGCACTGCGAAGTGTTCGCGCCCGCGTTCGCGGGTCACTGGGGCGGCGCACCCACCGACGGCCGCTCGGTCGACGTGTACTCACTCGCCGACCGGATCTGCGACCAGCTCGACGAACTGGGCTGGCGCACCTGCCATATCGCGGGCAACTCGCTCGGCGGCCTGGTCGGTGTCGAACTGGCCCGCCGCGGTCGAGCCCGCACCCTCACGCTGATCGCGCCCGCGGGCGGCTGGCACGCGCCCTCGCTGATCCAATGGCGGATCAACCTGAAATTCCTGTCCCTGGTACCGCTCGTCGAAATCGGCAAGCGGCTCGGCGGATTCGCGATCGGCAACCCGCTCGCCCGGCGCGTCGCCCTGCTCGCGCTGAGCAAGCACGCCTCCGCGGTATCCCGGCGCGACGCCACCGCGGCCCTGACGGCCGCACTGAACTGCTCGGCGATGCTCCCGATGATCCTCAGCGCCCTACGCGCCGCGGAACAGGAAGACCTGTCCACCCTGCGGACGCCGGTCCGGCTGCTGCTGGCGGAGCACGACCGGGTCATCCCCAACCGCGTCTACGCACGCCGCTACCTGAAAGAACTGCCCGAATCCGCCGACCGCATCCTGGTCAACGGCGTCGGGCACGTGCCGATGCTGGAAGCGCCCGACCGCATCGCCACCCTCATCGCCGAACACGTCTACGCCAGCCGCACGCGGTTGCGGGCTGTGTAGTTTTTCCAGCGCCTTCGGCGCGGGGTGTTCGCGGCCCCCTTGTGGCTCACGTCCGAGCGACCACCGCTGGCGACTTCGTCGCAGACGCGGCGGCCACTCGGACGCGAGCCGGGCCGCGAACCGCGCATGCTCGATCTCGCTTCGCTCGAAAGACGTAGTTGCGGTGCGCTGGGCACGTAGACGAGAAACCGCAACAACTCGGGGTACGCGAACTGTATTTTTGGCCGCGACTTCGTCGCGGCGTGTTCGCGGCCCCCCTATGGCTCACGTCCGAGCGACCACCGCTGGCGACTTCGTCGCAGACGCGGCGGCCACTCGAACGCGAGCCGGGCCGCGAACCGCGCATGCTCGATCTCGCTTCGCTCGAAAGACGTAGTTGCGGTGCGCTGGGCACGTAGACGAGAAACCGCAACACCTCGGAGTACGCGAACTGTGTGATTCGGCCGCGACTTCGTCGCGGCATGTTCGCGGCCCCCATGTGGCTCGCGCCCGAGCGACCACCGCTGGCGACTTCGTCGCAGACGCGGCGGCCACTCGAACGCGAGCCGGGCCGCGAACCGCGCATGCTCGATCTCGCTTCGCTCGAAAGACGTAGTTGGGGTGCGCTGGGCGCGTAGACGAGAAACCGCGACACCGAGGGGGCGCGGTGCCGCTGTTGAAGTTCGGCGGTGGCTCCGCACCGTGTGTTCGAGGCACCCTCAGGGCTGGGTCTGGACGCTGCCCGGCTCGGATTACTGCGCGAGTAATCCTTTGGCGATGTGGGTCACTTGGATCTCGTTGCTGCCCGCGTAGATCATGAGGGACTTGGCGTCGCGTGCGAGTTGTTCCACGCGGTACTCGGTCATATAGCCGTTGCCGCCGAAGAGCTGGACCGCCTCCATCGCGACCTCGGTGGCCGCCTCGGAGGCGTACAGCTTCATCGCGGACGCCTCGGCGAGGGTCGGCGGTTTGCCCGCTCGGCCTCGTTCCAGCGTGTTGAAGACCATGTTCCGCACGTTGATCCGGGCGATCTCCATCTTCGCCAGCTTCAGCTGGACCAGCTGGAAGCGCCCGATCTCCTGGCCCCAGAGCTTGCGGCTCTTGGCGTACTCCACGCACAGCCGGTGACATTCGTCGATGATGCCCAGCGCCATGAAGGCCACGCCGATGCGCTCGGCGGTGAAGCTGGAACGGGCGCTCTCCCGGCCGTCGCCGCCGCGGTGCTCCTCGGTCTCGCCGAGCAGCCGGTCCCGGCCGACGCGCACGTTGTCGAAGAACAGCTCACCGGTCGGTGATGAGTGCAGGCCCATCTTCTTGAACGGCTTGCCCTGGGTCAGGCCGGGCATGCCCTTGTCCAGCACGAAGGTGAGCACCTTGCGTTCGCGCTTGTCGCCGCCCGCGCCTTCGTCCAGCTTCGCGTAGACGATCATCACGTCGGCGTAGGGGCCGTTGGTGATGAAGGTCTTCTGACCGTTGAGCAGGTAGTCCTCACCGTCGCGCTTGACGTAGGTCTTCATGCCGCCGAAGGCGTCGGAACCGGAGTCCGGTTCGGTGATCGCCCAGGACGCGACCTTTCGCATGGTGACGATGTCCTCGAGCCAGCGCTGTTTCTGCGCCAGCGTGCCCCGCGACATGATCGTGGTGGCGCCGAGGCCGATGCTCACCCCCATCGCGGTGACCAGACCCATGCACACCCCCGACAGCTCACCGATGAGCACCGCCATCAGTGATTCCTGTCCGGCGAACGGGCTGGAGCCGGACGCCTTCCGCTCCGGCTTCGGCTCCCCCGCCTCCCGCGCCGCCTCCTTGGCCAGCATCTTCTGCACGGCCTCGCCGCCCATCACGTCGATGCCGAACTGACTGAACAGCTTACGGATGACGGGATACGGCGGCAGTTCACCGCTGTCCAGGGCGTCGAGGTTGGGGCGGACTTCCTTGTCGATGAACGCCCGGACGGCGTCGCGGATCATCACATCGGTCTCGGACCATTCGAACATCGTCGTTCTCCTTACGTTCCCCGAGATCAGGGCAGCCGGGCGGCGATGTCGTCGATCAGCCAGGGACCCTCGGTCTCGATGGTCTTCACATCGTGCCAACCGGCCAGCTCGGAGATCGCGCCGCCCTGCACCGCGAACACTTTGCCGGTGATCGGGCAGGATTCGGCGGCCAGGTAGGCGACCAGCGGCGCGATATTGGCCGGGGCGAAGGCGTCGAACTCGCCCTCGGATGCCTCCGCCTCGGCCGCCAGCATCTCGCCCATGCCGGGGGTGGCCAGGGTGAGGCGGGTGCGCGCGATCGGCGCGATAGCGTTCACCCGCACGCCGTAGCGCGCCAGTTCGTCGGCGGCCACCAGCGTCAGCGCGGCGATGCCCGCCTTGGCCGCGCCGTAATTGGCCTGGCCCGGGTTGGGCAGCGTGGTGCCCGACGCCGAAGCGGTGTTGATCACCGCGGCCTTGGGCCGGTCACCCGCTTTGGACCGCTGCTTCCAGTACGCCGCGGCGTGGTGCAGCACCGCCGCGTGCCCCTTGAGGTGCACGGCGATCACCGCGTCCCACTGCGCCTCGTCCATGCCCGCGATGAACGCGTCGCGCAGGATGCCCGCGTTGTTCACCACCACGTCCAGGCCGCCGAACTCGGTGACCGCCTGTTCGACGAGCTTCTGCGCACCGTCCCAGGTCGCGACGTCGTCGGTGTTGGCTACCGCCGTGCCGCCCGCGGCGGCGATCTCGCGCACCACCTCCTGGGCAGGACCGGAATCGGCCCCTTCCCCCGCATTGCTGCCGCCGAGATCGTTGACGACCACCGCGGCGCCCTCCTTCGCGAACAGCAGTGCGTGCTCGCGGCCGATGCCGCGGCCCGCGCCGGTGATGACGGCGACCCGTCCGGCCAGTGCGCCCATGTTGTCTCCTGAAGTCCCGCCGAATCCGGCGATGAGGGGGAAGGTGCGGCGGAATCCCGCTCCGCCGCACCGGGATCAGTCGGCGATCTCCGCCAGTCCGTCACTGAGCACCACGTCGTCGCCGCGCACGGTTTCGAAGGCATAGCGGGTGACGCCGTCGGCCGAGCCGGCCTGCCAGATGCGGGTCTCCAGGTCGTCGCCGGGGAACACCAGCTTGGCGAAGCGCACCGCGAACCGCCGCATCCGGTGCACATCCGAGGCCGCGACCTCGGTGAGCACCGCCCAGGACGCGAACGCCATGGTGCACAGCCCGTGCGCGATGATGCCGGGCAGGCCGGCGTCCTTGGCGACCTGCTCGTCCAAGTGCAGCGGCACCGGATCGCCGGAAGCCGGTGCGTAGCGGAAGGTCTGGTCGTGGTCGACGTGTTGCGCCACCACCGCGACCGGCTCCCGCTCGCGCAGTCGTTCGTCGAACTTGTGCGCCGGAGCGGCCGCGCCGACCGTCCTGCCCGCGTCGATGTTGCGGAAGAACGCGGTCAGATACTGGTCGTTGACCGGCTCGCCCGCCTCGGTGCGACATTCGATGCGGATGGTGATGGTCGTCCCGTTGGAGCGGCTGGTGTAGCCGATCGCCTTGGCCCGCGACACCAGCCGGTCACCGGGCCGGATCGCGCGATGGAAGTGGAAGTCCTGCTCCCCGTGCACCACCCGGCCGAAGATGTCCATCGGGGCGACATCGATGACGGGCATCATCATGGCCTCGAAAACCGGGACGATGGCGAAGACCGGCCCGGCCACCGTCCCGGCCAGATGCGCCGGGATCGGATCGTTCGTCGCGGCGGCGTACTCCGCGACGCGCTCGGCGGTGACCTCGAAACGCTCCTCGTCGGACCAGGTCTCCAGGCCGCTGTCGTCGAACTCGACCACACGCGCCGCGGTGCTCATGCCGCTGCGGCCAAGGTGTCGAGCTGTTCGAGGGATCGGTCCAGCTGCTTGATGCCGTCCTTCTCCACGGCTTTGCCGAGCGCGCCCTTGATCAAGGCGCCTTCGAAGTCGCCGGACACCAGGATGGTGCTTCCCGCGCCGTTGGGCCGGATGTCGAAGGTGAACTCGGTCTTCACTCCGGCCATGCCGGTGCCGCCGAGGGTCAGCCGGTGCGGCGCGTCCACCGAGACGATGGTCCACTCCAGCTTGTTCGCCATGCCGAGCATGACGATCTTGGCGACCAGCTTGGCGCCCTCGCTCAGCACGGCGGGCGGCTCCTCCATGAAGCGCTCGTGGATGGTGAACCACTTGTCCCAGGTCTGCGGGTCGGAGACGACCGCCCACAGCGCCTCCGGAGTCGCGTTGACGTCCTTGGTGGATTCGATGTGTCCCATGTATTGCACTCCTCGTCGAGTTCGTCCGCGGACCGGCCGCGGTTCAGCGGTCGGCGCGCTGGTAGGCGGTGACGACGGCCGCGCCGCCGAGGCCGATGTTGTGTTGCAGGGCGGCGGTGACGCCGTCCACTTGACGCTTGTCCGCGGCGCCGCGCAGCTGCCAGGTCAGCTCCGAGCACTGCGCGAGACCCGTCGCCCCGAGCGGGTGTCCCTTGGAGATGAGGCCGCCGGAGGGGTTCACCACCCACTTGCCGCCATAGGTGGTCAGACCGTCGTCGACCAGCTGCCCGCCTTCGCCCTCGCCACACAGCCCGAGCGCTTCGTAGAGCAGCAATTCGTTGGCCGAGAAGCAGTCGTGCAGCTCGATCACCTGGAAGTCGTCCGGACCGAGCCCCGCCTGCTCGTAGACCTTCCGCGCCGCCTGAACGTTCATGTCGTAGCCGATCAGGTTCTTGGCGGTCCGGTCGAACGTCGAGGCGAAGTCGGTGGTCATCGCCTGGCCCACGATCTCCACCGCCTGCCCGGCGAGGTCGTGCGCGTCGACGAAAGCCTCGCTCGCCAGGATCACCGCGCCGGAGCCGTCGGAGGTCGGCGAGCACTGCAGTTTGGTGAGCGGGTCGTAGATCATCCGCGAGCCGAGGATGTCCTCGAGGGTGTACTCGTCCTGGAACTGCGAATACGGGTTGTTCACCGAGTGCTTGTGGTTCTTGTAGCCGATCTTGGCGAAATGCTCGGCGGTGGTGCCGTACTGCTTCATGTGCTCGCGTCCCGCGGCGCCGAACATCCACGGCGCCACCGGGAAGAGCACCTCGGAGATCTCGGCCAGCGCCATGACGTGCTTGGCCATGGGCTGCTCGCGGTCGTCCCAGGTGGAGCCGAGCGAGCCGGGTTGCATCTTCTCGAAGCCGAGCGCCAGCGTGCATTCGGCCAGCCCGCCCCGGATCGCCTGCGCCGCGAGGTACAGCGCCGTCGAGCCGGTGGAGCAGTTGTTGTTCACGTTGACCACCGGAATACCGGTCAGGCCGAGTTCGTAGACGGCCCGCTGACCGGAGGTGGATTCGCCGTAGACGTAGCCGACGTAGGCCTGCTCGACCAGGTCGTAGGCGATGCCCGCGTCCGCGAGCGCCTTCGTACCCGATTCCCTTGCCATGTCCGGGTAGTCCCAGGCGCGGGTGGTGCCGTCGGCTTCCTCGACGCGGCGGCGGCCCGGCTTCTCGAACTTCGTCATGCCGACACCGACGACGTAGACCTTGTTCGCCATCGAACTCCTCAGGTTGTGCGTGCACCGCGCGTGCGGCCGCCCGGAACGAGCTGAAACAAACATACAAACTTGTATGTAAGTGAGCAAGGGGTCTGCCCGGAAGAAATAGGATCATGCCGGTAACCAGGCGATTACTTTCTGCCTGCTACATACAATGAGACACGCATGTGTTTCGATAACCCACGAAAGAGGCGGCGACCGCCGGGGCCGCGGAACCGGCCACGTCCGTCCGCCACCTGGACAGCTCCACTCGACAGACGGAACATACAGCGCTGTATGTAAGTGTAAGATCGACCGGTGGCCAGGAGCGTAGTCGTGAAGCAGCAGCGCCGGACCCAAGAGCAGCGCAGCACCGAGATGCGCACCCGCCTGCTGGACGCGACGGTGGAGTGTCTGGTCGAGTACGGATACGCGGGAACCACGACGCCCCGGGTAGCCGAGCGTGCCGGGGTGACGCGCGGGGCCCAAGTGCATCATTTCGGCTCGAAGACCGATCTGGTGGTCGCCGCGATCAGCCATCTGGCGCAGTTGCGCGCCGAGAGCGCCATGCGGGAGATGTCCCGGGTCGAAACCGGTGACGATCCGGTGGCGGCAGCCCTGGAATTCCTCTGGGACCTGCACCAGGGTCCGCTGTTCATCGCGACGGTCGAGCTGTGGGTGGCGGGGCGGACCGATCCGGTGCTGGCCGCGGCGATGGAGAAGGTCGAACCGTTCGTCAACAACGCCGTATTGCTGGCGGTCGCCCGTTTCGTGCCCGACGACGTGCGCCGCAAGGAGGCGCGCGACTTCATCTACACGGCCATGGACGCGCTGCGCGGCATCCTGATCTCCAATTTCATCGACCCGGATGCCGAACGGGCGCGGCGCCGTTGGCGGCGTGCCTCGGCACACCTGCACGAACTCGCCGGGCGCGCTCTGGTCGGCCGATCCGCCGAGTAGTCTTCGCCCGGCACGTCCGCCCGGCCCCGGTGCTCGAGCGGGTGAGCCCGTGATCCGACCGCCCCAATGGCGTCAGGCGCGGTTGTCGCGCATCGGGAACACGACGTAGTAATCGCCGTCGGGGACGATGTTCTCCTCTGTCACCGTGCCGGTCTGACCGTCGAGGTAGTAGATCTCCCCCTCGATATTGGCGACGTTGTAGTGATGCCCGAAGGCGTCGGAGTACCGGTTCCCCGACATGATCGCGTTCTGCCCGCGCCGGTACAGGTTCTCGGAGATCGCTTCGTGGATCTCGCGGTGGCTGTCACCCTGGAAACGTTCCGTCGCGGGCTCGATGAACTTCTGGGCGCCGCTCGGCCCGGCGACGGCGGGTCGCCCGGCCAAGATGTCGCGCACCGCCCAGGAGCACTCCATACAATTGCCCGCCGTCCGCGACCTGGTGGGGTTGACCAGCAGCAGCAGCTCCCGCACCTCGGCGAGGGTCGGGGGCCGGTCACCGATGCGGGACATGATCGTGGCCTGGGCCGCGTAAGCACGCCGCATGGCCTCCACCTCGACCGGTGTCGGCTGGTGCGCGTTGCGGATCAACCGGGACACCCCGGCGGGGCGTATCTCGGCGAGCGGCACAGCGACCGGGTCACCGGATCGCACGGCCGCGGGTGTCGAATCGAAGACGGTTCCCGCGATCGGTGCCGCATTGTCACGATCGGCCCGATCGAGCTCTTCCGCCCCCATGCGGAAGGCCTTGCCCTCCGCCCGGTAGAACTGATCCAGTGCCTCGCCTGCGGTGCGACGCCCGTGGGAGGCGTCCTCCGAGGTTCCGAGCAGTCCCTTCAGCATCCGGCATACCTCGTCCATGGCCGCCAACAGCGGACCCTTCATCTCGGCTTCGGCCAACCGTGGGAACTCATACCGCCACGGTGCAACGGGCGGCTTACGGGCGCCTTACCGTTCCCTTGTCACCGGCGCAGTTCACCGGCTGAGGGCGCTACTGCAGCACCTGCACTCGGTCGCTCGCTACCTGCGCCGGACCTTTCCGCGCGGTCCGAACCGTCACGACGAACAACAACACGCCGGTCGCGGCCAAGCCCGCGCCGACCGCAGCCGGGGCCGTGTAACCGAGGCCCGCGGCGATGACCAGTCCGCCCAGCCAGGCGCCCGCGGCGTTGGCGATGTTCAAGGCGGCGTGGTTGAGGGCGGCGGCGAGGGTCTGGGCATCGGCCGCGACGTCCATCAGCCGGGTTTGCAGGCCGGGCGCCAGCGCGGCACCGGAAGCGCCGACGAGCAACGCGCCGATGGCCGCGGTGTAGGGGTTGTGGGCGGCGGCGACGAATCCGCCGAGGATGACGACCATCGCGATCATCGCGACGAAGACGGCGCGGTCCACGCCGCGATCGGCGAGCACGCCGCCTGCGATGTTGCCGATCACCATGCCCACGCCGAACAGCATCAGCACCAACGGCACCGCCCAGGGCCGCAGTCCCGCGACGTCGGTGAGCGTGGTCGCGATGTAGGTGTATACGGCGAACATCCCGCCGAATCCGATGGCCCCGACCAGCAGCGTCGACAGCACCTGGGGACGGCGCAGCGCGCCGAGTTCGGTCATCGGATCGGTCATCGTCACGCCGGTGAGTTCCGGGACGAAGCGCAGCAGCGCGGCGACGGTGGCCACCCCGATCAGCGCGACCACCACGAACGCGTCCCGCCAGCCGAGATGCTGACCGAGCCAGGTAGCCGCGGGAACGCCGACGACATTGGCGGCGCTCAAGCCCAGCATAACCGCGGCAACCGCCTTGGCCCGCTGCCCTACCGGTGCGAGTGTGGCGGCGGCCAGCGAGGCGACGCCGAAGTAGGCGCCGTGCGGCAATCCCGAGACGAATCGGGCCGCGACCAGCGTCTGGAACGAGGGCGCCAGCACGGTCGCCGCATTACCCAGCGTGAACGCCACCATGAGCGCGACGAGCAGCCGCTTGCGCGCCACCCGCGCGCTCAGCGCGGCGATCAGGGGCGCGCCGATCACCACCCCCAGCGCGTAGGCCGACACCGCGTGCCCCGCGGTCGGCTCGGAGACACCGACGGCCGAAGCGATGTCCGGCAGCAATCCCATGGTCACGAATTCGGTGGTGCCGATCCCGAATCCGCCGAGGGCGAGAGCCAGCATGGCGGGCACGTGCCAATCGGTTCGCTCGGGCGGCGCGGGAGTACTCGTGGTCACGGGGCTGGTCACGTGTTCATGTAACCGTCCGCGGCCGGTATTCGCTTCCCGGGCCGACGTGAGTTCGCCCACCGCGCCGCGAACGAATGACGCAGGTCAACCCCGCATTTCACGCAAACAGTCCGGGCACCCGTTCCACCGAGGGTGGGGCGGGTGCCCGATGATGTCGGCCCGGCGCTGGGTGAGCACCCAGCGCCGGAGTCGGCCGAGCGACGCCGCTCGGCCCCGCGAACTCAGCGCAGTGCGCGAGCCAGGTTGGCGTCCAGCGCGCCGAGGAACTCCTCGGTGCTCAGGTAACCCTGGTCCCCGCCGACGAGCAGCGCGAGGTCCTTGGTCATCTGGCCGCCCTCGACGGTCTTGATGACGACGTCTTCGAGGGTCTGCGCGAAGCCGATGACCTCAGGGGTGTTGTCCAGCTTGCCGCGGTGCTCGAGGCCCCGGGTCCAGGCGAAGATCGACGCGATCGGGTTGGTCGAGGTCGGCTTGCCCTGCTGGTGCTGGCGGTAGTGCCGGGTGACGGTGCCGTGGGCGGCCTCCGCCTCACAGGTCTGGCCGTCCGGGGTGAGCAGCACCGACGTCATCAGGCCGAGCGAACCGAAGCCCTGGGCCACGGTGTCGGACTGCACGTCGCCGTCGTAGTTCTTGCACGCCCAGACGTAGCCGCCCTCCCACTTCATGGAGGAGGCGACCATGTCGTCGATCAGGCGGTGCTCGTAGGTCAGGCCCGCGGCGTCGAACTGGCTCTTGAACTCGGCGTCGAAGATGTCCTGGAAGGTGTCCTTGAACATGCCGTCGTAGGCCTTCAGGATGGTGTTCTTCGTCGACATGTACACCGGATAGTTCTGCTGCAGGCCGTAGTTGAACGAGGCCCGCGCGAAATCCTCGATCGACTTGCGGAAGTTGTACATGCCCATGACGACGCCGCCGTCCTCGGGCATCTTCACGACCTCGTGCACGATCGGCTCGCTGCCGTCGTCCGGGGTGAAGGTCAAGGTGACGGTGCCGCCCTGGAAGACCTTGAAGTCGGTGGCGCGGTACTGGTCACCGAAAGCGTGACGGCCGATGATGATCGGCTTGGTCCAGCCGGGAACCAGCCGGGGAACGTTCGAGATGATGATCGGGGCGCGGAAGATGGTGCCACCCAGGATGTTGCGGATGGTGCCGTTGGGCGAACGCCACATCTTCTTGAGGCCGAATTCCTTGACCCGCGCCTCGTCCGGGGTGATGGTGGCGCACTTCACGCCGACGCCGTGCCGCTTGATGGCCTCGGCGGCGTCGACGGTGACCTGGTCGTCTGTCTTGTCTCGGTATTCGATGCCGAGGTCGTAGTACTCCAGATTCACGTCGAGATACGGATGGATCAGCTTGTCCTTGATGAACTGCCAGATGATCCGGGTCATCTCGTCGCCGTCGAGTTCTACGACGGTGCCTTCAACCTTGATCTTGGACATGGATCTTCGTGTCCTCCTAGGATGGTGCCCTCATTGCACGGCCAGGCGAACACGCTTGTGAGCGGACCCCAGCTGTTCCAACAGACAACGTATATGTCTCGCGTTGTCGGCGAGACGTGTGGTGCAAACAAGACAAGCGTACTGCTGCCCAAGTCCTCACCGCACGGGCAGCCCCCGGAGTGAGCCGGACTCCTTTGTTACCGATTGGTAGGTCAGCGGCGTTTTCCAGCACCGCGGCGGGCTCCCGCGCGACCGCCGTCGTCGCCATGATCCGCTTTCCCTCCGGGCTCGGCAACCATCGCGGCAACTACTCCGCAAACGACCGGGTCCGCGCGACGCCGTGACGCCGCGCGGACCTCGCCGCCGGTGGATCAGACCGCGACCGGAACCCGCGCCCCTTCCTCGGAGCCTTCGATCAGGTTCTGCGGCCGGTCCCTGATCATCAGCGCGATGATCGGGACGGCCGCGAGGAAGAACCCGGCGCCGACGTAGAAGGCCACGTCGTAGCTGTGGATCGCGGCGCGCGCGGCCAGGTCGTCGAGGCCGGGGTTGGCCCGCGCGAAGCTCTCGGCGACCTGCACCGAGATGGTGGTCAGCAGCGCCGTCCCGACCGCGCCTCCGACCTGCTGCGCCGCATTCAGCAGCGCGGACGCGACACCCGAGTCCGCTTCCTCCACTTGGTGCAGCGCGACCGTCTGCATCCCGACGAACAGCGGACCCATGCCGAGCGCGATGAGCACCTGGGCGGGCAGCACCCCGGCGACGAAGCTGTCGCCATAGCCGAGCTGCGCCAGCAGGACCAAGCCGACGACACCCAGCACGGCGCCGGCCACCATCAGCGGGCGGGGGCCGAGCTTCGGCAGCAGGGCGCTGGTGACGCCCGCCGAGATCGCGATGCCCGCCGGGAAGGGCAGGAACGCGAAGCCCGCCTTCAGCGCGGAGTAGCCCAGCGTGATCTGGAAGTAGAAGCTCAGGAACAGGAACATCGCGAACATCGCGATCGGGATGAGCAGTGCCGCGAGGAACGCCCCGCCCCGGTTGATCTCGCCCGGGATGTGCAGCGGCAGCAGCGGGTTGGACGACCGCCGTTCGATCACGACGAAGGCGGCGAGCAGGACCGGTCCGGCGATCAGCAGCGCCAGGGTGCCGCCGGCCAGCCAGCCGTCCTCGGCGGCGCGGCTGAAGCCGTACACGATGGCGATCAGGCCCAGCGTCACGGTGACGGCACCGGGCACGTCGTATCCCCCGACCCGCGGCGCCGGGACGTCCTTCACCACCCAGGCCAGCGCTCCGAGCAGCGCGAGCAGTGCGATCGGCGTATTGACCAGCAGGCACCAGCGCCACGACGCGTACTCGGTGAGCGCGCCGCCCGCGATCAGGCCGAGCGCCGCGCCGCCCGCGGAGATACCCGCGAATACACCGAAGGCGGTGGCCCGCTCACCGGGCTCGGTGAACGTCACCGACAGCAGCGACAGCGCGGCGGGCGCGAGGAGCGCGGCGAACGCGCCCTGTAGCGCCCGTCCGGCGAACATCTCCGCACCGTTCTGGGCGAGACCGGCAAGCGCCGAAGCCCCCGCGAAGCCGATCAGGCCGATGATGAAGATCCGGCGGCGGCCCAGGTAGTCGGCCATCCGGCCACCCAACAGCAGCAGGCCGCCGAAAATCAGCGTGTAGGCGGTCAGCATCCATTGCCGGTTGCCGTCGCTGATGTCGAGATCACGCTGCGCGAATGGCAGCGAGATGGTCACGATGGTGGCGTCCAGAACCACCATGAGCTGGGCCAATGCGATCACTGCCAGCGCGAGCCAGCGCGCTGAGCCCCCCGTCTTGCGCGGTGTGTGCACCGCTGTCCCCGTGTCCGTCACGGTCATCTCCTCGTCCCTCGATGAACTCGAGCCATCCTGACATCGAGCGACATTTGTCGTCAAGCGAAAAATGTCGCAATCCGACATTTGACTGTTAAGGACAGAAAAACGGGAGGTTGCGTTACCATCGGGACATGCTCGAGTCATCGGCGCCGACGGGCGCGAGCGCCGCCGCAGCCGCGAGCGCCCCCGGCCTGCGCGAACGCAAGAAGCAGCAGACGAGGTCGCGCATCATCGCGGCGGCCCTCGACCTGTGCGACAGCCAAGGCTTCGAAGCGACCACCATCGAGCAGATCGCCCACGTAGCGGACGTCTCGCCGCGCACGATCAACCGCTATTTCGACAGCAAAGAGGACATCGTCCTTGCGCCGACCCAGGACTTCGGGCGCACCGTGGCCGAGACCCTGCGCGGGCTGCCGCGCACCGGCAACGAACTCGCCGCGCTCAGGGAGGCCTTCCTGCGCGTGGTCGACCAAGCCGCCGAGGCGGGCGAGGCCGACCCGCTGTCGTTCCGGCAGTTCCAGCAGATCCAGCGGATACTGCGCAGTAGTCCGTCGGTCAGCGCGCGCGGTCTGGAACATGCCGACGACAAGAACGCGGCCATCGCCGCCGCGGTCGCCGAGCGCCTTGGCACCGAACCGGACGCTCGCGCGGTGCGGCTCATCGTCGGCACCTGGCAGCTGATCGGCCACCTCGGTATGGAGTGCTCGGACGCTTCGTTCCTGGACGAGGACATGGCCGTCGCGGCCCGGGCGGGGCGCGCGGCCTTCACCGAGACCTACGACGAATTCGTGCGCACCTGCTGCGTCACGCCGACGTCCCCCGATGCGGTGGGTGCGCGGGAGGATTTCGAACGCTGACGGCGCGCCGGTTATGATGCCGGGCAGGTCATGAGTACCAGCGCCAAGCCCCGGCTCGCTGGTCGGCAACCCTCCATCCGCGGTGGGGTGCTCCGGGTGATGACCTGGCTCCCGAAAGCCGGGAGCAAGCGCGTAACAGGAGGTCGCCGGGATGTGTTGTTGGACACACCGCTAACCCTGCTGTACCGGCGTACACCTTCTTGGGAGCAACCATGAGTGAATCCATCGCGCGCGGGGTCGAGCACGACCCGGCGCAGTGGTCCTACGGGACCGAGCGGATCCGCGCGGGCCGCACCCCGCACGGGGCCACCGCCGCGCCTGCTTCGCCGATCCACCGGCCCGCTCAGGACGGAGCAGCCCCGTACCGCCGCATGGCTAACATCGGCAGGATGCGTTCCCTCGTGATTCACCCCGCGTCGACGACGCATTCGCGGCTCACACCCGAGGAACGGCTCGCCGCCGGACCGGCCCGGCTCGCGGTCGGCATCCCGAACATTCCGGCCGACCCGCGCACCGGTTTCGCGGCGGCGACGACGTGACCGTGAGTACCGAACGGAGCGCCCGGACTTCCGCCGCCGCGCTGCCGCCCCCGGACGGGCAACTGGGCGTCATCGCCATCGGCGACGTGCGGCTGGAGAACGGAGCGGTCATCCCGGACGTGCACTTGGCGGTGCAGCGGTGGGGTGAGCTCTCCCCCGAACTGGACAACGTCGTGCTGGTCGAACACGCGCTGACCGGCGATTCGCACGTCGTCGGCAAGCCCGACGACGTGCACGATATGCCCGGCTGGTGGGACGGCATGGTCGGTCCCGGCGCGCCACTGGACACCGACGAATGGTGTGTGATCGCGACGAACGTGCTCGGCGGCTGTAAGGGCAGCACCGGGCCGTCCACGCCCGCTCCGGACGGGCAGCTTTGGGGAGCACGGTTTCCCGAGATCTCCATCCGCGACCAGGTGACCGCGGAAGCCGCTCTGCTCGACCTGCTCGGCATCGAGCGGCTCGCCGCCGTGGTGGGCGGTTCGATGGGCGGCATGCGGGTGCTGGAGTGGATGGTCGGCGCACCGGAGCGGGTCGCCGCCGCGCTGGTGCTCGCGGTCGGCGCCCGCGCCACCGCCGATCAGATCGGCACCCAGACCACCCAGATCGCGGCGATCAAGAGCGATCCGGATTGGCAGGGCGGCGAGTATCACGGCACCGGCCGCGCCCCGATGACGGGCATGGCCCTGGCTCGGCGGATCGCGCACCTGACCTACCGCACCGAGTTCGAGCTGGACCACCGGTTCGAGAACAAGCCACAGGACGACGAGGACCCGTGGCACGGCGGCCGGTACGCGGTGCAGAGCTACCTGGACCACCAGGCCGAGAAGCTGTGCAAGCGTTTCGATCCCGCCACCTATGTGTTGCTGACCGAGGCGATGAACCGCCACGACGTCGGCCGAGGTCGCGGCGGCATCGAGGCGGCGCTCGCGGCGACGCCGGTGCCCTGCGTGGTCGGCGGCGTCGACTCCGACCGCCTGTACCCGCTGCGCACCCAGCAGGAACTCGCCGATCTGCTACCCGGCTGCGACGGACTGGAGATCGTGCACTCCCGCGACGGGCACGACGGGTTCCTCACCGAGGCGGCGGCGGTGTCGAAGCTGCTCACCGAGACGATGCGACTAGCCAGGGACGGCGTGCGGCCCGAACGCTGATCGAGCTTCCCGCCGTAGACCTGGCTCGCAGCGTCGACTGGTCACCGCGCCGCTCGTCGCGCCGCTTCGATCCGGTTGATGTTGCTTTCGATCCAGTCCCGCAGCGCCGCGATCGGTGTGCGCAGGCTGTGACCGAGTTCGGTGAGGGTGTAGTCGACCCGGGGTGGAATGGTCGGATGCACTGTGCGCGTGACGAATCCGTCCGCCTCCAGCAGCCGCAGGGTTTGCGTCAGCATCTTCTGGGAGATGCCCTCGATGCGGTTGCGGAGATCGGTGTAGCGCATGGTGCCGTCCGCGAGTGCGTCGATGATCAGCACTGTCCACTTGCCCGCGATGTGGTCGAGAACCTCCCGGGTGGGGCACTTCGCGGAGTACACGTCGGCGGGTAGACCGGAACCATCCAAGTACGTGGGCACCTTTCGGAGTGTAGCGCACTAATAAGTGCCTTCTTCCTATCAGGGCGTGACTCTCCGATAGTAAGAATCATGGAAGCGCAGACACTTTCGGTCGCCGAAGCCATTCGAACCCGCCGCACGGTCCGCCACTACCGGGCCGATCCGGTGCCGCCGGAGCTGATCGAAGAACTCCTCGAACTGACCATGCAGGCGCCGAGCGCCTGGAATATGCAGGACCGATCGGTCGTCGTGGTGACCGGTGAAGCCGGTCGCCGCGCACTGCACGAAGCGGCGTTCGGCCAGCCTCAGCCGCTCGAGGCGCCGGTGGTGCTGGTTTTCCTCGCCGATGTCGACGCATGGCGGGCGGGCAACGCCGATATCGCCGAACTCGCCGGCCGCAGCGGCGCGTGGAACGCCGACTTCACGGCCATGTTCGACGCGCGCGCCGAGTACCACGCGCTCGAGCGGCGCGGGCTGCTGCGCGAGAACGCGGTGAAGAACGCGATGATCGCGGCCACCTACGCGATGCTGGCGGCCACCGGACTCGGCCTGGCCTCGGCGCCGATGAACGGGTGGGACGCCGACCTGGTCAAGCAGGCCGTCGGGGTCGGCGACCGGGACGATCTCGCCGTCGCGGTGCTGGTCGCCATCGGCTACAGCGACGTCCTCCCGCCGCATCCCGGGCGGCGTCCGACCGAGCGAACAGTTTTCGCCGAGCGATACGCCGCCGCACGCTGAGCACGAGGGCGGCCCGGCACGGCCGGGTCGCCCATCGAATCGCCGAGCGGTCAGCCGACGCCGAGGGTGTTGATCGTGGCCGCGAGGAACAGGATGCTCGAGCCGAGCAGAGTCAGCGCGCCGACGTCGAAGGGTTTGCTGCGCACCGCGAGCAACCCGACCCGCGCGGTCGGCAGGCACAGCCGGAATGCCGCCGCCAACAGCGTCGCACCGCCGAAGAAGAAAGCCCCGCGCCGCCACCGGTCGGACGCGACGAACACCACCGCCACCACGATGACGAGCGTCACCACGACCATCGGCAGATGGCAGCGCAGAAATTGCGCCCCCAGACTGCGGCGCCCGGCGATCGGCGTGTCGGCATCGGTCACGCCCCGATTCTTGCAGACCGATCCGCGCCCGGTCCGCCGGGAGGTTGATTGCGCTCGCTCACCTGCCCAGAGACCTCAGCCATGCGTCGTGCTCAGCCGGTGAGAACCTCCGGCCCTCGGCGCACCCGGGCGCCCAGCGCGCGTAAGTCCGCTCTGGATTCACCGTGACCACGTCGACGACCTGCACCAACGCGGGCGGCACCTCCCCACCGAAGTGCCGGACACCGGGAACGATCACGGCATCGACGTCCACTCGGCGAACGACGTTCATCAGCCGACTCAGCGGGCTGTCGGTCTCCGGGCCGAACGCCACCGTCTTCGCGAGTTCGTAGCCGAGACGCTGCGCGAGACTGCGGAGTTGGATCTCATCCCAGGTCTGCGAGACGCCGGATACATCTCGGCGCAGATACCCGATCGCTGGCGGCCGTGGCCTCATTCGTCCACTCCATCCGTCGTGGTTGGCAGGCACCCGGCACCGAGGAGAGTTCACCCGATGCCGCGTGCCGGAATGGACGGTAGAGAGCCGTTGCACATAGACACCAGGTGTTTGCACAACTGTGCTCGAAATCCACTATCAGCCAACAAAACCGGCTCGAGAGGAGGATCATCTACGTTGCACAGGAAAACTCGTGCTCAGTATTCGACAGGGGGAAAGAACGTGCGCCTACAGTTCCTCGGCAAAGGCGGTTCGGATGTCGGCGGGTGCCCGACGCTGTACACCACCGACCGAGACACGTATCTCGTCCAGGGATGGGAGACAACCTCGCCCGAGACCATCGAAATCCCGCACTTGCTCACGGGTTTCGCTCGAGCCGATACGTTCATCGGGGCAACGATGACGGACACCGGCCGGGGTACCTTCACCCTTTCCGGCCGGCCGATCACCGAACCTGACACGCTGGCTCAACTAGACCTCGCGGCCAACGAGACAGCCATCGAAGTTCCGAAGATCAGGAGGACGTTCTACGGTGCTCTACCTCCAGCATGAGCCACCGGATTGGGTGGCCCTGTTTCGTGCTTGCGAAGCTGAGGCTTTCCATTTGGAAGTGAGGGACGCCTACGCTGTGCCCGCGGAGTCCGATCGGTTTCGGCGCTTCCTCGCCGGAGAGCCCGCCTTGCCGGACCAACACAAGAGCCGATGGAACGATCTGGTCGAGGAAACGACCCGTCGGGGAGTGACCGTGAGCCGGGTCCGCGTTGTGACGGTGCCACACACCGACTATCACCGCTGGCTGTTGTCGGTCACCGATACCAACACAGCAGCCGGTGAAGATATCCGGTACGTACCCCGGCATCTCGCCGGTGAAGTGCCACCCGATGATTGGTGGCTGATCGACAACGAGCGAGTTGTCTACAACTTGGTCAATGAGAGCGGGAAGCCATCGGGACTGGCGGTGACCACCGATCCGAGGATCGTCGGCTATTGCCGGAGCGTGAAGCAGCGACTATGGGACCTGTCGACCCCGTACGCGGAGTACGCCAACCAGTGACCAACGTTCACGATGCGCGGGAAGCTCTCGGAGCACAACTCCGGGAGCTTCGCCGCACCGCTGGACTCACCAATCGGAAGCTCGCCCAGTTGTCCGGCTGGCACGAGTCCAAGGTGTCCAAGATCGAATACGGCCGGATCAAACCGTCCGATGACGACCTACGCGCCTACTGCAGGCACGCCGATCGAAGTGACCTGCTCGCTGATCTGCTGGCCACGCTGCACAATATCGACGCGGCATACCTCGAATGGCGGAGAGTCCTCGGTACCGGACTGAAGCGTCGGCAACAGAAGTCGCTCGAACTCGAAGCCGGAGCGACCTTCATCCGCGACTATCAACCCCAGATCATCCCCGGCCTACTTCAAACCGCCGAGTATGCCGAAGCCAAGCTGAGGCGGGGTATCGAGTTCCACCAGGTACCCGACGACGTGGACGACGCCGTGTCCAAGCGGATGGAGCGGCAACGCGTGCTCTACCAGCGTGACCACCGGTTCCACTTCCTCATCGCCGAGCAGGCCCTTTACACGACCGTCGGCACCGACGGCGTCATGATCGGCCAGCTCGACCGGCTGGCGTCGATCCTCGGTATGCCCCGTGTCACGCTCGGCATCGTTCCGGCCATGGCCGAGGCGCTGGTGGTGTCCACCAACTTCGCCATGTTCGATAACCGGCTTGTCATGGTGGAAGGAACAGCCGCAGAGTTGACCATCAACCAGCCGCGAGAGATAGCGACCTACGGCCGGGCGTTCAACACGCTTGCCGGGCAGTCCGTCACTGGCGAAGCCGTGCGGAAGCTGATCAGGACAGCGCTCGACCGGCGGCAAGCTCCGAGATGACGTCGTCTATCAGCAGCGGCGGCACGTGACTGCTGCCGATTGCGACTCCAGTCACAAAACTACGATGCCGCTTCCCGCAGCCTGCGCACTTACCTGAACGTTCGGAACTGCTCCCGAAAGTGCGTACTTGTCGTTGTCGCTGGATGGGCAAACACTCGATCCTGTCACGAGGTAGTGCGCTTTACGGGCACAGCGCGATTGGAGTCGCATGAACGATCAGAGAACCGCGGTGACCGTGCTCGGCACAGGTTCGATGGGTTACGCCCTCGCAGCGGCCTTTCTCGCAGCGGGGTATTCGACCACCGTGTGGAATCGCAGCCCGCAGCGGGCGGCTCCCCTGGTGGCCGCGGGCGCGCACCAACAGCTCGCCGTCGCCGATGCCGTCACCGCCGGCCCGCTGATCATCACCTGCCTGACCACGTTCCGAGCGACCCGCGACAGTCTGACCGCTGCTGAGACCGAGCTGAACGGGCGAACCCTCGTCACTCTCAACAGCGGCACCCCGGCCGACGCTCGGGACTTCGCGCGGTGGGCGACCGATCGGGGAGCGCGTTTCCTCGGTGGCGCGATCAAGAACGTACCTTCGGCCGTCGGAAAACCGGACACGCTGCTGTACTTCGGCGGCGAACCGGACGTATTCGAGGAGCACAGGGAAACACTGCGAGTACTCGGCGGTGACCTCGTCCATCTGGGCGCCGAACCCGACCTCGCCGCTCTCTACGAATCCGCCGTCGGCGCCACACTGCTGCCCACACTGCTCGGATTCTTCGAAGGCGCCGCGATACTGTCCGGGCGCGGTCTGGCAGCACGCACAATGGTGCCGTATTCGATTAAATGGCTACAGATGATCGAGTCACTGCTACCGGTCATGGCCGACGAGATCGACAATCGGGACTACACCCGGCTCGGCTCGTCGATCGCCCTGTTCCACACCACGATCGGTGACGATGAGCGACTCGGCGCGGAGTCGGGCGTCGATATGTCCTGGCATGCTCCGATGCACGACCTGCTGCACCGAGCGGTAGCCGAGGGCCGGGGCGAGCAGAGCATCACAGCGCTGATCCAGCTGTTGGCACCCGACCACGGGCCGATCGGTACCCGCGGAACCTGACATTCGCTCCCGGCCTGTGGGTACCACTTATGTCTGGACCAAAAGCATTGTTGTCCAACTATTTCCGCACCCCTGGGAACAGGGGCGCGCTCGGAGGCTGACAACATGTCGATCATGATCGCTCGACGACTCCCCCTTCTCGCCGTCACCGCCCTTCCGGCGCTGGCGATGGCGCTCGGCTCCGGCGCCACCGCTACCGCGACGCCCCCGCTGTCGCCGCCGGTGCTCGAGGAAGTCTTCTCGGTGCCCGGAACCGTGTCGGCGAAATTCCACAACCCGAACGCCGAGGGTGTGTGCTGGGTGTACAACGACGACACCGGCGAGATCTTCGGCGGCAACAACCCCACGTCGTTCGCCATCGCGAACGGCAAGATGGTCCAGACGTCCCTCGGCAACGGTTCCCTGCCCGCCGGACAGATGCGCGTTCGTGGCGCATGCGCCTGGGAGCGCCCCCCCGGCGATCCCCGCGACGGCTACACCGCGGTGACCGACATCGTCACCGTCGACGTGATCGGCAAGCCGAGCACGGGCAGCTTCGGCTGAGCCCGGCCGGGGAGTCCCGGCGACCCGGCGGTGGCGACGCCTGATTGACTGGGGCGGTGTTCCATCTGATGTTCCACGAGCCGTGCATTCCGCCGAATACCGGCAACGCGATTCGGTTGGTCGCGGGGACCGGGTGTCATCTGCATCTGATCGAGCCGTTGGGGTTCGAGCTGTCGGAGCCGAAGTTGCGCAGGGCCGGGTTGGACTATCACGATCTGGCGTCGGTGACGGTGCACGCGGATCTGGCGGCGGCGTGGGAGGCGTTGCGCCCGGAGCGGGTTTTCGCGTTCACCACGCAGGCCACCACTCGGTTCACGGACGTGGCCTACCGGGAGAACGATGTGCTGCTGTTCGGCACCGAACCCACCGGACTGCCCGCGGAGGTGCTGGCGGACCCGCACATCACCGACCGGTTGCGCATCCCGATGGTGCCCGGCCGCCGCTCCATGAACCTCTCCAACGCGGCGGCGGTGACCGTGTACGAAGCGTGGCGTCAGCTCGGCTTTCCCGGCGGCGTCTGAACACTCCGCCGGCGGGATCCCGAGGCGGCCGCACGTTCGACGTCAGCGCGGGTCGATCTCGAACCGTTTGAAACGGGAGGTCGCGCCCGCCGTCAGCCGGACGGCGGACTTGGCGACTCCGTAGTGTTCGGCGAGCAACTCGATGGCCGCCTTGTTGGCCTTGCCCTCGACGGCGGGAGCCCGCACGTACAGGTGCAGGCTGCCGTCGTCGAGGGTTTCCACCAGCGGGCCCTTACGGCTGTTCGGCTTGATCACCGCCCTTACCACCGTCGGCACTCTTGCCTCCTGTGCTGGTTTCCGCGCCGTCCGAGGCGCTGCTCACGGGCTCCGCGGGAGCCGCTGCCGATTCTCCCGCACCCGGCGCGCGCTTCCCGCGGCGCCGCACCAGCCGGACGATGCCCCACAGCACGGCGGCCGCCACCGCGAGGAAGGCGAGCCAGGGAATAGCCTTGCCGCTGAACACGACCGCGTCCTGCAACCAGTCCACCAGCGAGTTCCAGCCGGAGACGATGCCGTCCCAGAAGCTGTCCGGGTCGTCGTCGGACTTCTTCTCGTCGGTGGTGATCTCGATGGTCAGCGTGGACAGGGCGACCTGGTCGTCGAGCCGTCGCTTCTGCGCGGTGAGGCTGTCCAGCTCGCCCTGGCGGCTGGACAGCGCCTGCTCGGCGGTGATCAGATCGGAGGTGGTGGTGGCGCCCGCGATGAGCGCGCGCAGCCGCTCGACCGAGGCTTGCAGCGCCTTGATCCGCGCGTCCAGGTCCTCCCACTGCATGGTGACGTCGTCGCGGTTGGTGGTGACCCGGGTGACCTGGCCGATCCCGTCGAGGTCGGCGATGAACGCGTCGGTCTTGTCCGCGGGCAGCCGGACGATGAGGGTGGCGCTGGGCTCGCTGTCGTCGGTGCCGGGCTGCTCGGTGCGGCTGTCGACCCGGCCGCCTGCCGCGCGCACCCGCTCGATGATCGTGCCCGCCGCCGCGACCGGCGCGTCGGCGGTGATCTCGACGCTGCCGGTGACCACCTCCTTGCGGGCGACCATCGGTTCGCCGCCGGAGCCGTTGTCCCGCTTCGGCGGCGCCAGCTCGTGGACCCCCGGCGGCACGAGCGCGGGGGCGGCGGGGCCGGTGACCGCCGACGACGTCCGGTCCCGCGCGGGCTTCGCGTCATCGGCCCCGCAGCCGGCGAGCAGAATCAACCCCAGCACGCCGACACACAGCACAGCAAGCTTCCTCATGCCTGGCACAGTAGCCGTTTACGCTGCGCGGACAGCCTCGCATAACCGTTCTCTAGAACGCTTCTAACACTTCTTTAAAGCAGCGGCTCAACGGAAGTCGCGCGACTTGGACGCCATCCGCAGATCCATCCGCTGCAGATGTTCGGCGACCACGCTGACCACGCCCTCGGCATTCTGCACCCGGCCGCGGATGAGCAGGGCCGCGGCGCCCTGAGCGAGGCGCCGGTAGCGCCGCCACAGCCCCAGCGAGCAGACGATGTTCACCATGCCGGTCTCGTCCTCCAGGTTGAGGAAGGTGACGCCCTCCGCCGTGGCGGGGCGCTGCCGGTGCGTCACCGCGCCGCCCACCAGGACGCGGGAGCCGTCGGGCACGTCGAGCAGACTCGCGGCCGGTATGACGCCGAGGGCGTCCAGGCGCGGGCGCAGGAACTCCGTCGGATAGCTGTCCGGCGAGACGCCCGTGGCCCACACGTCGGCGGCGGCCGTCTCCAGATCGCTCATCCCGGGCAGGGTGGGCGCGGTGGTGGCCGCGCCGGTACCGGGCAGCCGGTCCGGACGCTCGCCCGCGGCGGCGCCCGCCGCCCAGAGCGCTTCGCGGCGGCTGACGCCGAGGCTGCCGAGCGCGCCCGCCGTGGCGAGGGATTCCGCTTGGGCGACGGTGAGTTCCACCCGCCCGGTCAGGTCGAGGAAGGACGTGTAGGGCCGCTCGCCCCTGGCGGCGACGATGCGTTCGGCGAGGTCGTCGCCGATCTGCCGGACCGAGGCGAGCCCGAGGCGCACCTCGCTGCCCTCCGCCTCCAGGGTGGCTTCGGCACGGCTGGCGTTGACGTCGGGGCCGTGCACCGCGACCCCGTGCCTGCGCGCGTCGGCGACCAGCGACTGCGGCGAGTAGAAACCCATCGGCTGGGCGCGCAGCAGGCCCGCGCAGAACGCGGCGGGATGATGCAGTTTGAACCAGGCCGAGTAGTACACGATCGCGGCGAAACTCTGCGAATGACTCTCCGGGAACCCGAAATTCGCGAAGGCGTAGAGCTTCTCGTAGATGCGGTCGGCGATTTCACCGGTGATCCCGTGCAGCTCGCGCATGCCCTGGTAGAGCCGTGACTTGAGGCGTTCCATGCGCTCCGGTGACCGCTTGGAACCCATGGCGCGGCGCAGCTGATCGGCCTCGACGGCGGTGAATCCGGCGACGTCGACGGCCATCTGCATGAGCTGTTCCTGGAACAGCGGCACGCCGAGCGTGCGTTCCAGCGAATTCTTCAGCGCCGGATGGTCGTAGACGACGTCCTCCACACCGTTGCGCCTGCGGATGTAGGGATGCACCGACCCGCCCTGGATCGGACCGGGGCGGATCAGCGCCACCTCCACCACCAGGTCGTAGAAGCTGCGCGGACGCAACCGGGGCAGGGTGGCCATCTGCGCGCGCGACTCGACCTGGAAGACGCCCACCGAGTCGGCGCGCGAGAGCATCTCGTAGACCTCGGGTTCGGCCAGGTCGAGCGAGTGCAGCTCGACGGTCTCGCCTTTGTGCTCGCGCACCAGGTCGATCATGTAGTGCAGTGCGGAGAGCATGCCGAGGCCGAGCATGTCGAACTTCACCAGATCGACGGCGGCGCAATCGTCCTTGTCCCACTGCAGTACGCTGCGGCCGGACATGCGCGCCCACTCCACCGGGCAGACGTCGGCGATCGGCCGGTCGCAGATCACCATGCCGCCGGAGTGGATGCCCAGGTGCCTGGGCAGGCCCTCGATGTCGGCGGCCAGTTCCAGCACCTCGGCGGGGATGTCGGTGTTCGTCTCGGCGCCGACGCCGGTCCAGCGGCTCACCTGTTTGCTCCACGCGTCCTGCTGGCCGGGCGAGAACCCCAGCGCCCGTGCGGCATCGCGCACCGCGGACTTGCCGCGATAGGTGATCACATTGGCCACCTGCGCGGCGTACTCGCGGCCGTACTTGCGGTAGACGTGCTGGATCGCCTCTTCGCGACGGTCGGATTCGATGTCGACATCGATGTCCGGCGGACCGTCGCGCTCCGGGGAGAGGAAACGTTCGAACAGCAGTTGGTTGCGCACCGGATCGACATTGGTGATGCCGATCGCGTAGCAGACCGCGGAGTTGGCCGCCGAACCCCGGCCCTGGCAGAGGATGTCGTTGTCCTTGCAGAAGCTGACGATGTCGTGCACCACCAGGAAGTAGCCGGGGAACTCCAAGTCGTTGATCACCGCGAGTTCGTGCTCGATCTGCCGGTAGGCTTCCGGGCTCTGCGCGGGCGAGCCGTAGCGCGACGCGGCGCCGGTGAGGGTGAGTTCACGCAGCCAGGACTGCTCGTCGTGCCCGGCGGGCACGTCGAACGGCGGCAGGTGGGGGGCGATCAGCCGCAGATCGAAGGCGCATTCGCCGGCCAGGGCCGCCGCGTTCGCCACCGCCTGCGGGCAGTCGGCGAACAACCGCGCCATTTCCGCCCCGGATCGCAGGTGCGCGCCGCCCGCGGGGGCCAGCCAGCCCGCCATCTCGTCCAGGCTCTGCCTGGCCCGGATCGCCGCGAGCGCCATGGCTCGGCGGCGCTGGCTCGGTGCGGCGAAGTGCGCTCCGGTGGTGGCGAGCACGGGCAGGCCGAGACGCTCGGCCAAGGCGATGAGGTGAGCGTTGCGCTCGTCGTCCTCCGGGATGCCGTGGTGGGTGAGTTCCACGCTCACCCGGTCCCCGCCGAAGCGGTCGGTCAGCTCGCGCAGCGCGGCCTCCGCCCGCTCCAGCCGGGTGCTTCCCGTGCGCAGGTCGAGTTCGAGGGCTCGGCGCAGGTGTCCCTTCCGGCATCCGGTGAGGATCTGCCAGTGCCCTTCGGCCGCCGCGGTGAGCGTGTCGAGATCGTAGCGCAGAACGCCTTTCTCGCCCGCGGCCATGTGCGCCGCGGCGATCTCGCGCGACAGCCTGCGGTAGCCCTCCTGGCCGCGGGCCAGCACCAGCAGGTGTGGACCGGCCGGGTCCGGCGCTCCGGTGCGCGGCGCGGAGTCGGGGGCGGCGGCGTGCCCGCGTCCGGTGCCGGGAACGCGCGGCTCGGGCGCCGTGCCGAGGGACAGTTCGGCGCCGAAGACGGTGGGCATCCCCCATTCCTTGGCCGCCTCGGCGAAGCGGACGGTGCCGTAGAAGCCGTCGTGGTCGGTGAGCGCGATCGCCGCCAAGCCGAGCCGCACCGCCTCCTCCACCAGCTCCTCCGGATGGCTGGCGCCGTCCAGGAAGCTGTAGGCCGAGTGCGCGTGCAGCTCGGCGTACGGGACCGACGGCGCGTCCGCGCGGCGCACCGGCTCGGGCCGGTACGGCTCGCGTTTGCGCGACCACGCGGGGCTGTCGCCGCCGTCGCCCGGATACTCCGCGTCGGGGTTGCGCCCGGCCCGGCCGGACAGCACCCGCTCCATCTCCGCCCAGCTGGGCGGACCGTCGTCCCAGCCCACCACACACCTCCTTTTCTCGAACATACATTCGAAGACAGGGGATGTACAGGCAGGTCAGGATGCCTGGAGCCGTTCGACGGACCCGGCGGCAAGCGCGTCCTCGACGCCACGCAGACGGGCCCGGATGAGCGCGCCATAGGCGTCGGAGGCCAGGACGTCGAGATGCCCACGAGCGATGGCCAATTGCATCTTGGCCACTTCGAACTCACCGACCCGGCGATGACTGTCGGCCAGGTTCAGATAGAGCGACGGCAGGAATCCACGCAGACCTTCGTCCAGCGGCACGCCGGGCCCGAACACCGCGGCCAGCGCGCGCTGATCCCAGCGCAGCGCCTCGGCGGCCTCCTCCTGGAGGTCGGCGAGATGATGGGCGACCACGCAGCGATGCAGCGCTTCGCCGTGATCGCCGAGTTCGTCCCAAAGCTTCTCCAACGCCCGTCGCCCCGCCGCGGGGTCGAGGCCACCGAGCCGCACCGCGGCAAACACCTCCGCCATCCGATCGTCCGACATGCGCTGAAGTATCGCACATATGTTCGAACGTTTCGAGCGTTGTTCGATGCGTTTCCCGCCCCCCGAAACCCCGACGCCCGTGCGGTCTCGAACGCGCCCGCCACACCGGGCGACGCGCCGCGACAGCCGAAGCGGACCCCCACGGCTGTGACCAGGACCACTTGGCAGTTAACTTACTTCAGAGTAAGTTCTTGGCCACCAGACCTGCAAAGGAGCAGTGATGACCGACGCAGCCGCTGTGCCCGCCCGGCGCCGCAACCGTGACCTCACCGGACGGCATGTCCTCATCACCGGAGCGTCCTCCGGCATCGGCCGGGCGGCGGCGGTGGCCGTCGCGGGCAAGGGCGCCAGCGTGTTCCTGCTCGCACGCCGGGGCGACGAACTCGCCTCGGTCGTCGACGAGATCAGGGCCGCGGGCGGCTCGGCCCATGGATACGCCTGCGACATCACCGACTCCGGCTCCGTCGACCACGTCGTCGAGACCATCCTGGACGAGCACGGCCACGTGGACATGCTGGTGAACAACGCGGGCCGCTCGATCCGCCGCGCCATCCACCGCTCCACCGACCGGCTGCACGACTTCGAACGCACCATGGCCGTCAACTACTTCGGCGCGCTGCGGCTGACGCTGGCCCTGCTGCCGCAGATGCGGGAACGCAGATTCGGGCACATCGTGAACATCAGCAGCGCGGGCGTGCAGATGGCCACGCCGCGCTTCTCGGCGTATCTGGCCAGCAAGGCGGCGCTGGACAAGTTCACCGAGGTGGCGGCCGTGGAGACCCTGGCGGACGGGGTCACGTTCACCACCATCCACCTGCCGCTGGTGCGCACGCCGATGATCGCCCCGAGCGGCGATCAGGGCCCGGCCGAGTCTCCCGAGTGGGCGGCGGCGACCATCGTGCGCGCGCTGATCGAACGGCCCAAACGCATCGACGTCCCGCTGGGCACCATCGCCGAGTACGGCGCCCTGCTCACCCCGAAGATCCGCGACCGCGTCCTGCACCGCTACTACCGCTCCCTGCCCGACTCCCCAGCGGCCAAGGGCGAGCAGAGCGCACCCGGCGACGAAACGGCCGAACCCGCTGATGTGCTTCCTCCGCGACGGCCCCGATCGGCCGCGCGGCGGGTCACGGGCACGGCCTTGCGGCGCGCTGCCCGATGGGTGCCCGGCACGCACTGGTGAGCCGGTGGTTTCGTACCGAGAAACCAGGACGAGCGCGTAACCCGCGCGTTCGGCGCCGGCTCAGGACGCCGCGCGCCCCCGTCAGCCCGCCAGGAACGGCCGGACAGTCGCGGCGAACTCCCGGTACCGGTCGCGATGGATGCTGTGGCCGCAGGTGAACGTGGTCACCGTGCAGTCGGGCAGCCGGGCCTGCAAGACGGCGAGCTTGTCCGGATCCACCATGCCGCCCGGCCCGCCGCACAACACCAGGGTGGGCGCGGTGATGTCGGAGAGCCGATCCCACCACTCCGGGTTCGGCTTGCGGAACTGCTCCAGCGCCGTCTTCGTCATGGAGCGATCGAAGGCGAGCACCGCGCGCGGGTGCCGGACCAGGCTGGATGTGGCGTGCCACAGTTCGGGCGCGGTGGGAAAGCGGCGGGTCAGGCGCAATTCCTCGGCGCCGGATTGCAGCGGGAGCGGGCACTCCTCGATGACCAGCCTGCGCGCCAGTTCCGGCCGCTCCTGCGCCACGCGCGACACCGCGTAGCCGCCGAGCGAATGCCCGACCAGGTCCACCGCGGGCAGCTCCAGCTGATCGCAGAGGCGCAGCAGATCGTCGCCGAAGTCGTCGAAGAGATAGGAATCGGCGTGTGAGCTACGGCCGTGCCCGCGAAGGTCGGGGATGATCACCCGACGCCCGGATTGCACCAGGACACGCGCGAACCGGTCCCAGGTGTGCCCGTCGCCGCCCATGCCGTGCACCAGCATCACGGGGATGTCGCTGACCGCGCCCACCCCCGAATCCCGATAGGCGATCCGCACGTCGCCGAATGCCACTTGGCCCACCGTCAGATCCACGACGAACGAGGATACCGGCCGTTATGCACGCGGCCTGCGCGGTGTAGCACGGATCACCCACCCAAGCACGTTTACCGGAGCATCGGACGTCGCGAACTTTCCGGCGCACAACGGTGTTTCGAGCAACTCGATAATTGCCTGGCGCGGGAGTGCGCACGGCACGATACTCGCCGCATGCCTTCCTTCGCCGATTTCGACCGCCGCGACTACCGCACCGTCGACGTCGCCACAGGCTACGACGGGTGGGCGCCCACTTACGAGCAGACCGTCTTGGACGAGATGGATCTCGCGCTGCTCGGACGATTGAACCTGGACCTGAGCCGAGTGCGGCGCGCGGCCGACCTCGGCTGCGGCACCGGGCGAACCGGAACATGGCTGCGGGACAAGGGAATCCCGCACCTCGACGGGGTCGACGTGAGCCGAGGGATGCTGGCGTTGGCGGCCGCGCGCGGCGCCCACACCACGCTGACCCAGGCGGACGTGCGGGCCACCGGCCTGCCGGAAGGCGCCTACGACTTGGTGATCGCGTCGCTGATCGATGAGCACCTACCGGAATTGGCGCCGTTCTACGCCGAGGCGTGGCGCCTGGCCGCGCCGGGCGCGCGCTGCGTACTGGTCAGCTACCACCCGCAATTCATCATGGTGTCCGGAATGCCGACGCACTACACCGACCCCTCCGGCGAACCGGTGGCCATCAGCACCCACTTGCATCTGATCAGCGAGCACCTGTCGGCCGGTTTGGCCGCCGGATGGGTCCTCACCGAGGTCGCCGAGGCGCTGGTGGACGACAAGTTCCTGGCCCGGAAGCCGAAATGGGCCGCCCTGCGCGGACATCCGTTCACCTTGGCGACGGTGTGGTCACGCCCGGACTGAACCGGCGCGGATCACGACCGGGCCGTCACCTTGGCACGTCGACAGCGCGACAGGCGACAGCGCGACGGCTCGGCAGCACGGGCAGCGGATCGCCGGGCGGTACAGGTCACCGGATCGGACCGGGCTCGCTCCCAGAGGTTCGCAGTCGCATTCGGCGCGCGCTGGGACGGTCAGTCGTAAAGCCCTTCGGCGCGCCAGGTTTCGTCGTGATAGACCAGCAGCAGGACTTTGTCGGCGGCGGGGGCGTCGTCCAGTTGGACTTGAGCGCGGGCGGTGAATTCCGTGTCGGCCGAATCGGGCGCCCACCAGCGCTCGTCCACCGGCCACGGTCCCGCCCAGCCGGTCACCCGCCACTGTCTGCTTCCCCAGCGCAGCAGTGCGGGGTCGGCGTCGAACATGGCGCGATCGGTGACTTCGACGAGCGCGCCGTCGGCGGCTTCCAGCCGCACCGGCGGACGGTTCAGCAGGAGCACGGCGGGGGCGGGCTCGGGCAGCCGGCCCGGCCAAGGCTGCGCGGGGTCGGCCGCGGGCACGAGTTCGTCACCCAGCGCGACCATGGTGACGCGTTCGGCGGGGCCGCGTCCGCCGCTGAGCACGCCGACCCGCACCGCTGCCCCGCCGAGCAACCCTTGCACCCGGATCAGCGCGCGGCGGGCGCGCTCGTCCTCTTCCCCGGCCCCGCCCCACAGCCCGAGTTGCAGCGCGCCCGCGGTGACCACCTCGACAGGTTCCAGCCGCAGCACGGTGATCGGCGCGGTGGGCCGCGCGCCGTCCCGCCGGGTGAGCCAGCCGTCCAGTTGCCAGCGCACCCGGTCCGCCGTGCCCTCCGGGGTGAGCGGCTCCGCGCATCGCCAGATTCGCGAGAGATCCTCTCCCGCCGCGGTTTCCGCGTGCACCGACAGCCTCGTGCAGGCCAGCCCGGCATCCGCGAGCGCGCTGTGCAGCCGGGTGGCGAGCAGCCGCCCGGCGAAGGCGGCCGCATCGACCCGCTCGATCGGCGGATCACAGCGGTACTCCACCACCAGATCCGGCGGGGGTTGCCGCGCGGACGGCGGACGCTCCGGCTCGGCCCTGGCACAGCGATGCGCCAGCACGGCGTCGGTCCCGAACCGGGAGGCGACCTCCGCCGCGGAGAGCGCGGCGAAATCACCGATCCGGCGCAAGCCCAAGCGGTGCAGCAGGTCGACCAGGTCGGCGCGTTCCGGGGCGGCCAGGCTCGGCTCGGCCGCGAGTTCCCGCACCGGCAGCGGTGCGAGAAATCCCGCTCCCGCACCCGCGGGCACGATCGCGGCGCGCCGGGCGGCGATCACCGCCGTTGACAGCTCGTCGGCGATCCCGACCTGCGCTTCCGCCCCGGCCGCGGCCACCGCGTCGACCAGGCGCTCGGCCGCCGCCTCCTCGGACCCGAAGAATCGCGCCGCACCGCGCGCGCCGAGCACGAGCAATCCGGGACGCAGCACCTCCACACCGGGCATCGTCGCGGCCACCGCCGCGACCACCGGTTCGAACAGCCGCGCGTCCCGATCCACGTCTTGTTGCGCGAGAAACAGCTCGGGGCAGCGTCCCTGCGCCTCTCTGCGCTTCAGGCCACGACGCACCCCTTCGGCGCGCGCGATCGCCGAACACGCCACCACCCGATTGGCGAACAGCACCGCCACCGGCCGCGTCGCGGGCAGCCCCGCCATCGCCGCCGCGGCGACCGCGGGCCAGTCCGGGCACCACAGCGCCAGTACCCGCCTCGACCCCGGCCGGTTCACGGCGACGCGCCACCTTCGTCCCCCGCAACCCGCGGTTGCCGAGGATCGAGTCCGCGCAGACGCACGCGCACGGCGAAAACCCTCATAGCGTGCGACAGGCCATCGCAGTGGCATACGAGACCCGCCCAGCAGCTCCGGCCAGGCTCCGCGCACCGGCCGCCGCCCGTTCGCGGCAGCGTTCCACGCCCGAGGCAGGCGTGGCCTGCGGAATCGAATCGCTCGATCGGCGCACCGGACCAGGCGCGCAGCGACCGGACACGACAGCGGTGCGCCTCGGCCATCGCTCGGATCGAGCCGCCGAGGCAAGCCGCTGCGCAGGCCGACGCGCTCACGACACCGCTTCCTGTGTGTCGACGGCTTCGGCGGCACGGGCCGCGTTTTCGCGCAGCACCCATTCCACGCGACCCGCATTCGGGCACAGATCCAGCCGTCCGCACCGCGGTGGCCCCGCCTTGCCGCGCACCTCGACCGTCAAGCCGAGCGAGCGCAAGCGTCCGCGCCCGCGGCCGAGACCGGTGTAACCCGCGACGCGGGCGTCGAGCTGGAGGGACGCACCGGGCCAGCGACCGTCGGCGACCACGAGGGTGGCGCCCTTGTTGCGCGCGCGGGCCGCGATCACCCGGCTGCGGGCGGGCGCGACGGTCCCGCCCCCGAGCCCGAGCACGACCAGATCGAGTCCGTCCAGCAGCACCGCGGCCACCTCCACCGGATCGGGGCCGGGATCGGCGATCACGGCCAGCCGCCGCAGTTGCGCCCCCATCTCCACCGCGGCCAGCAGACCGAGCCGGGGCATGCCGACCACCGCGGCATGCCCGCCGCTCTCGGTCACCGCGGCCAGCAGACCGGCCAGCAGCGACCTGGCGCCCGTGTACGCCACGACGGAACCCTTGACCAAGCCACCATCAGGCAACAGCGGAGCGAGCGCGGCGGGCACCGGCAACGCCGCGCTGCGCGACCCGCCGTCGAGCGGGACCCGCTGCGCCGAAGATTCACCGCGCCCCGGCACCGCTTCCATGCGTCTGCGCAGCTCAGCAAGCGTGGGAGCATTCTCCCGCCCGCCACCGCGCGGCAGCGCGCCCCGATTCACCCCTCCCTGCGATATCGCATCCGAACCCATCTCAACCACCCACTTCCCACGATGGACCCGAGGCGAAGCATGCGGAGCGGCCGGCCTGATTCGAGCGGCAGCACCGATTCAGCTATCGATTGATATCGAATATACGTTCGATACGGACTCAGTAGAAACCGACCCCCGGGTTTCGTCAAGGGTTCGAGCCTCGTGTCGCGGAGGCCGCTACTTCCCGCTCGCCGAGTGGCGTGATCGCGATGAGGCCGGCGTGCCCGACTCCGACGCCCGGCCCCGGTTCAGCGGTATGGTGAGTGGCACGCATCCGAACCGAGGGCCGAGGGCGGGCGCGGCGTACGATTCGTGCCCATGTCTCTCGCCTGCGCGAACACGAATCAGGCCAGCTAGCCTCATTTTCCGCTACCCTCGCACCGTGACCGAACGCGCTCGTCCCACTGTCGGCCCCCAGTACCTCGTCGCAGGCCGCTACCGTCTCCAATCGAAGCTGGGTGGCGGCGGCATGGGCGCGGTCTGGTTGGCGCACGACCGCCTGCTCGACCGGGACGTCGCGATCAAGCAGGTGCTCACCACCGCCGGGCTCGGCGAGGAGGAGGCCGAAGCGGTCCGCAACCAGATCATGCACGAGGGCCGGGTCGCCGCGAAGCTCTCGCACGACCACGCGATCGCCGTGTACGACGTGGTGCTCGAAGCCGGTGAGCCCTGGCTGGTGATGGAGCACCTACCCTCGCGCAGTGTCGCGAAGGCGCTCGCACTGGTCGACACGCTGCCGCCGATCGAGGTCGCGCAGATCGGCGCCCAGGTCGCCGACGCGCTGGCCGCCGCGCACGCGGTCGGCATCGTGCACCGGGACATCAAGCCCGGCAACATCCTCGTCGCCGATCGCGGCCCCGGCGTGGGCATGGCGAAGCTCAGCGACTTCGGCATCTCACGCGGTGCGGGCGAGATGTCCGACGAACCGGACGGCGTGATCACCGGCACCCCCTCCTACCTGCCCCCCGAGGTGGCGCGCGGAGCACAGCCGACCAAGGCCAGCGACGTGTTCTCCCTCGGCGCCACGCTCTACACCGCGATCGAAGGGCAGCCGCCGTTCGGTTTCGACGAGGACAGCGACGTCATCGTGCACCGCGCCGCGATGGCGCAGATCATCCCGCCGACCCGCAGCGGCGTGCTCACCCAGGCGCTGCTGCACATGATGGAACCCGCGCCGCAGCGGCGGCCGACCATGGCCGAGGCGCGGGACGAGATCCTCACCGCCGCATTCGGTCCCGGCACCGGACCGTACATTCTCGGCGCGCCCGTCCGCACCGAGGACGGGACCATCCCGGCCTGGGCCGCCCGCAATTCGGCGTCCGGGATCCGCAGCCCCCACTCCACGCCGCTGCCCCGCCCGCACCGCAACCTCGCCGGAGCGTCCGCGGCCGCTCCCGCGCAGCGCGCCAAGAACCCGCAGCCGAGCAACGCCCCCCTGGCCATCGCCGTGGGCCTGCTGATCGGCCTGATCATCATCATCGGGATCATCGTCGCCGTCCTCTGACGTCCGCGCCACGACGGTCCACGCGGCGTCAGTCGATGCGGCGGCGGTGGGCCCAGCGGGTCAGAGCGTTGCGATTGGACTGCTGAGTTTTGCGCAGCACGTTGGAGGCGTGCGTTTCCACGGTCTTGACCGAGATGAACAGGGATTCGGCTATCTCGCGGTAGGTATAGCCGCGGGCGAGCAGGCGCAGCACCTCCAGTTCGCGCGGGGTCAGCGAGTCCAGTTCGGGGTCCAGCGGCGGTTCGGGTACCGGTGACTTCCCGGTGAACGAGTCGAGGACGAAACCGGCCAGGCGCGGACTGAAGACCGCGTCGCCGCCCGCCACCCGGCGGATGCCGTCGGCCAGCTCGGTGCCCGAAATCGTCTTGGTCACATACCCTCTGGCCCCGGCCCGGATCACCGCGATCACGTCCTCGGCCGCGTCGGACACGCTCAGCGCCAGGCACACCGGCCCCGGCTCGATACCCGCCAGCACCGCGACCCCACCCCCGTCGGGCATGTGCACGTCGAGCAGCACGACGTCCGGACGCTCGGCGTTGATCCCCGCCACCGCCTCCGCCACCCCACCGGCCTCCCCGACCACCTCCATGTCCGCCTCCCGGCTCAGCTCAGCACGCACACCCGACCGGAAAACGGCGTGATCATCGACGAGAAAGACCCGCACGGCCACCTACTTCTCCTAACTGACCCTCGACCCCCAACCCGTACCACACCTGTCCCCCACGCGCTCCGCGCATACCGCATCCGCGCTGCGAACCGCGCGAACCCGCTTGGCCTCGGCGAGACCGACGGCTAGCGGGCGGCTCGAGCGGGCTCTTCGTCCGAGAGCGGGGAACCGGAGTCCGTGCGCGGCATGGTGATCCGGACCTCGGTGCCGCGGCCCGGCGTCGACACGATCTCCACCTGACCGCCGCGACGCTCGACCCGGCCACGGATGGATTTGGCCAAGCCGCGGCGGTCCTCCGGCACGGACGCGAGGTCGAAGCCCGAGCCGCGGTCGCGCACGAAGACGCTCACCTGGTGCGGTTCGGCCTCGGCGAACAGGTCGATCTCCGGAACACCCGCGTGCTTGGCGGCGTTGACCAGCGCTTCCCTGCTCGCACCGAGCAGCGCGGTGAAGTGTTCCTTCGGCAGACCCGATCCGGAGCCGTCGACGTCCATCGACACGTCACCGACGGTCACCGGCGTCACCTTCACGCCGTGCTGGTCCTCCACCTCGCCCGCGATGGTGCGCAGGGCCGCGGCCAGGCTCGACTGCGCGGGACCGGAATCCTCGAACAACCATTTCCGCAGTTCCCGTTCCTGGCTGCGGGCCAGCCGCAGCACCTCCTGCGGGTCGTCGGCCTGGCGCTGGATCAGGGCGAGGGTCTGGAGCACGGAATCGTGCAGGTGCGAGGCGATCTCCTCGCGTTCCTCGTTGCGGATGCGGGCGGCGCGCTCGGCGTTCAACGCGCGCATCATGCGCAGCCACAGCGGAACCGTCAGCACTCCGGCGCCGATCAGCGTGACCGCCACCGCGAGCAGTGCCGAGCCGAGCGAGCTGAGATCGATCCGCGCCAGCACCACCACGCCGAGACCCGCCACGATCAGCGTCGTCCCGGCGACGATGCGCGACCAGGTCACCACCGAAGGCCGCGCGGGCAGCCCGAGCAGCGAACGCGGCCCGTCGACGTCGTACTCCCGCCACACCAGCGCCGCGCCGACCGCCACCACGATGATCGGCGCGATCACCTTCGCCGCCGTCCCGCTGAACACCCACGACACGGCGACCGCGAGGCCCAGCCCGAGCATGGCCAGCCCGATCGCCTGCCGCCGCTCCGCACCGGAGGGTCTCACCTGGTCCGAGCCACCGGGCGTGAAGATCCACAGCAGCCCGTACGCCATGATGCCCGCCCCGGCCAGCGCGGACAGCAGCACGAACGCCATCCGCACCTTGAACACGTCGACGCCGAGGTGGTCGGCCACACCGCCCGCCACCCCGCCGACGATCCGGCCGCCGGAACGACGGACCATCCGCACCTGCGGCGGTCCGGGCAGCGGCACGGGCGCGGGACCCAGCCCGCGGGCAGCGTCGAACCCCCGAGTGTCGAACGCGGGAACAGACGGGTACATGTCTTCGATACTGGCACGGCCACGCAACCGCCAGCCATCGGTAATCACCCTGATCTTGCTGGCCCGCACCCGCCTCGACCAGGACCGCAACGATCACGCGCGGTACGGTCGCGCACATAGCCGAATGATTGCTACATCAGCGGATCGGTCCAAAGTGTTCAGGCTGTTTTTCAGGGTTCCCCCCGATGCGCCGATACGCGAATCGGGCACACCATGAGAAACATGACGAAAACGAGCTTCGGCGACCAGGTCCAGCAGATATGGCAGACCCGGCCGGTCCGATTGCCGCGGCAGGGCCCCGTCGCGGGCATCGCGGCCGGGTTCGCGCGGCGCTACGAGATCGATCCGGTGCTGGTGCGCGTCGCGTTCGTGGTCTCGACGATCTTCGGCGGCGCGGGCATCGTGCTGTATCTGCTGGCCTGGCTGCTGCTGAGCGCGGCGGGCGACCAGGCGTCCGCCGCCGAGTCGCTGGTCGGCAAGGGCCACAGCTCGCAGTCCCAGACCAAGACCATCGTGCTGATCGTCGCGCTGGCCATCGCGGTCAGCACGATGGGCCCGGTGGGCGTCGGCCTCGGCGGATCCGGCCTGATCAGCCTCGCGCTGATGCTGGCGGGCTGGTGGATGCTGCACCTGCGCACGCCCAACCCCCCGCCTGGCACCGCCGAAGCGTTCGGCGGATTCGTCCCCGACGGCGGGATCACCGCCACCGGATACCCCGGCGCGGTCTTCCCGCCGGGAGCGCCCCGCACCGTCGGCGACCTGTACGTGCCGCCGACCGCCGTGTACACGCCGTACACCAAGCTGCCGGATTCATATGTCCCGGAGACGCCGGTGTACCCCGCGAACGGCGATGCGGCAACGACCCCGTTGCACAAACCCGCCGCCGAGCAAGAGGCCGACCCCGCGACCGTGGTGCTGGACAAATCGGCGGCCACCCGCGCCGATGCCGGTTCGGGGCCCTCCACCGGCGAAAAAACCGGATCGAGCCAGGCCGGTCCGGCCCCATCGATCGCCGACCGAACCGGATCGGATACGGCCATCGGCCCGGTGGATCCCGCGCCCTCGGTCGGACGGAAGACCGAGGGCGACGTGGGCGAAACCGGCCCGACCTCGGCGGCCGGCGAGGACGCGGGCACGTCTGTCGCAGCGCCCCCCACGCCGAATACGCCGAGCAGCTCGAACGATGTCGAGTCGGTCAGATCCACGGCACGGCCCGAAAGTGCGGTGGCACTGGGCAAACGTGACCCGCACCGTGTCGTGGCCGCTCACCCGGCGATCATCGGCGGCCCGACCCCGCCGTCCTGGGACCCGCTCGGCGTCGCCCCGCTCGCTTGGGACCTCCCGGAACCTCCACCGGCCCGCACCGTCGTCGCCCCGCCGCAGAAGCGTCCGCGCTCGCGCCTGACGCCGGTGGTGCTCGGCTCGGCCATCCTGGCGGCAGCGGGCGCGGGTGCGGCCGCGGCCTCGGGCATGGAGTGGATGACGCCCGGCCGGATCGCCGCCGCGGCGCTGGCCGTGATCGGTCTGGGCCTGGTGCTCGGCGCGTTCCTGCGGCGCGGTTACGGCCTGCTGGTGCTCACCGCGCCACTCGCCGGGTTCGTGCTGCTCGCCTCCGCGGTCGGTCCGGTCGAGTTCGACCAAGCCGCGATGGGCGACCGAACCTGGGCGCCGGCCTCCGCCGCCGATCTGGCGTCGGACTACCAGGTGACCATGGGTTCCGGCACGCTGGACCTGCGCTCGGTGAAACTGACCGAGAACCGCACCGTCAACGTCGACGTCCGGATGGGCGAAGCCCACATCCTGCTGCCCGCGGACATGACCGTCCGCACCCACTGCACGGCGACCATGGCCGAGGCGCTGTGCGCCGAGGGGATCAGCGGTCCGAATACTCCCGGCGCGCCGGTGCTCGATCTCGACGTCGACGTCCGCGCCGGAAACGTGGAGGTGCGCCGTGGCTGAAACCGAGAAGAACGAGACGACCGAATCCCGCCGCGGCCCGGCCGCCTCGCTGCTCATCGCCGGTCTGCTGGCCCTAGCGGTCAGCGCGTGGGCCTTCGTCGGCCCCGCCTCCGTGCCCGCGGCCAGCATGATCCCGATCGGTTGGATCGTCGTGCTCGCCGCGATCGTCATCGGCATCGCGCTGGTGATATCCCCACGCAAACGACCCTGAAGACGCGGAACGGCCCGTCCATCCGGACGGGCCGTTGCCCGTACATCCCGAGTTGGGGCGCTGGAGATCAGCCGCCGCCCACAGGCCCCTCGCCGTAACGACAGGAGAATCCGAATGAACTCCGGCAAACCCACAGATCAAGCGCCTCCGACCGGGCGGACCACACCGCCGGATCCTCCGCCACGCCCCGGCACCGCCCACGGCACGCTTCTCGGCCACCTGATCCTGCACAGCGCCTTCCACCGCCCCCGCTGAACTCGGGCGAGTTGACGCGGCGCGGCTACCGTCCGCTGGGCGGCCGGGCGCTCACTCCCACTCGATGGTGCCCGGCGGCTTGCTGGTCACGTCCAGGACCACGCGGTTGACCTCCGCCACCTCGTTGGTGATGCGGGTGGAGATGCGTTCGAGCACCTCGTAGGGCAGCCGGGTCCAGTCGGCGGTCATGGCGTCCTCACTGGAGACCGGACGCAGCACGATCGGGTGGCCGTAGGTGCGGCCGTCGCCCTGCACGCCCACGCTGCGGACCTCCGCGAGCAGCACGACGGGGCACTGCCAGATCTGCCGGTCCAGACCCGCCGCGGTCAATTCCTCGCGGGCGATGGCGTCGGCCCGGCGCAGCGTCTCCAGCCGGTCCGCGGTGACCTCACCGACGATCCGGATGGCCAGGCCGGGCCCCGGGAACGGTTGACGGGCAACGATTTCCTCGGGCAGGCCGAGTTCGCGGCCCACCGCGCGGACCTCGTCCTTGAACAGCAGGCGCAGCGGTTCGACGAGCTCGAATTCCAGGTCGTCGGGCAGGCCGCCGACATTGTGGTGGCTCTTGATGTTCGCGGTGCCGGTGCCGCCGCCGGACTCCACGACATCCGGGTACAGCGTGCCCTGCACCAGGAATTCGACCTTCGGCGTAGCGCCGTCGGCGTCGCCGTGTTCGAGCACCACCTCGCCCACCGCGTCCTCGAAGGACCGGATGAACTCCCGCCCGATGATCTTGCGCTTCTCCTCGGGATCGGTCACGCCCTTCAGCTCACCGAGGAACTTGTCCACCGCGTCGACGGTCACCAGCTTGGCGCCGGTCGCGGCGACGAAATCCTGCTGCACCTGCTCGCGCTCCCCCGCCCTCAGCAGGCCGTGGTCGACGAACACGCAGGTCAGCCGGTCACCGATGGCGCGCTGCACCAGCGCGGCGGCCACCGCGCTGTCCACCCCGCCCGACAGTCCGCAGATCGCGTGCTTGTCACCGACCTGCTCACGCACCGAGGCGACCAGCGAATCCGCGATGTTCGCCGGGGTCCAGGTGGACGGAATGCCGGCGAGTTCGTGCAGGAAACGGCTCAGCACCTGCTGCCCGTGCGGAGAATGCAGCACCTCCGGGTGGTATTGCACACCGGCCAGGCGGCGCGCGCGGTGCTCGAACGCGGCGACCGGAGCGCCCGCGGTGGTGCCGGTGACTTCGAAGCCTTCCGGCGCGTCGGTGACCGCGTCACCGTGACTCATCCACACCGGCTGAATGGTGGGCAGGCCGCCGTGCAGCAAACCGCCATCGATGTTGAGCTCGGTACGCCCGTACTCGCGGGTGCCGGTGTGCGCGACCGTGCCGCCCAGCGCCTGGGCCATCGCCTGGAAGCCGTAGCAGATGCCGAAGACCGGCAGACCCAGGTCGAACAACCGCGGATCCAGCTGCGGCGCGCCCTCGGTGTACACGCTGGCCGGGCCGCCGGAGAGGATCACCGCGAGCGGCTGCTTGCCTGCGATCTCCTCCACCGTCGCGGTGTGTGGAACCACTTCGGAGTACACACTCGACTCGCGAACGCGCCGTGCGATCAGCTGGGCGTACTGTGCTCCGAAGTCGACGACGAGGACCGGTCTCTGGGTTTGTGCCACCCACCCAGTTTAGTGAGCGGCGAATCGAGCGAATCATCGGCACAGCGGCCCGGCGCGGGAGTCGAGCCGACCGCCCGAATCGTCCCGCGCGGCCCGGCTCGCTGGTTATCCTTCTGCTCGTGCCCTTCGCCCGCGCGATCGATGCCGACATCCATTACGAGGACAGCGGCGGGGACGGCCCGGTGGTACTGCTGGCGCACGAGTTCTTCATGGACCGCACCATGTTCGCCGCCCAAACGGCCGCGCTCGCACCGGAATTCCGGATCGTCTCCTGGGATGCCCGCGGCCACGGCCGCACCAGGGACGAGGGCCTACCCTTCACGTACTGGACCGCGGCCAGGGACGCGCTGACCGTGCTCGATCATCTCGGCGCCGAGCAGGCCGTCATCGGCGGCACCGCGCAGGGCGGCTTCACCGCGCTGCGCACCGCGTTGATCGCGCCGGAACGCGTCTCCGCGCTGATCCTGATCAGCACCGAGGCCCACGGCCCCACCCCGGAGCAGTCGACCGCCACGCAGAAGTTCCTCGAGCAGTGGTACGACGACGGCTCCCGCGAGCGAGCCGTGCACCAGCTGGCTTCCTGGCTGATCGGCGACGACGAGTGGTACCGCTCGATCTGGACCCAGCGCTGGCTGGTTCGCGACCGCCGCGGCATCGAGGTCGCGGCGGGCTGCCTGCTCAGCCGGGATTCGGTGCTGGATCGCCTGCGCGAGATCTCCTGTCCCGCTCTGGTGATCCACCCCACGCACAGCGGCATGGACCGCGAGCGCGCCCAGGAACTGGCCCACGGGCTGTCCGGCGCCACGTTCATCGAGATCGCGGACGCCCGACTGGCGGTGACGATGACCCACCCCGAGCCGGTGAACCACGCCATCCAGCAGTTCCTACGCGTCCGGGCGAAACCGACCCGCGTGCGCTGAACCCGCCCGATCCCATCCGCCGTGCGCACCGGCCGTGGGCCTCTGTCGTGCGCGAACGACACACCGACCCGCCCACGCGACCTCCCAACCACTCGCCGAGCACCGAGAAGCGAGTCTTGCGAGCGCCGTTCGCGGCCCGGCTCGCGTTCCAGCGGTCGAAGCGCATGCGCCGCAGGCGCGAGTCTCGACCGCTGGAACGCGAGCCATCAAGGGGCCGCGAACACGCAGCGCCGCAGGCGCTGCAAA
>NZ_JABLTE010000063.1 GCF_013315795.1 Nocardia barduliensis
GCGTGTCCAGGCGCAGTTGGGAGAGTCCGGACATCACCGACTCGCTCCACCGATCACCGCCCTGACCAGGTAATATCACGGTCTCGCATGTAACCAATTGTTGCGTTGGATGCAATTCCGCCTATTTAGCGCAATCCTGCTGCCTGATCTCGTCGTCGACCCAGATGAACGAGCGCCCGGCGGCCAGGCCGACCAGGGCCCTGGTCTTCCAATGCAACTCGTCCTCGAAGTAGTCGCCGCTGGGATACTCGGGCAATGCCACCACCGGCAGCCGGGGCAGACCGAGGATGGGGGCGAGCACGCGGTTGGCGTCCTCGCCCCAGCCGGTGGCCCACATCAGGTCGCAGCCCAGCGCCAGCAGGCGGTCGCCGAGGCTTCGGGTCAGCCGGGACAAGATCGGATTCGTCGGCTGCTGCCATGCGGACCAGTCCCTCTCACTTGCCTGCGAAGCGGCAGTGTCGTGGGGAAGCAGGGTTCCATCGACGTCCAGGAACAGTATGGGGCGATTCGAACCACCGGTCATGCGGACAATTCTGGGTAGCTGACCGTCCCCGAACCTGCCGTGCGAGACCAGGGCGGCGAGCCGCCGCACGCGTCGATCACAGCTGAACGGCAGCCGATATGGTCCAGATCCCCAGCGCCAGAAGAGACAATACCGAGCCGGTGATCGCCACTGCCTTGCCTCTGCGCGGTCCGGTGCAGCCGAGAACGCCGAAGATGAGGCCGGGCAGCGCGAAGACGTATGCCAGGTACTGACGAACCTCCCACAGGTCGATCGGGAGAAAGGGAACGACCAACGCCGCGACACCGAGAGCCAAGGCGAGCACGGCGAATCCGTAACCCTTGGACGGCACGACAGGAGCCATCGGCTGACCCTGGGGCCACGCTGACGGTGCAACGTCGCGGAACTGAGGGGGTTGATGCGAGGGCTGCTGCCCGAATGGGTCCGGGTACGGAGGTTGCTGATTCGGTACGGGCGGCGGGCTCGGTGGCCGCGGCCCGAAGCCGGGCACATGCGGATCGTTCGGCACCGACCGAGCATATCGGTGCGACGACCTCCCCGGCAGTATGTGCGCAGCGGAATTTCGCCGGCCACGAGGAGCCGTGGATTGCGGCGGTGCCGCTGTCGGTTCGTGAATGCCGCTCACCACACCTCGGGTTCGTCGGCGAGATAGGGCGGTGCGGGGTCGTAGTGGATCTCCCGGCGCACCGCTCGCGCGTGGGCGCGCCCGTGCAGCCTGCCGACGAGCCACAGCGCGCTGTCGATGCCGGCCGAAACACCCTGACTGGTGAGCACCTTGCCGTCCACGACGTATCGTGCGTCCCGGATGACGGTGACGTCGCCGCGCGCTTGGAGTTCTTCCTCGTACTTCCAGTGTGTGGCGACTCGGCGTCCGCGCGCCGGGCCCGCGGCGTGCAGCAGGAACGCTCCGGTGCAGACGCTCACCACCCACGCGGCTCGCGCCGCCGTCGCGGCGATCCACTCGGTGATCACCGCGTTGTGCGGCTCCACTTGCCGTGCCCCGCGGCCGCCCGGTATCAGCAGTACGTCCAGCGGCGGGTGGTCCTCCAGCGTGTGGTCCGGCAGCACGCGAAGCCCTTTGCTGAATCGGACCGGGCCGGGCCGTTCGGTGATCAGGACGGTGCGGTCGGCATTGCCCCGCAGTATCGCCGAGGTGGTGAACACCTCCCAGGGGCCTGCGAAGTCGAGTTCCTCGGCATCGTCGAAAATCAGAATTCCGTATGTGGTCATCGAGTTGCCTCCTGTCGGTCTCGGGGGAAGCGGCAGTGCTCAATCGAGCAACGCCGCCGCGATCGGCTCGTCCGGGATCGCGCCGGGCGGTACGGCGAAGAACGCGCTGCCGGTGTGCTCGATGAGCGGGTTCAGTCGGTCTCCGCCTGCGAGGGCATGTTGTGCTCGGATGAACTGTTCGGGTGGGTGGTTCATGTAGGCGGCGAACAGCAGGCCCGCGTCGAGCCGGTTGTGGCCGCCGTGGGTATGTTCGGGCGTCCCGGGCAGGTGGGTGTGCGGGGTCTCCGCGGTGGAGCCCGGGCCGCCCGCGTTCGCGATCAGGGTGCCGTAGTCGTAGTTGTAGCCCCGGCGCAGCATCGGAATGCCATGGACCAGGCGCACGTGGGCGCCGGCCGGAATCGCGAGTTCGCCGTCCCGGCCGCGACGGTCGAGGTCAAGCGGGTCGGATTCGGCGGTGCCGCCCAGGGGCGCTCCGTCACCGCGGCGGCGGCCGATGACGCGGTCCTGCTCGGCGCGCGGCAGCTGGTCCCATTCGGCGGTCTTCATCCGGATCTTGCGGAACACCAGGTAGCTGCCGCCCTGGAACCAGCCGGGTTCGTCCGCGGAACGAACCCGGACCGTTCGATCGCACTCGGTGGTGTCCGCGCGTGGGTTGGCGGTGCCGTCCTTGTGGCCGAACATATTTCGTGTGGTGCCGCCGTCGGCGGGCCTGCTCAGGAAGCCCTGCTGGGTCCAGCGCATGCGCGCCAGTCCCGGCATCCGTGCCCGCAAGGTGCGGAACGTGTGGCTGACGATCTGGGCGTCGTCGGCGCAGATCTGCGCCAGCACGTCGCCGTCGCACCACGCCGGATTCAGGACGTCACCGGCGAATCCGGGTAGCGGTCGCAGGTGTTCGGGACGCCGCGCGGCGAGGCCGAACCGCTCGTCGAACACCGATGGCCCCAGACCGAAGGTGACGGTCAGGCGAGCCGGAGCCAGTCCGCTCGCGAAGTCGGTGTGCGCGCTGAACCCCGGTGGTGTGCCCGGTTGTTCCGGAAGCGGTGCGCCGGCCGCCAGGGCGGCGGCGGTCGCGGTCCACCCGGCCAGGAGTTCACGCAGTACCGCACGGTCGGGTCGCAAGATATCGACCGACAAGAACAGCGCGTGCGATTGCGCGGGAGTCGCTATTCCTGCCTGGTGTGGCCCGTAGAACGGTTCCAGGCCCGCTCCCGGGCTGGTGCCGGGTGTGGCCGCGCGGCCTGCGACGACACCGACCGCCGCGGCTCCCGCCGTCGCCAAACCCGCGCCGAACAGGCCACGCCGGGTGACGCGCGGCGAACCGGTGTCCTCGCGGCCCGCAGAAGATGTGCTCATGCCCTCTCTCGTCTCCACACTGTTCCCCGCCGCTCGTACTCCAGGATCTCTTCGACCCCGACGGCGATATCCGAACCCAATTCCCGCTGCACCAACCACAGGGCTAGATCCAGTCCCGAGGTGACACCGCCGGCCGTGACCAGATCGCCGTCGTCCACGACCCGCGCCCTGGTGACCACGCCGCCTTCCTGCTCCAGTCGCTCGATCAACCGGTGGTGCGTGATACACGGCCTGCCGCGCGTGATTCCCGCCGCCGACAACAACATCGCGCCCGCACACACCGACGCCAGGGTGAGACCATCGCGCCGGGCCGAGGCCAGCAGCCGGGGGAGCCGACCGCGCGCGATCTCGCTCGGGACGCCGGGAGAGCCCGGCGGCAGGCCGTAACCACCGCCGGGCACCACGATGACGTCGGCACGTTCCGGAGCCCACCCGGCCGGGACCTCGATCCTGGTGCCGGACATGAGCACGACCGCACCTGGACTCGCCGCCGTCACCAGTTCCACGTCGGCGCGGGGGTCGAAATGCTTCGCGCAGCCGAACACTTCCAACGGCGCGAAGATGTCCATGTCGTCGACACCGTCGAACACCAGGAGCTGCACCCGCCACCGTCCGGGACCGCTCCCGGCGCGGGATCGCGGAATCGGCGCGAACGGACTCGCTACCGTCGCCGCACCGGTGGCGGTACCGAGTCCCGCTCGCAGCACCACGCGCCGATTCACGTGCACTCGCGCTCACCGTGCATCAGCGCGACCTCGAACGCTCTGAGCGAACACCGATTCCGGTGCGCGCGCTCGACCGGCTCACACCGAGAAGTACGGATCGTCGAGCACATACCGCCAGGACCCGTCGCTGCCACGCCGGGCGATCTCGGTAGAAGTGGAGATCACCGGTTCACCGCCCGGCGTCGTGCCCGAGACGGTGGCATCGTTGGAGATCAGCGCCAGCTCCCCCACCGTGTGCACGCGGCGGGTCTGCAACTGGATCTTCGCCCCGGAATCGATCATCGCCCCGAGTGAACTCCGGATCGCCGCGGTGCCGGATCGCCGCTCACCGGGAGTCGGGAACAGCAGTGCCGCCGGCTCGTACAGCGACATCAACGCGTCGAGGTCACCGGCGTTGAAGTACCGGGCGAACAGCGAGGAAAGCTCGGTGGGCTGCGCGGCTGCGACACGAAGCGAGCCGATCGCCACCGGACGGTCGTTCCATCCCGCGTCCTCGACGGCGTCGAACCAGGTGGTCGGCGCGTGCGTCGGGTAATAGAGCTGGCAGAGCTGACCCGGGAAGCTGAACCAGCTTCCCTTGGCCGGGTTGTCGCGCACCTGCCGGGCCAGCATCTCGCCGAAGGCGTATCCGAGGTCGTGGCGCGGCCACACCGCATGCACGCGATCGGCGAAGCCGTCCGGCAGCGATTCGCGCCGCAGCCCGGCGATGTCGGCTCCGGTGCCCATCTGCATCAGGGCCTCGACCGTCCCGAAACGATGCGCGATGCCGTCGCTGGTGTGCAGGGCGATAGCGTTCCACACGGTCCGCACTCGCTGCTCGTCGACGCCTCTGCTCCTGAGGAACTCCGCGGCCGCGTCGGCACCGTCGATCTCGAAACGCTGGTCGCCGTTGGCGTACTCCGTCGCCCCGAGATCGTGCAGGAGGCAGCTGAGATAGAGCAGCTCGTCGTCGTAATCCGCACCGGCCCGCAACCCGTCGGCAGCAGCCAATTCGCGCGCGTACAGATAGGCGCGCACGCAGTGGTGGTAGACCAGCGGCGGCGATACCTCGGCTACCAACGCGTCCGCGGCGACGGCGAGTTCCGAAGTGGGCAATCCGAACTGGGTCGGATCGGCTTCTCGAGCGGTCATCGTGTTCCCTTCCGAAATGTGCGCACTCAGTGTGTGCTCGGAAGTAGCGGCCGCCCAGTGGCCGGATAGCCATCTATTGCCAAAATCTGGCCACATCCTGGCTATCGCGGTTCAGTGCGGCGACTCGGCCATCCGCTCGGCCGCCACCGGTGCTCGGCGATGGCGATCGACGGACCGCACGGCCTGGCCGGAATGGTGAAAGCTGTTGCGGTAGGCCTGCGGAGACGTCCGTGTCAGGCGGGCGAAGTGGTAGCGCAGGGTGGTGGCCGCCCCGAAACCGGCCTCCTCGGCGATACGGTCGATGGACAGGTCGGTGGTTTCGAGCAACTGCTGCGCGCGGTGCACCCGGGCGCGGAGCAACCACTGCACGGGCGTGGTCCCGATCTCCGCGCGGAAGCGGCGGTTCAAGCTGCGCACGCTGATGGCGCCGTGCGCGGCGATATCCTCGAGGGTGAGCGGACGATGCAGGTTGGCTTGCATCCAGTCGAGGACCGGTTGCAGCGAGGTATCCGGGCTCTCCGGGTCGGTGTAGGCGATGAATTGCGCTTGTCCGCCGTCCCGCTGCGGCGGCATCACGATGCGGCGGGCGGTGTCGGCGGCCACTTTGGCACCGAGATCCCGGCGAACCATGTGCAGGCACAGATCGAGCCCCGCTGTCGCCCCGGCCGAGGTGAGCACCGCACCGTTGTCGATGAACAGCACCGAAGCGTCGACCTCGACGAGGGGATACCGGCGCGCCAGCTCGGTGGCGTACTCCCAATGGGTCGTCGCCCGGTGCCCGTCGAGTACTCCGGTCGCGGCGAGGGTGAACGCGCCGACACAGACGGAAGCCAACCGCGCGCCGCGCTCGGCCGCGCCCCGCAGTGCGTCGCGAACGCGGGCGTCGGGTTCGCAGAAGAAACCGGCCTGCCCGGGCACGACGACGGTGTCCGCGTCGGCCACAGTGCCGAGCCCCCAGTCCGTCTGCAATCGCACCGCACCGTGCACGGGGGCGATGGCGGCGGTACCGCCGATCGTCACGACCCTGATGTCGTAGTGCTGTTTCCCGCTCACCGTATTGGCGGCGCCGAACACCAAGCCCGGCAACATCACTTCGAAACCCAGCGCGTTCTCCGGTGCCAAGACTGCCACGATCGCCATGGCCAGAATTTAGTCCATAGCGGTATTGCAGCCACCCGTCACCCGCGTGATCATCCGGTCGGCGGGAGGGCGGGCGATGTGTAGGAGGACCCGCGAGAACCCCGGGTACTCTCCAGATCGTTATGGTGTCCGCCGTCCTGTTACTGACCGCCTGTTTCCAGCTGACCTGCGTTTTCCTGCTGTGGTCTCGTACCGCCCGCACCGCCCGTATCTGGCTGCTCGGCCTGGTGGGTATCGGCGTGGCTTATGACTCGGCGGTCGTCGGCCTCGGAGCGATGCTGGGGGAGGGGTCGTTGCTGCATGCCCTGAGTCTCGGCCGGTTCGTCGGCCACGCACTGCTGACCCCGCTGCTGGTGTTCTGGGCGGCTGACCGAACCGGAACGAGCCCGCGGTGGCGCCGGTCGGCGCTGTTACTCACCGCGGCGCTGGTCGCGTGGGGCGTGCTCGCGGAACTCCCGCACCTGCGACTCGTTCCCCGCCTGTTCGCCGACACCCTTCGCTACGGGGCCGAATCCCCGGCGCCACCGGTGCCCGCGCTCGTCGCGACGGCGGTGCTGCTGGCGGCCGGAATCGTGCTGTGGCGCAGGGAAGGGCGCGTGTTTCCGTTGCTCGGCACCGGGCTGCTCCTGCTCGCGTCCGCGGCGGCCATGGCCGTTCCCCCGCTGGGCAATATCGGCGAAGCCGTGATGCTCGCCGCGCTCACCAGCGCCGAGATGCGGAGGAAGCGCGAGGTCTCGACGGGCGGCGGGGCGGAGTCCGGGACGGGTGCTCGCGCCTAACCCAAAATTTGCTGCCTCATCCACTTGCACTCACCTGTGTAGAGTGCTAAATAATATCTGTGTCAGATGACAAAGATTACCTTGGTTGCTGAGGACAGGAAAAGGAGTGAACCGGAGGTGGCGACCATGCTGATGCGTACCGATCCGTTCGTTGGTCTGGATCGTCTGACGCAGCAGGTGTTCGGGACGGCGGCCCGTCCTGCGGTGATGCCGATGGACGCTTGGCGAGACGGGGACGAGTTCTTCGTGGAATTGGACCTACCCGGAATCGACCCGGACTCGCTGGATCTGGACGTCGAACGCAATGTGGTCACGGTGCGGGCCTCGCGGCCGGAGCTGGACCAAGGGCGGTCGATGATCGCCGCGGAACGCGCCCGCGGCGTGTTCAGCCGCCAGCTGTTCCTGGGTGAGAACCTCGATACCGACCAGATCCGCGCCGACTACCGCGACGGGGTGCTGCGGTTGATCGTCCCGGTCGCGGAGAAGGCCAAGCCCCGCAAGATCGAGGTCGCCCGCCACGACCACGAGCGCCAGGCGATCAACGCCTGAGCCGCCCGGCGGCGCTGCCAGCAGGAGGTCTGTGATGACCGCCGCATCCGGTGTCGGCTCGCCCGAGTTGTCGTGGCTGGATGCCCGGCTGCTCGCGCTGGATCCCGATCTCGAGGAGCTGTTCGCCGAGGTCGACGACATCCTGTGCGAAGCGAGGGCGCGCTGGCGGCAACGTCCCGGCGAACCGCGCCACCGAAGTGGTCCGCCACCGGGGCAGCCTCCCCGGTTGCGGGGACGGCGCCCACGACCGGTGTCGGCTACCCAGCGCAGCCCACCGCCCGCACGCTGCCGGTAGTCGCACCAGTGCGAGGGAGGTGATGCCCGTATCCACAACAGAAGACCGTTCCGCGCGGAGGGCGGGACGCGCCGGTTCGCGAGCCTGCACCGTGAGCACCGAGTAGACCGCCCCGGTCATCGGGACCGTGCGGTCGCCGTGCGCAGCCACCGGTAGTGGCCGAGCAGGCAGGCGCCGTGCCCGCCTCGCGCGGGGCTCATCCGAAACAGTCTGTCGAACTCTTCCTCCGACGGGTGGGCTCGGCCGGTACGCCCGGCCGGGCTCACCCGGCTCTTTCGCCGGAGACCACACATGATCACGTTCGAGGAGGAAGCGCCATGACCACGCTCCCGGCTGGCAGCGACTCCAACGGGGCCGACCCGAAAACCCCCCAGCAATCGACAGGCGCACGGAACCTGCTCGCCGGTGCGGCAGCGGATGATCGGGTGGCGAAGAGGGCTGTGGAGGAACCCGGCAACGGAAGCCGCGCGAAGAGTGACGGCCGCGCCCGTCCGGGGCTGGAGACCATCGGGAGCTTCCGATTCTGGTTCGCCGACCAGCGGTGGGAGTGGTCGGATCAGGTCACACGGTTGCACGGGTACGCACCGGGCACGGTGGAACCGACCACCGAACTGCTGCTGGCGCACAAGCATCCGGATGACCGGGCTACGGTAGCGGAAACGCTGGCCACGGCGGTGCGGACCGGTGAGCCGTTCTGCAGTCGTCACCGCATCATCGATCTGGCCGGCCGGGTGCATCACGTGCTGGTCGTAGGCGATCGGTTGCACGACTCGACCGGTGCGACCGTGGGAACCACCGGCTATTACGTCGATCTGACCGGCCGGCTGAACGAGAACCGGCAGGAAGTGCTGAAGGAGACGCTGCCGGAGGTGGTGGCCGCGCGCGAGGTCATCGAGCAGGCCAAGGGCATCCTGATGTTCGTCTACGGCGTCGACGCCGAGCAGGCCTTCGGGGTGTTGCAGTGGCGCTCCCAGGAAACCAACACCAAACTGCGGGATCTGGCAGCCAAACTCGTCGCCGCCGTAGTCGCTTCCGGCGGCGGCCCGGTCCGGCAGCGTACCCAGTTCGATCATCTGTTGCTGACCGTCCACGAACGACCGGATTCGATATAGCTGCCCGAGATTCGGGAACGGGCGCATGCTCTACCGTCGGCGCGGACACGCCCGGCCGCGCTGGGACGGTCCCTGACGCTGTCGAACCGCCCGGCGGGGCGTCACCGTGACGACCTCGTGCCGTGTGCTGGGCGCCCGTCCTCGGGAGACTTCCCGGTGCGGCACAGCGTCCGCTCGGCGGTCGTGGTCAGCCGTTCGATCGCTTCTTCGACGTCCAAGCCGCGACCGGTGACGAGCAGGTCGAGACTTTCGAAGCTGGTCAGCGCCCACAACACGTCGGTCGCCCACGCCACCGAGACGTCCTCGCGCAGTTCGTTCGCCGCGGCGAGCCGCTGCGCCAGATGAGCGACGCCGCCTCGGCGATCCTCCTCCATCGCCCGCACCGCTTCGGCGGCCGATGCCGGATCGAGACGGTCCATGGCGTGCAGCACGCGATAGATCTCGAGGTCGCGGGCCTTCATGCGACTCGCGGCGGCGATCGCGCCCCGCAGGTGCGCGCGCACGTCGTCCGCGCCGACAGCCGCGGTGAGCTCCGGCAAGCCGGTGCGGCTGGACAGATCCGCGACGAACGCGTCGAAAAGTCCGGCGCGGGAACCGAAGTCGACGTAGATCGTCGACCTGGACACCCCGGCGGCCTTGGCGACCTTGTCCAGGCTCAGCGGCTCGGTCGGCGCCGCGCGGAGCTGGTCGGCGACGGCGTCGAGGATGCGGCGCCGCGTCCGGACCGCGGCTTCCGCGCGCGCGGCCTGGTCGTACTTGCGCTTGGTCATGCGGCTCATCCTCCCATATTTCAGTTGACAAGGTGTCCGACGAAAAGTCATGCTTTTCGCCAGACAGCATGTCTTATGAAATGAGGAGACGATGAGCGACCCGTCTACCCGGCCGCGCGGCTACGCCCTGCTCGCGCTGTGGCCGGCCGGCTTGGCGCTTGCGCTGGTCAAGGCCCTGCTGACCACCCCGGTATTCGCGGTGTCGGCCGGGATCTACGTCGCGCTCGCCGCGGTGGCGATCCGGCGTGCGGGCACGCCACGGTGGTCACCGGCGGTGACGTGGGTGGCGGCCGGGGTCGCGCTGTTCGCGGTCGCGGGTTTCACCGGAGAACCCACAGCGAGCCGGCCGTCGCTGCTGGTGGTGAACACTGCGGTGCTGCTCGGGACGTCGATCGCGGTGCTGGTCGGCGCGGTCGGATTGCTCCTGCGATTTCGCCGATCGCCTCGGCTGCGAGTCGCGGTCCCCGCGGTCGCCGTCTTCGGGCTCGGGACCGGTGGGTTCGTGCTGAACCTGCTGGCGCGCTTGGCGATCGTGCTCACCGGCGCCGAGGAACAACAGCTGGCGGTGGAGGCGACGCACTGGTCGGCCGCGCGGTATCTGCGCGGCACAACCGGGCCGGTCGACTTCGTCGGCTACATCCTGGTCTGGCTGGACCTGGTCCAGATCGCCTACGTCGTCTCCGCGTATGCCGCCGCGGCCGTACTGGCCTGGCTGGCGACCGGGGAATCGGCGGTGCCGCGCCGCCTCGGAACTGTCCTCACCGTGACGGCCTGCGTCCTGGCCGCCACGCTGTCGGTCAGCGTCGGCGCGGCGGTCGCCCTGCCCCACGCCGCCGACGCGGTACCGGCCACCATCGCCTTCGTCACCAGCATCCCGTTCATGGCGACCCTGGTTCCCTACGCTCTCGGCGCCGCGATCCTCGCGGCCGCCGCACCTCGTTCCCGCGTTACTCAGGAGTGGAAATGACCATCGCAGCAGTACTCGTGGCGGGCTGCCTGGCCCTTGCCGTGGCGGGGTCGGCTGTGGCGACCCTTGTCCGTCACCCGAAGATCGTCGACACTGCCGCCGCCGTCGGCTTTCCCGTGCAGCATGTGTGGATGCTCGGTGTGGTGAAACTCGCCGCCGCCGTCGGTCTCGCCTGCGGCCTGCTGTGGTGGCCGGTGTCCGTGGCGGCCGCGCTGGGTCTCGTTGCCTATTTCGTCGCGGCGATCGGCATGCATCTGCGCGCACACCAGCGTGATATCGCCGCACCGGCCGTCTTCCTCGCGCTCTCCACCGCGGCCGCGGTGCTCCTGGCCGGAGTCGGGCCGTGACTGCTCTCGGCTCGATCTCGTCAACTACCCCCCCGACAAGGAACCCTCTTGATCAACGACAACTTTCCCCGGACCAACGCCTACCACCCCGACTGGATCCGCGCCGGCGTCAGCGGTGGCGCGAACTCGCTGTGGCTCACCGAATGGCTCACCGAAGCCGTCGACTTGGCACCCGGCATGCGCGTGCTCGATCTCGGCTGTGGCCGCGGCGCGTCGTCGGTGTTCCTGCACCGCGAATTCGGCGTCGAGGTCTGGGCCACCGATCTCTGGTTCGGCCCCGACGAACGGGCGGCGCGGTTCCGCGACGCCGGAGTCGCGGATTCGGTGTACCCCATCCGCGCGGATGCCCGCGCGCTGCCGTTCGCCGCCGAATTCTTCGACGCGATCGTCGGCATCGACTCCTTCGTCTACTACGGCACCGACGACCTCTACGCCAACTACCTGGCATCGTTCGTGCGCCCCGGCGCCACCATCGCCATCGCGGGCGCCGGGCTGACCCGCGAAATCGACGGCCCGATACCCGAACACCTGCGGTCCTGGTGGGAACCGAGCATGGCCTGCCTGCACTCGGCCGCGTGGTGGCGGCGCCACTGGCAGCGCAGCGGGGTGCTCGAGGTCGAGCGCGCCGACACCATGTCCGACGGATGGCAGCGCTGGCTCGACTGGCAGCACGAGGTCGCACCGGACAACACCACCGAGATCCAGGCCCTCGAACAGGACCGAGGCGACTACCTCGGCTACGTCCGCGTGGTCGCCCGTCGCCTCGACCGCCCCCTCGACCCACACATCACCACGGTCGACACCACCTACCAGCCCCAGCCGCTCCTGCGTGAGCACTGACCCACGCCCACCCGCGCCGAGGGAGAAAGCCTCCGCTGACCGCACGCGAGGTCGCCACCCTCGATCGCGCGGAACGCTGAGGACATGACCAACACGGCTGTGGCGTGGTCTAGGGTTGCGGGAGTTCGTCGTCGGCCCGTTCTCGGAGCGTTTCCGCCAGGGCCGAGGCGATGAGGGCCACGGCGCGGTCATCGTCGTGGGCCAGGTGCCGCAGGGTATCCAGCGCGATGGTTCCCGGCATCTCGGCGAGTGCCTGGGTCAGTCGTATCCGAACCGCCGAGTCGGCGGTGTGCGCGGCGAGTTCGCCGACCAGCGCTCGCATGATGCGGTCTGCCCACTTCGCCTCCCGCGCCAACGTTCCCAGGAGTTCGGCCGCCTCGACATCGTTCGGACCCTCGACCACCGTGCCGACGAGTTCGGGCACAGCCTGGGTCACGCCGCGCGCGCCCAGGGCGAGAGCGGCATGTCTACGGACCGTCGCGTCCGCGTCCTCGAGCGCGCCGGTGAGTACCGCGGTCGCCGCGTCGCCCGGCAGCTCGGCGAGCGCCAGGACCGCGCGCCGCCGGACGTCGACATCCTCCGAGGCCATGCCGGACGCCACGCTCGCCACACCGTCACCGCCGGCCCGTGCGAGGGCCCACCGCAGGGCCCCCGCGACGTTCGGATCGGATTCGGTGAGCACCGCCTCGGCCAACAGCTCGGCGGGCACCGACACGTCCTCGGCCGGGGCCAGGACGGCCTGCTGCCGCCGGGCGGCGCTCGGTGAACCGAGTCCGTGCAGGAGCTCGACGATGCGCAGGACGCCTCGCCAGCCGGAGGGCTCGGCCGCATCGACCGTGCGCAGCCGCTCGAGGAGTTCGCGCTCCCGGTTCAGCCGTTCTTCTGTCTTTCGGATGAGGTCGCCGACCAGCGCGGACGGGGTGAATTCCGGACCGTCGAGAACATGTCCGATCTGGCTCAGTGACAGGCCGAGGGACCGCAGCCCTTCCACATGGAAGATCCGCCGGATGTCCTCGGGGGAGTATTCCCGGTAGCCGCCCACGGTGCGGCCGGTCGGTCGGACCAGCCCGAGCGAGTCGTAGTGCCGGAGCATCCGGGCGCTCACCCCCGAGCGGCGCGCCACCTCACCGATCAGCACGCCGTCGTCTCCTCCCGGTCCGGACCGAGCGCGACGACCCTTCTGGCCTGCTCGACGGCGAGGTCGAATCCGGCGTCCGGGTCGCGCAGCAGCCGCCGCGTGGCGGCGGCGTGCGCACGCACCGCCGGGTCGTGACTCGCCATCGCCGTGCGGAGAACCGGCTCGATCACGTCGCCGAGCGCGACCAGGGCACGGCTCAGACTCAGTCGTAGCTCCCGGTCACCGCGGCCGAATTGGGTGGCCAGCTGCGCGGCCAGCTCTTCCTTCTCGCCGTCGGGCACGAGAACGACAGCGGCGCGCCACGCACTGCGCGCGACCTCGTCGTCGGCGTCGTGCAGCAATGCCCGCGTGATCGCGGGCCATGCCTCGCTGTCCCCGATCTTGGACAGCGTGTGCAGCGCCTGGCTGCGAGCCTGGGCGCGTTCGGAACGGAGTTCCGCGCGCAATCTGGGAACTGTGATCTCCGACGGGAGACGGGTCAGCGCCCACGTGAGCATGTCGCGCACGAAGAAGTCCGGCTCGATCGCGCACCGTTCTATCAGCGCGTCGACGAAACCGGGCTCGGGATGCGTGCCGATCGCCAGAGCCGCCTTGAGCCGCGTCGACGAGTCGGCCGCCGCCAACGCGTCGAGCGGTCGGATGTGCTGTGGATTCCTGCTTGTCGAGTTGATGGGGACCACCTCCGACAGCCAGTGAAAGCCTTCACACAGTGACAATGTCAAGCGCACCGGCGACTCGGCCCTCCCGTCGAGGTAGGCGGACCGTGGCAGGCCCGATGATCATCTGGTCAGTACAGTGAACTGTCGCTCGAACCACGGGGAGTTTGCAACGTGAACGTGTCGGAAGTCGTCTACAACGTCGTAGTCGTCACGCACCTGCTCGGCATGGCCGCGGTGGTGGGTGGCTATGCCGCTGGGCAGCCTCGCGTCTCGGAGGTCATGGTCTGGGGTGCGCGGTTGCAGCTCGTCACCGGGGTGATCCTGGTCGGCATGGCCGAATCGCTCGACTCCATCGGCGCGAACCCGAACATGGCCAAGATCGCAGTGAAGCTGGTCGTCTCGGTGGCAGTGGCCGCGTTCGCCGAGATCGGGCGCGGGCGGGCGAAGCGCGGCAACCCGGTGCCGTGGCTGACCCACGCCGCGGGCGTGCTGGCGATCGTCAACGTTTTCGTAGCCGTGCTGTGGACCTGACGTGTCGGCGCCGGCGGGTGTGCTCGCCGGCGCCGAACACCGGTCACGCCTCGAACAGCGATTGCCCGAGGTAACCGCCCGGCGCCGGAACCCCGGGCGGGATCACGAAAACCGCCGAACCGATCGGCGTCGTCCAGACATTGAGCGCGTCGAACTCCGCGAGTCGGCGTTGCACCGGAACGAATTGGGTGTCCACGTCGCGCTGATAGGCGGCGAACAGCAAGCCCGAGTTGGAGATCCGGCCGGGGGCGGGCGCGTCGTCGTAGTTGTAGCCACGTCGCAGGAAGCGCTCGCCGTCATGGGTGTGATGAGCGCGTGCGATGTGTGACGAGGGTGGGATGATCGGTATCCCGTGCGCGTCCACCGCCGCGAAGTCGGGCTCGTCGAACTCGTCGGCGCCGGTCAGCGGCGCACCGTTGGCGATGGTGCGGCCGATGGTGAGTTCCCTTTCCTCGCGATCGATTTCGTCCCAGGTGTCCAGTGTCATCGCGATGCGCCGCAGCACGCACGAGGTGCCGCCGCCCAGCCACGGCTGGGCCGCCCCGTCGTCCCACACCAGCCGGGCGAACTCCGGCGTGCCGGGCGCCAGGTTCACCGTGCCGTCGACCTGACCCATCAGATTGCGCGGTGTCGCGCCCGGCGTGCCGTCCCGGAATCCGCGCTGCACCCAGCGCACCGTGACCAGCGAGGACACGCTGCGGCACAGCACCCGAACCGCGTGCGACACCGTGGTCACCTCGTCGGCGCAGACCTGCAAGAGCAGGTCACCGCCGGTCCAGGCCGGTTCCAGCCGGTCGATGGCGAACGGCGGCAACGGCCGCAGCCACGGCGGCCTGCGGTGGTCGAGCCCGGCCGCCGGGAACACCGCGGGTCCGAAACCCACCGTGACCGTGAGCCGCGCCGGGCGCAGCGCGAGTTCGGCTTCGGTGTCCGCCAGCGCGGGCCGGCCCTGAGTGAGGCGGGCGGCGTCGCCGGTCCAGATCTTCAGCAGTCCGACCAGGTCGTCGCGGCGAGCGCCCGGATGCAGATCGAAGGCTACGAACGCCGCGTGTGCCTGCGGGACGGTCTCGATGCCGGATTGGTGCGGCCCGTAGAACGGCACCGTCGCGTCTCCCGGCGCCGGATCGGATTCCCGCCGCCCGGTGCGGGCAGCCGCGCCGAGCCCGAGCCCGGCGGCGCCTGCCGCGACGGCGCCGCCGCCCAGCAGACGCCGCCGGTTGATCCGTGCGGGTCGCGGTTCGTTCCGCTCAGCCACCGTGCGCGCCGGTATGGGGCTGGCCGCCCGGGTGATCGGGCACGTAATTCTCCTGATTGCCGGAGAAGTCGCGCACCTGGGCGGTGAATGTGGTGGTCGAGCCGTCGTCGAAGGTCAGCGTGACCGACGTCTCCGAGCCGGTGCGCAGCGGTCCGAGCAGGCCCATGAACATGATGTGGTCGCCGCCGGGCCGCAGCCGCGTGCGCCCGTGCGCCGGGATGACGAAGCCGCCGTTTTTGGGCCGCATCGCCTTCGTCCCGTTCGCGTCGGTGACCACCTCGTGCAGTTCGATCCGCTCGGAGGCGGGACTGGTGGCCGAGACGATGGTGCGCGGGGCGTCGCCGTTGTTGGTCAGGTCGCCGAAGGCGGCCGACATCCCGCTGTCGGCGGCTTTGACCCACTGATCGGAAATGGACACCGTGGCGGCCGTGGGGGCGGCCTGCGTCGCGTCGGCCGACGAGCATGCGGTCAGGAGAAGCGCCGCCGCGGCGGCGATCGCGCCGGGCAGGAGGCGAGTGGTGCGTTGCCGAGTGAGAGTAGGCATGAGAACTCCGAAAGGTGAGATGTGATGTGGCGCAAGGCGGACCAGCTGAACCGGGCAAAGCGGCGCTGCGCGCGCGTCACCGAGCTGTCGGCCGGATCGGGATCGCCGACCGCGGATGCGTCGAAACAAGCCGCGCAGTGGATCTCGCGGCGAATCGTTCGCGTTGCGGCGTGCGGACCGAAGTGCCGACTACCGACGCTGCCGAAGGCCGCGGCGAACCGCCCGGGATCGGTGAGCGACCCGGACTCCGTCGCGCTCGGCGCATCGGACGTTCGGCGTCGATGACCGGGATGTCCGCCTGCAATGTGCAGGAGTCAGCGAAGAGGTGGTGGGCCGCGCAGGCCGGAGCCGGAACTGAGCAGCAGGCGCCGTGGCCGGGGGAGCGCACGCCCCGACGCGAGTGAGCTGATATCGACCGGTGCACTCGGGCCGTCGGCGAGGACGCGCACCGTCCGCCGCATCTCGGAGGCCGCGCGCAGCACAGCCAGTTCGGCGGCGTGAATGAGCAGCGCGCCGAGCGGAACAGCCGCTAGGTGGGTGCCGAGCATGACCGTTGTCGCGCCCGCGTCGTGGTGGTGGGCGGTCGACAGCGTGGCTGCGAGGTGCGCGACGGCCTGTGCGATCGCCAGCGTCGCCATGACCTCGATGAACCCGTGCCGGTGCGGTCGCGCGCCGACGAATACGCCCACCGCCGCGCAGACGGCCATCAGTGTGGCGAGCGGCGAGGCGCCCGGAGACATGCCGCCCCCGCCGAGTGCGTGCGCGGCGATGCTCACCGCCCCGGCCGCGGAACCGACGAACGCGCCGCGCAGCCGCGCCGCCATCACCGTCGGATCTCGCACCGACTCATACTACCGCCTGTCGTAGCCGCGAACACTATGTCGTCGCGTCGGCGGCGCGCGGGCGACCCGGAAGCCGAGGTCGTCGATGCGAAAGGTCGGGTGGCTCTTACGGCGGCACGAGGCGCGGCAACTGCGCGGCAAGTCGAACGCGCCACCACCGCGGAACACCCGGTAGGGGCCGTAGACCGCGGGATCGTAAACGTCCCAGCACCATTCCGAGACGTTGCCGATCGTGTCGTACAGACCCCACGCGTTCGGCGCTCTGGTCGCGACCTCGTGTACGGCCGATCCGGAATTGGCCCGGTACCAGGCGATCTCGTCCCACTCGCCGTAACGAACGGCCGAACTGCCCGCACGACAGGCGTATTCCCATTCCGCTTCGGTGGGAAGGCGGTAAGGCGGACCGGCGTTCCGCTCACACCGTGACGGTCGCGTGGACGAGGTTGTGGTCGGACACCCCGCCGACGTCGTCCACCGACGCCGCGGTGACGCTCGCGCCGTGCACGACCACGTGATCGATGTGCTGGGATTTCGCGCCCGAGGAGCGCGGGCGGGTCGGCGCCGCGCCGTCGGCGTACTCGGCGACGGCGAAGTCGGCACCGAGTCCGGCGGCCACCGAGGCGCGGTCGGTGTTGAAGTCACCGAGCAGCACCGCGGCGTTCGCCGGTGCTTCCGAGGCGAGTTCGGCCAGGCGGGACAGCTGCTCGGCGCGCCGCCGGTCGCCGGTCACATGGGTGGCGATCACCGTCAGCCCGCCCGCGTCGATGACCAGCGCGCCTTTGCCGTGATCGTGGGCGAAGGATTCGGCCGCGAGTTCCCGGCTCGGCTCTGCGGTCAGCACCACGAGGTACTCCCCGCCGTCGAGCAGGGAACTGGGCATGCGCCGCGGCGTGGGCAGCCGCTGATACCGCATCGCGTGGATCGTCCGGTCCGGCAGCGCCATTCGCAGGCTGGCCAGTTGATCACCGCTGACCTCCTGTAACGCGATGATCCGTTCGGTGCGTTCGGCCACCCGCGCGGTGATCTCGGCGATCCGGGCGCCCTCGTCCGGCCAGCGAGTCGCGACGTCCTCGTACCAGTTCTCGGCGTGGACGCGATGCAGGACGTTCCAAGTGGCCACCGTGATCACCTTCGCGATCGTAGGCGACCCGGGTGGAACAGATTACGGCGCGGGCCGAGCGCTCTGCCCGCGCCTTGGATGCCGACGCCCTGCCGAAGCGACGCGACAGCAGCATCGAGACCGCGCGTTTCGACGGAAAATGCCGGGTTACAGTGTCTCGTCGAGACGGCGAGTCGAGAACGAGAGGTGGCGCCCATGTCGGTGCGACGTGCGGGAATCAGCGTGGCCGTCGCGGCACTGCTCTTGGCGGGGCCGTCGGCCGGTTCGGCGGTGGCCGACCCGGCGTCGGCGGGCGCGGCGCCGGGCACGGTGGCGACCGATGCGGCGCTGCCAGGACAACTCTGGATCGAGGGCACGGGCACGGCCCGCCGCCTGACCTACTGGACCCGCACCTCCGACGACCAGCCCGCGCTGTCCAGCGGCGCGGTGTTCGTTCCCGCGGGCACACCGCCCAGTGGCGGCTGGCCGGTGCTGTCCTGGGAACACGGAACGGTCGGCCTCGCCGACGAGTGCGCTCCTTCGACCGCGGGCCGCAGCAAACGCGATCTGGATTACCTGACGACCTGGCTGCGTCAGGGTTACGCCGTCGTGGCCACCGACTACATCGGTCTGGGCACCCCCGGTCCGCACGCGTACCTGGATGGGCGGGCGGAGGCGCACGCGGCGATCGACATGGTGCGCGCGGCCCGTGCGGTCGACGGTTCGCTGTCGTCGAAGTGGGTCGCGATCGGCCAGTCCCAAGGCGGCGGCGCCGCGGTGTTCACCGCGTCGCTGGCCACGCGCTACGCCCCCGAACTCGATTACCGCGGCGCCGTCGCCACCGGTCCGGCCTCGAACGTCGTCGACGCCGCTGCGTTCCTCGGGCCCGGCGTGCCTGCGATCGACAACGCGCATCTCACCGCCTACCTCGCGTACGTGATGAACGGACTGAAAGCGGCGCGGCCCGGCTTCGACCTGGACAGCTACCTCAGCCCCGAGGGCAAGCGACTGGCGACCGCCGCGGAGGCGCTGTGCTTCCAGCCGTTGGCCGACCGGGCGCGGGGCATCCCGGTCAACCGGCTGTTCTCCCGTCCGCTCGCCGACGGGGATTTCGTGGCCACCGCCCGCCCGGTGATGGACGTTCCCCTCACCGGCTACGACCGCCCGCTGTTCATCGGTCAGGGCACGAACGACACCGACGTGCCCGCCCCGTTGACCGCGAAGTTGGTGGCGGACATGGCATCGCACGGCGTCCGCCCTGAAGTCCACGTGTATCCGGGGAAGGATCACAGCGCCACGATGGCCGCTTCCTTGGCCGACAGCATCCCGTTCGTCGCGCGCCTGTTCGCCTGACCTCGGGCCCGGCACTCAGGCGCGTGCGACCGCGGGCTCGCGATCGAGGCGCATTCCGGATCCGGAGGGCGGCATGGCGCGCAAGATCCGCATCACCGACACCGACATCGAACGCATCGACAAGCGTCCGTGGTTGCGGCCGTGAAACGCCCCGCCCGCGGATCCGCCGATGCACACGAAATCTCCACATTCGAGGCCGGATCTCTCCACAGCCGGTGGCTAGGGTTCGGGGCATGGAACACAGCGCACCGGCGCAGGCCGCACGGCGGATCCTGGTGGTGGACGACGAGCTGACCATCGCCGAATCCGTCGCGGCGCGCCTGCGGGCGGAGGGGTTCACCGTCGACCTGGCGCACGACGGTCCCTCGGCCGTCGCCGCCGCCGAGGCCGTCGAGCCGGACCTGGTGGTACTCGACGTCATGCTGCCGGGGTTCGACGGGCTGGAAGTGTGCAGGCGCATCCAGGCGCGCCGTCCGGTACCGGTACTCATGCTGACCGCGCGCGCCGACGAAACCGACCAGCTCGTCGGCTTGGGCGTCGGCGCGGACGACTATCTGACCAAACCGTTCTCGCTGCGCGTGCTCGCCGCCCGGGTGCACGCACTGCTGCGCCGGATGGATCGGGCGGCCGACCGCGATGGCGCGACGATCCTGGTGGGCGACCTGCGCATCGATGTGGACCAGCGCCGGGTCTGGCGCGCGGACGTCGAGGCGCGGCTCACGCCACTGGAATTCGACCTGCTCACCCGGCTGGCTCGCCGCCCGCGCATGGTGCTCGCGCGCGAGCGTCTGCTCGAGGACGTCTGGGACTGGTCGGACGCGGCAGGCACCCGCGCGGTCGACAGCCACGTGAAAGCGTTGCGCCGCAAGCTCGGCGCCGACCTGATCCGCACCGTGCGCGGTGTGGGATACGCCCTGGAGGCCCGATGAGCGCCGAGCCGGGCCGCGCGCCGGAGGCGGAACGAATCGGCTCGAACCTGCCCGACGCCACCGTTCGCGCCAGGTGGAGCCGGGTGCGCCGGGTGGGCGACCGCGCGGCCGAGCTGTTGCCGCGGCCGCTGGACCCGGTGAAGTCGATCAAGCTGAAGCTGGCGATCCTCATGCTGTGTTCCGGCGGGGTGGCGTTCGGGTTCTTCCGCTTCAAGATCGGCTGGCTGCCGCCGCGCACCACCATCACCGCCGTCGTGATCGCGCTGGTGACCTCCCAATTCCTGGCGCACGGCATCACCAGGCCGCTGCGCGAGATGACCGCGGCGGCCAAGCGAATGGCCCAAGGCGACTACACCCTGCGGGTGCGGGCGAGCTCCCGCGACGAGGTGGGGCAACTGGCCGAAGCGTTCAACCAGATGGCCGCCGACCTGGCCGCGGCGGATCAGCAGCGCCGTGACCTCATCGCGAACGTCTCGCACGAATTGCGGACGCCCATCACCGCTTTGCACGCGGTGCTGGAGAACCTGGTCGACGGCGTCTCCCAACCCGACCCGGCGACGCTGAGCACCGCGCTGGCACAGACCGAACGGCTGACGCTGCTGGTCTCGGAATTGCTCGACCTCTCCAGCATCGAAGCGGGCGCTTTGCGGCTCGACCGCGAGGATCTGCCGATCGCGCCGCTGCTGGCCGCCGTCGTCGCCGAAGCGGAGGTCATGACCGCCGCGCTCGGGCGCGGTGTGCGCTTTCGCACCGACGTGCTGCCCGGCGCGGCGCGCGTGTACGCCGACCGCGCACGTCTGCATCAGGTGCTGCTCAACCTGCTCGACAACGCCGCTCGGCACGGGCCGGCGGGCGGGGAAGTCCGCCTCGCCGTGCGCGCGTCGCCGGGGCAGGTCGTGATCGACGTAGCGGACGACGGCCCCGGCATCCCGCCCGCCGAACGCGCCCGGGTATTCGACCGGTTCACCCGGGGCGGCCGCACCTCGGGTGGCGGCACCGGGCTCGGCCTCGCCATCTCTCGCTGGGTGGTCGACCTGCACGGCGGCACCATCGCCGTCGCCGACCCCGGCTCCCGCATCCGGGTGGTCCTGCCCGGACGCTGACCTGCCCTGCCACCTGACCCGGACCGCCAAGACGGACCCCGGGGCCATTCCGCACGCCTATCGAAGGGACGAAGCATGCCTCCAGAACCCGAAACCGAGTCGACCGCCGCACCCGCGCCGACAGTCGCGACCTTTACCGCGAGCACCGAATCCCCGCTATCCGCGGCCGATTCCAGCGAGGCGACCGCCACGCCACCCGCTCCGCCATCGGACGTGCCGCCGCCGGGTCGCGAGCAGCAGGCAGCGGGGACCGCCGCGCCGGGCTCGCCGGCTCGGGACGGCGGTCCCGGCACACCGTCCTCGGGCGTGGCCGTGATCGCGCGGCCGCCCAAGTGGCACCGTGTCGCGTGCCCTCCGGGCGTGGCGGTCGCCGCGCTCGTCTCCGGACTCGCCGCGGCGATCCTGATCCACTGGGACCGGCCCGGCGTCGGCTGGGTCCTCGCCACGGTGATCACCGCTTCGGCGGTCTTTCTCGTCGACCGCAATGCCCGCAAAGGCGTGACGAGCGCGACGGCAGAAGCGTCCGATAAAGCCGAACCGGTGCTCGAACGCGCCAAGGCGAGTTACCTGCGCAACGCCGGCCGCTGGTGGTGGGCGACGGTCGCCCTCGCCCTGCTGGCGGTGGGGGCCGTGCGCGCCGCGGGCTGGCTCTTCGCGTTGTGCGTCGTGGCGGCATGCGTCGCCGGTTCGCTGGCGGTGGTCGGACGCCGGTCGGCGAACGGGATCCTCTACGACACCCTGGCGGTCGGGTTGGAGGCGGTGGCCGCCGTGCCGTGGGCGTACGCGGGCACCGCTCGGGTGCGCGAGGGCAACGTTCCCCGTGCGGGGCGGCTCGGATTGTCGGTTGCGGTGACCCTCGCGCTGCTCGCGGTGTTCGTCCCGCTGCTCGGCAGTGCCGACGCGATGTTCGCGGCGCTGCTCGAGACCGTGACGCCGGATGTGGACATCCCGTCGGTGGTGCGGTGGATCGTCCTGTTCGTCGTGGTCGCCCTCGGTGCGCTCGGCGCGATGTTCGTGCTCGCGGGCCCGCCGCCGCCCGCCACCGGGGCAGCGGGCGGGCGGAGCTTGCGCCGCACGGAATGGGCGCTGCCGGTCGGTGCGCTCGCGATCCTCTTCGCGGCGTTCGTCGCGACACAGTTCGTCGTTCTCTTCGGTGGCGACGACTACGTCCAGCAGACCTCGGGTCTGACCTACGCCGAGTACGCCCGCACCGGGTTCTGGCAACTGTCGGCCGTCACCGTGCTGACCCTGGCCGTGCTGCTGATCGTGCTGCGCTGGGCCGCCCAGGACACCGCCGCCGACCGGTGGTGGCTGCGCGGGCTGCTCTCGGCCGTGAGCCTGCTCGCCCTGGTCATCGTCGCCTCGGCCCTGGGCCGGATGTGGACCTACCAGCAGGCCTACGGCTTCACGGTGCTGCGTCTGCTGGTGGAAGCCTGCGAATTGTGGCTGGGCGTGGTCTACATCCTGGTCTTGGTCGCGGTCGCGCGGCTGCGCCGGGCGTGGTTGCCGCGCGCCGTGCTGGGCACCGCGATGGCGACGCTGCTCGTCCTCGCCGTCCTCGACCCGGAGCGATTGATCGCCGAGGAGAACATCGATCGCTGGCAGCAAGGCAAATCGCTGGACACCGAGTACCTGCTCACTCTCTCGCCGGACATCCTGCCCGCGATCGAGCGCCTTCCCGAGCCGCTGCGCACGGATCTCCGCGCCCGGCTGCGCGCCGACCTCGACGAGGACAGCTGGCAGAGCTGGAATCTCTCGCGGTCGCGAGCGAGGTGAGCTCCGGTGCAATACACTTGTATTATCGCTGTTCGTGGGTTATAACTGGCCGGAGTGGGCACTGTTGTCGCTGGTGGGGATCGATCCCCGCGAAGTGCTGCAGGTGCTCATGGGCGCCCGCCGATGGCCTCGGCAGGCGCGTGGCCGGAACGAACTCGCGGTCCTGACGGTGTGGGGCCGGACCGAGACAGGCCGGCCACTCATCGTCGCTGTCCGCCGCACCGAGGGCTGGCAGTGGGACATCCTGGGCGCGGTCGAGATGACCGAGGCCCAGGTGGCCGAACTCGAGCGTTGGGAGCACGCCGATGACTGACTATCCGACGAATCCGAAGGACGTCCAGGACTTCCTGTCCGGTCTCGAATACACCGACGCGCCCGTGGACCCGGTCGAGCTGCCCCCGCCGCTGCGCGCCGAGGACACGGTCACCGTCACCACGTCGCTGCGCATCCCATTCGAGCTGCACCAGCGGGTGAAGAGGGCCGCCGAGCAGCGCAACGTGACCATGTCGGCGCTCATCCGGGACTGGATCGAACTGGAGCTGGCCGCCCTGGAGAACGACCAGCCCATCTCGCGCGCCGACGCCCTGCGGGCGCTGGCGGCTCTGCACCCCCTGCGTCAGTCGGCCTAGCCCGCGGCCGCGACGGATCACCGGTCGTCGCGGTTCAGGATCGAGTCGGACGGCGAACTCCTTGAGCGCGCCGCGACAGCCGGCGCGGGCACCCAGGGACTCGATGAGGTTCAGCCTGATCAGAACCGTTCTACGAACCGGTACCAGCTGCCTTCGAGGGGCGTGTAGCCGACGTCGCCGTCGTGGCGAGGTGGGCCCTGGCTGGGTGCGCCGTGAGGGAAATAGGCGAATCCGACGGGATCGATGAGGCCTCCGTCGGTGTAGAGCAGGCAGCCGTCATCGCGTTTCACCACCCGGGTGATGGTGTAGACGCCGTATCGGCCGTGGGCGGAGGTTTCGCAATCGGCTGCGAGGCGTTCGAGACTGCCGGTGGAAACCCGCCATCCGAGGTCCTCCGGAAGGCCGGCCCACGTCAGCGCACAGGTCAGTGCGACAGCGCCGGGCGCGATGAGCAGCCGCCGGAAGCGCCGGTAGCGGATCGCACCGAACAGCCCGATCACCAGCCACAGAGCGCTTAGCAGCACCAGTGCCCAGCCTGCGAGCACGAGATACGGAAACGCGGCGTCCGACATCAGCAACCACAACATCACTAGGCAACACACGCTCACCAATAGCGTGATCACCGCGATCGACACGCGCCACCACGGGGATGCGGTCCGAGCGCTGAGTTCGCCTTGCCCGCGCGGTTCGTCGCTGTGTTCGGCGGTGGTCATCGAGTGGTGCCTCCTAGTGACAATGGCGCGCCGTTGCGCGGTTCAGGTCGAGAGGCTGCCCCTCCTCGACCGATGATCTCAGGTCGGATCGGCCGGCGGGATCCCGTCCAGTGCCCGGCGCACCGCGTCGGCCGGGTCGGCCGCGACCATGGTCGCCGCTACGGGATTTCCGTTCGCGTCGCGAATTTCCCAACCGCCCAACGAGACAACCGGAATCCCGCCGCGCCGCCGCGCGAGCGCCACCTCCGACAGCGTGCCCCACGAGCCGCCGATGGCGATCACCGCGTCCGCCGACTCGACGAGGATCGCGTTGCGCGCCTCACCCATATTCGTGAACAGCACCGCCGACAACCCGGGACACACCGCGCCGCGGTCGGTGTCCGGGCGTACGCCGATCACGAGCCCACCGGCCTCGGCGGTACCGGCGGCGACCGCGGCCATCACGCCGTCGCCGCCACCGCAGAGCACGGTCACGCCCGCGCGCGCCAGGAGTCCGCCGACCGCGCGCGCCCACTGCGCTTCCTGTTCCGTGCACTCCCTCGGCCCGCAGACCGCGACCTGCCGCACCGGCGCCACCTCTCTGTCGTCACCCCGCGGGCCGTGGTGACACGACCGGATCCAAGCGCTCCCGCAACGCTATGGCATCGCGCGGCGCCCGCACCTTCGCGTCGTTGTCGAAATAGGTGTACACGTCGCCCGATCCGGCCCACGAGCGGATCTTCTCGGCCCACATGTCCAAGCCATCGTCGGTGTATCCGCTGACGTAGAGCTCGTCGTGACCGTGCAACCGGATGTAGACGAAATCGGCGGTGACCTCCTCCAGCAGCGGATATTTGCCCGCCGCGTCGGCGACCACCAATGCCACGTTGTGGCGGGTGAGCAATTCGGTGCACGCCGGGGTCACGAAGCTCTCGTGCCGAATCTCGAGGGCGTACCGAATCGGCCGGTCGGCGTCTGTGCTGGTGTACGGGGAGTCGACCCGGTGATCGTGCCGCCGCGCGATCTCGGCCGCCGCCTCGGTGCTGCGGGGGAGCCGGGCGAAGAAGGCGTCCAGCACGTCCGCGTCGAATCGGAAGGTCGGGGGCAGTTGCCAGAGAATCGGTCCCAGTTTGGGGCCGAGCGCCAGCACGCCGGACGCGAGGAAGTTGGCCAGCGGCTCGTCACCGTCGCGCAGCCGCTTCATGTGCGTAATGAACCGGCTGCCCTTCACCGCGAACACGAAATCGTCCGGGGTCTGCTCCGCCCACCTTTGATAGCTGGACGGACGCTGCAGCGAATAGAACGAGCCGTTGATCTCGACGCTGTCGAGCCGCTCCGACAGATAGGTCAGCTCGCGCTTGTGCGTCAGGCCCTGCGGATAGAAGGTCCCGCGCCAAGGCGGGTACACCCATCCCGAGGTGCCGATCCGAATCTGCCCCATCCCTCCATGGTGGCAAATCGGTTACGCCGGCGCGGTCCTGGCCGCGATCCGCCCCACCACCCAGGCCGTCGACAGCGCCGCCAGGAACGACAACAGCGATGCGCTCATCCACGCCTGCCCGGTGAAGTGCGCAGCCTGCCGGAACTGCTCCCAGAACTCGGTCCAGACACCGGCGTCGCCGGGGTTGACCAGTTGGTACACCACGAATCCGGTGAGCCACGCTGCGACCATTCCCCACCGGGCCGGCGCGTCGCTCGCGGTGTTCCAGTCGCCGCCGCTACGCAGGAAGAAGTCGGCGACCAGCACCCCGAGCAGGGGAACGAACACCGAGCCGATGAGCCCGAGGAATCCGAAGTAGTTGGCCATGTCCAGCCACAGAGCCAGCACCGTGATCAGGGCGCCGAGGCCGATGGACAGCACCCGGCGGTCCACGCGCGGCGCGAGATTCTGGATCGACACGGCGGTGGAGTAGACGTTGGCGAACGATTGGTCCGCCTCGCGCAGCACGAAGACGAAGAAGAACACCGCGCCGAGACTCACCTGCAAGAACGCAGCGTACGGGCCCTCCGCGCCGGTTGCGAGCGCCAGCGCGAACAGGCCGAGAACGTAGGCGATCACCTGGGTGAGCGCGTAGGCGCCACTGGCCGCGCCGAATGCCGAGCGGCCGGTGCGTGCATGGCGCGTGTAATCGGCCGCGACCGGCACCCACGAGATCGAGACGGCCAAGGCGGCATCGGTCGCGATCCAGAAAAGGTTCCAGTCGACGCCGAACGGCCCGCCGCCGCTGGGTCCCGGGTTCGCCCGCAGATCGGGCAGACCGGCGCGGAAGAACTGCACATAGAACCAGACCAGGGCGAGCACGACACCGGCGGTCACGAACCGGCGCAGCAGCCGGACCGACCCCAGCGGCCAGATCGTGAGCACCGTCGTCAGCACACCCGCGGCTATCACGTAGAGCCAGTGCGGGCCCCCGCCGAACAGTTCTTCGGCGGCGTCGCCGATGACGATCAGCTCGAAGGTTCCCCAGCCGAGCAATTGCGCGATGTTGAGCACGGTGTGCAGGTAGCTGAGTTTCGCGCCGAACAGCCCGCGCAGCAGGACCATCGCGGGTTGCCCGGTGCGCGCGCCGGTCAGCGCCGCCGCGCCGAGCATCAGTCCGCCCACCACCGTGCCGAGGACGGTCGCCAGAATGCCTGCGGCGATCGAGATCTGCGCGGCGCCCTCGGCGTTGGGCGCGAGCACCGTGTACGCGCCCGAGAACGCGAAGAGGCTGACGCCCAGATTGGCCCAGAACGCGCTCTGATCCCAGAACGAGAGCACCTTGGGTGCGGGCTGCTCGAGGGTCAGCGGGGCTTCCTGCCCCGCGGTGGCACGGGTCGACGACGACATGACGGAAACGCTCTCCCTACGCCGGCATTACCCGGACAGGTTCATGCGGTCGGCGAAGCGCGCGGTCCGCCCTCTCAGCCCGGCCGTGCCCGAGCTCCCGCGGTGGGGTGATTCCGGCGAATAGTACATCCGCACCAGTTTTCGGAGCGGGACGGCCGGACGCGGCGGCGCAGCGCCGCGGGTCAGCCCATGAGGAAGGAAGCGGCGAACCAGGCGAGCACGACGAGAACGGCGCCGATCAGCGCACCAGGGAACAAGGCCCGTCCCTGCCGGGCCGCCATCCCCGACAGCAACGCGCCGACAGCGAATCCCAAGATCCCGCCGCCGACCATGATCCAGACGCCCGCACTGGTGTCGACCCGGCACTCCGGCTTGGAATCGCAGATCCCGCCCGCCATCAGAAACCACGGCGCGAGGACCGCCGACATGGCCGCCAGCGTCGCGGGCAGCAACCACAGCAGTGCGCTGAGCACGAGATCCGCGCTACGGGGCGGCTCGACCGCGCGTGTCTCGGGCTCGCGCGTCGGATAGCCGGAGGGCGTCGTGCTCTGGGACACCTGGTTGAGGTAACCGTGCATCGTGTCTCGCTATCGCTTGTCGGTGGAGTCGACCGGGCCGATGGAAGTTATACACCAGGCCATCGCACGCCGAAGTCCTTGTGTTCCCGCGCATGCGAGCGCGCGGCGGCCCATGGTTCTCCCACCGGATCTGTCGTCCCGCCGCGCCGCTCGTAGCGGATATCGCAGCGCCGTCGAAGATTTCGGTGTTCGCCGCGTGCCGGCACGGTCGGGGTCACCGCGGAGGACGCTCACCCAGCGGTGATCGTCACGCCGGTGACGGTACGAGATCGCTGCCCGTGCGTCTCGAATCCGGTTGCCGCGCCGACGGACAGAGGCGCATCGCCGCAGGTCGCACGCTGCTACCGATGTCCGCGACCTACCTACCCGACCATCCTGTTTGTCGATCCGCTCGCGGGCGCGCCGAGGCGTCGCATCGGAGCACCCGCACGGACCGTCCGACAGCGGCGTCGCGACGGTGCGCGTCGAACTCGCCCGAGCGCACTCGCCGAAGACGCTTCTACTGTGGGAGTCACGCGTTGACCACGCACCGAGACCTCGATCAGACCGCGCACCATCACGGTTCGCCCATCGCCACCGCCACTGCCACCGAGCGGGTGTCGCTGCACTCCCTGGAGTTCGCGGCCGATCCGCATCGCGCCTATCGGGAGATGCGCGCCCGCTACGGTTCGATGGCGCCGGTCGAGCTGGCGCCGGGCGTGCCGGCCACGTTGGTGCTCAGCTATCGCACCGCCGTGCGAATCATGCACGATCCCGAGCATTTTCCCGCCGATCCGCGCACCTGGCAGGCGAACGTCCCGGCCGACTGCCCGGTGCTGCCGGTGTTGAGCTGGCGGCCCAACGCCTTGCGCAGCACGGGCGCCGAACACGCGCGCTACCGCCAGGCCAACACCGCGAGCATCGACGCCGTCGACCTGCACGGCTTGCACGACGCGGTGGAAGAGATCGCGGTCCCGCTGATCAACGCCTTCTGCGCGTCCGGCAGCGCGGATCTGGTCTCGCAGTACGCGTTCCCGCTCGCCTTCGCCGCGGTCAACGCCATGCTGGGCTGCCCGACGGAGATCGGGCAGGAGGTCGCCGCCGCGACGGCCGCCGTGTTCGACGGCGTGGACGCCGAAGAAGGCAATCGGATGCTCGCCAGCGCGCTGTCGCGGTTGCTCGAACTCAAGCGCGCCCAGCCCGGCGAGGACATCACCACCCGGCTGCTGCGCCATCCCGCGGACTTGGACGACGCGGAGATGATCCACCAGCTCGTCGTGCTCTACGGCGCGGGCATCGAACCATTGCAGAACCTGATCATCAACACCCTGCTGCTGATCCTCACCGACGACCGGTTCGGCGGCGACGTCTTGGGCGGCAGTCTGTCCACCCGTGACGCGCTGGACGAGGTGTTGTTCACCGACCCGCCGATGGCGAACTTCTCGGTCACCTATCCGCGTCAGCCGATCCTGATCGATGACGTGTGGTTGCCCGCCCACCAGCCGGTCGTCATCAGCTTCGCGGCCTGCAACAACGATCCGGCGATCAGCGGGCACAACCACAGCGGCAACCGGTCGCATCTGGCCTGGGGCGCCGGACCGCACGCCTGTCCCGCCCGCAGCCCGGCATATCTGATCGCTCAGGACGCGGTCGACCAGTTGCTCGACGCGCTCCCGGAGCTGCGGCCCGCCGTGCCGTTGCACGAATTGAGCTGGCGGCCGGGGCCCTTTCACCGCGCCCTGGCCGAACTGCCGGTGGTCTTCCCGGAAACCCCGCCCTGGCAGCCCTGAACCCGCAGGGGATCGATCAAGACGGCACGCCCGCGGCGAATCGAGCGAGGTTGGCCGGTCGCGCGAAGGTGTCGGCGAAGGCGTCGGCCAGTGTGGTGTCGTGCTGGGCGGCCAGCATCATCTCCCGCATCGCCGGGGGCGGATCGAGCACCGTCGCCGTCCACCGCGCGGCAGGGTGTGCGACGGCCGTGAGCCACGGCGCGGCCGCCCACTCCATCCAGGCACGGTCGTAGGGACCGTCCGGATCGTGCAGGATCGCCTCGCCGTAGCGGACCGCGCAGTGCACGGCGTTGTTGGCGCCCTGTGCGCCGCCCGGGTCCATCCGGCACAGCACATCGCCCGCGCCGAGCACCGGCCTGCCCGACGGCAGGATGCCCACCGGCCTGCGCATGGCCGGAGCCACCGCACCCACCAGCGTGGCCCCGGCATCGGTCGGTTCGGCGTGCCGGAACCGGTCGGCGATCTCGGCGGGCAGGTGTGCCGCGAGCAGCTGCCGGGCCCGCGACCAGCGTTGCGCCGGTGTCCCGTGCTGGTCGAAGACGTCCAGCGCGCCGCCCGGCCGCGCCTCGAACAGAAGCATCTCGCAGCGGCGTTCCTGCCCCGGCCGCCCCGTCAGGCCGGGATAGGAGATCACTTCGCCGTGCTCGGGCAGCGCGGTGTAGGAGCCGAGGCGTTCCGGGTCCGGCTCGACACCGTCCAGGTACAGCACGGCGAGCCGACGCAGGGGCGCGGCGGGCGCGGGCCAGGCCGGATCGGGCTCGAAGCAGTCGGCGAGCTCGCGACCGGCGCGGGTCACCACGGTCAACTCGTAGCCGGCGGCGGCGCGATCGAGTTCCGGCACCGACGGCGTCGCGACGCGCAGGTCGCCACCCTCGGCCAGGTACTCGCCGAGCCAGCGCGCGAACACCGTCCGCTGATCGACGCTCTGCGCGGGGCGGCTGAGTCGTCCGGTCCAGGTGAGCACCGCCGCACCGTCGACGACCATGGTGAACCGGATCCCCTCGATGTTCGGCGCGAGCGAGCGCCAGAAACCCAGGCCGAGGTCGGCCTCGAGGTCGAGCGTCGGCGCGAACTTGACCTGGGTGCTGGTGACCGTGCCCGCCAGGATCGCCTCGGCGTCGCGATCGGTCACCAGCGTGACGGGACGGCCGCCGCGCAGCAGGCGATGGGCGAGCGGCAATCCGCATTCGCCCGCGCCGAGTACCAAAATCTGTCCCACCGTGGTGTCCTTTCGGTCGTGAGATCGACTGCCGCGATAGCGAAATAGTGGGCGCATAGGTGGGTTCGGCGCATCGGTAGAGACCCGCGGGCCTACGGATCGTGGTCCGACTACGCTGCCCTTGTGTCGGTAGGACGTGCGTCGGGCCGGGGGCTGCCGCCAGCGGCCGCCAGCGATTTCGTGGGGCGTGAACGGGAGCTGGAGAAGATCGGGATGGCGCTGCTGGGCGGCGCCCGGCTGGTCACGCTGATCGGCGCGGGCGGCATCGGCAAGACCCGGCTGGCGACCGAAGCCGTGCACCGGTTCCACAAGGCCCGGCGCGTGCCCGTGCACTGGGTGCGCCTGGCGCTGCTGTCCCGGGACGCCGACGCGGCGGCGGTCGAGGAGCAGATCGCTCGCTCCCTGATCGACGCCGACTTCTCCGGCAGGTCGGCGTGGGAGGCGGTGCTCGACACGCTGCGCCGCCGCGACGCGGTCGGACGCACCCTGCAGACGATCCTGGTGATGGACAACTGCGAGCACGTGCTCGACGGTGTGGGCCGGGTGATCGCCGACCTGCTCGACGCCGCGCCCGGGCTCACTGTGCTGGCCACCAGCCGCGAGGCGATCGGCTGGGTCGACGAGCAGCTGGTGGCGGTGCCCGCGCTGTCCGAACAGCAGGCCCTGACCCTGTTCCGGGCTCGCGCGGGCCTGACCGGGCACGCCATCGGCGACGACGAGGCCGCGTCGGCCGCGGCGATCTGCCGGCGCGTGCACAACCATCCGCTCTATATTCGGCTGGCTGCCGCACGTCTGGTGCGCCAGCCGCTGGCGATGATCTTGCGCGATCTCAGCGGCGAGGTCGGCGACCGGCGGCTGCGCTGGTCGCCGGGACCCCGGGTGGGCGCCGACGCGCGGCACCAGGGCATCCGCGACGTCATCGCCTGGTCCTACGACCTGTGTGGGGACAAGGAGCGGCTGCTGTTCGACCGCCTGTCGGTGTTCGCGGCCGGATACGACGTCGATCACGAGAGCGCGGACGCGCCGGTGCTGGATGTCGGCGCCGAGCTGGAGGCGATCGAGGCGGTCTGCGCCGACGACGACCCCAGCGGCCCGGACGGTCTGGCCCGCGCCGAGATCGAGGGCCTGCTCGAGCGACTGGCGGACCAATCACTGGTCTCGGTCCACCTGACCGCGACCACGGTGCGCTACTCGCTGCTGGAGAGTTTCCGCGTGTTCGCCCAGCAGCGCTTGGGCGAACACGACGGCGAACGCGCCAGGCTGGAACGCAGACACCGCCGCTATTACCGCGACAAGGTAGTCGCGGCCGGGGCCGAATGGTTCGGCCCGGCCGAGCAGGAGCTGCTCGATTGGGCGCGCGCCGCCTGGGACAACCTGCTGTGTGCCATGGCGGGCAGCCTCGCCACGCCCGAAGAAGCCGTGGTCGGGTTGGAGATCGCCGTCGGGCTGATCGCGCTGCGCAGCCCGTTCTTCACCGGCTCGCTGCGCGAACCGCGCCGGTGGGCCGAGCGCACGCTGGCCGCGGGCCGGGACCTCGACCCGCAGCCGGTGCCGCTGAAGGTCACGGCGATGTCGCTGATCGCCTGGATCAGCCTGTGCCAGGGTGTGCACCGCGACGCCGAGCGGATGCTCGACGAGTGTGTCGCGCTGTGCGTGCCGGACGCCACGGTCCGCTCGGGGTGGCGCGAGCAGTCCGACCGTGCGATCGATCTGCCCGCCCCGGTCGAGTTCGCCAGGGGCGCCGAGTTGATGCTGGTCTACCGCGACGTGCGCGCGATCGACGTCTTGGCCCGCGCGCGGGCGCGATTCGCCGGCGACGGACAACACGGGCCCGCCGCGATGGCCGAGCTGTTCGAGGCCCTGGCCGCCGCCTTCCTCGGCACGCCCGCGCAGGCGCTGGAGAGCGCCCGGCGGCACCTGGACCACGCGGAGCGCTCCGGGGCGCGGTGGGCGGCGTCGTGGGCCGAGCTGGTGTGGGCGATCGCGCTGACCAAGCACGGCGATCCGGGTGCGGCGGCGGCCGTGACGCGGATGTCGCTGACGACGCAGCTCGCGATGCGCGATCAATGGGGCGTCGTGTGGGCGGTCCACATCCGCGCCTGGACGCTGGCGCGCCTGATCCGCGACGCGGACGAGGAGCGCACCGATGCCGTGACGGGTTGGGCGCGCGACATCGCACGGCTGCTCGGCGGCGGGGCCACGCTGCGCGACCGGCTCGGCGTGGACATCGCCAACCTCGGCCCGTTCGCCACCGAGACCGACATCGCCGCGGCGGCCGCCAGAGCGGTGCTGGGCGAGAACGCCTTCGCGGAGGCGCGGCGAGAGGGCGCGCTGCTGCGCCCGGAACTCGGCGAGGTGGCGCAGCTGGCACTGGGGGAGCTGTCGCTGGACCGACTGCCCCTCGCGCACCCGGTCCGGCGCAGCCGCCCCTCGCGCTGGCCGGATCTGTCGGCGGCCGAACAGGACGTGGCCGTGCTCGCGGCCGCGGGCTGGACCAACACCGCCATCGCCGCCCGGCGCGGCAGCTCGTACAAGACCGTCGACGCGCAGGTGGCGGCCATTCTGCAGAAGCTGATGATCAGCTCGCGCGAGGACATCCGCCCCCTCGTACCCGCCGAGCGGCAGGCCCAGGTGACCGCGGAAGCCGCGCGCAAACCGCAGCGCGCGCGGCGTCCATGAGGGTGATCGGTGCTCACTCGGCTCGTTTACGTGCGGTGATCTGGATGCCCGGCTCACCCTCGATACGGCGCACCGTCGCGTCGGTGACCGGGAGATCGGCGACCAGTTCGCGGCCGTCCTCCAAGTCGATGCCGTAGCCGGCGATATAGGTGCGGAAGAACGGCAGGCAGACCCGCGCCATCGGCTGCGGCAGCTTCCAGCGGTCGACGAAGGATCGGGCGTCCTCGAAGGTGCAGCCGCGGTCGGCCTCGATCACCAGCAGCAGGCCACCGGGCCGCAGCACCCGGATCATCTCCGCGAGGCCTTTGCGCTGATTCGGCCAGTGCTTGATCGAACCGGAGCTGATCACCGCGTCGTAGGCGGCGTCAGGGAACGGCAGGTCCATCGCCGATCCCTCGCGGAACTGGATGCGGCTGCCCAGCGCCGCGCCGCGCTTGCGCGCCCGGCGCACCTGTTGCGGCGAGAGATCGATCCCGGTCAGCCGAAGCGTCGTGCCCACGGTGGCCAGCCCGACCGCGAGTTGCCCACCGCCGCAACCGACATCGAGCACCTGCGCGTGGTCGTCGAGCTGGGCGACGATGTCGTCGAACAGTGTCGGGGTCATCTCCCGCACGGCGTCGGAGATGAAGTTGTCGTAGAACCACGAGTCGATCGGGTTGTAGCGCTTGGTCTTGTCCAGCAGGACGGTCATGGCGTGCTCCTAAACGCGGGTTGCGAACTTGATCTTGCGGCCGAGGGTGGGCGGCTGTTGCTGGGCGATGATCGTTTCCTGGACGCGCTCGCGGCTGGAGCGCACGATCTCCATCGCCTCCTTCACCGCGACGTCGATGTCCATCACGGTGGGTATGTCGAGCATCGAGACGATGGATTCCAGGCGCTGTTCCGGGGTGCCGCGTACCGTCACGACCGGCTGGCCGAGCTCGCTGATCGCATGCAGCAGTTGCCGATCGGAGATCGCGCGGTATCGCTCGTCGACCGGCCGGTGGCCGTCTGGGTCCATCGGCACCTCCACCGGAAGGTGGAAGAAGATGTCGTAGTTCTGCCGGGCCCGTTGCCGGGCCATGTCGCCGTAGGCGTTGAGGTAGCGGCGGTAGAACGGCCGCCCGGGCAGTGTCAGGGTGTTCTTGACGGCTTTGTGCCATCGGCTCGATCCCGGGTTGGGGCCGGTGATCAGCCGCGTTGTGCCGTAGATCCACTCGTTGAGCACCGAGCCGTCGGCTATGAATCCGCCTTGGGCGTCGAGGATCGCCTCGGCTTGGATGCGCAGCTCCAGTCTGCGGAAGCCGAGCGCCATCAGCTCGGTGGTGCTCAGATCCTGGAAACGCATGCCCGGGTAGAGCTCGGTGACCACCTCGCGAGCGGACGAGGCGTCCACCCGGGGAATGCCGGTCAGCAGGGACAGCGCGGTGGAAGTGGTGGTCTTTCCGGTCGAGTAGGTGCCGGAGATGACGATGCGTCGATAGTTGGTTCCCGACATGGGGGTGCCTTTCTGAGCGTTCGGGTGTGCGCGTGGCTAGGCGGGCAGTCGATGCGCGAGGTCGTAGCGGATCTCGCATCCGGCGAAGTCCGATGCCCAGCTGGAGATGCGCCAGTCGCCGCCGCCGAAGGCGAGGACCATCGAGCGCACCATGTGCGTGGTGGCGCTGCCCGCGGTGAACGGCGCCGGGGGAGCGGATGCCCGCGCGGTCATCCGGCGCATCCACAGCGTCTCGCTGTCCTTCCTGGCGATGTTGTCCAGCTCGTAGAGCACGACCTGGGACAGCTGCGCCAGGATCACCGTCGCGTCGACCAGCGTGACGGAGGGTTGGTAGGCGTCGGCCACTCCGTGCCAGGGCCCCGCCGGATCCGGTTCCGCGAGAGCGAAATCGGCGCGGGCGCGGCTGTGGCCGTCGGAGACGACGACATTGCTCAGGTACTGGGCGCGGGTGTAGACCCCGCTGTGGAAGTATCCGCGCCCGGTCTCGCGCACGATGCGTCGTTCGGCCCGCCCCGCCGGCGGCGTCACCGGCAGCGCCACGGTGGCCTCCAGGCTCATCCCGCCGCCCAGCGCTCCGGTGATGCTGATCGTCTTGCCTTCCACCGCGACGACCGTGGCGCTGACGGAGAACTCCGCCAGCGACTCCGTCGCGATGGTCCCGCTGCTGAACTGGACGAAAGGCACCCAGCACGAGCGGATCTCGCTGTCGGTCAACCCGTAGCACTCGCGCAGGATCACCTCGAGCAGCCGGTAGCCGAAGATCGCGCAGTCGATACTGCTCACGTGCGGGACCAGCACCCGGGTGCTCTTGCGCGACCAGTCCAGGGGATAGTCCACCCCCGCCGTCGCCGTCAGCCGCGGACGGTCCTGCGCGTCGCGGTCCAGGGCGATGTCGAAGACGCGGTGGGTGATCCGCTTGTATCCCTCGCCGAAGAACCGCCCGTCCCGGTGGCCCAGGACGGCGTCGATATCGGCGTAGGCGATCAGCTCGGTGGACATGTCGGTTCCTTTCATGCCGCGGCCTGCGCGTCGGCGGCCTCGGCGAACTGCCCGACCACCTTGGCGCCGATGCCGCGCAGCGACAGGCCCCTGCTGAGTTCGAGCGCGGAGATCTTGACGTCGAGTTCCTTCTCGGTGCGTGCGCCGAATTCCATCGCCATGAGCGAGTCCATGCCGAGATCGGTGACCGGCTCGTCGATGTTGATGGTGCCGGTGTCCACGCCGAGCACCACCGCGAGCTGATCGGCGAGACGCTGGGCCACGAAGTCGGCGCGCTGTTCGGTGGGCAGGGTGAGGATTTCGGCGCGCAGCGTGCCGCCGGCGTCGCCGCCGACCCCGATGTCGGCGAGCAACTCGCGGAAACGGTGGGTGTCGGTGGACGGGCGCGCCACCCGCGACCACACCGTCCAGTCGATATCGGCCACCGCGACCTGAGCGGTGTCCAGGGCCAGGCACTCCCGCAGCAGCGCGGTCGCGCGATCCATGTCGATGGGCAGGAAGCCGATCGACCGCACGTAGTCCACCAGCGCCTCGGACTTGTCGGCCATGCCGCCGCCGCTCATGAAACCCCAGTTCACCGCGAGCGCGGCGGCGCCGCGGGCGCGCCGGTCGGCGGCGAGGGCGTCCAGCGCGGCGTTGGCGGCGGCATACCCGATCTGCGGTGTGATGCAGCCCAGCGCGCTGATCGAGGAGTACAGCACGAACATGTCCAGCTCGATCCCCGCCGCGTCCACCGCGCGGTCCAGGTGCTGCGCTCCAAGAACTTTGGCGAACAGCTCGTCGAGCGATTCGGGCGTGATCTGTGGGATCGGCAGGTTGTTCACCACGCCCGCCGCGTGGAAGATGCCGCGCAGCGGCGCGACCGACCGGATGCGGCCGACGAGGGCGGCCGTCGCGGCGTAGTCGGCGATGTCCACCCGTTCCTCGATCACCTCGACGCCCGCCGCCGTGAACGCCGCGACCTGCGCCTGTGCCCGGGGAGTCGACGCGCCGCCGCGTCCGACCAGGACCAGCTTGCGCGCCCCCTCGGCGACCAGCCAGCGGGCGGTGGCCAGGCCGAAGCCGCCGAAGCCACCGGTCACCAGATAGCAACCGTCCGGGTCGATGCGCGGGCCGGCGAGCTTCGGGCGGACCATCGGCTGGTGTTCGCGCAGATCGAGCACGACCCGGCCGATCTGGTCGGACCGCGCGACGGATTCGAAAGCCGCGGCCAGCTCCGACACCGGGTAGGCCGTGTACGGCAGGTACCGGTAGGTGCCCGCGCGCAACGCCGCGTGGCTGGCCCGCATCGGCGTGCGCAGCAGTTCGGGGTCGTGGGCCAGTGCCCGGTCCATGTCGACGGAGAAGAACGTGAGGTTGCGGTCGAAGGGGCCCAGATCGATGACCCCGCCGGTGTAGATGTCCGCCTTGCCGATGTCGACGATGCGGCCGAACTCCGCGGCGACCCGGAAGTTCTGCCGCAGGATCTCACCGGGGGCCGAACTGTAGACGACGTCGACGCCGCGTCCGCCGGTGAGCTCGGCGATCTGGTCGACGAAGTCGGCCGAGCGCGAATTCAGCACGTGCCGCGCACCGAGCCCGCGCACCTCCGCACGCCGCTCCGGCGTGCCCGCCGTGGCGATCACCGTGGCGCCGATGTCCAGCGCGACCTGCACCGCGGCCATGCCCATGCCGCCCGCCGCGCCGTGCACGAGCACGGTCTCCTCCGGCCGCAGCCGCGCCAGCGTCCGCAGCCCGAACTCCGCGGTCAGGAACGGCAGGCCGGACCCGCAGGTGAGCGGGTCGTAGACCTCACCGGGCAGCAGCCGGTGCGGCAGCGTCGCGCCCGCGTCGACGGGCATGGTGACGTATCTGCGCAGAATGTCGCGGGCGCACACCATCATCCGATCGCCGACCGCTACGTCGGTGACGCCGGACCCGACGCGCACGACGACGCCGGAGCCCTCCATGCCGACCGTCGTGCCGAAATAGGTGCCCGCGAGCTCCTTCTCGGTGAGCACGCCGATGACCTTCATCGCGTCCTTGTAGTTGAGCCCGGCCGTCTCCATCCGGACCTCGACCTCGCCGGGGCCGGGCGCCACCCGATCGGCCTCGCGCAGCGCCAGATCCGACAGCAACCGGGACTTGGGAATCTCCACCACGAACGAGGCGTCCGGGTCCGGCAGCGGAGTGGCACGGTTGCGCTCGGCGAGGTGGCGGGCGAAGTTCCGTTCCAGGCGCACCGCCCAGTGGTCGGCGCCGCGCACGCCGACCTCGTCGAGCACGTCGTCGGCGAAGACGAGCGCGGCGAGTGACGTTCCAGCGCGCGCGTCGGCGTCGACCAGCCGCCAGCGGACGGCCGGCTGTTCGTTGAGCAGGGCGCGCCGCGCACCGACCAGCGCGCCGTGCGATACCCGCGCGGCGCTGTCGGCGGGCGTGCACAGTGCGTTCTCGGTGACGACGACGCCGTGGACGCGGACCTGCGGTGCGTCGGCGAGCAGGTGCTCGACCGCGTTCGCCACGCGTGCGAGCCAGTAGACGTTGCGCGCCCCGTCGAACGCCTCGCCGAAAACGCCGATCACCCGGATCCGTTCGGCGATCGGGCCGTCCTCCGGTGCGCGCAGCGCCAGCCGCAGACGCTCGTCGTTGCCGCTGTCGTCGGGATCGTCGAGCACGACGGTGACGCCGTCACGATCGCCGAGCAGTGCCGCCGCGCGGTCGGCCGCGTCGGCGCCGACGGCGACGGCGACCACCACCTCGTCCGCGGCGGGACGCTCGCCGACCTGCGCCTCGACCCTCTCCCAGATGGGCTGATAGAAGACGCGTTCGAGCTGATGGGTGACATCCACCGCCGCGCTGACCGGACGGAACTCGACACCCAGCAGCCGCATGGCCACCTCGCCGTGTTCCCCGACGATCGCGATGTCGGCGCGCAGCGGATCCACGCCGCGCCGGGTCACCACCACCCGCGGACGCTCCGGCAGCGCGCTGAACCTGCGCACCCCGGCGATGGCGGCGGGCACGATGGCCACGTCGGGGTCCGATTCCGCGGCCAGGGCGGCGACGCACTGCAGCGCGGCGTCGACCAGTGCCGGGTGGGCCAGGTGCCGGGCCGGGGCGGCTTCCTCGACCGGTGCGAGCGAGGCGACCACCGCGTCCGCGCCGACGACGGCCGAGACGATGCGCTGGAAGGCGGGCCCGTAGTCCAGTCCGCGAGTGGCCAAGCCGCGATACAGGTCCGCGCCCGCGACGGCGGCGGCGTGCTCCGGGGCGCCGAGGTCGACCACGGTGGCGGTGAAGTCGGCTTCGATGAGCCTGCCGTGCGCGTTGAGCGTCCAGGTGGCGGCGGTAGCCGAGCGGGAGTGGATCCGGAAGCGTTTGGTCGACTCCTCGACGCTCACCCGCAGCACCGGGACGTCGTGCTCGTCGATCACCAGCGGCGCGACGAACTCCACCGACTCGAGGCCCACGCTCGTGCGCCCGGTGCGCTCGACGGCGGCGCTGAGCGCGGCGTCGAGGTAAGCCGCGCCGGGCAGCACGACATGCCCCGCCACGACGTGGTCGCGCAACCAGGGCAGCCGCGAAACCGACAGCTGCACCTCCCATTCCGAGTTCGCCGCCGTGGTGGGGTCGCCGAGCAGCGCGTAGCTGTCCGGGGCGCCGAGGCGATCGAGCAGGGTGACCGGCTCGTCGTGCCAGACCCGTTTGCGCTGCCACGGGTAGGCGGGCAGATCCAGGTGCTCCACGATCGAGTCCGGACGTCCCGGCACGGACGAACCGTCCAGCGAGCCTGCGACATACAGGTCCGCGACGGCGCGCAGCACGTTGTTGCGGTCGCGCAGATCCCGCGAGAGCGTGCTCACCGCGGCGCCGATCACCCCGCGATGGATCAGCAGCTCGCGGATGTTACCGCTGAGCACCGGATGCGGCCCCACCTCGAGGAAGACCCGGTGCCCGGCGTCGACCAGCGCGCCGATGGCGTCGGCGAAGCGGACCGGCTCCCGCACGTTGCGGCACCAGTAGTCCGCGTCCCAGTCCGTGCCCGCGATCTCGGCGGCGGTCACCGTGGAGTAGGTGGTGAGTTTCGCGTCCCGCGGCGCGAGTTCGGCCAGGGCGCCGCGCAGGTCGTCGAGGATCGGGTCCATCAGATGGCTGTGGTACGGCACCTCGACCCGCAGGCTGCGCGCGAACGTGCCGGTGGCCGAGAGGGTGTCGCGCAGCAGTTCGAGGTCCGCGCTGTCGCCCGCGAGGGTGACCGCGCCGGGGCTGTTCACCGCGGCGATCGAGATGCTGTCGGTGCGGGCGAGCAACTCGCGCGCCTGGTCCTCGGACATGCCGAGGGCGAGCATGCCGCCGGTGCCCGCGGTGGTCGCCTGCAGCCGGGCGCGGTGATAGCTGACGGTGAGCGCGTCGCGCAGCGACAGCGCGCCGGACACGTACGCGGCGGTGACCTCGCCGACGCTGTGGCCGACCACCACCGCCGGGTATACGCCGTACTCGGCCAGTTCGGCGGTCAGCGCGGCCTGCAGCAGGAAGTTGGCCGGCTGAGCGAACGCGGTGCGCACGATCCGGGAACCGGCCTCGTCGGCGAGCATCTCCGCCAGGATCGACCAGCCCGCGATGGCGACGAACTCGCGGTCGATCTCCCTGGCGACCCTGGCGAAGGTGCTGTCGGTGGTGAGCAGTTCACGGCCCATCCCCCACCACTGCGGCCCCATTCCGCTGAAGACGAACACCGGCTCCACCGCGCCGTCCCCGATGATCCGGGACGGGGCGCGCCCCTCACCAGAGGCGAAGGCCCGCAGCTGGGTGCGCAGGTCCTCGGCGTCGTCGTAGGCGAAACCGGCCCGCAGGGGGTGGTGGGCGCGCCTGGTCCAGGCGGCCGCGGTCACCGCGTCGGCGGGATACCGGTCCAACGCGTGCGCGAGTTCGCCCGCCAGCGTCCGGACCGCGGTCTCGTGGCGCCCGGAGATCGGCAGCACTCGCGGCACCGGGCGCTCGTCGTCGGTCCGGGGGGCCCGCGGTGGCGCTTCGATGAGGATGGCGTGGGCGTTGGTGCCCCCGTAGCCGAAGCCGTTGACCGCGACCACGCCCTTGCCCGGCGCCGCCGCCAGCGGCTCAGGGTGCAGCGGGACCCGTAGTCGTAGCTCGTCGAACGCGATCTCCGGATTCGGTGTGGTCAGCTCGAATTGCGGCGCCACCGTGCGGTGGTGCAGGGTGAGCGCGGCCTTGATCAGGCTCGCGATCCCGGCCGCGGCCTCGGTGTGCCCGAAATTGTTCTTCACCGAGCCGACCGGCACCGGTTCGCCGCGGCCGTCGACCGCGCCGTACACCGCGCCCAGCGCCGACATCTCGATCGGATCGCCGACCGCGGTGCCGGTGCCGTGCGCCTCCAGGTAACTCACCTCGTGCGCGGCGACGCCCGCGTCGGCGCGCACCTGGCGCGCGAGTTGCTCCTGCGCCACGGGATTGGGCACCGGGATGGCGATGGTGCGGCCGTCCTGGTTCACGCCGGTGGCGCGGATGACGGCGTAGACGCGGTCGCCGTCGCGCTGGGCCACCTCCAGCGGCTTGAGCAGCACCGCGCCCGCGCCCTCGGCCCGGCCGTACCCGTCGGCTGCGGCGTCGAAGGTCTTGCAGCGCCCGTCGAAGGACAGGAACCGGCCTTTGCACATGGAGATGAACGTCTCCGGTTGCAGCATCGCGTTCGCCCCGCCGGCCAGCGCGATCTCGCATTCCCCGTTGGCGATGGCCTGCACCGCGAGATGGGTGGCAACCAGCGAGGACGAGCAAGCGGTGTCCACGGTGAGGCTGGGGCCGTGCAGGTCGAGCAGGTACGAGATGCGGTTGGACAACAACGTGTGCGAGGCGCTCATCGCGGTGTGGTTGGTGATCGCCTGGCGCACCAGCGGGCCGCTGCGTCCGAGCACGTTGTCGAGGATGAACCCGCCGACGTAGACGCCGACGCGGTGGCCGGAGACCCGGCCCGCCATGCCCGCGTCGTCGAGCGCCTCCCAGGTCACCTCCAGCAGCAGCCGCTGCTGGGGGTCGAGGATGGCGGCCTCCTTCTGGGCGATGCCGAAGAAGTCGGCGTCGAAGTCCCACAGCGGCTGGGTGAGGAACCCGCCCCGCCGGGTGTACATACGCCCCGGCGCGTCCGGATCCGGGTCGTAGTACTTTTCGATACTCCAGCGGTCCGGCGGGATATCGACGATCCCGTCTCCTTTATCGAGCAGGAAATTCCAGTAACTCTCCGGATCGAATACGCCGCCTGGAAAACGGCAGCCGATACCCACTATTGCAATGTCGACCATTGTTTCTCCTGGCCTGAAATGCGGGATTGCTGAAGCCCCCCGACCGCAGCAGCACAAATATCTGACGAGCTTCTTCGCTCGAATGGTCATGCTATGGCGCACGCCACCGAGCCGTCAATTGCCTTGCGTCAAAGCCGTTTCAATTTCCGTAAAGTCGCCACCAATGGCGCGTTCGAGAACATCCCGTGGTCGATGCGCGGATGAATCGCGCTGAGATTCATGAGCACGGCGTAGCGCAAACCGTGGTCGCGCCATTGCGCGACCTGCTCGACGATCTCGTCGGGGGTGCCCGCCAAACAGAATTCCCGAACCAGCGAGGCCGGGACCTTCTCGATGTGCTCCAGCACGGTGCGCTCGTCGAGCGTCTGCGGCAGGTAGTCCTGCAGCCCGGTGAAGTCCGCGCCCAGCGGGTGGGTCGCGCCGTGCCTGGTCCACATCTCTCCGGGCGCGCACAGGGTCAGCGCCCGGGCGCCCACACTCGCCACGAGAGCGTCCACCTGCGCGGGCCGCGCGGCGGTGAGCACGCTGAACACGGCGGCGGGCGCGACCGCCAAGGGGTCGCGGCCCGCGTCCGAGGCCGCGGCGCGCACCTGCTCGAGCCGGTGGCGGTACTCGTGCGGGCGCTGCGCGAAGCCCGGGAACCACACGTCGGCGTATCGCCCGGCGGCGCGCAGCATGCGCGGCCCGCCCGCAGCCACCCAGATCTCCGGGCGGGAACCCCGATAGGGCGGCACGTCGAAGACCGCGTTCCGCAGTGGGAAGTGTGGCGAGTCCCTGGTCACGAGGCGACCACGGGAATCCCACAGTGCCCTGATGGTCGCCAGCGCCTCCTCGAACCGGCCGACCGGTGCGGTCCAGTCCACGCCGTAGGGCTCGTTGTTGTCCCGGATGCCGGTGCCGATGCCGAGGATGGCCCGGCCCCTGCTCAACTGGTGCAGGGTGGCCGCGGCCTGTGCGGTCACCGCCGGATTGCGGCGGCCGGCATCGGTGACCCCGACGCCGAGCCGCAGCCGGGCCAAGCGGTTCCGCGCGGCCAGGTAGCCCAGCGCGGTCCACGGTTCGTAGATGCCGTCGGCGTGCGGCGCGAGCCGGGTGATGCCGATGTGGCGGGGCGTCCAGATCGAGGCGGGCAGGATCGAGGGCAGATGATCGGTCACCCAGAGCGAATCCGCTCCGCCCGCCATCGCCACCGAGCGGCTGCCGCGAAATTGCAGGTCCGGTGCGAACCGGGTGTAGACACCGGAATCCATCACGCCGGTGCGGAAATTCGCCATGTCGTTCCTCTCGCGCTACTTGGGTACGGGTTCGAGAGCGGCGCTGGTCTCGGGAATGTCGATACGTTCGTGCAGGCGGGCGAGCCGGCGCGGCGCCCACCAGTTGGCCGGCCCGAGCAGCCGCATCAGCGCGGGCGCGAGCACGCCGCGGATCAAGGTCGCATCGGTGAGCACGGCCAGGGTCAGGCCGAGGCCGAACAGCTGGATGAACGACACCTGCGAGGTCACCATGCCCGCGAAAGCGATCGCCATCAGACCGGCGGCCGCGGTGAAGATGCGTGCGGTGCGGGCGACGCCGGCGGCCACGGCGCGCGTGTTGTCGCCGGAGGCGAGCCACTCCTCCCGAATGCGGGACAGCAGGAACACCTCGTAGTCCATCGAGACGCCGAAGGCGATGCAGAACATCAGAATCGGCATGGTCGGCGCGAGGTAGCCGGTGGGGGTGAAGCCGAGCAGGCCCGCCAGGTGCCCCTCCTGGAAGACCCAGACCATGGCGCCGAAGGTCGCGGCCAGCGAAAGCGTGTTGAGCAGTAGCGCTTTGATCGGAAGCAGCACGCTACCGGTGAAGAAGAACAGCACCACCAGGGTCGATACCACGATCACGGCAACGGCCAGAGGGACTTTGGCGGCGAGCGCGTCCAGCGCGTCGACGCTCTCCGCCGCCGCGCCGCCGAGTAGCGCCCGACCGGGCGCCGGAACGGCGCGCACCGCCTCGAGCTGCTCGATCGCGGCAGGGGAGTACGGGTCCAGGCGCGTGCCGAGGCGCACGTAGGTGCCCGCGTCGTCGCGCATGCCGGGTGGCGCGGCGGCGATCTTCAGACCCCCGATGTAGACGCCCGCCGCCGACAGCACCGAGGTCACACCCTCGATGCGCGACAACCGCTCGGCGTAGGCGGCGATCTCGGCGTCGCCGCCGCGGTATCCGGGCATGGCCACGAGCACCCCGGCCATGGCGTTCTCTCGGAAGCCGGTGCGCAACGCGTCACCCACCGCGTGGCTGGCGCCGCCGCTGATGACCCGGTCGTCGGGGGCTCCGAAGCGGACGGACAGGAACGGTGAGCCCAGCACAAGCAGCAGCGCGATCACGGCCAGCGCCGCAGGCACCGGGCGGCGCATGACCAGCCGCACCGTGCGGTACCACCGCGTCTCGGTGACCTCGACCGGCCGCGGTGGCGGTCGGCGCAACCAGCGGCGCAGCGGAACGCGCACGTCGAGCGCGTCCACCCGAGGGCCGAGCAGGGCGAGCGCCGCGGGCACCAGCAGCAGCGTGGTGAACACCGCAGCCCCGAGCACGGCCAGTCCGGCGTAGGCCAGCGAACGCAGGAAATACAGCGGGAAGACCAGCAGCGTCGACAGCGACAGCGCGATGACCACACCGGAGAACAGGACGGTGCGCCCCGCGGTCTGCGCGGTGCGGGAGACCGCGGCAGCGGTGTCGCTGCCCCCGGCGAGTTCTTCGCGGAACCTGCTGACCATGAACAGGCTCGAATCGATCGCGACCGCGAATCCCAGCGCGCTCATCATGTTCAGCGCGAAGATCGATACGTCACCGACCTCGGCGAGCAACCGCAGGATGGGCAGCGTCGCGAAGATGTTGAAAACGCCGACGGCCAGCGGGATCAGCGCGGCCGTCACACTGCCGAAGACCAGGATCAGGGCCAGCCCGGTCAGCGGCACCGCGATCGCCTCGGTGACCAACAGGTCGATGACGATACGGCGGCTCATTTCGTCGACGGCCGCCGCCTGGCCGCCCGCCCGCACGGTGACACCGTCGAAGTCACCGCTGACCTGTTCGGCGATCGCGCCCGCCCGCTTCGGCGCGTCGGTGTCGTCACCGGCGACATGCGCCAGAACCAGGCCGCTGCGGCCGTCGTTCCCGCGCAGGGCCTGCCGCAGATCCGGCGCGAGTTCCCAGTAGGACTGGACCGCGTCGATCTCACCGCGCCCGCGCAGATCCGCGGTCAGGCGCTCGCCCGCCGTGCGCGCCGCCGGACTGTCGAGTCCGTCCGGCGCGGTGACCAGCAGCACGAGATTCGGTGCCGCACCGGGGAAGTCGCGGTGCAGAAACGCGGCGACCTCGGCGGATTCGGTGTCGGACGGGAGATAGCCGCCCGACTTCAGGTGGGCGGGCGCCGACCAGCCCAGCGCGACGCAAATGATCCCGATGAGCAGCGCACCGTAGAGGATGGTTCGTGGACGCCGGGTGGCCAGGCGTGCGAGACCGACGAGCATGATGAGTGACCTTTTCTCGAACTCGGGCCGTGCGAAGTGACGGCTCGGCGCTATTCGACGGCGCCGGAATCGATGTAGCTGGCCAGTGCGCGCCACTCCTTGGCGTTGCGGCTGGCGAGTTCGGCGACGGCTGGAATGCAATGCGGCGGAACCGTGGCGACCAACGCGGTCCACACCTCGCGTTGCATCGAGTGCGTGTGCAGCCAGCGCAGCAGGTCACGGCCCTGCTGGCTGTGCCGCATGGCGGGGTCGCGGGTGAGCTGCTGGAGCAGCAGCGCGCTGCCCTCGGGCTGCTCCGCGGCACTGTCGCACTCGGGTGATCCCGTCTCGCGCAGCCGCTTGCGGATCGCGTGCGCCGTGCTGATGGACACCTCGGCGGCCGCGGCCAGCGCGCGCAGCGGCATATCCGGCGAGGCCGCAAGCAGCTCGGCGACCCGGCGCCTGCGCTGCGCGCGATCCATCGGCCTGCGCCTGCCGTCGGCGCCGACGCGGACGTTCGACTGCGGAACTTCCGCACTCGAACGTTTACGCAGAGTGGCCACCGTGCGCGCGGACAGCCCCGTGGTGGACGCGATGGCGCGGTCGGACAATTGGGGCATCGTCTCGATGATCCGCTCGGCCGCCGCTTTGCGGTCCGACAGCGTCAACGGCAGTCCGTGCGTGGTATTCAGTTCGACACCGCGCAGAAAAGCCTCGGCCTGCGTTCCGTCGAAGAACACGACGGCGATCCGCTCGTGCCCGAGCCATTGCGCGGCGCGCAATCGGTGCATTCCGTCGATGACGCGCATCGTGCTGCGGTGCACCAGAATCGGCGGCAATTCGCTATCGCTTTCGGCCAGCCGCGCGATATGCCTGCGATCCTCACCGTTCGACCGCGGTGAATCCGCGGGCAACAGTTCGTCGATCGATACGAAATAGTGCGCGTTCGACGCCAGCGGCACCACTTCACCGCTCACCGATTTACACTCAGCGGACATTTCGAACCCCCAGGGACGCCCGGAATCAGATCGGTCCTCGATGACCCCGCCGGTCCATCCGGAACCCGGCTAGGCTACGACCGACCGATCGGTCACAGCGTAGGTGCGGCCGGTGCCCGGCACTAGGCTTTCCAGAAAGAGTGGGGAGAATTCGAAAGCATGACAGTCATTGCCGACCCCGGTCGCACGGCACTGCTCATCGCGGGCACCGTGGTGGCGGAACGCGAGGGGCTGCACCGGCTTTCGATCAACGCGGTGGTCGAGGAAGCCGGGATGGCCAAGGGCACCTTCTATCACCACTTCGTCAACCGCCGCAGCTACGTCATCGCGCTGCACCGCCGCTTCTTCGACGCGCTGTCGCAGTCGGTGGCCACGGCGCTGGCCGGCATCCCGCCGGGCGTGGAACGGATCGCCCCCAGCCTCGACGCGTTCCTGGACGCCTGTCTCGACGCCCGCGGCACCGAGGCATTCATGGTCCAGGCGCGCACCGATCCGGACCTGCGCGAGGAGATCCGCCGCCGCCACGAGATGTTCATCGCGGTGGGGCGGCCGGACATGGTTGCGGCCGGGTGGCCCGATCCCGATGCCGCCTCGCGGATGAAGGTCGCGATGGTCGGCGAGATCTGCCTGGCGGAGTTGACGTCTCGCCGTCCCCGTCCGGATCTGCGTGTGGCCGCCGTGCGGATGCTGACCGCCAACCTCGCCGGACCGCTTGCCGGAGAGTCGCCCGAGGGCGTGGACGGGGGGAGTTAGGCACCGCCCAGCGTCCGAAAGTGCGTCCGCGCGACGAGGCGTGGTTCTGGCGTCGTCGGTCCCGCTCTGCTTCGCTGGGAAGTAGCTCGGATGATGCCACTTCGGCCGGCATGCGCGGTGCGCCAACGTCTTCGCGAGCGGTGGCCGGTGGCGGTAGGGGCGGAAACGGACACGGGCGTGCGGTGGGGCGGGCCGGTACTCTGGATTGAGAGCCGGTCCGCAGGGCGCTAAGTTACTGCCAATTTCCACGATATCACCCGTGATGTACGTGGTCTTGGGTACTGTTTGTTATTGACGGTTCGCCCCGCTGTGCGGAGCGGGCCTTGGTCGTGGACGCGGCCAGGCAAGAAGGACTCCGTTGTCCTGTGCGGTTCATCCGCGCCGAGACGCGGACGACGTCGAGGATTGGGTGTGGCCGAATGCGTGTATCTGCTCCGATAACGGTCTCGGCCTTGGTTGTTGCTGGTGCGGTGGTGAGTGGTTCGGGGGTGCATTCCCCGGTGGGGGCGGGGGCGCCGCAGGCCCCGGAGGTGTTGGCGGCGTCCTCGAACGGGGGTGCCGTTGGTGCCGAGAACGCGAGCAGCGCTGCTGGACAGTCGCGGGTCT